>CABJBO010000024.1 GCA_902363875.1 Coriobacteriaceae bacterium | reverse complement strand
ACCGCCTCGCGGTGACATCGTTTTTATGTCAACCTTGGTCTAACAGAGCCAAAGGATATTCCGGCAAGCAACGAGACGAACCATCTGGGCCTGACACAAGACGCCTATGTGCGAGCGATGCTGGAGGTCTGCGATCGCTACTCGGTGCCGGTGATTGACCTGTATGCGCAAAGCGGCATCAGCCCGTTTTTGCCGGAGCACCGCGAGCTCTACATGCCGGACGGTCTGCATTACAGCCCTGCCGGCTATGAGCGCCTGGCGCATCGCATTGCCGCGGGCCTCGCCGCCGTTTGCCGCTAAAAGGATGCCGTTTACGGGGATTATAGAGTTAACGTTCACCCTATAATCCCCGTTCGCGTTACACTAGGGTAAACGTTCACCCATCAATAACGTCAGAGGGGACAGCAATGGGTTGCAATCAGATTCTGGACCGTTATATCGAGCAGTTGATCGAGACCTCTACGCCGCAGGCGCCGGCTTGGAACATCGAAAAGCTCCGTGCCGGCAAGGAAAATACCTGGAATTACATTGATGGCTGCATGATCAAGGCGCTCATCGAGCTGTACGAGATCACGGGCGAGCAGCGCTATCTGACCTTCGCCGACGATTACATCGACTTTTTTGTCCAGGACGATGGCACCATCAAGCATTACGATCCCCAAGAGTACAACCTCGACAACGTTAATGCGGGCAAAACCCTCTACAAGCTCTATGACCTAGTGGGCAAGCCCAAGTACCGCGCCGCAATGGATACCATCTACCGTCAGCTCGAGACCCAGCCGCGCACCAAAGAGGGCGTGTTTTGGCACAAGGCCGTCTATCCCAACCAGATTTGGCTCGATGGCATGTACATGGCGCAGCCGTTCTACATGCAGTACGAGCTGAGCTTCCACAACCGTCGCGCCTGCTCGGATAGCTTCCATATGTTCCAGGTCGTGCGCGACCTGATGCGCAACCCCCTCAACGGCCTGTACTATCACGCCTACGACGCGAGCCGCAAGCAGTTCTGGTGCGATCCGGTCACCGGTCTTTCGGCTAACTTCTGGCTGCGCGCCGAGGGCTGGTTTGCCATGGCACTTATCGACACCTGGGAGCTCATGCCGCCTTCGATGTCGGCCGAGAAGGACGAGATTCGCAAGATGTTCCACGATCTGATCGACGCCATGCTGCCGTATCAGGACGAGCAGACCGGCATGTGGCACCAGGTCATCAACCTGCCCAATATCGCCCCCAACTATCTGGAGGAGTCGGGCAGCGCCATCTTCGCCAACGCCATCATGAAGGGCGTGCGCCTGGGCGTGCTGGGCGAGCGCTACTACCAGTACGGCCGCCGTGCGTTTGACGGCATCTGCGACACGTGCCTGTCCGAGCGCGATGGACAGTTGGCGCTTGACAATATCTGTCTGGTGGCGGGCCTTGGCAACACCGCGCACCGCGAGGGCACGTTTGGCTACTACATGAGTGAGCCCGTCGTCAAAAACGACGCGAAGGGCGTGGCGCCGCTGGTGCTCGCCTATATCGAGACCATGCATCATGACAAGTTGGCCGGTAAGCGCGATCCGCTCGCCCCCTCGGGCGTCTGCTCCATCGACGACCCGTTTGGCGGCTACACGCCGGGCATCAATGCGTGCAAGGAGGCCTAGGCATGGCGCAGTCGAAAGGCGCGCTGAGCGTCGGTGTGCGCCTGCACGACCTGCCCGAGGGCACGGTGGAGGAGCGCATTCGCATGGCAGGCAAACTGGGTTTCTCGTGCATCCAGCTGCCGAGCAAAGTACTCTACAAGTCCTTTGGCATTAACCGTTCCGGCCTTACGAACGAACTCGCCGACCATCTGCGCGAGGTGCTCGACACCAACGGCGTGCAGGTGGCGGTGCTCGGCTGCTATAAAAACCTGGCAACGCCCGATCAGAATCAGCTGGTGGATACCTATGCCGAGTACGAGGCGTGCCTGAGGTTCGCGCGCTGGCTTGGGGGCTGTCCGGTGGGGACCGAGACGGGGCGCCCCAACGCGCAGAACAAGATGGCCGATGACCGTTTTTCGGCCGCTGCGCTCGATGCGTTTTGCAAAGGACTCGCACGCGTGTGCTCGATGGCCGAAAAGGAGGGCGGCGAGCTTCTGATTGAGCCCGGCTGGAACGAGATCGTCAACACGCCCGAGCGTTGCCGCGAGGTTCTGGAACGCGTTTCGAGCACCGCACTCGGCGTGATCTACGATCCGGTGTCGCTGCTGCACCCCGCGATCGTCGGTGAGGCTTCCGAGCAGGTGTCGCGCATGCTGCATTTGTGCGGCAGCAAGATTCGCGTGCTGCATGCCAAGGACTACGAGATTGTAGACAACGAGGACCAGGATGGCTGGTGCGATGGCTCGGGCTCTCGTTTGGTATGCCACGGCGCCTGTACGTGCGGAAACTTTGATTTTGAGGCCATTGCCGCCTGGGCAGCCGCCGCGCGACCGGGCATTATGACCGTTATCGAGAACAGCACACCGTCCACGGTCGAGCGTTCGCGCGACGAGTTGCTGCGCATGGGCCGCAGCGTGATGTGCGAGCACGTGATTCTGTAACGAAGCAGGTTGGCGAAAGAGATTGTCGTAGAGGTCCAGGAGAGGAACCGATGGCTATTCATATTGTTGAGGAAGCGAACCGCTGCCTAGGTTGCAAAAAGGCGTTCTGCCAGCTTAAAGGCTGCCCGGTGCAGACGCCTATTCCGCAGGTCATTGACTTGTTCAAGCAGCGTCGTCTGGAAGAGGCAGGTGAGCTGCTGTTCCAGAACAACCCCATGAGCGCGGTCTGCTCCATGATCTGCAACCATTCGGGCCAGTGCGAGGGCGCGTGCATTCAGGGCCGCAAGGGCGCACCGGTGCATTTTTCGAGTATCGAGAACTAAATCTCGACTGCATATTTGGACCGTAAGGAGTGGAAGCCCGCGCCGTCGTGCGGCAAGCAGGTTGCCGTGGTCGGTTCCGGTCCTGCCGGCATTACCGTGGCCATTAAGATGGCCCAGCTGGGCTGTGCCGTCACGGTGTTTGAGCAACGCCCCGAGATCGGCGGCGTGCTGGAGTACGGCATCCCCGAGTTTCGCCTGCCCCGTGCTCTCGTGCAAAAGTACCGTCACGTGATGTGCTCGCTTGGCGTACGCGTCCGTCCCTCGACCACCATTGGCGGCGCGCTGCATATCGACGACCTGTTGCGCGACGGCTACGATGCGGTCTTTGTCGGTACCGGTACCTGGCGCGCCCGCAAGCTGGGTATTCCCGGCGAGTCGCGTGGCAACGTACTGTTTGGTATCGATTACCTAGTCGATCCCACGAGCGTGGCGATCGGTCAGAACGTGGCGGTTATCGGCGCCGGCAACGTGGCCATGGATGTTGCCCGTACGGCTCTGCGCTCGGGCGCTCGCAAGGTTACCGTGTATGCCCGATCGCGCCATATCTCGGCCATCGATGACGAGGTCGAGCTGACCGAGCTTGACGGTGCCGAGATCGTGCGCGGCAAGGCGATTTGCGCCATCGACGATAACGGTCCGGTGTTCGAGACGGCTATCTTTGACGAGGACGACAACGTGGTGGGCTACGAGGAAGAACTTGACCATGTGCCCGCCGACACGGTTGTGATTGCGGCCTCGCAAGTGCCTAAGGACAAGCTGGTGCTTACGACGGGCGGTCTGGAGACCGACCATCGCGGTCTTCTTTCGGTCGATGAGTGCGGCATGACCACCGTGCCTGGCGTCTTTGCCGCCGGTGACGTGGTCAACGGCCCGCTCACCGTGGTCCATGCCGTAGCCGGCGCCAAGCTCGCCGTCGAAGGCATGACCAGCTATCTGGGCCTCTAACCCACCCCGCCCATCAGTTGCGGTGGAATACGGACTGTTTTGGCTGTCAAAGGCCTTATTTACTCCGTATTCCACCGCAACTTTTTGTGGGCTGAGTAAAAGCCGGGGGAGCGTGTACGGTCGGGTGCAGCGCAGTTGCTGATACGATAAGTACGTTAGCAACTGCCGCCGAGCGGCTCAAACGAAAGGAACCCTGTATGGAGTCTTCCGCCTACCCGATGCTCTTTAGCCCGATCAAGGTCGGTACGACCGAGGTCAAGAACCGCGTCTTTATGCCGCCGGTGTCCACGAACCTGGCCGATCATGGCTATGTGACCGACGACTTGGTCGATCATTACCGTGCCCGTGCCAAGGGCGGCGTTGGCCTGATCATCACCGAGGTCGTGACGGTCGAGCCCACCTATACCTATCTACCGGGTGACATGTGCTGCTACGACGACACGTTTATCCCTGGCTGGGAAAAGCTCGCCGCGGCCGTCCACGAGTATGGCTGCAAGATCATGCCGCAGCTCTTCCACCCCGCCTACATGGCCTTTAACATTCCGGGCACGCCGCGCCTGATCGCTCCGTCCTTTGTGGGCCCGTCCTATGCCCGCGAGGCGCCGCGCCCCATCACGGTCGATGAGATCCACGAGCTCACACATCAGTTTGGTGACGCTGCTGTGCGCATGCAGAAGGCCGGTGTCGACGGCGTCGAGGTCCATGCGGCACACGCCCACGGCATGCTCGGCGGCTTTTTGACCCCGCTCTATAACAAGCGCACCGACGAGTACGGCGGCTCGCTCGACGCCCGCATGCGCTTCCTGCTCGAGGTCATCGCCGAGATTCGCGAGCGCTGCGGCAAGGACTTTATCATCGACGTCCGTATCTCGGGCGACGAGTACACCGATGGCGGCCTGACCCTCAACGACATGATCTATGTCTCGCGTCGCTTGGAGAAGGCCGGCGTCGACATGATCCACGTGTCGGGCGGCACTACCATCAAGCGCGGCTCCGCCATTCCCGCCGCCGGTACGCAGCAGGCCTCGCACGCCGCCTGCTCGCGCGAGATCAAAAAGCACGTCAACATTCCCGTCGCCACCGTCGGCCGCATTAACGAGGCATGGATCGCCGAGGAGCTGATCGAGGACGGCGCTGCCGACATTTGCATGATGGGCCGCGCCAATCTGTGCGATGCCGAGTTCTGCAACAAGGCTGCTGCCGGCAACGCCGACGACATCCGCCCCTGCATCGGTTGCCTGCGCTGCCTGAACGGCATCATGTTCGGCAAGCGCATCTCCTGCACCGTCAACCCGGACGTGGAGCGTGACGAGGCTGGCTACGAGCCTGCCGCCGAGGCAAAGAACGTGCTCGTTGTGGGTGCCGGTCCCGCGGGCATGGAGGCAGCCTACATTGCCGCCAAGCGCGGCCATAACGTGGTGCTCGTGGATAAGCAGGACGAGCCGGGCGGCGAGATGCGCATTGCGGCCGTTCCGCCGGCAAAGCAGGAGCTCACGCGCGTGATCAAGTACCAGTATCGCCGTCTTGCTGAGGCGGGCGTGAAGTGCGTCTTTGGTACCGAGCTTTCGGCCGAGGACATTCAGCGCGACTACGCGGGTTACGAGGTTGTCCTGGCCTATGGCGCCGAACCCATCGCCCCGGCCTTTATGCAGGGCTTTAAGCAGGTCATGACGGCTGATGACCTGCTGGGCGGCAAGGCTTTCCCGGGCAAGAAGATCGTCATTGTGGGCGGCGGCACCGTCGGCTGCGAGACGGCCGATTACCTGGCCCCGTTGGTCAACGATCTGTCGCCGGCCAACCGCGATGTCACCGTCATCGAGATGACCAAGACGCTTGCCGCCAACGAGGGTGGCGCCGGTCGCGCGGTGCTCATCACGCGCATGCTCTCCAAGGGCGTTCACGTGCTGACCGAGGCCAAGGTGACTGAGATTACCGAGGACGCCATCAGTTACGAAAAGGACGGCGAGGTCCACACCATCGCCGACGCCGACACGCTGGTGCTTGCCATGGGTTACCGCCCCAACACCAAGCTGGCCGATGACCTTGCCGTTGCCGGCGTTGCCACCCACGTGCTGGGCGATGCCCAGAAGTGCGGCAACATCCGCGACGCCATCGGCGACGGCTACAAGGTCGCCTGCGAGCTGTAGGCTCTTGGCAAATAGGGGAGCGGCCGCCTTGCGGTGGCTCAAGCGATAGCCAATCAAAAAAGGCGCCGCGACACATGGATTGTCGCGGCGCCTTTTGCTTGGCGGTTTGTTGGGGGTCGGTGCGCCCCGTGGGCCTTATTACAGGCCCAAGATCTCCTTGACCTTGGCGATGATGGCCTCGTCGGTGGCGTTGGCAAAGAAGTACTCCTGGAAGTGCTCACCAGCGAGGGCGCCCTTCACCAGATCCTGATCGATCTCGCCCAGGACGTCGACGAGCGGACGCATGGTCACAGCGCGCACGCCGTCGAGGATCTTCTTGTTGCGCTGCTCGGGCTCAACGCGCTCGGCGGGGTAGCCGTTGCCCGAGCCAAAGCCAAAGAGCTTCTCGAAGGTGTACTCGAGGTTGAGCTCCTGGCCCCAGCCGTTCTTGAGGGCGAAGGGCATGGCGACGGCGTTGCCATCGTTGACCTGGGCAAAGGTGTAGGCATCCAGCGGGTCGGCAACATGGCCGCACAGCACGCCGGGGAAGGAGTTGCAGGCGAGCATGGCGCCCTCGCCGGTGCCGCAACCGGTCACGACGTAGTCGGCAGCGCCGGAGTTGAGCAGCACGGCGGCAAGAATGCCGTTCTGCACGTAGGTGAGGGGCTTGGAGTCGGCGTCGGCATACATGCCATAGTTAAAGACGGTGTGGCCCATGGGCTCGACAACCTTCTTAAGGGCAGCCTCGATCATGGGGTTCTTGGAGTTCTGAGAATTCTCGTTGATTAGAGCGATCTTCATTTGAGTTAACCTTTCAACTAAATCTTCCAGTTTTTTGTTTCTGTGCGCGGGCGGCGGCAAAGCCAACCCGCGATGAGCTATGCGGGCGGTCGGCAGTTAAGTCTGTCGCGAGTTCCGCACAAACCGAAGCGCCTGTGTTGGCTGGTGCGTGACGGTGGCGAGGGCGCGCGGAGTGCGGCAGATTGGCGTGAAAGAGGAGCGAAGCGTACTTCGGTACGCGAGCGACGGTTTGAGCGCCAAGGTGCCGTGCTCCGCGCGGCCGCAGCCTATTGCGGCTGTTTGCCGATGTAGGCGAGGATGCCGCCGTCCACGTACAGAATGTGCCCGTTGACGAAGTTCGATGCGTCGGAAGCCAGGAACACGGCGGGGCCCTTCAGGTCCTCGGGCGTGCCCCAACGGGCGGCCGGCGTCTTGGCAATGATGAACTGGTCAAACGGGTGGCGGCTGCCGTCGGGCTGCGTCTCGCGCAGCGGTGCGGTCTGCGGCGTGGCGATGTAGCCGGGCCCAATGCCGTTGCACTGGATATTGGCCTCGCCAAACTCGGAGCAGATGTTCTTGGTGAGCATCTTGAGTCCGCCCTTGGCGGCGGCATAGCCGGCGATGGTCTCGCGGCCCAGCTCGCTCATCATGGAGCAGATATTGATGATCTTGCCGTGACCCTTGGCGATCATGCCCGGCAGGCAGGCCTTGGACACGATGAACGGGGCATTGAGGTCGATGTCGACGACGCGACGGAAGTCCTCGGCGCTCATGTCGAGCATCGGGGTGCGCTGGATGACGCCGGCGTTGTTGACCAGAATGTCGGGCGTGGTGCCAAAATCGGCCTCGATCTTGGCGATGAGCTCGGCGACGACGGCCTCGTCGGTGACGTCGGCAACATAGCCGTGAGCATCAAAGCCCAGCTCGCGGTAGTGCTTCTCGGCCTCGGCGACCTTGTCGGCGTGACGGGCGTTAAAGGCGATCCTGGCGCCGGCTTCGCCGAGTGCCTCGGCCATGGCCATGCCGATGCCATAGGTGGCGCCGGTCACGAGCGCGACCTTGCCGTCCAGGCGGAAGCTGTCCATAAGGTTAGACATTACAATCCTTCCAAAAGAAACGTTCATCTATATAAGTCTTGCTTCTATTACAAGTTCAGTATAGGAGAAGCGGAGGAATTAAAAGTCAGGTTTTCCTAGAATCAGGTGAACGTTCACTTTTAAAAGGTGAACGGTTGTAGCCGCTCGTCGCGATATCTGCTACATGGAGTAGCGCCCGTGCGCATCGCATTTCTCCTCTCATAGATGCGCGGCGCAAGAGGTCCCGAGTTCAACACGAGCTCGGGGCCTTTTTGTTTGGATTACGGACGCATTGCCGGACGAAAACACTATGCGTTTGGTAAATAGTCGTATGAACGTGAAATTTGTATCTAGTTTCCGTACGCAAATAAGACGAAAACAGTTTGCGTCTGGTTCTAAGCCGTACGCAAATGTTTTTCGTCTTATAATACGGTTCAGATGAGCATGAAAAGGAGAGGGACCGTACGTATGGTTGTCAGAGAGAGTCCTACCGTCGAATACAAGGAAAGCGTAACGCCGACGTTTCTTAAAACGGTGAGCGCCTATGCAAACTACGGGACGGGCAAGATAGAGTTTGGCGTTGACGACGGTGGTGTTGCAGTCGGTCTTTCTGACCCGGTTGCGGAGTGTCTGCGCATCGAGAACATGATTAATGACAGTCTGGATCCTGCGCCTCGTTACACGCTCGAGCTCGACGAGAACCGCGGAACTGTAACGCTTACGGTTTACGAGGGGCAGGACAAGCCCTATCGAAGCAAGGGGAAGGCCTACAGGCGAAATGATTCGGCGACGGTAGAGGTCGACCGTTTTGAGTACGGCAGGCTGACGCTCGAAGGCAGCAATCTGACGTTCGATGCGCTCACCTCGGCTCGCCAGGACCTGAGTTTTCATACGCTCGAACACAAGTGCATCGAGCATCTAGGCATTTCTGAGCTCACGTCGGATATCATGCGAACGCTTCGCCTGCTCGGCAAGGATGGCTATACCAATGCCGCGGCGATATTGGCGGATAACAACGAATTTCCGGGCATCGACTGCGTTCGTTTTGGCGACACCGAGGACGTGCTTTTAGATCGTGAGACGACGACGGGCCTGTCTGCAATTGAGCAGGTTGATAGAGCAGTTGCCATGTTCGCGCGCTACTATCGTTATGAGCGCATCGAAGGTGTCGAGCGTGTTCAGACCGACCGGATTCCCCTCGAGGCATTCCGCGAGGCAGTTGCAAACGCTCTAGTGCATCGGACGTGGGACGTGCAAGCGAATGTTCAGGTTGCTCTGTATGATGATCGCGTCGTTGTGACTTCACCCGGGTCGTTGCCCGCTGGCTTGACGACGGAGCAATACCTGTATGGACAGATATCCGTGCTCAGAAATCCCATCGTTGCCGAGGTCTTCTTAAAGTTGGACTATATCGAGAAGTTTGGAACGGGAATTGCGCGCATTAGGCGTGCCTATCGCGATTCGATTAATCAGCCGGTCTTTGATATTCGTGGCGGCGTGGTAGCTGTCGCGTTGCCCGTTACCGATGCCTTTGAAGGGTCTGGAGAAGAGGCTCAGGTTCTTAAGGCCTTGTCGGGCGGACGAATTATGTCGCGAAGTGAGATTGAGAAACAGACGGGGCTGAGCCGTGCGCGAACGCTGTCCGCGCTCGAATCTCTGCTCAGCCGAAACGCGATCATGAAACAGGGGACAGGCCGCGCCACGAAATACGAGCGAGCGTAGTCCGAAAGACCTGTGTTACCAGGCAGGCCCCAAGCCGCGAATGGCTTGGGGCCTTTTGCATGCCGGCTGGCAATGGACCAATTTATGTCAAGTTATAGCAACATATAGCTCCGCTTGCGGGGTTTGCGACGGGCTATTCCTCATCGTCCGTATAGCGCGTGCGTCGTTATTTGCGACATCGATATGCCGGGCACTCGAGCCTCGTTTGCTCCGCGGCTGTTCGCTATTTGGCGCCAAACGCCATGCGGACGAATCGCTGGGCAAACAGCTTGTTGGCGAAGTTGATGATGTGGCCCAAGAACAGTGCCGAGATGGCGGTGGTTACGCCAAAGCCGCCTAAGTTGTGCATGCATACCAGCGACAGCGTGAGCGAGGCGGCGACATGCGAGCAATCGAACATGACCTTTACGTCTCCAAAACGGCGCTTGAGCTTTTCCGCAATGACCTGCACCAAGCCGTCGGGTGCGTTGGGGACAACGCTCATGTTGACGACAAGACTTACGCCAACTGCGGTAACGGTGAGGGAGAGCAGCATGGTCGCAACCTGTGCGGGGAGCGCCGTGGGGTGCAGCGGATTGATCGCCATAAAGTAATCGGTGAAGCCGCCAATCAGTGTTGAGAAACAAAGCTCGAGTAAAATACGCGGCTGAAATTCGCGTCGCAAGATGGCCAATTGCGCCGCGATGTAGACGACATAGGTAACAGTAATCCAAAAGCCGAGCGTCTTTCCCGTGAGCATGGATAGGGTCGTGGCAAAGCACGTGAGCGCAGCGACGCCCAGGCCAGATGCCGTCTGGAGGCTCATACCGAGTGCCAGCACGGCAACGCCCGCCAGATACATCAGCATTCTTATGACGGTATGACGCCAGTCGATCTTCTCGCCATGCATGATGATGAGCGGTCGCATGCTGCTGCATCCTTTCGATTGAAGGATATTTAAAGAGAAATGTCTGACCTGGGCCGGCAAAAAGAGGGTTATCGGAGGCACTGCCTCAACGGCAGAAAAGCCGGCCCCATGGTCAGTCGTCTAGGAATGTCTCGTTGTGCCAGAATGGGACTGAAGGGCTCAACGAGACGGGAAGAAAGCAAATGGCATGGCATGGGCAATAGGATGCCAAGATGGTAGGGTGCGTCTTAGCATCCTATTGCCCAGGCTTGACGAAATCGGTTTCGTTGAGATTTAGTATACGTATGGGAATCCATTTGCAAAGCGAAATAGAAGAAATTAGGTGAACGTTCACCTAATTGCAACAACTTATCGGTCAAAAGCCGAATCCCGGCCCTACCCCTCAAACATCGCCGTGGGATGGGGGATGCGATAGTATTACGTGGAGTTATTCGACAAACCGTGGGCTTCATTCGAGGGCTTTATGGAACAGCACCAGCATTATCAGAGCCTGCAAGATCAGGCATACAACGCATTGCGCTCCAAGATCATCTATGCCGAGCTCAAGCCTGGCACGCGCCTTTCGGCGATTGGTCTGGAAAAGGAGACGGGAATCGGGCGCACGCCCATTCGCGAGTCCTTTGTGCGTCTGCGTGAACAGGAGCTGGTGGAAACGCGTCCCAAAAGCGGCACCTATGTCTCAAAAATCAGCATGGAGCGCGCTGAGAACGCCTGTTTCTTGCGCGAGAAACTCGAGAGAAGCGTGCTCATTAAATGCTGCTCTGCCGCCACGCCCGAGCAAAAGTATCGGCTCGAGCAGATTCTTGCCGAGTCCGAGTCGCTCGATCATCGTGAAACGCGTCGCTTTTTCGATCTGGACAACCTGTTCCATGAGACATGTTTTGAGATTGCTGGTCGCCACATGTTGTGGGATTGGATGAAGAGCGTCAACACGCATTTTGAGCGATACAACTGGTTGCGTATGGTGTCGCAGGATCTGGATTGGGAGCCGATTCGTCGGCAGCATCGCCGGATTCTCGAGGCCATTAAAAAGGGCGATACCGACACGGCGAGCTACCTGGCAGAGACGCACCTGCATCTGATGCCCGAGGAGCAGGGCCCGGTTATCGCCTTGCATCCCGACTATTTCGAGCTGTCCAAAGACTCGGCCATCTAACTCGTTCCCTACATTAGTTGCGGTGAAATAGGGACTGTTTTGCGGCTTTGACGACGTAAGCAGTCCGTATTTCACCGCAAGTGCTGGGACACATCGGGGCATGAAAAAGCTGCGGCGCCGTTTGGAGGAAAAGACCGGAAGCAAGGGTCCATTCCTCCAGACGGTGCCGCAGCTGTTTTGGTGGACTGGATTATGTTGAGTCGGTTGATTGGCCGGGAAAGCAAAGCGGCTCGGGCGCGTGTCGCTTCCGTCACGTTCTATCAGCATACAAGACGGTTTTGGTTCTTGTTCGTGACGGAAACGGCGCGCTTCCGAGCCGCTTTAAAAGAAAGGGGGCGAGGTCTAGGGCACGCCCCCTTTCACGATAGAGAGCTAAACCTAGCCGCGGACCTTCTTGACGACGTCCATGGCCTCGCGGGCGATCTGCTCGACCTTGGAGAAGTCGCCATCGGCGAACAGGGCGGGCTTGACCATCCAGGTGCCACCGCAGGCGATGATGGCGGAGGAGCTCAGGTACTCCTCGACGTTGGCAGTGCTCACGCCGCCGGTGGGCATAAAGCGATGGCCGACAAACGGAGCGGCGAGGGCCTTGATGGTGTTCAGGCCACCATACTGAGCCGCGGGGAAGAACTTGGTGACCTTGAGCCCCAGGTTCTCGGCGGCGGTAACCTCGGAGGGGGTCACGGTGCCGGGAAGGACGGGCAAGTCGATGTCGATGCAGTGCTTCACGACGTCCTCGTTGTAACCCGGGGAGACGATGAACTTGGCACCGGCGGCGCGGGCCTGCTCAACCTGCTCGACAGTCAGGACGGTGCCAGCGCCGACGCACATCTCGGGCTCGGCCTCGGCCATAGCGGCGATGCACTCGGCGGCGCAGGCGGTGCGGAAGGTGACCTCGGCGGACTTCATGCCAGCTGCCATAAGGGCGTGGGCGAGCGGTGCGGCGTCCTCGACCTTATCGAGCACGACGACCGGCACGATGCCCAGGGACTCAAGCGTGGTGTAGAACTGATCGAACATGATGTTCCTTTCGATGTACGGCGCGCGCTGGCGCGTGATTGCCAAATATGCTGGTCATGAGCCGGTTTTGGATTGGTTATCGGAGGCACTGCTTGGGGTCACAAGCAATTCCAAAACCGGCTGCGCGACCAGTCGTGTAGGGAATGCCAGACAAAACCGGAATGGGACTGGTGGTTTTGTCCGACCGGAGAAATCGGGGAGCGGGCCGCAGAGGTATGGGTATGGAAAGCTGCGGCCCGCGGAATGGGGACGGCTTAGCGCGCGACGCGGGTGCCACCGTCGGCGGCGGATGCCACGGCTGCGATCTCGTCTGCGGTCACCAGGTTGGAATCGCCCTTGATGGTGAGCTTGAGGATCGAGGCCGCAATCGCGTAGTTGACGGCGTCCTGCGGATCGAAGTCGTTGATGAGGGCATGGACCAGGCCGGCGTTGAAAGCGTCGCCGGCGGCAACGCCCTCGAGCACGTGCACGTCGTGAGCAGGGGAGAACCAGTGCTCGCCGCTCTCGGCGTCAAAGAGCATGCCCATCCAAATGGAGCGCTCGACGCAGGAGATGTTGCGGACGACCGAGGCGACCTTCTTGCAACCGTACTCGTCGCAGATCTGACGGGCCATCTCGACGTAGGTGTCGCGCTCCTCAATGCCGTGGGCAAGGGAGCCGGAGACGCAGGTCATACCGAGACCGGCAGGAGCGTCCTCGTCGTTGGCAATGCAGATGTCAACGAGCGGCAGGAGTTCCTTCATGGTGGCCTGCGACTTCTCGGGCGACCACATCTTGCCGCGATAGTTCACGTCGCACACGGTGGTGATGCCTTTGGCGCGGCAGGCGGTGAGGGCATCCTTGCAGGCGGCGGCCATCTCGTCGGAGACGGCGGGCGTCACGCCGGAGAAGTAGAAGACGTCGATGCCCTTGAGGATCTCGTCCCAGTCAAAGACGTCGCGCTTGGCCATGTTGATGGCAGAGTACTTGCGGTCGTAGACGCAGCCGTTGCCGCGCTGCGAGGCGCCGACCTCAAACACATAGGAGCCAAGACGGTCGCCCTGGCGCACGACGCGCGAGGTATCGACGTCGTAGACCTTCAGCGAACGCAGGGCGCACTCGCCCAGACGGTTGGCCGGGACAACGGAGACGTAAGCTGCCTTGTCACCCTGGTAGGCCAGGGAAAGGGCGGTGTTGGCCTCGGCGCCGCCGTAGCGGACATCAAACTCGGTGGCCTGCTCAATGCGCAGGTGATCTTTGGGCGAGAGCCTCATCATGATCTCGCCGAAGGTAAGAACCGTTTTACCCATGGTCGCGCAGCTCCTTCTTGCTCGTGCGTTCACCTTTGATATGGCGTTGGCACGGAGGTGCCAAGACGGTAGGGTGCATCTTTGCACCTCCGTGCCAACGCTTGCCGAAATCGGTTTACGAAATCGGTTTCGTTTCGAGTTGTAGTATACTCATCTACAACGTTTTGCAAGCGAGATTTTTAAAAAAATGCCTAAAATGGCTCAGACTGCCGACAATTGGGAAACGGGGTGCGCTATGGCGCAGATGAGGATTAAGGACATTGCTGCCGAGGCGGGCGTGAGCCCGGCCACGGTCTCGCGCTATCTCAACAACCGCCCTGGGCAGATGACCGAGGAAACCCGTGCTCGCATCGCGGCAGTTATCGAGCGCACCGGCTATCGTCCACGTGCCGCCGCGCGCAATCTGCGCAGCTCGCGTACCAACCTCATCGGCGTGATCTTGGCCGACATTGCTAACCCGTTCTCCAGCGCCATGCTCGAAGGGCTTTCCGCCAGCGCCGCCGCGCGCGGCTGCTCGCTCATGACGGCCATTAGCGGCAACGACCCCGCCAAGGAGGCAGAGTCGCTCACCAGACTTATCGATGCCGGCGTGGACGGCCTGGTCGTCAATACCTGCGGAGGCAACGACAAGGCGATCGCCGAGGCTGCGGGACGCCTGCCCGTCGTGCTGCTCGACCGCGATGTTGCCGACGGCGGTGTCGATCTGGTGACCTCCAACAACCGTGAGCTGGTCGCCGGCCTGGTAGACGCCTTGGCCTCTGCGGGCAGCGAGCGCCTGTGCCTGCTCACCGAGGCAAGCGACGACAGCCCCGTGCGTCGCGAACGCGCCGAGGCGTTTGCCGACGAGCTTTCGCGCCGCGGTCTTGCGGGCGAGGTCGTCACCCTGGCCGACGGTGGCGTCGAGGGTGTCAGTCGCCTGGACGAGACCATCCGCGGCTATGCGGGTAAAAAGCTCGGCCTCATTGCCGTCAACGGTCTGGTCTTCCTGCGCCTGACCGAGGCGCTGGCACAGTTGGGACCTTCGTTGCCGGCGGGTCTCAAGATCGCAACGTTTGACGACTATCCCTGGAACCACGTGCTCTTTGGCGGTGTGACCACGGCCGCGCAGGACACCCTCACCATTGCCGAGCGCGTGGTCGAGCGCCTGTCCGAGCGCATCGACGTCGTTACCACTACGGTGGGCGACGCCGCAAAGCTCGCCCCCAAGCGCATCGAGGTCCCCGGCCACATCGAACACCGCGCTTCGACCTCGCGCTAACTACTCGTTCGCAACTGCCTGTTCGCACACGTTTTTTGAGCGCTTGATACGCTTTAACCCTGCGGAAACATTTTTCTGCGATAGTATCTGCGATATAGACCAGTCGAAACCCGCCCGAAAGAAAGGGGAGCGACATGAACCAGCAGAACATCGATTACGTACTCCGCTCCGTAGAGCAGCGTGACATCCGCTTTGTGCGTCTGTGGTTTGTCGACATTCTCGGCCGCCTCAAGAACTTTGCCATTAGCCCTGAGGACCTCGAGGTCGCTTTTGAGGAGGGTATTGGCTTTGACGGCTCGGCCATCGAGGGCTTTGCCACGCCCGAGGAAGCCGACATGCTGGCGTTCCCCGATGCCTCGACCTTCCAAATCCTGCCGTGGCGCCCGAGCCATAACGGCGTTGCACGCGTTTTCTGCGACGTGTGTACTCCCGATCGCAAGCCCTTCGCCGGCGACCCGCGCGACGCCCTGCGCCGCATGTTTCGCAAGGCCGAGAAGGCTGGCTATCTGCTTAACGTGGGTGCCGAGCTGGAGTATTACTACTTCCCCGACGAGCACACCCCCGAGCCGCTCGACAACGTGGGCTACTTCGATCTTTCGGTGAGCGATGCCGCCCGCGACCTGCGTCGCAACACGGTCCTCACGCTCGAGAAGATGTCCGTGCCCGTGGAGTACACCTTCCACGCCGCCGGCCGCTCGCAGCACGGCATGAGCTTGCGTCACGCCGAGGCCCTGAGCATGTCCGACGCCGTCACCACGGCCAAGCTCATCATTAAGCAGCAGGCCTACGAGAGCGGTTGCCACGCTTCCTTTATGCCCAAGCCGTTGGCGGGCGAGGACGGCAGCGCCATGTTTTTGCATCAGTCGCTGTTCGACCACGACGGCAACAACGTCTTTTGGGGCGAGGACGACGAGAAGTACCACCTCTCCGAAATCGCCAAGCACTACATGGCCGGCATCTTAGCGCACGCGCGCGAGATTAGCGCCATCACCAACCCCACGGTCAACTCGTACAAGCGCATCACCACGGGTGGCGACTCCGTGCCGCAGTACGCCACGTGGGGCCTGCGCAACCGCGCGAGTATGGTCCGCATCCCGGTCTACAAGCCCGGCAAGCCGCTGTCCACGCGCATCGAGCTGCGCAGTCCCGACCCCATGGCCAACCCGTATCTGGTCAACGCCGTCACGCTGGCGGCTGGTCTGGACGGCATCGAGCGCAAGCTGGAACTCCCGCCCGAGGCCACGGCCGAGACGCTCAAGCTTACCGACCGTCAGATGGTCGAGGCCGGCTACGCGCCGCTGCCGCGCTCGCTCAAAGAGGCGCTCGACGTGTTTGAGGACTCGCAGTTTATGAAGGATGCTCTCGGCGAGCACATCCACAGCTTCTTCCTCAAAAAGAAGCGCGACGAGTGGCATAAGTTTGAGTCTACGATCACCGAGTGGGAGATCAAGCACTACCTGGCGAACTCCTAATCGCGCTGGCTTGTTCCAGTACGATTGAGCTCATTTCTTTGGAGGCCGATATGTCCGAAAAGAGTGCCCTGTTCATGGCGCGCACGACGCGCTTCCACGAGTTTGCCCGCAGCCTGACGACCACCCTGGGTGTCGAGGTGAGCCTGGCCACTCCCGATTCGCCGACTGCGGCGCATGACTTTGACCTGCTGATCCTCGATTCCGATGGCATCCGCAGCGACCGCATCGATCAGATTGCCAAGTGGCTTGACGATCGCGGCGGTGTCCCCATGCTGGTGATCGTCGACGACGAGGCGCTCGGCACCCTGCGCCTGCCGAATCACGCGCATGCCGACTTTGTATGCCCAACGGCGACACCCAACGAGCTCAAGGCTCGCGCGCAGCGCCTGATGGGCGAGGAGGAGACCGTCACCGCCGACGATGTGCTCAATATCGATAACCTCGAGATCAACCTGGCTACCTACCAGGTGACGCTCGATAACGAGCCCATCGACCTGACGCTGATGGAGTACTCGCTGCTGAGCTTTTTGGCGACGCATCCCAACCGTGCCTACAGCCGCGAGGTGCTGCTGCACCGCGTATGGGGCTTTGAGTACTGCGGCGGCACGCGTACCGTCGACGTGCACATCCGACGCATCCGCTCCAAGGTGGGCCCGCAGATCGCGGCGCACATCACCACCGTCCGCGGCGTGGGCTATCTGTTTAAGGACTAGATTTCCACCACAAAGGGGACAGACACCTTTGTGGTGGTTTTGACGCAGGTGCGGGCTCCTTTCGAGTTTGCAGCAGAACTTAAGCCTTCCTAAAAGATTGCGTTCTCGTACACGTACGCCCGCATATTGGGGTACAACTCAACGTGAACAATGATGGCCCGCCACATGTTTGGCGGGCCTTTGGTTATTTGACGAAAGGATCGCAGCCATGAGCGAGAACGATTCCCAGCGTCCCCAGGACGCGGGCAACGCCGGCGAGACTCAGCAGCAGCCGCGCGTGCAGGTGGAGTCGACGCCTGCCGACAGCAACATTCCCTACGTGCAAGCCTACGACACGCAGACCGGCAAGCCGCTGGGCAGCCAGCAGGTTGTAAACAAGCACACAGTGGTCAAGACCAAGACCAAAAAGCTGCCGATCTTTATTACGGCGCTTGCCGGCTGCGCCTGCGGTGCCCTGCTGGTCATCGCACTCATCATGAGCGGCACGCTCAACATTGGCGGCGGAAAGAATGCCGTGACGGCGGGTGCTTCGGGTTCATCGACGCAAAAGATTACGATTGATTCCGAGGACACCACGCTGGCCGAGGCCGTTTCTGCCAAGGCGTTGCCCTCCGTGGTTTCCATTACCGCCACTTCGAGCGGTGGCCAGAATGGCTCGCTTTCGCAGTCTGCCGACGAGTCGGACAACTCGGGCAGCGTCGGTTCGGGCGTGGTGCTCGATACCGAGGGCCACATCCTTACCAACAACCACGTGGTCGATGGCTATGACCAGTACGTGGTTACCATGGACGACGGCACTACCTACGAGGCCGAGTTCGTGGGCAACGACGCCTCGAGCGACCTGGCCGTCATCAAGCTCAAGGACGCCGACGCCTCCAAGCTCACGCCGATCGAGATTGGTGACTCTTCCAAGCTCAACGTGGGCGAGTGGGTCATGGCGATCGGCTCGCCGTTCGGCAACGAGCAGTCTGTCTCCACGGGCATCGTGTCGGCGCTCTACCGCTCCACGGCCATGAGCTCTACCAGCGGTAATACCATCTATGCCAACATGATCCAGACCGATGCCGCCATCAACCCGGGCAACTCCGGTGGCGCGCTCGTCAACGACAACGGCGAGCTTGTGGGTATCAACTCGCTTATCGAGAGCTACTCGGGCTCCAGCTCGGGCGTGGGTTTTGCCATTCCGGTTAACTACGCCAAGAACATTGCCGACCAGATCATCGGCGGTAAGACGCCGGTGCACCCGTACCTGGGCGCCACGCTTTCGAGCGTCAACGCGCTCAACGCCCGCACCAACAAGCTGAGCACCGATAGCGGTGCCTATGTGGCAAGCGTCGTTGAGGACGGACCCGCCGCCAAGGCCGGCATCCAGGAGGGCGACGTCATCACCAAGCTGGGCGACGATGAGATTTCGAGCGCCGACGGCCTGATCATCGCGCTGCGCAGCCACGAGGTGGGCGAGAAGGTCGAGATCACGCTCATGCGCGGCAAGGAAGAGAAGAAGGTCACCGTCGAGCTGGGCTCCGACGAGGAGCTGCAGAACCAGCAGCAGGACGACAGTTCGACCGACACCGGCAACGGCGGTATTACCGACGAGCAGCTGCGCCAGTACCTGGAGGAGCTGCTGGGCCAGCAAGGTCAGGGTCAGGGCAACGGTCAGGGTTTCTAACGAGCCGTTTCGCACATGCCGAAGCCAGAGGGGCTGTTCCGCCAGCGCGGGACAGCCCCTCTTTTCGCGATGATCCCTTGGAGACGGAGGAAAACGGATCATTTAGAAACGGCAAGGGCATGGTTTAATCGCGCGATCCACCCCAGTCTGGCGGCTGCCGATTCGGTGCGGTTCGAAAGGGCGATTTGGCTCCATCGCGACCGGTGGTACTCTTGTATCCGTTTGAAATCGAGCGAAGGAGTGCCGCTATGGAGCAATCGAGCCTGTTTGGTGACGGCGTGGACATCGATACCGAAGCGCCCGCGAGCGTGGATGCCGCCGCACCGACTGATGCCCGTGCCCAGGCGGCGGCGCGCGCGGCCGAGTTACGCCACGAGCTCGATTACCACGCCTATCGCTACTACATGCTCGATGCGCCCGAAATCACGGACGCCGCCTTCGATAAAATGCTTGTTGAGCTCCAGCAGATCGAGGCGACCTACCCCGACCTGGTGACGCCCGACAGCTATACCCAGCGCGTGGGCGGATACGTGAGCGAGCAGTTTACGCCGGTCACGCACATGGCACGCATGTATTCCATGGACGATGCCATGGATCTGGACGAACTCGACGCGTGGCTCCAGCGCACCGAGGATGCGCTCGGTGCCGGCAGCGTCACCTATACCTGCGAGCTTAAGATCGACGGCTTGGGCGTCGCGCTTACCTACCAAAACGGCACCTTCGTACGCGCCGCCACG
Source organism: Coriobacteriaceae bacterium (assembly GCA_902363875.1). GTDB lineage: Bacteria > Actinomycetota > Coriobacteriia > Coriobacteriales > Coriobacteriaceae > Collinsella. The sequence goes on along the minus strand of CABJBO010000024.1, from coordinate 14,723 downwards.
CGCGGCGATGGCACCACGGGCGAGGACGTGTCGCTCAACGTGCGCACCATCAAGGATGTGCCCATGCACCTGTCCGAGCCGGCGCTCGCCCACATGGGCGCCGACCGCGAGCGTACCATCGAAGTGCGCGGCGAGGTCTATATGCCCAAGGGCAGCTTTGTTCGTCTGAATGAAGAGGCCGATGCCGAGGGCCGCGACCCCTTCGCCAACCCGCGCAACGCCGCCGCCGGCAGCCTGCGTCAAAAGGATCCCAAGGTTACGGCGCGCCGCGATCTGGCCACCTTTATCTACGCCATCGCCGATACCGATCCGCTGCACGTCCACAGCCAGCGCGAATTTCTGGACTGGCTGCGTAGCGCCGGCTTTAGCGTCAACCCCAACGTGGCGCGCTGCGCCACGCCGGCCGAGGTCCACGAGTTCTGCGCCCAGGCCCTCGAGCATCGCGGTGACCTGGACTACGACATCGATGGCGTGGTCGTAAAGGTCGACAGCTTCCAGCAGCAGCTTGACTTGGGCTTTACCGCCCGCGCGCCGCGCTGGGCCATTGCCTTTAAGTTCCCGCCCGAGGAAAAGCAGACCGTCCTGCGCGAGATTCGCATCCAGGTGGGCCGCACTGGTGTGCTCACGCCGGTCGCCGAGTTCGACCCGGTGACGGTCGCCGGCTCTACCATCGCGCGCGCCACGCTGCACAACATCGACGAGATCCGCCGCAAAAACGTGCGCGAGGGCGACACCATCATCGTGCACAAGGCGGGCGACGTGATCCCCGAGGTTGTGGGTCCCGTGCTCGACAAGCGCCCGGCCGATTCGGTCGACTGGCACATGCCCGAGGCCTGTCCCGTGTGCGGTAGCCCCGTGGTCCACGAGGACGGCGAGGTGGCCTACCGCTGCGTGTCCATCGACTGCCCCGCACAGCTCAAGGAGCGTTTGCTCCACTGGGTGAGCCGCGGCTGCATGGACGTGGACGGCCTGGGCGACGAAATCGTCGACAAGATGATCGCTGCCGGCCTGATCCACGATGTCGCGGACTTCTACCAGCTCACGGTCGACGACATCGCAGGCCTGGACACGGGGCGCACCTATGCCAGCTCCAATAGCAAAAAAGGCGTCAAGAAGGGTGACCCCATTCCGGTGGGCCTCAAGACGGCCGAGAAAATCGTCGCCGAGCTCAACAAGTCCAAGAGCCAGCCGCTCGGTCGCGTGCTGTTTGCCCTGGGCATCCGCCACGTGGGCAAGAGCGTGGGCGAGGTCATCGCCGAGCGATTCCTGTCGATTGACAAGCTCATCTTGGCGAGCGAAGAGGACATCGCCGAGTGCGAGGGCATCGGTCCCAAGATTGCGGCGAGCGTCAAGCAGTTCCTGGCCGTGCCCGAGAACCTTGCCGTGCTGGAGCGCCTGCGTCAGGCGGGCCTGTCGCTCGAGGTCGACTTGGGCGCCGCGCATGCACAAGCCGCGGCCGAAGCTGGCGTGGCAGGCGATCTCGCCGACGCCCAGCCGCTCGCGGGCCTGACGTTTGTGCTCACCGGCGCGCTCGTCAACCGCACACGCGACGAGGCGGGCGCGGCGCTCAAGGTGCTCGGCGCCAAGGTTTCGGGCAGTGTTTCAAAGAAGACGAACTATCTGGTCGCCGGCCCCAAGGCGGGTTCCAAGCTCACCAAGGCCGAGCAGTTGGGTGTGCCCGTACTGGACGAGGACGCACTCGAGCGGATCCTGGCGACTGGTCAGGTGCCCCAGGCTTAAGGCGCCGATAATCAAATGGAAAGCCTATCGGAAAGTGTGATGCTTTCCGATAGGCTTTTATACACGTTAACATTAACATTAACGTGTATACTTAGCAGTGAAGATACATGTTGAGAGGAGCCGTTATGGTTACTGTCGCATTTTCGGAGCTGCGCCAAAACCTTACGCAGGTGGCCGAAAAGGTTGCCAATGAGGGCGAGGAGGTTGTGGTCTTCAAGCGGAGCAAGCCGTTGTTCAAGATCGTGCCGCTCGACTATCAAGGCCCGGTTGCAGTGGAATATGACGCTGCCCAGGAGCGCGGGGGTGCAAAGCCGACGCGCGGCTCGGACAAGCCCAAGCGCGACGTGGGTACGATGTGGCATCCCAAGATCACCTGGAAGGAGATTCACGAGATGCTCGCGGAGGATGAGGACTACCAGGAGTATCTCGATATCGTAGCCAAAATGCCCAAAGGAACGCCGCTCGATACGATGACGGTTGAAGATGAAAAGCGCGTCGCGAGGGAGCGCTACCTATGAGGGCTTTTCTCGATACCAATTTTCTGCTCGATTGCGTGCTTTCGGGTCGGCCGGAGCATGGGGCGGCGCAAACCATCAAGGGGCTTGTTGACGTGGGGCTTATCGAGGGCGTTGTTTCGGCCTGCTCTCTCAAGGACGCGTATTACATTCTCACTAAACAGGCCGGCGAGGCGCGCGCCCGCGATGTGGTGCGCGACTGCCTTAAGAGCTACTCGCTAGAGCCTCTCGACCAAGAAGCTTGTTTTACCTCCGCCTATTCCGATGAGCCGGACTTTGAGGACGGCTGTATCCGTGCGATGGCCGAGCGTGCCGGTGTGGACTTTATCATCACACGCGACCGCGCCGCTTTTGTGCGCTCGACCATCAAGACCTTCTCGCCCGCAGAGTTCATCCGGGCGTTTCCGATCCCGGAGGAGTAAAACCGCCATATCGGGGGATGTCCTCGACATGGCGGTTCTCCTGGGGTCGTCGCTGATGATGTCGTCGATGAGGGCGATTTCGCGTCGCCTCGCTACGCCACCAGTTTGTCAAAAGCTCCGCGGCGGTTGAGCACGGTAAATGCAATCACGCAGATGGCCGCCGACAGAATCGACCCGCACGGCGAGGCGATACCCATGGGGAACAGCGTGTCGGAATAGGCGTTCGACAGCAGCCATGCGCCGGGTACGCGAATGAGCACCACGGCCAGTACGTTGTGCGCAAAGCCGATGTAACTCTTGCCATACGCAGCGAAAAAGCCGCTAAAGCAAATGTGGATGCCGGCAAAAATCGCGTCGAAAATAAAACTGTGCATATAGCCAGTACCGGCGGTGACCACCGCGGGGTCCTTGGCAAAAAAGCCGATAAACGCCGGTGCCACCAGCCACATCAGCACCGTGATCAGGCAGCCGTACACCACCGAGATCGTCATGGCGTCCTTGAGTACCTGACGCGCGCGGTCGCCCTTGCCCGCGCCGGCGTTTTGCGCCGTGAGTGCGCTGACGGTAGCGCCCATGGAACTCGGCACAATGAACAAAAAGCTGATCATCTTTTCGACCAGGCCCACGGCGGCGGCGTCGACTAGACCGCGGTGGTTGGCGATGACGGTGATGAACATAAACGCCACCTGGATGCAGCCGTCCTGCACGGCCACGGGCACGCCGATCTTAAGAATGCTGCCGAGCACCTCGGGCTGAGGGCGCAGGTCGCTGCGCTTAACGTGGATGTTCGTGCGGCGGCTCTTGAGCCACACGAGCGCGAGGGCAACGCTGGCCGTCTGGGCGATTACCGTGCCGAGCGCCGCGCCCACGGGGCCGAGCCCCATGTGGCCGATAAACAGATAATCAAGCGCGATATTGATGATGCATGCCACGCCAATCACGTACATGGGCGAGCGCGAATCGCCTAGGCCGCGAAAGATGGCCGAGAGGATGTTGTACGCGGCGATAAAGGGAATGCCGATAAAGCAGATACGCAGGTAGGCGGCGGTGCCTTCGACTGCCTCGGCCGGCGTGCCAATGAGTGCCACAATCTGCGGACACAGTGCGAGCAGGACAGCGGCCAGCACCACCGAGACACCCATAAAGAGCGTGATGGTGTTGCCGATGGCGGTCTCGGCGCGGTCGAAGCGGCGCGAGCCCACGGCGTGGCCGACGATGGCCGTCGTTCCCATGGCCAGGCCTACGAGCGTCACGGTGATGATGTAGAGCGTCTGCGCGCCGTTGCCCACGGCGGTGATGCCGGCGGCGCCGCTAAACTGCCCCATCATGTACAGATCGGCCATGCCGTAGAGCATCTGCAAAAAGTACGAGAGCATATAGGGCAGGGCAAAGACCGCGATGGTCTTAAGGACATTGCCGCGTGTGAGGTCGTGTTCCATGGGCGGGGCTTTCTGGCTTGGTCTGTTTACGTACCAGTGTAGTGAAAACCCTACAACGATTGTAGAGTCAAGGTTTGTGTTGGCGGCGGGGAGAAAAAAGTCACGCTCGCGTTCATTTCCAATTGAATACAGGGGCGCGTCCTGCGAGCTTGGCGCCTGCACTAGCCTTGCAGAAATCGATTTCGGAGCACTTGACACCGATGCACGGCGCGCCATAATACCTGGGTTTGCGAACAACGTTTGATGGGGGATGAACCTGCGTGCGCAATCTCAAGATTTTGTTTTCCTATCTGGGGGCATACCGCCGCGATGCCATACTCGGCGTGTTCTTTGTGACGGCCGAGACGGCGCTCGAGCTGTTTATCCCGGTCATCATGGCAAATATCATCGACGTGGGCGTTCCCGCGGGCGACATCAACTACATGCTGTTGCAGGGCACGTATATGTTGGTATGCGCCGCATGTTCGCTGGTACTTGGCTTGGGCTATGCACGCACGTCTGCTCGCGTCGCCTCGGGGCTGGGCGCTAACTTGCGCGAGGCGGAGTACCGCAAGATCCAGACGCTCGCTTTTGGCAATCTGGATAACTACGACGCCAGCTCGCTCGTCACCCGCATGACTACCGATATCACCGTCATCCAAAATGCCATCGGCAATGGCTTTCGCCCCATGGTGCGCGGTCCCGTGACGCTCATCGTCGGCTTGGTCTATGCGCTGGTGCTGTCGCGTCCGCTCGCCACCGTTTTCGCGATCATCCTGCCGGTGCTGGCGATCGTGCTGGGCGTTATCACCTATCGCGTCAGTCCGCTCTACCGCCAGCTGCAGACCTCGATGGACCATCTCAACGGTGTGGTGCAGGAGGACCTCACCGCCGTGCGCGCCGTCAAGGCGTACGTGCGTGTCGAGCACGAGGAGGCCAAGTTCGACGCCGTCAATACCGAGCTCGCGCATACGGCGACGAAGACCTTCGGCAACGCCGTGCTCAACCTGCCGGTGTTTCAGCTGTCGATGTACGTGGCGGCGCTTTCCATTCTGTGGATCGGCGGTCGCATGATCCTTGCCGGCGAGCTCGGCGTGGGCTCGCTCACGGGCTTTATGAGCTATGTGCTGTTGATCATGAACTCGCTCATGATGATCTCCAACGTGTTTTTGCTGCTCACCCGCGCACTTGCCAGCGTGGAGCGCATCTCGCGGGTGCTCGACGAGCGTTCGCTTATCCAAGCGCCCGACGCTGCCGCTGCCGTGCACGGGGTGACCGACGGAAGCATCGAGTTTCGCGACGTGTCGTTTAAGTACCGCGCGGATGCTGCCGAGGATGTGCTCGAGCATATCGACCTTCGCATCGAGAGCGGCTCGACGGTGGGCATCCTCGGCGGCACGGGCTCGGGCAAGAGCTCGCTTGTGCAGCTGATTGCACGCCTGTACGACTCCACCGAGGGCGCCGTGCTTGTGGGCGGACACGACGTGCGCGACTACGACCTCGCGACCCTACGTGATGCCGTGGGCATTGTGCTGCAAAAGAATGTGCTGTTCACGGGCACCGTGCGCGAGAACCTGCAGTGGGGCAATCCACAGGCGTCGGACAATGAGCTCCTCGCGGCTTGCCGCGCGGCGTGCGTGGACGAGTTCCTTGATCGCATCGGCGGGCTGGACGGCGAGTTGGGCCAGGGCGGTGCCGGTGTCTCGGGCGGGCAGAAGCAGCGCCTGTGCATCGCGCGAACGCTGCTCAAGCATCCGCGCGTGCTCATTTTTGATGACTCCACCAGCGCGGTCGATATGGCGACCGACGCTAAGATTCGCGAGCACATCGCTCGGATTCCCAATACGACCGTGCTCATCATCGCCCAGCGCATTGCGAGCGTCATGGATGCCGACCGCATTATTGTGTTGGACGACGGCCGTGTCCACGGCGTGGGCACGCATGAGGAGCTGCTGGCGGGCGATAGCATCTACCAGGAGATTTACGCCTCGCAGATGGAGTTTGCGGGGGATGCGGGCGTCGTGGACGGCGCAAATGCCCCGTCTTCGTCTGGCCCCAGCGGATCACTTCAAGCCACGGAAGGGGGTGAGCGCCATGCCTAAGACATCCGCTCAGGCCCGTCCCGCCAATCTGGCGCAGACGCTCCGCCGCCTGCTCTCCTACATGGGTCACGCCAAGTTCTCGCTGCTCGCAGTGGGTGTGCTTGCCTCTGTTGCGGCCATCGCAAGCCTTGCCGGTACCTACATGGTGCGCCCCATCGTCAACGGTTTGGCCACGGGCGGGGAGGAACTGCTTGCCAAGCAGGTCATCCTGACGGCGATCATCTACGCCGCGGGCGTGCTCTCGGCCCTGGGCTACTCACAGATCATGGTGCGCGCGGCCCAACGCGTGGTGTCCGATATTCGCCGCGACCTGTTCGCGCACATCCAGACGCTGCCGCTCAGTTATTTTGACAGCACGCGCTCGGGCGACATCATGAGCTTCTTTACCAACGACGTCGACACCGTCTCCGAGGCGCTCAACAACAGCTTTGCCAACGTGATTCAGGCCGCCATTCAGGTTGTGGGCACCACGGCCATGCTCATCATCCTTAACTGGCAACTCACGATTATTACGCTCGTGTGCGACGCGGCCATTGTGCTGTATGCGCGCTACTCGGGCATGCGTTCCAAGCGCTTTTTTGCCGCCCAGCAGGCATCGCTTGGCGACCTGGACGGATATATCGAAGAGATGGTTTCGGGCCAAAAGGTCATCAAGGTCTTTAACCACGAGGCAGCGAATGTCGTCGGCTTCGCCTGCCGCAACGATGAGCTTCGCCGCACCGGCACCGCCGCCGTGAGCTATGCCAACTCCATGGTGCCCATGACCGTCGTGATTGGCTACGTCAACTATGCCATCGTCGCCGTGGCGGGCGGCATGCTCTGCATCAAGGGGCTCGCCGATGTAGGCGCGCTTGCAAGCTACCTGGTCTTTGTACGCCAGGCGGCCACGCCCATCAACCAGTTTACGCAGTTGGGTAATTTCTTACTCAACGCGCTGGCCGGTGCCGAGCGCCTGTTTGCCGCCATGGACCTTAAGCCCGAGGTGGACGAGGGCTGCGTGGAGCTGGTGCAGACGGGCGACGCTGCGTGGGCATGGAAGATTCCCGAGGGCCAGGGCGTGGGCGCGTACGGGCATCTGCATGATGTGGCTGCCGTTAATGAGTCGGGCCGTGCGGTGGCTGCCGACGGTACCGAGCTCACGTGCGGCTTGGTCCCGCTTGCCGGCGACGTGCGCTTCCATGCCGTGGACTTTTCCTACGTGCCGGGCACCCGTGTGCTCACGGACCTCAACCTGTTTGCCAAGCCGGGGCAAAAGATCGCGTTTGTGGGCTCGACGGGCGCCGGAAAGACGACCATCACCAACCTCATCAACCGCTTCTACGAGGTCGATGACGGCGAGATCACGTACGACGGCATCGACGTCAAGCACATTGCCAAGGCCAGCCTGCGCGGGTCGCTCGGCATTGTGCTGCAGGATACGCACCTGTTTAGCGGCACCATTGCGCAGAACATCCGCTTTGGCAAGCTCGACGCGACCGACGAGGAGGTGCGCGCCGCTGCCGAGGCGGCCTGCGCGGATTCGTTTATCCGCCGCCTGCCTAGAGGGTACGACACGCCGGTCACGGCCGACGGCGCCAACCTGTCGCAGGGCCAGCGCCAGCTGCTCGCCATCGCGCGCGTGGCCGTTGCCGACCCGCCGGTGCTCATCCTGGACGAGGCCACGAGCTCTATCGACACGCGCACCGAAAAGCTCATCGAGCGCGGCATGGACCGCATCATGCGTGGCCGCACCACGTTTATGATCGCGCACCGCCTGTCCACCGTCCGCGACGCCGATGCCATCATGGTCCTCGAACACGGCCGCATCATCGAGCGCGGCACGCACGAAGAGCTGCTCGCTCAGCACGGCGAGTACTGGCAGCTGGCGCATGGCTTAAAAGAGTTGGATTAACCCGTTCGAGCACGATGCTTTGACCCCTCCGTGCCTCTCACCTCGCCTCAAACCATCACAACATTCGCCGTTTTTTGCCAAAATCGGGAAAAGCATCGAATGTTGTGATGGTTTTTCTACCACTCGATCGGGTGGAATCGCTTTCTTGCGCACGAAGGTGTGCGGACCCGTGGGCAGGGGAATAAGGTTGGTTATCCGACTCCATTGGAGGGCTCATGGACCTGCCGATCGTCCTGTCCCATAAGACTGCCTGGCTGTACCACAACGTGGCGCGCCCGTCCGAGCCGCTCTCGCGAGCAAGCAGCCTATACGATGAGGACTCGCTTGCTAACGAGGCGGAGCCGACCGCGAGCCTGCCCAAATTGGGACTCGATGCCAAGGGGCTGAGGGCTTCAACGGCAGTTGGGATCGTTACCGACTATCTGGTTTCGCTTGGTATTCCACGAGAAGAGCTCGATCATATCGACACGCTCGTCAACTTCGATTTTGAGCGCTCGACGCCGGCTGGATTTAGGTGCCACGTGTTTGGGGCGCCGGTGCCTCCAGGCCATCTTATCGAGGTGGCGGAGGGCCTTCTGGTGGTTGATGAGGCCATGTGCTTTGTCCAAGCGGGTTCGTGGATGAGCGAGCCCGAGCAGTTGGAATATGGGTATGAAATCTGCGCCCGATACCATTTGAATCATCTGTCGACAGGCGATTATATCGAGATGGGGCAGAGGTATGCCGTTGCCGATTTGATTGCCTATTGCAATGAGAACCGATCTCGTCAGGGGGCTATACGCGCGGTCGCTGTGCTCAAGCGCGTGCACGATGGCGCGCGGTCGCCCATGGAGACGGCCACCGCAATCATGGTCGTAGCAAAACGTTCCCAGGGCGGGCTAGGATACGTCAAGATCGAGCTCAACCATCGGGTCGATGTTCCCAACGAGTTCAAGTATCTCGCTAAGGCCGGGTATTTCGAGATTGACGTATATGCGCCTGCGAGCGGTACGGGAATTGAATACAACGGCTCGGACCATCTTGATAAACAGCGCAGCGCGTCGGATGCGGAGCGCATGACTGTGCTGAGCGCGCTGGGCTTTAAGATGATCGTCCTCACCGGGACTCAGTTTGCCCATCAGCTGCAATTGCACCGGGCGATGAACGCCATCGCGCTCGCTATGGGTCTCAAGTGCGACCGAAGCGAAGCGTTCCAAAAGCGGCAGAACGACCTGCGGGAATTCGTGATTCGGCACTGGGACGGCGGCCTTTAGGGGCGCTTTGGTCCTTCTACGGGGTGCCGTGGGCAGGCGGACCATCACAACATTCGACGTTTTTCGCCAAAAACGGGAAAAGCATCGAATGTTGTGATGGTCTGTGTTGAGGATGGGCTTGGGAAGCCGGTCTTGCTCGAAGCGACCTGTCCTGTCGTACGGGTGTCGGCATGATTCTCGCGTGGGGTATTATGTTTTCCGAAGAATAAAACGCCGCGTGAGGGGAGGGCTGCATGGACGGGCACGTGCAACATGACGGCTATGGCCGCGACATCAACTACCTGCGCATTGCCGTTACCGACAAGTGCAATTTCCGCTGCATTTACTGCATGCCGGCCGATGGCGTGGCGCCCCGTGCGCACGACGAGCTACTCAGCGCCGAGGAAATCGCCCGCTTTGTGCGCCTGGTGGCGGGGGAGGGCATTCGCCGCGTGCGCCTGACGGGCGGCGAGCCGCTGGTCAGCCGCCGTATCATCCCGCTCATTCGTGACATCCGCGCGATTCCGCAGATCGAGGACATCTCGCTTACCACCAACGGTGCCCTGCTGCCCAAGCTGGCGCCGCAGCTCAAAGACGCCGGGCTTGATCGCGTCAACATTTCACTCGATACGCTCGACCCCGTGATGTTTGGAAAGATCACGCGTCTGGGTCGGCTCGAGCAGACCATGGCTGGCATCGACGCGGCGCTGGCTTGGAGCTTTGAGCCCGTTAAGGTCAACTGCGTTGTGGCGCGCCGACTCAACCAGGATGTGGCGGCCCTCGCGCGGCTCACGCTCGACCGCCCCATCCACCTGCGCTTTATCGAATACATGCCTATCGGCGACGAACACACAAGTTCGCATTGCGCTGTGGACCCGCATGCGCCCGCGCTCAATCCCGAGCTGTGGGACGCGAGCGATACCGTGCCGAGCGACGAGCTGCGGGCGCGCATCAATGCCGGGGCTGCCGCGGCGGGACTGGGCGAGCTCGAGCCGCTCGACATCAACGACGCTCCTGCCGGCGCGGGCCCTGCGCGCTACTGGTACTTTCCTGGTGCGGCGGGAACGGTTGGCTTTATTAGCGCCATGTCCAACCATTTTTGTGCGAATTGCAACCGTCTGCGCCTGACGGCCGATGGCAACGTGCGTCCGTGCCTGTTCAGCGATGCCGAGTATTCGGTGCGCGACGCCCTGCGCCGTGGTGATGATATGCAGGTACTTTCGATTTGGCGCAATGCCGTGGCCCACAAACCGCAGGAACACGCGATAATTGAGGGCACGCAACGATTTATGTCCCAAATCGGAGGATGATCATATGGCCAAGAGCAGGTACGCCGATGCCACCAAGGCCGCTCGCAGGGCCGCGATGTCTGCCCACAAAGTCACAGCTGCGGCGAATGCTGGCAACGCCGACGCGTCCGCGCAGCCGACTGCCAGCGCTGCCACCGAGCCGCCCGCCCGCGACGCCCGTCGCGACGAGCTGACGCACGTGGACGCCAAGGGCGAGGTACGCATGGTCGACGTGTCCGACAAGGCCGAGACCCATCGCAGCGCCATCGCCGAGGGCACCATCCTCATGCACCCCGAGACGCAGGCCATGGTGCTGCAGGACCGCGCCAAAAAGGGCGACGTGCTTGCCTGCGCGCGCGTGGCGGGCATCATGGCCATCAAGCACACGAGCGACATCATTCCCATGTGCCATCCGCTGCTCATTACCAAGAGCAAGTGCGATATTGCGCCCATCGCTCCGGCGGGAACGCCTGCCGAGGACGTGCCCGAGGGCTGGGCACCGGCGCGCGCGGACGGGCAGGTTGGCTTTTACGTGCTGGTTACGGCGGGCGTGACGGGCAAGACGGGTATCGAGATGGAGGCCCTGACCGGCGCGAGTGCTGCGTGCCTTACGATTTATGACATGTGCAAGGCCGTCGATCGCGGCATGGAGATCGTCGACGTGCGCCTGCTGCACAAGGAGGGTGGCCGCTCGGGCGTGTGGGATCGTGCCGAGCGTCAGGCCGCTACTGTTGAGGCCGCCGGCGCCGACGGTAACGCACCCACAAGCGCGCCTGCCGCCGTCGCGCCCGCAGCTCCGACACCGGCCGTCCCCGCGATCGCGTTTATCGGCTACCAAAACTCGGGCAAGACCACGCTCGTCGAGAAGGTCATTGCCGAGCTCACCCGCCGCGGCCTGCGCGTGGGTTCGCTCAAGCATCATGGGCACCACGGCTTTGATATCGACGTGCCCGCTAAGGATACGTGGCGCCATCACCAGGCCGGATCCAAGCACGTGGGCCTCATCTGCGCCACGCGCTGGGCGGAGTACGCCGATACGCGCGAGGAGGACGAGATGCCCGCGCGCGAGCTGCTGTCGCGCTACAACGATGTCGATGTGGTGATCATCGAGGGCTACAAGACCGAGGGCTTCGACAACATCGTGGTCGCGCGATCGGGTGTCGACCGTCTGCGCGGCAAGAGCTCACTCGACCTGGTTGACGGTCGCACACTGGCGCTTGCCTGCAACGAGGCCCTGGCGCGCCAGGCATTCGACGCCGGCTTTGCGACCCGAGCTATCAACATCAACGACGCCCGAGCCATCTGCGATCTGATTCAGGACCATCTGGCCTAAAACCTGCCAAAAAGGGACAGGTTTATTTTGGAAGGTTTTATCCGGGCAAACGTCACTTCCACCACAAAGGGGCCCAGGCGCCTTTGTGGTGGTTTTTGCTTTGGTAGATGGTTGGGACATGCCTTACAATCTACCAAGTAGTTCATGACGGACGGAAAACGGAGAGAAGGGGCTCGATGTGTCCTTAATGTTTCATGCGGATAGATTGATTTGACAGACGGTGGCGAATGCCCACCGCCCGTATTCGTATGAAACAAGGAGTCTCCATGCTCGCCTCTCTTTTCTCAAAACCTCAATCATCGCTGTCCACGCAGGCTAAACGCCTGGTGGCCATGCGCTTTCTCATTTACACCGGTTTTCAGACCAGCTACTTTATCGGCGTCATCGGAACGCTCACCTATGCAGACGATGTCTCGGTCGTGGCAACATCGCTGGCCGTCCTTTTTATGAACGTCTTCGTGATCCTGGGATCCTTTGCGGGTGGAGCGGCGCTCGATGCCTGGGGTCCGCGCCGCCATTTCTTGCTGAGCATCGTCGGCACGCTCGCAACTGGCACGGCAATCATCGCCTTTGGTAGCGCGACCGGCGTCGTCCTGCTCGGCGCGGTGTTTCTGGGCTTTACGATGGGATTCGCCCAGCCCATCGCCACATCCTATCCGGCTTACCTCACCGACGATCCTGTCGAGCTCAAAGACATCAACTCCGCCATCGCCATGTTTTCAAACGTGAGTATCATCGTTGGTCCCACGCTGGGCGGCTTTGTCGCGGCGGCTGCATCGTCGCGCGCGGTGTTCGTGCTCATGATGCTCTTTACCGTGCTGGCGCTCATCGCCGGCTGGGGCTTTAGGCCGCAGACCAGCCATGTCGCCGGGCATGCGGATGCCGATTCGGCAGAGGAAGGGGAGCGTGCGGGGCAAAGCTCCAACCCCAGCGCATCCACTCGCGCCACCTTCGCGACTAGCATCAAGACGGTCTTCACCAACAGCGTCCTCGCGCTACTTTTCTGCATCATTTTTCTTTCGAACTTTGGCTACGGAGCCTTCGATCCGCTCGAGTCGTTTTTCTATCGCGATGTCCTACGCGTCGGCGTTGAGTGGATGGGCTGGCTCTCGTCGGCCTCGGGCGTGGGCGCGGTGCTGGGTGCCGTGCTCGCGCTCCGCTTGCCGCCGCACTTGGTAAACCTAAAAACGCTGCTCGTGGCACTTATGTCCGTGGGCCTGGGAAGTCTGCTCTATGTGGGGACGCCGTACGTGGGCGTGGCCCTCGTCGGCCAGATCGCCCTGGGCATAGCTTGGGGTGTCGTCAACCCGCTCCACAACACCATTGTGCAGACGACGGCACCGCTCGAGCAGCTTGGCCGTGTGAACTCGGTCATGGGCTTTGGCAATATGTTCGCCGGCGTGGCCCCTCTGGCGATTGCCCCGTGGCTGGCGGCAACATTTGGCGTACAACGGACACTCGTGGGAGCGGGCATGGTCGTGACGGCGGTTCCCGCGGCGCTGCTGCTGTTTGGTCGCTGGCACTTGGATCGTGCCGCAAAGCAGTAAAAACCATCACAACATTCGATGAAAATCGCGATTTTGCCGAATAACGTCGAATGTTGTGATGGTTTGCGCCCCGGGCCAGGCCACCCTGCGGGTCCGGCCACCACAAAGGAGCCAGGCACCTTTGTGGTGGTTTTTGCTTTAACGGGCCGCGCCTGCGCCTTGGTATAGCATGTACGCCGTTCACGACCACACCCCACACCGCCGCGCAACCCAGAAAGGCCCCCATGGACACCACCTTCAGCCACATCAAAGCCGTGTTCTGCGATATCGACGGTACGCTGCTCACGAGCCAGCATACGGTGTCCCCGCGCACCGTGGCGGCGATCCGCGCCCTGCGCGACCGCGGCGTGCTTTTTGGCCTGTGCACCGGGCGCGACGCCCACGCGACCGAGGCCATGTACGAGTTCTGGGGCATCGAAGGCCTGGTGGACGTGCTCGTGGGCTGCGGTGGCGCCGAGGTCATCGATCGCGCGCACGCCATCAACGAGCTGAGCTTTCCGCTGCCGGGCGAGACCATCGCGCGCATCTGCAAGCACATGGCGGACCTTCCGGCAACACCCGTCTGCCCCCGAGACGGCGTGTTCTACGTGCCCGAGAGCAACGCGTGCGTCGAGCACCTGTCGCGCGTCGACGGCGTGCCCTACCAGGTGGTCGATTTTGCCGAGTTTTTGCGCGAGCCGCAGCCCAAGGTGATGTTTACCATGGCGCCCGAGGTAATGCCGCGGGTGATTGAGCGGGCGTCGACGTTTGCCGATGACACTGTTAAGGCGGCGGCCCTGCAGACCACGCAGCGGCTCTACGAGTTCATGGATCCGCGCGTGTCCAAGACGCGCGGCCTTGTGCGCGTGGCGGAGCTCAACGGCATGGAGCTTCAGAACATCTGCGTGTTTGGCGATGCCGATAACGATACCTGCATGGTGGCCGACGCCGGCGTGGGTGTGGCCATGGCAAATGGCAGCGACGCCACCCGTGCCGCCGCGGACTTTGTAACCGCGAGCAACGACGAGGACGGCATCGCGGTCTTTATCCAGGAGCATCTGCTGTAGCACCGGGGAAGAACACCACAAAGGGGCGGGTACGTTTGTGGTGGCTGCCTAAGCGCGGCCAAGTGTTTGGGTGGTTTTGCCTATGATGCCGAGATTCTTCTAGTTTCGTGTATATAGATATGCGAACATCATTAATTGGTTGATTTTCAATCTCAACGCAACAGCCTGAACGGGCCCCGCGTTTCCGC
>CABJBO010000023.1 GCA_902363875.1 Coriobacteriaceae bacterium | reverse complement strand
CCGGCTCCATGTCGTGGATGAGCGTGGAGCCGGGCGCCACACGGCTCCCGAACGTCGCCAAGGTCTTCGCCCTGCTTGTCTTGCCAAGGTCCTCCCGGATGAAGATTGAATTGCCTGGCTCATCGCAGCCGAGCGCGACACGGCCTCTACCCGAGACCATCATCTCTACACATAGCCCATCATTCGACAAGAACGCGCAGTTTGTCCTGCATAGGCGCATGGTGTCCCCCTCCGCCGCAAGAGGTGAGCAAAAGAGAGGCTCCCCTCGCCACTACCGGACAAAGGGACCTCTCTGGGGAAACACGCTATAAAACCTTCTTGCCGGGCGGTCGAGTACAGCACCGACGGCGTACCCGTGGAGACCTACCCAGAGCCCACGCCATTTCAAGTTTCTTGGTCTTCAACGCCACAATCCGATAATCATCCAGCCGTCGAAATGACCTCGTCACAGGCGGCAAGCATCTCCTCGTCATGAGTGACAACGATTACAATATGGTCTCTCTTAATTTCATGAAGCAATTTGATCAGCGCGCCTCGACTCTTCGCATCAAGTGCTGAGGTCGGTTCATCAAAAAGCATAACGTCCGGCGATTTCAACAGCTGTCTCACAATTGCAATCTTTTGCTTCTCGCCGCCGGACACCCCTCCTTTCCCGCCGTCAAGCATCGCCGTTGCCCCGTTCTCCACAGAAGCAACCATTTCGTCTAGCCCCAATATGACAAGCATCCGATTCAGCTTATCCATCTCGTAATCATCAGAAAGCAGCGTAAGATTATCGAGAATCGTCCCCTCAACGATAGGGGGTTCTTGCTCCGTAATGCTGACTCGACACCGCCGCAATGCATATCGATCGATGCAACGCTGTGACACCCCGTTGTAGCGAACGGCCCCTTCTGTGTCATCTGGATATAGCCCCAATATCACTGACAGCAGCGAGCTCTTCCCCGAACCATTCGGCCCCGAGATTCCATATAGCCGACCCCTGGAAAACGCGAGCCCCTCAATGCTTAACGCGACCCTTTCCGCCCCTGGATAACGTAGCTTGATGTTCTCTAGACGGATTTCCTCAATCGGACCAAGCGCCAATTTGCCATTCGCTTCCACCGGGACATCCCAAATTCTTTTCAGCCGCTCATAGCATACGCGATTAGTCTGGTAATCCCTTCCCCAGCCCAACAAATACTGTACCGCTGAGCTTAAGTTCGAATAATATCCAACAGCAGTCACGAGAAAACCAGGCAACAGTCTCCCGCCCATCACTTCAACCGCGCCCACAGCAAGAAGACATCCTTGAGCGGCGGAAGCGACCAACGCGTTGCCAAAGGTAAATCTAGACCCTACTTCCTGATTTGCTCTCATCGTTGGATAGAGCCCATTAAAAGCTTCGACCAGTACAGCGCGGGACCTATCGAACAAAGCATGTTTGCGGATGAAATCAACTTTCTCCAACTGATCTTGTAGACAGGAAAAAAACCTCGCGCTCTGCTCTTGTACGTCAAAACTTCTCTCAAACAGCCTTGCGCGTGAAACCGCATAAAAAGCGGCACTCGCTGCCGCAAGAACAAGGCAGACCACACTCAACTTGATATTCAGGCTACCGAGAACAAACAGGGCGGACAAAAGGGTGATAACGTTGCTTGAAACCCCCACAACCGAGTTGATTACGAAGATGACAAGGTCATTAGCGTCGTGATTGATTTGCTGGTTATAATACGACGCGTTGAAGCCCTCGAAGAATGCCTGGGGAAGGTGCTTCACGTGCTCAAGCGTATCCGCATTTAAGCCGAACCCCGCATGCGACTGAAGGTTGATGTACAGCATCTCTGAGCAATACACTAGTCCCGCTCGAACCGCTTGGACCGCAACCAAAATAAGGCAACAAACGAGAACGGCGGCAAGATCGGCGCTGGCCGGCATCGCCAATCGGTTTACCACTATGCCGGTAAGAAAGGGACCCGCAAGCGCAAGCAGCCCGACCAAAACTGTTACGACAAGATAGGCGTAGAATCGACCGCCCAGTATATATTTTCTACAGAGATTAAGCATCAGCCTCATTTTGCCCCGCACCCCGTTTTGCCGTATTCATCATCTGGGAGAGCAGCATTTTTTGCTCGGCATCATACCGGAAGGAAACGCAACGTTTCCCCTCACCGTTTAAGGCGTGGTTGGGGCACCCTCCCATGCACATGGGAAAAGCAAAGCACTCTTGGCATTCCGGGTCATCCGGCTCATATGCCATCCAGTTAATCATGTTCTTGCTCAACATTGGCGGCTCGAAAATAGTTCCGACCCTCCGCTCCTTCATTCCAATGTCATCCCAGCACTTATACAAATCTCCGACGGGATCAACCACGTACGAGTTGATTCCAACGGCGCAACATATCCCGAAATTCGTCCCACCAAAAGGTTGAACTTTGAAGCCCCGCGCAATTGCCCTTTTAGAAAACTCAGTCTCCTCATACGAGAACTCTTTTACAGTAAAGCAGTGGCTGTCGTTCGCACATACCTGATTGATATCGTCAACAGGGGCTAAATAGAAGTGAACCTTATTCATCAGGCCATTTAGCTCGAGATAATCCAATAGCTCTTGAGCGGCCTCGATGTTGGTCTTGTCGACGTTGCTCCTTATCGAAATATCGATGATGTCGGCACACTCTTTGACGTTCTTGAGAATACGTTCGTATGTAGGGCTTCCGTCGTGAAGAATCCTTCTCGAATCGTGATCCGACTTCGATCCATCTATAGTCACTTGCGCGCTCGTCACACCACATGCCGCGAGCCTCCTTGCAACATCAGGCGTCAGCAGATAGCCATTTGTCACTATCGATGCGGAATATTCACACGTTGGCCCCACGACATCTTTCAGATCCGACGTAATCCGTTCGATCATCTTCATTCCGAGCAGAGGCTCGCCGCCGTACCATCCAACTGAGAGACTTGCGATACCAGGATAGTAATCTTTCACGAACTTGGAGAGCTGTGTCAAAACCTCCTCGCCCATCGTCGTGTACGCCTGTCCCTTTTCATAGCAGTAGGGACAGCAAAAGTTGCAAGCCATCGTTGGCGCAATGGTAAGGGACAGAGCAGTATTCGCAAAGCGCGCGGCGCGACTTTGCAACCTGATCTCCCCAAGCTCGTCCCTCTCCTCATTGACTAGGATGCCTCCCCTTATCAGCTCCGCGACAAGATCATCGGCATCCCGAACGTCCCCTTCTTGAATCCTTTTGAATTTCTGCGCGTATTCCGGATTTAACGACAGGATGCCGCCGGTTCGCGCATTCATGATAAGAAGACTTCCGTTATGTTCATGCACCACATTAAATTGCGACAGTTTCACTTCGCACCATCTCCATTTCCAACCAAATCCATATCGACCCTCAGACGCTGCGCATACGCCAGCGCACTACCTTCTTCGATAAAAACTGCACGAAAGCAGCAATAGACATGCGAGCGACACGATGACCGCATGGCCGCATGCAGCCATCAGGACCGTCCCGCCGGCAGCCCCGCACGCCCTCATCCAATAAGCCATGTGAACCGGGGGTAAAACGGTTGGGAAACTCATCGCGATAACAAGGCCCGCGAACGTTGCGACCAGCAAGGCTCCCGACACAAGAGATCTGATCCTGAACACCTCATATGCAACCGCAACCATCAGCGTATAAGCGGCGTCTATAACGATATTCGACAGGAGTGCCGAGGTCACATTACCAACCGTAAGGCTGTCTAGACCGCTTCCGGAGCACACGGCAAAGACCGCAGCGACACCGAGAGTAAACACGATGTAGGGGCACAGCGTATACACTTCGCAAGCCAATGTCTTTGCCGCAAACAGCTGCCAGCTGCGGAAGCCCCGAGCAATCGAAACTCCCCTTGCCGACACGCTCGTCGCATCACCGAATAGCGTCCCCGCCACAACAACAGAGACGATTGGGAAGAACACCGTATGCGCCATGGAGACGACACTTAGCCAGGAAGAGATACCCGTTGGCCCAACCCCTATCGAGAAAAGATAGCCCGGATCGGCGGAAAAGCCAAAGAACTGGCCCTCTCCCCCTGCGGAGACCCATGCGCCGGACCCGGCAAACACATAAATCCCCGCGATGCCCAAATACATCAGCGCTATTATCACGGCGAGTTTCATTCTCCTTGCACGGAACAGTTCCGCCCTGACCGACATCCCAAGATTCATCGAACCGCCGTCCTTACAAATAGCGAGACGAGCGCAACTCCAACCGACACAAGCACAGTGCCGCCCGCATACAGCAAAACCTGAATTACACCAACATTCTGCATACTCAGGGAACACAGGTTCATCAGGTAATACACGGGCGAGAGCATGAGCAGCAAGCTGGGCTGACCGCTTCCGTATGTACTTGGGAACCACACCATCACAAATGTCGAAACCGCTATTGCAACGACGCTGCTCGCCACCACACTCCTCGTGAGCAAATACAGGGCGAAGGTAGCGGCGTACATCGAAATGAGCAGCAGCGCGATCATCAGCGCAATCGATACAAATTGGGCAAACCCTGAGCACGAGGCCCCAACGTCCCATTGGGCCATCTTGGTTAAATACAGCGCAGTCGTAGAAAGAAGATACACGGCACCGACCAGAGTGCAGTTCACCAACAGCTTCGTGATCACAATCGCCGCCTGCGACACCCCTCGCGATCTCGATACGGCGTAAGCCACGGATTCAAAGTCTCTCGACGTAGCGTAAACCGCGTAGAGAATCGTCACCGGAATCCAGACCACTGTAGACGCAAAAGACGTCCGGGCAACAGAGCCCAAAACGTCCCCTGCATCCACTAGGTTTCCAATAAAACCTATAGCCCCTCCAAGCGTATACGGGTCATCACCGGCGACCATGATCAGCACCTCAGACGAAGTCGCAGCCGCAACCACATACAGCACAGCCGCAAGCGCAATCATCAGAGCGGTCGCCGGGTGCCTGGCGAGCAACCATACCTCGCTCCGAAAAGCTGAGATGAACTCGCGTTTCATCACAGCTCGCTCTCTCGACCGATGAGCTCCGAATAAAACTCCTCAAGGCTCTTCCTATGAGAATACGCCTCCGCAACCCTCACACCTGCGGTCGAGAGCGCTTCGATTGCAATGCCCCGCCCTTCCTTTTTCTCCTCATAGCGCATAAGGACGCTGCCGTCCGGCAGAAAAGAATGTGAGGTCTCATCTCCGAGAACCGATCTCGTTCGCTCCAGATCGTCCACATGCAACACGAAACCACCGCGGCATGACTTTTCCAGCTGAGGTGCGGTCATCCTTCGAATGAGGCGACCATGACTTATGAAGAGGTAATCAGTTGCCAGCTTGTGCATCTCCTCAAGATTGTGGCTGGATACGAGAATCGTTTTACCTTGATCTTTGTTAAGATGCGTAAGGATTTTTCTTACTTCGACTATCCCCATCGGATCCAGGCCGTTTGTCGGCTCGTCCAGGATCAACAGCTCCGGATCGCCCAGCAACGCTATGGCCAGATCGAGACGCCTCCTCATTCCCATTGAGAAGTTCTTCACTTTCTTCCCGCCGGCCTCCCCCAAACCGACGGTTGATAACACACCGTCGATGGAACGATCGGTGGGAGGCCCCACTCAATACAGCGAACGACCAAGTTGTCTCGCGCGGTCAGATTAGGATACGAAGCATTGAGGTCGGGCATATAACCCAGCCTTTCCCTGCAGCTCCGTATTTCACGTCTCCCGGTTTGCCCAAACATCGAGATCGTTCCTGACGATGGCTCCGAAAGCCCCGTGATCAATCGAATTAACGTGCTCTTGCCGGCACCATTCTCCCCAATGAGTGCACACAGCTCGCCTTCCATTAAAGAGAACGAGACTGATTTAACCGCTTCAAACCCGCCATATCTCTTGGATATGGCACGCAATTCAACTGGGACTTCCCGCATGGACGACATCCTCCCCGTCAATAAAAAGGGACGACATGGCAATTGTGCGGGGTTATAGGTAACGTCGGTTCGCCCCCCATATTGCAATGCCACATCGCCCCTCAGGCGCTGCTGGCCAAAATATCTTTGAACAGTCTGTGCACGCCGTACGGCGTGCGCTATCCGCTAAAAGCGGATAGTGCACTCCTGTGAAGAACACTTGGTGCTGCAGCTGCCGTGCGCGTAAAAGAAGCAATTGCTGCACATGGGCTCAGCCCCGGCTGACGGCTCGGTAATCCATTCCATTTCATTCCCCTCCTTTCGCGGTAGAAAGCCAGTTCATCTCTGCCCCCTAGAAACGGAACGTGCAGGACTGATTGGGGCACCTCTTCGTGCATCCCCCGTGCGCGTAGAAGAAGCAGTTGCCGCACGCGGGTGCAACGCCTTCCTCCGGCTCGTTAATCCAATCCATCTCTCCCTCCTTTCCTTGCATACCGAATTGATAATGTTATTCTAATTCGATATGTATCATATTTCAATATAAGCTTATTTATATATTACACAAGGTAAGCACCCCCCTGCATCCAGCACAGGAAATGACTCTCTCGTTCCCCAGTGACGCGGCGAGAAATACAGGCCACTGCAGGACGTTGAATGAACAGCCCGTGAAAACCGTTGTTTTCACGGGCTGCACCTGCTCAATACTTTTTTATTCTCCAGCCTCAGTCGTCTCTAAGATCGACCACGTAAACATGATCTGACTCCAGGACCGGGTCATCACCCGTCGCGGTCGCCCTGCTCAGCGCGTTGCGGGCGCGCCGCGTCGCCAGTTCCTCAAGTTCTCTTTCGTTGACGCGCTTAATAAGATCGCCAGGCTGGCAATCAAGCTCTACGCAAATATCCAGCAATGTCTTTAACCTAATTGCCTTCACCTTGCCATTTCGTATTTTTGAGATACTTGCCGGTGTGTGCCCGGTCGCCCGAATGATATCCGTACTCGTCTTTCCGCGTCGAAGCAATAAGCTTTCAAGCTCAATAATCAGATAGTCCATGCCGCCCCTCACACCAAATCCTCGGTCTGGTCTTGAAGCAGAGCTCCGTAGCGCCATATCGCAGAAATCGAGAAGCAGCAAACGGCCCCCAGCACAGCACCAATATCTATGGGCAGGGCCAGGTTTTCAAACATCGAATAGGCGTTCCCCAGCAAGTCGAAGGGGCCAATCACTATCGAAAGAAACCCCGGAGAAAACAAGAGGTCACCTATTGCCGCTGCAACAAACAGCCACCCGATAATCGAGATTCTTCGAGCATGCGAAAGGGTAAAGGGCGATTCGCCATGAGCCATGTCCATGCTGATTCCCCGCAGGGTCCATGTGGCCCCTCCGGAAATCAGAAGATACATCAAAGGAACCACTACGGAAACCGTCTTTGATGGATCATATAGGTTTCCTTGAGCAGCCATAAGCCCAATGGAAATAACCACCACCACCGAACAGCAACACACCGCTATAAACAGCGCCGTAAACAGAATCCCAAGCCTTCTTCCGAGAGTCATCATCTTCTGGATGGACTTATCGATCTTCTGGGCGCTATTCACCACAGCTCCTCCTAAAGCAATCAGAGGTCTTCTTACTTACTGTTTTTCCTACATTGTAACGAACTCGATAAGAAGAGGGTCGCTTCACGCCGCGCAATCCCGAACTCCAAGCGTTTCTCATCAGCATTGCCCATCTTTCGAGTCGAAATTCAAATCCAGTTTCTTATCGCATGCTGAAATCAACCCGAACTGGATGTGACTGGAAAACAGCGCGCTGCGTCGGTCGCGCTTTCCCGAGCGACTCTGGCACAACAGACGATATGAGTTGAACATTGGGGCCTCTCCCCTTGCAGCTCTCTCGTGGGTCGGGCGACAATGGTCGTACCATCAACCGCGGCCGCGCGCTGCGGGCCCTCGGCCTCGGCTGCGTCGTCGGGGCGGTCCCGAAGATGCACCGGCCCGCGGCCGACCGCGGCCGCAAGAACGACCGCCGCACGCCGAGTGGCTGGCACGCATGCTGGCGCGCCGCAACGTCGTCGAGGTGTGGGTCCCCGACGAGCGCCCTCGAGGACGCGCGCGACGACCTGCAACACGCCAAGCAGCGGATGTCGAAGTTCCTGCTGCGCCACGGCCTCGTCTTCGACGAGACGACGCCGGCCGGCAGGCGCAGGGGCGCCTGGACGGGGGCCTACTGGGACTGGACGGAGTCCCTCTCCTTCGACGAGCCCGACGACGCCGCGGCCTACGAGCACTACATGGACGGAAATGACCTGGTAGAGAACCCTCGCACCGTCTACGTCGCAGGGGACGTAGACGAACTCGTCGAGCACGAGCAGCCTCGCGGGCGACACGTCGTTCAACAGTTTCGACAGCGTTCCCTTGCGCTTCGCGTTGCCGAGCTCGAGAACCAGCTGCGCGGTCTGCCAGAACCTGACCGACATGTCCGCGGCGACCGCGCGCATCGTGAGGGCGACTGCCATGCGCGTCTTGCCGCGCCTGGACTTACCGAAGAAGACGAGGTCTTCGCGCGATTGTTTGTGTCAACGGCCAACTGAATGTGAACCCTTCTTGCATTGTTGCAACCTGGCTGGCAGCCGGTCTTTAATGACGACGACCATTGTCGCCCGACCCACAAAAGAGCCGCAAGGGGAGGAGCTCCCAATGTTCAACTCATATCGTCTATGGCGCACTACCATTCACCGAAAGTCGGCAACTTTTTCATTCTCTCTATACATGTTTAAACAACATGTTCTACAATAGGGACAATAGCAATGGAAACTCGGGACGAGCCGTCTATCCATCTACGGCGCAGCCCCTTATTCAAAAGGACGGTGAGTGCATCCATGGAGCGTGCAAGCGGCGTTCTGATGCCCGTTTCGTCATTGCCCGGACCTTACGGTATCGGCGGCTTTGGCTGGAACGCCTATGACTTTGTCGATTTCCTCGCCTCGTGCAAACAACATTACTGGCAGATTCTCCCCCTTACGACAACGAGCTATGGCGACTCGCCCTATCAGTCGTTCTCGGCCCGTGCGGGCAACCCCAATTTCATCGACTTTGCCGAGCTTATCGAGGCCGGCTATCTGGAGCAGTGCGATATCGACGGCGTGTACCTGGGCTCCGACCCCAGCAATGTCGACTATGGTGCCATCTTTGGTGGCCGTCGTCAGATTCTCGACCGCGCCGCCGAGCGCTTTGCCGCCGACAAGCCGGCCGACTTCGACGACTTTGTCCAAGCAAACGAAGACTGGCTCATCCCCTACTGCGAGTTCATGACCGTCAAGGAGGAGTGCGGTCTCAAGGCCTTTTGGGAGTGGCCCGCAGAGCTCCGTACCCGCGGCGAGGCTTCTGCCAAGGTCTGCGCCGCCCATCCCGCGCGCATGCTCTACCACCAGATGACGCAGTACTTCTTCAATCGTCAGTGGAGCCGCCTCAAGGCCTATGCCAACGAGCGCGATATCCTCATCATCGGCGACCTGCCCATCTATGTCTCGCGCGACTCCGTCGAGATGTGGGCCACGCCCGAGCTCTTTAAGATCGACGCCGCCGGTAATCCTGTGAGTGTCGCCGGCACGCCGCCCGACCAGTTCTCGGCCACCGGCCAGTACTGGGGCAATCCCATCTACGACTGGGACGCCATGGAAGCCGACGGTTTCTCCTGGTGGGAGGGCCGTATCCGCGCCGCCCTCGACATGTACGATGTCATCCGCCTGGATCACTTCCGCGGCTTCGAGGCCTATTGGGAGGTGCCGTTCTCCTCACCCGATTCGTCCTACGGTTCGTGGACGCAGGGCCCCGGCCTCAAGTTCTTCAAGACGCTCGAGGAAAAGCTCGGCACGCTGCCCATCATCGCCGAAGACCTGGGCTTCCTCACCCCCGGCGTCATCGACATGCGCGACAACTCGGGCTTCCCCGGCATGAAGATCTTGCAGTTCGCCTTTGAGGGCACCAACTCGTACTACCTGCCGCACAACTACATTGCCAACACCGTCGCCTATGTGGGCACACACGACAACGAGACGGCGCGCGGTTGGTTTGAGGGAACGGCCACCCCGCGTCAGCGCGAGCAGGCGGCCCTGTACACCCACCAGCAGGCAGGCGAGCCCATGGCCGATGCACTCAACCGCGCCATCGCCGCCAGCGTAAGCGATACCTGCATCTACACCATGCAGGACCTGCTCAACCTGGGCAACGAGGCGCGCATCAACACTCCCGCCACCATGGGCGGCAACTGGACCTGGCGCATGCTCGATGGCGCCATCACCCGCGAGCTCGAGCACAAGCTCACCGGCTGGACCGAGACCTACTTCCGCATCCCGTCGGAAGACGAAATTGAGCTTCCCCAATAGGAGCCACCGCGCCCGACCCCACCCCATCGTGCGGACGCGTCCGTTTTCCCCGCGCGAGGCCACTCCAATCCCTCGCGCGGGCTTCTTTTGAATTTCTGACATGTAATCAACCCATCACAGGAGGAAACATGCCCCGTATCAATCTTGCGGATCTTGCCGAGCAGTCCTTTGGCACCTCGCTCGAGCAGCTCGATGACCGTCGTATTTATAAGCTGCTGGCCAAGCTCGTGCAGGAGCGCTCTGCCGCCTGTCCTCTCAACAACGGCAAGAAAAAGCTCTACTACATCTCTGCCGAGTTTTTGATCGGCAAGCTGCTCATCAACAATATGATCGACCTTGGCATCTATGACGAGGTTAAGGACCAGCTCACCGCCGCGGGCCACGACCTCAACAAGATCGAGGAGTTCGAGGTCGAACCGTCGCTCGGCAACGGCGGCCTGGGCCGTCTGGCCGCATGCTTCCTGGATTCCATCGCCACGCTGGGCTTGACCGGCGATGGCGTGGGCCTCAACTACCATTACGGCCTGTTCCGCCAGCGCTTTGTCGACAACCAGCAGAAGGCCGTCCCCGACGAGTGGCTCGGTGAGCAGGACATCCTAGTCGACGACGACCGCTCCTACACCGTCGAGTTCGGTGATTTTGCCGTTACTTCCAAGCTCGTCAACATCGATGTACCCGGTTATGGCCAGCCCACCAAGAACCGCCTACGCCTGTTCGACCTGGCAAGTGTCGACGACGGCCTGGTCCCCGGCAGCTCCATCGACTTCGACAAGACCGAGATCGCCAAGAACCTCACCTTGTTCCTCTATCCGGATGATTCCGACGAGCAGGGCCGCCTGCTTCGCATCTACCAGGAATACTTCATGGTGAGCAACGCCGCCCAGCTCCTGATCGACGAGGCCATCGAGCGCGGCAGCAACTTGCACGACCTGGCCGACTACGCCGTAGTCCAGATCAATGACACGCACCCCACCATGGTCATTCCCGAGCTCATTCGCCTGCTCACCACCGAGCACGACATCGAGTTTGACGAGGCCGTGACCATCGTACGGTCCATGGTCGCCTACACTAACCACACGATTCTTGCCGAGGCCCTCGAGAAGTGGCCGCTCGCCAGCCTGCAAAAGGTCTCCCCTGCCATCGCCGACATTATCGTCAAGCTCGATGAGATCGCCAAGGCCGAGCACGACGACCCACGCGTCGCCATCATCGACGAATACGACACCGTCCACATGGCCCACATGGACATCCACTTTGGCTTCTCCATCAACGGCGTCGCCGCGCTGCACACCAAGATCCTGGAGGATACCGAGCTTCATCCGTTCTACGAGATCTACCCCGAGAAGTTCTCCAACAAGACCAACGGCATCACCTTCCGCCGTTGGATCCATGGCGCCAACCCCGCGCTCGCCAGCCTGCTCGACGATGTGATCGGCACCGATTGGCGCAGCACCGGCGACCTGAGTAAGCTTGCCGAGTTCGTTGACGACAAAGATGTTCTTGAGCGCCTGGCCGCCACCAAGGCCGAGGCCAAGGCCATCATGCGCCAGTTCATGGCGCTCGAGCAGGGCGTGACCATTCCCTCCAACGCCATCATCGACGTCCAGGTCAAGCGCATCCACGAGTACAAGCGCCAGCAGATGCTCGCGCTCTACATCATCTGGAAGTACCTCGATATCAAGAACGGCAACAGACCTAAGCATCCCGTCACCATCATCTTTGGCGGCAAGGCGGCCCCTGCCTACACTATCGCCCAAGACATCATTCACCTGATCCTGACGCTGTCCCAGTGGATTGCAAACGACCCCGACGTGGCTCCCTACCTGCAGGTTGTCATGATCGAGAACTACAACGTCACCGCTGCCGAGCGCGTGATCCCCGCTGCTGACATCTCCGAGCAGATCAGCCTGGCCTCCAAGGAGGCGAGCGGCACCTCCAACATGAAGTTCATGCTCAACGGCGCTTTGACCCTGTGCACGCTCGACGGTGCCAACGTGGAGATTGCCGAGCTTGTCGGCGACGAGAACATCTATACCTTTGGCGCCTCGTCCAAGCAGGTCGAGCAGCTCTACGCCGACGGCACCTATGACGCCGGCGCGCTCTACCGCAAGCCCGGCATCAAGCTGCTGGTGGACTTCATCACCAACCCCGCCTTTATGGCGACCGGCAACGCCGAGCGCCTGCAGCGCCTGCACGACGACATCATGGGCAAGGACTGGTTTATGGCTCTACTCGACATTGAGGAGTACATCCAGACCAAGGAGCGCGTGCTGGCCGACTACGAGGACCAGGACGCTTGGATGCGCAAGGCGCTGATCAACATCGCCAACGCCGGCACCTTCTCGTCCGACCGCACGATCTCCCAGTACAACGACGAGATCTGGCACCTGAGCTAATTCGGTTTCATCGCCCATCCTCTTGAAAACGGAGCCACGGCAACGCGGCTCCGTTTTTTGTGCCCGCACGTTACCCTGTGATCCGACTCGGCCAAACAATCTCGATCCATAACAACTACTCAACCAAAACGGTCCCAGCTGTTACAGATTGAGACATACCGGCCCCTCCCCTTGGGTTTATCTCAATCTGTAACATCTAGCAGCTGAAATTCGTCTTTGGTGTTACAGATTTAGATGAAATGGTTAGCTCAGCGGAACCGTCTCGATCTGTAACATCTAACGTCCGAAATCGGCCCCACCTGTTACAGATCGAGACAAACGACCGGCCAGACAGCCCCAACACAAAGAAAGGCTCCCCTCTCGCCCAGTGGACGGGAGGGAAGCCTTATATGTGACCGCGGCAAAAGGATGGCAATACCGCAGTCGCCCAAAGGGAGGGTCTGGATGCACCGGGCCTAGATAAGGTTCTTGCCAGAGACCTTATCGAAGAGGTGGGTCGCGTTCTTCTCGAACTTGAACCAGATGGGGTCGCCCGCCTTGAGCGCGCCCTTGGCCTCGAGGTCGACGACGGGGATAATCAGGACAAACTGGCCGTCGGGAGCGGTCACGTGGACATGCTCGGTCGAGCCCATGAGCTCGGTCACCTCGACGGTGCCCTGGAGCGCACCCTCCTCGCCCTTGTCGGCAAGCAGGATCTGCTCGGGACGCACGCCGGCCGTAATCTCCTTCACGTCGCCGCCGTCCCAGTTGAGGGCAAGCCGTGCGCAAGTCTCGGGGGCGAGCGCCACGTTCATATCCTCGGTCTTGACGGTAAAGCCGTTGCCCGAGCGCACCAGCTGGGCATCGAAGAAGTTCATCTGCGGCACGCCGATGAAGCCGGCGACGAAGATGTTCGCGGGATGGTTGAAGACCTCCTGCGGCGTGGCGATCTGCTGGACGACGCCGTCCTTCATGACCACGATACGGTCGCCGAGGGTCATAGCCTCGGTCTGGTCGTGGGTAACGTAGATGAAGGTACCCTTGATCTCGTGACGCAGCTTAATGAGCTCGGCGCGCATCTGGTTACGCAACTTGGCGTCCAGGTTGGACAGCGGCTCGTCCATCAGGAAGACCTTGGGGTCACGCACGATGGCTCGGCCGATGGCGACGCGCTGACGCTGACCGCCCGAAAGCGCCTTGGGCTTACGGTCGAGGTACTCGGTAATACCCAGGATCTCGGCAGCGGAGCGGACCTTGCGGTCGATCTCGTCCTTGGGGACTTTCTTGAGCTCGAGCGTAAACGCCATGTTCTCGTACACCGTCATATTGGGATACAGAGCATAGCTCTGGAACACCATGGCGATGTCGCGGTCCTTGGGAGCGACGTCGTTGACGCGCTTGCCATCGATGAGCACATCGCCCGAGGTGATGTCCTCCAGGCCGGCGATCATGCGCATCGTCGTGGACTTACCGCAGCCAGAGGGGCCAACGAGGACGATGAACTCCTGGTCGTGAACGGTGAGGTTGAAGTCCTCTACAGCAAGCACACCGTCCTCGGTAACCTTAAGGTTGTGCTTCTTCTCCTCGGTCTTCTTCTTTTTGCCAAAGAAGCCCTTCTTTTTTGACTCGTTGTTGGGATACACCTTCTGAACATGTTTGAGAACGATCTCGGCCATGTCTTTACCTTTCGATACGCGGCGCCGCGCTGAGGGGCGCCGCCAAAACTTGCAAAACAGTTACGGCATCAGCCCTTGACGGCACCTGCCACAACGCCGTCAATGATGTACTTCTGGCAGAAGATGTACATGATGACGATGGGGATGACGACCATCATGATGCATGCCATCATGGGGCCGAGCTCGACGTGGCCATAGCCGCCACGGAAGTACTGGATCAAGATAGGAATGGTCTTGTACTTGGTGGAGTCGAGCGTAAGGTAGGGCAGCAGATAGTCGTTCCAGACCCACATGGTCTCAAGGATACCGACCGAAAGATAGGTGGGCTTCATAATGGGAAGGACGATCTTAAAGAACACCTGGACCGGGTTGCAGCCGTCGATCATGGCCGCCTCTTCGATCTCGAGCGGGATGTTCTTTACAAAGCCGGCGAACATAAAGACCGCGAGGCCCGCGCCAAAACCAAGGTAGATGAAGCAGATGTTAAACGGCGTGTTAAAGCCGATGCGGTCCGCGAGGTTGGACAGCGTGAACATGAGCATCTGGAACGGTACGACCATCGAGAAGACGAACAGGTAATAGAAGAAGTTCGAGATCTTGCTGTTGACGCGCACCACGTACCAAGCGCACATGGAGCAGCACACCAGAATCAGCACGACCGACGTGACCGTGATGATGAGCGAGTACATAAACGCCGAGGCAAAGCCCTGCTCGTTCAGAGCGTGCACGTAGTTTGCGAGGCCGTTGAACGTCTCGGGCGTGAGCAGATCGAACGCCGTGGTGGTGCTGATTGCGGTCGCTTTCTTAAAGGAATTGAGCGCAATCATGAACACGGGGTAGATCCATGCGAGCGACAGAATCGTAAAGAAGATCGAGAGCGCGCGGTTGATAGCCTTATCGCGTTTCATTACTGCTGCACCTCCTTGGACCTCGTGGCCTTAAGCTGGATCATAGAAATAGCGACAACCAGGATGCAGAAGATAACTGCCTTGGCCTGACCGATGCCCTGCCATGCGATGCCAGCACGCGAATAGAACGTGTTGTAGATGTTCAGGGCGAGCATCTCGGTGGAGTGCGCCGGGGCGCCACCGGTAAGGGCGAGGTTCTGGTCGAACAGCTTAAAGCCGTTGGTGATGGACAGGAACAGGCAGATGGTGATGGTCGGCATCAGGTTGGGGATCTTAACCTTCCAAAACGTCTGCCATGCCGTAGCGCCATCGACCTTGGCGGCCTCGATGTAGTCAGACGGGATGGACTGCAGACCGGCGATGTAGATGATCATCATGTAGCCGACCTGCTGCCACAGGGTCAGGATGATAAGGCCCCAGAAGCCAGCAGCAGAGTTAAGGGCGATGAGCTGGGCGCCCACGTTGGAGAGCAGGCAGTTGATCAGAATCTGCCAAATGTAGCCCAGCACGATGCCGCCGATCAGGTTAGGCATAAAGAAGATCGTACGGAAGATGTTGGTGCCCTTGAGCGCTTTGCGGGTGAGCGCCTGCGCGATGGCCAGCGCGATCACGTTGATGAGCACCGTCGACAGGAAGGCAAACGCCACGGTAAAGAAGAACGACGTGGAGAACTGCGGATCGGACAGCGCGCGCACGTAGTTCTCGATACCGACAAAGTGCGCGTTATTGATGGTAATAAACTGGCAGAACGAGAGATAGAAACCCTGGATAAAGGGAATCACGAACCCGATCATAAACGCCAGGCACGTGGGCAGCATAAAGAGCGGCCACCAGCGCTTGAGTGCTTTGCCCATAGAAGGGTCCTTTCAATATGCAGGGGGCGGGCAAACCTACGTCTGCCCGCCCCCTGTCGCTAATCAGATAGCTTGGGCAGCAACTGCTTACTCGGAAGCAGCCTTCTCGGTCTTCCAGCCATCGACGAAGGCGTTCTTGACGCCGTCCCACTTGGTGTTGTCGGCAGCATAAGCGATGAGAGCCTGCTTGAGGTTCTTCTTCCACTCCTCGGAGGGGATGTAAACGAAGTC
Organism: Coriobacteriaceae bacterium; assembly: GCA_902363875.1. Taxonomy (GTDB): domain Bacteria; phylum Actinomycetota; class Coriobacteriia; order Coriobacteriales; family Coriobacteriaceae; genus Collinsella. The sequence goes on along the minus strand of CABJBO010000023.1, from coordinate 19,646 downwards.
CCAAGCGACGGTCTTCTTGCCGTCCTTGGCCATAGCAACGGCCTGCTGCGAGAAGACGTTGGTGGTCTCCTTAGCGCTCTTGAACGGGGCGGTCAGACCCATCTTGTCAGCGATGATGCTGGTGGCGGTGTCAGAAGTGACGCACCAATACATGAAGTCCTCGGTGGCCTTCTGGGCATCCTCGGAAGCCTGGGAGCTGACGCACCAGTAGTTCTCGCCGCCGGAGCACAGGCCCTGGTTCTCCTCGCCGTCGACGCCGATGTAGATCGGCAGCATGCCGAGCTGGTCGTCGGTCATACCGGCCTTGGTGAGGTCGGCGTAGGCCCAAGAGCCGTTCTGGTAGAAGACGGCCTTGCCGGTTGCGAACTCGTTGGTGGCGTCGTCACCGGTCTTGGAGGCGAGCTGCGAAGGATCGCAGGTGGAGTCGGTGATATACAGGTCGAAGATCTGCTTAAAGTTGTCGAGATACTCGCCCTTGATCTCGTCGTCCTCCTGATTGTGCTCCTTCTCGAACTCGTAGTAGAGCGGGAGGTTGGCGAGGTGCGTGGTGTAGCGCCAGCTGGAGGAGTCATCCATGCCGGCGGAAGTGAAGGCACCGTCAACGCCGAGCTCGTCCTTGCGGGCCTGGATGTCATCGGCGCAAGCCTTCAGCTTGTCGAAGGAGTTGATGTCCTCGGCCTTGTAGCCGGCCTTCTCGAGGAGCTCCTTGTTGTAGATGATGCCGTAGCTCTCCTGAACCCAGTCGATACCCAGATCCTTGCCGTCGGACTGCAGCGCCAGGGAGTCGTCGATGAGCTCACCGCGGAGCTTGGTGTCGGAAAGATCGGCGCAGTAGTCCTTCCAGTTCTTAAGGCCGGTGGGGCCGTTGACCTGGAACAGCGTCGGAGCGGAGCTCTTGGACATCTCGGACTTGAGCTTCTCCTCGTAGGTGTTGGAGGCGGCGGTCACGATCTTGACCTCGACGCCCTTCTCCTTCTTGTACGCCTTGGCGATCTCCTTCCACTCCTTGTCGACCTCAGGCTTAAATTGGAGGAAGTAGACCTCGGCAGCGTCACCAGAAGCAGAGGAGCCGGAGCCGGCAGAACCACCACAGCCCACGAGACCCAGACCAAGAACCGCAGCCGCGGAGCCAGCGAAGCCCAGGAACTGCCTTCTGCTCATTTCGTTCTTCATTACAATCCACCCTTTCACACCGTGGCGGCACCCTTTGCCGCCGCCTTCGGAGATTGGCTCGGGGACTTTGCCCCTTTTGCTGATTTGTACAATACGCTATTTGGCTAGTTGTTTGAACAAGTATTACTAGAGCGGTAGAAAAACTTCGGTGAACGGTAATTTCAACTTGATACTTGACAAGTTTTGTATAAACAATTACTTGTTATCGAATGCAGAGAAAACGCCCGGTCAAGCCGATGCATCGTCGGTTTGACCGGGCGTTTTCTCTTTGAGGACATGAGTCTCGTCAGGCTGCGAGCTAGCCGGCTATCGCTTGGAGTTGACGCGGTAGTGGAAGATCTCGGGATGCGTGCGGGCATGCGTCACCTCAAATAAGATGCCGTCCGAGGTGTACGACTGGCTCTCCATAACGGCGACGCAGTTGTACTTGCCAAGGTCCAAGTAGCTGCAGTCCTCATCGTTGGCAAGCTCGACGCTCACCGTACGGCGGCTCGCCATCACTTTGACGCCACGCTTGTGCTCCAGATAGTCGTAGATAGAGCTTGCCGCAATCTCGGGGGTCAGGCCCTTGGCGATCGACTCCAAAAAGTAGCCGTGGTCCACCTGGCGCGCGCTGCCGTTGAGGCTTCGGACACGCACGACGCGAATCAGCTCCTCGCCCACCTTAAAGCCAAGGCGGCGCGACAGTTGCTCAGTGCAAATCAAATGTTCAAAAGACTTGACCTCGGTCGATGCGACGGCATTGTTGCGTTTTGCGAACTCGCCAAACGACTCAACCTCTTCGAGTGCGCCCAGCATGTCGGTTTCGCCCTTAAGCCAAATAACGCGCACGCCCTTGCCGTGTATAGGCTGCACAAACATCTGGTCGGCCAGCATGCTCAAGGCGCGTCGAACGGTATTGCGCGTGCAGCCAAACTCCGCGGTCAGCTCGGCTTCGGTTGGCAGCATCTCCTGAAACGCATAGGTCCCGTTAATGATGCGCGAACGGATCTCGCGGTAGATTCCTTCGTAAATCGCTTTTGGCATAACTTCACCTCTAATGAATATGTATGGCTAGGCACGATAGCATTTCTTAAAGTTGTTTAAACCGATTATCGGTAAAGTACGGATTATTTACCGTCGACGGTTCCCCCGAAACCCAAATCGGACCGAATCAAAACCGTCAATGCGGCAAGCAGCCAGTCCTCTACAATGAGTTCATTGTTTAAACGTTCTTGCTCGCACAGCATGTTGCATCCGGAAGGCATATTATGCTGCAGAAAATCCAACGCTTTGGCGGGGCAATGTTCGCGCCCGCCATGCTGTTTTCTATATCAGGCCTCATGGTCGGCATCTCCGCCCTCGCCACGACCGTAGACATCGTCGGTGACCTCGCCGTATACGGAACCCCTTGGTACGTTTTCTGGACCATCATCCAGCGCGGCTCGTGGACGGTCTTTAAACGTCTCCCGCTCCTTTTTGCCGTAGCGCTGCCTATCGGTCTTGCCCAAAAGCAACCGGCACGCTGCTGCCTCGAGGCACTCGTGGCCTATTTTGCCTATTGCTTCTTTTTGAGCGAGATCATTAAGCTGAGCGGAGACAACCTTGGGCTTAAGTACCCATCATCTTTGACCCCCGCCAGCGGTATCACCGTCATCGACGGCATCAAGACGCTCGACACCGGCATTATCGGCCCGCTGGCGGTATCGGCAACCGTCGTCGCCATCCATGACCGCTTCTACGATGCCAAGGTTCCCGATTGGCTCGGCACCTTCTCGGGTTCCTCGCTGGTCTACCTCATCAGCTTTTTTGCCGTGTTTGCCCTTGCCGCCATCTCGGCCGCCATCGTGCCCTTCGCATACGCCGTGACCGAAACGCTGCGCCACGCACTTGCGGGCGTCGGCCCCTTCGGCGTGGGCATCTTTGTGTTTTTGGAGCGAGCACTCGAGCCCATGGGGCTGCACCACCTGCTCTATATGCCCATCTATTACGACAATCTGGTCATTCACGACGGTATTTACGCCACGTGGACCAACCTGCTCCCCATTCTCTCCCATAGCACGCGCCCTTTAAATGAACTTGCGCCCTGGGCAGGTTTTACCGCCACCGGCTGGGGCAAGCTCTTTGGCCTTCCCGCCATCGCGGCAGCATTCTATTTCACCGCCAAACCCGAACGCCGCGCCGGCCTTAAGGTCATCCTTTTGCCCGCCATCGTCGCCTCGGTGGTCTGCGGTGTCACCGAGCCGCTCGAGTTTCTCTTTATGTTCACCTATCCTGGACTCTTTTTGCTCTACGCCGTCCTATCCTCCTGCCTTGCCATGACCATGAACTTCTTCGGTATCGTCGGCATCTTCTCGGGCGGTCTCATGGAAATGACGGCCTTCAACTTCATCCCACTCATGCGAATGCATGCCGGCTCCTACCTTTTGGCGCTCGGTATCGGTCTTGCCTTTAGCCTCATCTTTTTTGTTAGTTTTCGAGCACTCATCTTGGTCTATGACCTTAAGACGCCGGGCCGCGAGGATCATGTCTCCAATCGCGCGGCAATCGATCGTTTAACGGGAAGCGGCTTTGCCAAAGAGCAATCTCCCAATGGCGAGGTCAGTATTCAATCCGATCAAGATCACGTCCTCGCTGAGCGGGTAATTCAGCTTTTAGGTGGCGTTGGCAATATCGTGGGCGCAACCAACTGCGCCACGCGCCTGCGCGTCGAGGTCGCAGACCCTTCCATCGTTGCAGATAACGCGTCGTTTGTCGCGGTGGGCGCCAAGGGCCTCATCATTACGGGCAAGACCGCCCAGGTGATTATCGGCATCTCCGTTCCCCGCGTTAAAGAGCATTTTGACCAGATCATGGGCCTCGAGCCGGGATTTGTGCCCACCACCTCGGCCTCCCCTGCCGCCAGCGCAGCCCATAAGCGCGGCGATATCTGCTTCTTCGATATCGACGGAACACTCGCCTGGCAAGACCCTCGAGTGGCACAAGAGCTTCCCGAGAGCGAGCGAGACCTCTCCCCCTATCCCAATGAAGCGGTCTCGCAAGCCATCCGTAATTTTGTCGCCAAGGGCAATATGGCGTTTATCTGCACAGGGCGCACGCTGAGCTGCATCCATCCAAAGCTGCTCGATCTGCCCTGGACCGGCATCGTCTGCCTCGCGGGTGGCTATGTCGAACTTGAGGGACACGTGATCCGCGATTTGGCGATGACGCCCGGTATGCTGCAGCGTCTTGCTCCCATTCTTGAGCAATCGGACGAAGTGATTCGTTTTGAGGGACTCAATGGCGTCGTTCGCATGGGTGCCGATGCGCCCGACGCCCCCGGATATGCCCGCACCGTGGGCGATGCAATTACGCAGCTGCAACATTACAGCGCCTACAAGATCTTAATGTCCACGTCGCTTGCCAACCGCATCGCTCAGGATCAAACGTTTGAGCCGCTGCTCTGCTTTAACGAGCTCGAGCTCGAAGTGACCGAGATTTCGCCTCGCGAATGTACCAAGCGCGAGGGTATCCAGTCCGTACTCGACGCTCTCGACCCCAACCATGGAACGGTGTATGGCATCGGTGATGCCAGCAATGACATCTCGCTGATGAACGCCGTCGACGTCGGCATCGCCATGGGCAATGCACCGGACTTCCTCAAGGAAAAGGCCGACTATGTCACCGACAGCATCGACCACGACGGCGTCGTCACCGCGCTCGAACACTTTGGGCTTATCTAGCCAAGCCCCTACTGCACTTGCGGCCGCATGGACCAATCGTCTTCAACCGCCGCGCTCGACGCCCTAATGTGGCAATATGTTGTCTGCATAATGCAACGATGCAACCTATCAAAGAATGCGAGAACCCGTGTCCAGTCCGTTTACCAGCTTTTTAGCCCAGCACTTTGACCAGATTAACGACTATCTGGCCACGTTCTTTGACGGACAGGCGACTTCCGCCGATATCGAGCGCTACCTGTACGCACCACTTTCGGCCTTTACGGCCAACGCCGGCAAACGCCACCGCCCGCTCATCTGCATGCTCGCCGCCACCGCGGTGGGCGGAAGCTTCGAAAGCGCCCGCAGCGCCGCGGCGGCCATCGAGCACTTTCAGTCGGGCGCACTCATCCACGACGACATCGCCGACAACGGGCAGATTCGTCGCGGCAAGCCCTGCATGCACCTTACCGAGGGTACCGGTCTTGCCATCAACTGCGGTGACCTGGCGCTCACCATGGTCACCAAGACGGTTCTCGACGACCCCACACTCAACGCAGACGTGAAGCTTCGCGTGCTCCACGAGCTTACCGAGATGATCGTCCGTACCATCGAGGGCCAGGCGCTCGACCTGGGCTGGGTCCGCGACGGGCGCTTTGACATTTCGGTCGACGATTATCTGGACATGGCGACGCACAAGACCGCGTACTACAGCGGAGCGACGCCGCTTGCCGCCGGAGCCATTATCGGCGGCGGCAGCGAAGAGCAGATTGAGGCACTGCGCGCCTTTGGGCTGCACACGGGCCTTGCCTTCCAGATTCAAGACGACCTGCTCAACTTGATCGGCACCAAAGAGGCCGCCAACAAGGACTTCCGCACCGACATCACCGAGGGTAAACGCACGCTCGTTGCCGTGCACGCCCTGTCTGATGAGCGCCATCACGACGAGGTCGAGGCAATCCTTTCCTCGGGCACCGAGGACCCCGCGCAGCTCGCGCGCGCCGTGGAGATCTTCCAGCAGACCGGCTCCATCGAATATGCTCACGCCTACGCGCTGGACCTGACCGCAAAAGCCAAGGCTGCCATCGAGAACGTTGAGCTTGACCCGCACGCACGCGAACTGTTCCTCTCCATGGCAGATTTCTTTGTGGAGCGCCTCAACTAGCGGGGGTCACAAAACCTGTGGGCAGCGCGTTTGGGTACAAGTTGCTACACTGTTGAGTGCATGTTTATGCATTGTCTCGCGTTGTCTATCCGACACGCGCTCAAAATAGTACGAATCGTACGCCGAAAGGGGTTCGTTCATGGAACCTATTACCACGGGCATGCAGGGAGCAGCCGTCGAGGATGTTCAGTCCCGCCTTCTGCAGCTCGGCTATACAATCGATGACGCCGAGGTTGTCGACAAGCGCTTTGGCACCACCACCGAGCAGGCCGTCAGCACCTTCAGGCTCGACAGCGGCCTTGCTGCCGGTCATGCCGTCGATATCCCCTGTTGGAGCGCCCTGGTCGACGCCTCGTATAAGCTGGGCGACCGCACCCTGTATCTGCGCATGCCCAATTTCCATGGCGCCGATGTGCAGGCCCTGCAGCGCGCTCTCAACGTTTTGGGCTTTGCCTGCGGCGAGGACGACGGCTACTTTGGTCCGCATACCGAGGCCGCCCTGCAGCAGTTCCAGGAAAATGTCGGCCTGTTTGCCGACGGCATGGCCTTCCAGGACACCTACGCCTACATCAACCGCCTGCACCATGTGTGGGAGGGCAAGCCCTCGGTCACCGAAGCCGAGTCTCGCATCGGTTTTGCGCGCGCCGCCAACGTGCTCGAGCGTTTCCAGATTGCCGTCATCGGCGAGGACCCTATCGCGCGCAGCGTAGCATCGCGCATGTGGAACATCGCCACGGCGACGACCGACAGCAGCGGCATGATGCTTTGCGATTCCGAGGTTCCGACCGATGTCGACCTGGTGCTCGAGATTGCAAGCGACGGGTTGCCTGCAGACGCCGCCCCGCGCGCCACGATCGCCCTCGCCGAGTGCCACAACCTGGCCCAGCGCATCCGTACCGCCAATGTCGCCGCACAGCAAAAGCCGGCACGAATTCGCATCGAGCTCACCGGCATGACGCGTTACAACGGCACCTTTACCGCCAGCGACGCCCAGACGCTCGCGGTACGCCTGCTCGATGGTGTTTGCGATGCCCTCGCAGATTAGGTAAACTAGACGAGTTGCTTTTGGGCAACACCACACATTGGGACGTAGTTCAACGGTAGAACTCCGGTTTTTGGTGCCGGCTGTTGGGGGTTCGAATCCCTCCGTCCCAGCCATTAAAACTGAGCGCCCTAAGCCCATAACGGCCCAGGGCGCTTTCTTGTGGGCAAGCGGAGGGATTCGAACCCGCAAGGGTGCGGAGCTGAGGAAACGCGAAGCGTTTTCTAGCGCAGCACGCAAGGAGCGAAGCGACGCAGCGGGGCGCGGCCGCCGAAAAGGCGGACGCGGAATCCCTCCGTCCCATATCAGTAACGGGCTCCCCGCATCTCGACTTTCCAGCCAAGCCGAAACTTCTCGCGCAGGACGAGAAGTTGCAAAAGGTAGATTTTCAGGCATGTCCCAAAAATCCACCCTCAAAAGACAGGCGCCCCAAGCCCATTAGAACCAAGAGCGCCTTACATCTAGAAAATATCAGCCCAGTTCCGAAAAGCGAGCCGTCTGCGACAACCAAGTAGCCGCCGGCCCGGGAGAGCGGGGACACCGACTTAGGTTTATCGCGAGTTCCGCACGAACAGGAGGCCACTTAATGTGGCCTCCGTCGTGAGCAGGACTGTAGAGCAGGAAACCTAAGTCGGTGTCCCCGCTCTCCCGGGCCGGCGGAACTAATTATTCAGCATGCGGTCGAAGCTTCCCGAGTCGCCATCCCGATAGTCGGCGGTCATCAGAATCTCCTGCGGAATGCGCCCGCCCTCGCGCAGCACATTGCGGAACTGCACGCGCGTGACCATGGGCAGATCCTTGATCGTCGCCGCCAAGTTCTGCGGCACGCCCTGGTTGGCAGCCGCGGGCTCGCACTCTCCGCCGGCCTTCACGCGACGCTTGTGCTCGGCGAGCATGGCGCGGTACATGCCGGCATGCAGGCGAATCTCAACCACATTGGCATTGCGAGCCTGCTCGACGATGCGCGCGCCCTCGCGGTCGATATCGCCCACGTAGTAGACGTAGTTAAAGCGATAGCCGATCTCGGCCAGATAATCGTCCAGGGCATGCGAGACGCTCGCTTTGCATCCGCCGCCAAAAATCACGCCGCCCACCTTGATGCCAAAGAGCTTGGCGTGCTTGCGGCCACGCAGCAGCTTGACGATCTCGTCATAGGTGTCCAGGTTCTCGACCATAATGAACGGCTTATCGGCGCCCAGCGTAAAGAAACCCGTAAAGTGCACGGGGCGGTTGGGGGCGACCTTGATCGCCTGCATGCTGACGCCCTTTTCGGTCATGCGCCTTATTAGGCGCTCACCGTGCTTGCCGTCAAAAGCCTTCTCATCGTTAAAGATCTGGTAGGCACGCTGGCGGCGCGAGGCAACCGGCGTATCGGCACCTCGGTTCTGCTCGATCCAAGCCTGGATGATTGCGATTTCCTCGGCAATCTTGCGGTTGGACATCTCGTTGTGCTGAGTGCGCTGCGGAGCCTTTTTGCCGTCCTTGCCCTCGACCTTTACGATCTGTGTCTGCTGCTCCTTGATCTTAGAGAGCGCCGTAGGCGTAGGGACAACTTTGAGCAGCTGCCTGCCCAAAACGCGGGCAAGGGCAAACGCCGATACCTCGCCGTGGACGGCCGACTCGGGCTGCTGGGTAGCACTATCAGCCGCGGCAGGCTCAGCCTGTGCATGAGGCTTACGCTTGGAATCTGCCCGGGTATTACGTTTCTGCTTGGGCGCAGACGAGCGCTTTTGCGGACGATCGGACTTGGCCTCCTTCGCCGGCTGGCGCTTGACCTGATCCACCGGAGTCTCGGCCTTCTCATCTCCGTTTTGTGTCGCTGCCTTCTCGGCCGCGGCCTCGGCATTTGAGCCACGACCGCCGCGGTGACGACGACGGGGCTTGCCTGAGGTGCTCTCCCCCGCCTGCTTATCAGCGGTCTGTTGAGCTTTGACCTCAGCGTCAGCCGCAGGCTGCGACTCGGAAGGTTGCTGCTCGCGAGTCGCCGGCTCAACGGTTTTCTCGGTTTGTTCGGCCTTCTCGGCCTGAGCGGGCGAAGCCGGCTCGCCCTTCTCCTGACGCCTTACGGGATACGCGCGCCTCGCAAAACCACGCCCGGGACGGCATGAACCCGGAGCCTTCTTGGCAGACTCCTCAACATCGTCTGCAGCCTCGGAAGGCTCTTCAACCTCATGCGCGACATCCTGCTGCGCAGCCTTAAAGTGGGCACCACGGCGACGCTGGGGCTCCTGGGCCTCCACGGGCTTTTGCTCCTTCGCGGGCCTCTGCGACTCGGCAGCAACCTCGTTCTCAACAGCCTCGGCATCCGTCTCACCCTTTTGAGCAACGGCACGACGGAAGCGCTCCTGCTGGGCGCGGCGCTGCGCATCGCGCTTGCCACCCCCGCCAAAACCGCCGCGTCCCGCCTTGGCCGTAAAGGCACGCACGACGTTCTCATCGAGCAACTCATCGGTATCGACATGCTCACGCGGAGCAGCTTCTTCCACAGCAGGCACGTCAGCGGAATCCTCGACGACAAAATCTTCGACGGACTCGGCAGGCTGCTCCTGGGCATCGCGGATCTCGACATTGATGGTATAGAACGCCGGGCGCCCGTTAATGCCGCTGCCCTCGATCTTGGTCACGATATTTGCCGCGATAAGCTCATCGCGCATCGCCTTGGTGTCGCATTCCTTATCGACGGAGCGGAAAATCTGCGCCAGCGCGCTCGACTTAATCTTGAGCGCCTTGCGGCAGAGCAGGTCGTAGGCAACCAGCTTGGCGCGCTCGGCAGAAAGCGATGTCTGGCTGCTCAGACGCTCAGCCAGAGCATCGACATTGTTTTGATTATCGGAATATACCGTCTTGGCCACGGGGCCCCTTTCATATGCACACATATACGTCCATATGGTACAACGCACGAGCCTATCCACGCAAAACATCTGCGAGAACGCCCTTGCACCACCTGTTCTCACAAGAAAAAAGACCGGGTCCGCTTGATTGCGGACCCAGTCTTTCCGAGTCAAATAGATGGGAGATTCAACCCGTCCGACCGACTAGGCCTTGGCGGCCTCGGCGTCGGCAGGAGCTTCAGCGGCAGCGGCGCGACCGTACTCGGCCTTGCCCATCTCGGACCACTCGGGCTCCTCGTCGGGCATGGAGCCGGCCTCCTTGCCGAAGAACTCCTTGAGACAGTTGACGGCAACGATGAGGCCCAGGACCATCAGCAGGACGGCGAAAACGAGCTGCAGGCCCTTGGTGGCGGCGACGGAGACGGCGGCCGTGGTGGCGGTAGCCGGGATGGTGCCGAAGAAGCCGTAAGCCTGGACAGCGGTCATGCAGCCCATGGCGCTCTGGACCAGCGAGGTGAAGGTGCAGCAGAGCAGGAAGGCGACGGGCACGTAGAGCATCCAGCCCTTGCGGCCGGTGCACTTGCAGAACACGGCGAGGGTAATCATGGTCATACCGCCGAGCAGCTGGTTGGAAGCACCAAAGAGCGGCCAGATGTTGGCATAGCCGCCAAAGGCGAGGGCGAGACCGGGAAGCAGGGTGACGACCGTGGCGAACCAGGGGTTGCCGAGAACCTTCATGTAGCCGGCCTTGGACTCGATGGCCAGGGCGTCGTTGGTCTGGGCAAAGAACTCGGAGAACGAGGTGCGGGCGATGCGGGCGACGGCGTCGAGCGAGGTCAGGGCCAGAGCGGAAACGTTCATGGTCATGAAGACGGTAGCGAACGTACCGTCAACACCGAAGGCCTGCATACCGCGGGAGATACCAGCGGCGAAGATCTGGAACGGGGTGGAAGCGACGCCGGCGTTGAGGGCGCCGGTACCGGCGGTGTTCATGTCGGAGAACATGATGCCGGCGACGATGATGGCAAGGATGCCGACGAAGGACTCGACGATCATGGCGCCATAACCGACCTTGACGGCGTCCTGCTCCTTCTCGACCTGCTTGGAGGAGGTACCAGAAGAAACGAGGCTGTGGAAGCCGGAGAGGGCACCGCAGGCAACGGAAACAAACAGGACCGGGAACATCATGCCAGAAGCGCTGGAGAAGCCGGTAAAGGCCGGAGCGGTGATGGTGGCCTGGCCGTTAACACCCAGGACGACGATACCGAGGACAGCGCAAACGATCATGACGATCATCATGATGGAAGTGAGGTAGTCACGCGGGGTCTTGAGCATCTGGATGGGCATAGCGCCAGCGAAGACCAGGTAGACCATGACGACGGCGAACCACTGGAACTTATCCAGGTAGACCGGGAACTGCATACCGACGGCAAACATGAGAACCATGAGGACCACGCCGGTGACGAACTCGGTAGCACCGGTGAGGTTGAACTTCTTCTGGGCCCAACCAAAGGCGATAGCGACGAAGGTGAACAGGATGGAGATGGTACCAGCGCAGCCGGCGGCATAGGACTTGGTGAAGTCGATGGCACCGGTAGCAGCACCAGAAGCGTCAACGGCCGGGGTGAACATGAACGTCTTGCAGACCATGTCGGTGAAGGCGGCGATGACGATGATGCAGAACAGCCAGCAGAACAGCAGGAACAGGCGACGGCCGGTCTTGCCGATGTACTTCTCGATGAGCTGAGCCAGGGACTTGCCGTTGTTCTTCATCGAAGCATACAGAGCACCAAAGTCGTGGACGGCGCCAAAGAAGATGCCGCCGACGAGGACCCAGAGCACGACGGGCAGCCAGCCAAAGGCCATGGCGACGATCGTACCCGTGACAGGGCCAGCACCGCAGATCGAGCTGAACTGGTGCGAGAACGCGGTAAAGGCGGAGACGGGTGAGAAGCTCTTGCCGTCCTTCATGCGCTTGGCCGGCGTGAGGGCCTCTTTGTCAACGCCCCACTTGTTGGCCAGCCAGCGGCCGTAGCCCAGATAGCCGCAGGCGAGCACCGCCGCGGCCACAACCATGAGCAAAACTCCGTTCATTACATTTCCTCCTCTAAAAAGAACTTCCTAGACATAAAAAATGAGGGCCGTCGGTTGCGCTCGACGGCCCTCATCTTCATCAGCCGCCCGTTATCGTACGGGCTAGCTGTATGTGCTAACCCGCATCAGATAATTACTACGCTGATAATGTTTAGCTGATGCGTGAACATGTCTAAGAAATCCTCTTCAATCATGATGCGAACGATCCGTGCGTGTTCACATCCCCCAGTGGATGAAAAGCAGTATGAAACTTTAGTTACCTAAAGTCAACGCAAATTTGTAATGAATTTTCAACTTTTTTTGAAATTCTCGGTATAAAACGCCACTGACCTCGGACTTTACCCAACAAAAGTTTTTGCATGAGAGATGCCCCTCGGGAGCCGCGGGAGCTCCCATCCCAAATGCGGAGCAAAGCTCCGCACACCATCTTTTTCTTTCAGCTAAAGCACGCCGGAAATTCGACGCAGCTGGCTAACCTTGCCGGACGTTGTCGACGCCAAACCAGCTCAGAAGCTATATCGATACAGAAAGGTCCCCGGACGGAGGGGCCGGATATAAGGTTTATCGCGAGTTCCGCACGCAAAGAAGGCCACTTAATGTGGCCTTCGTCTTGCGCAGGACTGTAGAGCAGGAAACCTTATATCCGGCCCCTCCGTCCGGGGACCGCGCCGTACCAGCTACAGCGTCATGTTTGGATCGGCGTCGACGTCGAACGGCGAGATTTCACCTCGGTCGAATTTACGGCGGGCGACCTCCGCGATCATGGCAGCGTTATCGGTGCACGCCGAAAGCGGCGGTACCGTCACGCGGATCCCCTGACGCCCAAGCTTCTTGATCATCATCTCGCGCAGATGCGGATTAGCCGAGACGCCGCCGCCGATGCAGTATTCCTTGCATCCGGTGGCATGCAGGGCGTTTTTGGCCTTCTTGTACTGAACGTCAAAGACGGCTGCCTCAAACGAAGCCGCCAGATCGGGCAGGTGAATCGTGCGCCCGGCCTTGGTCTCCTGCTCGATGTAGAGCGTCACGGCCGTTTTAAGACCCGAAAGCGAGAAACGATAGTCTCCCCTGCTGTTAAGCGCGCGAGGAAAATCGATCGCCTTGGGGTTGCCCGTCTCGGCCAGCTTGGAGATGATGGGGCCACCGGGATAGCCCAGACCCAACGCCTTGGCTACCTTGTCGAAGGCCTCGCCCACAGCATCGTCGAGTGTCTCACCAAGTACCTCGTAGTCGCCCCATGCCTTCACGTGCACGAGCATGGTATGACCGCCCGAGACGAGCGTGAAGATAAACGGCGGCCTGAGATCGGGCTGCGCCAGCAGATTGGCGAACAGATGGCCCTCCAGATGGTTGACGCACACGAGCGGTTTACCGGCGGCATAGGCAAAGCCCTTGGCGAAGGCGACGCCCACTACCAGAGCACCCACCAGGCCCGGACCCTGTGTCACGCCAACAGCGGCGAGTTCGCTCGGCGCGATGGCTCCACCCTCAAGACCAAGCGATGCTGCGGCATCCTCGAGCGCCGCATCCACGACACTCACAATCACCTCAACGTGTTTGCGCGAGGCGATCTCGGGCACCACGCCGCCAAAGCGGGCATGAAAATCAATCTGTGTCGACACCTGGTTGGCCAGCATATTGCCATCCGCATCGATAATCGCCACGGCCGTCTCGTCGCAGGAACTCTCGATAGCGAGCACTAGGCGGCGGCGCTCAATTTCGGCACGCTCCCCCTCGGAGCGCCCAGGCGCAGGCAGCGGCCATACGCGCTGCTCTGCCGCCGTCGGCTCGGGCGAAGCATTGTCGACCGGAAGCACCAGGGGCAGCGGAGCCGTCATGACGATGGCGTCCTTGCCGGCACCATAGTAGCCGCGGCGACGGCCAGCCTCGGTAAAGCCCAGAGCGTTATAAAGCGCGATCGCTCCCTCGTTACCGTCCTCGACCTCGAGCGAAGCCGTGGTGCAGCCGAGCATCTGGGCATCATAGCTCACGTGCGACAGCAGCTTGCGGGCAATGCCCTCACGGCGATGTGCCGGGTCGACGGCGACATCCAGAATCTGCACATCACCGTCCACGACCATACCGCCGGCAAGGCCCAGCAGCTTGCCGTCGTCGTGTGCCACCCACCAACTACGCGGCGCAGCGACGTCCTCGCCCAGTTCGGACAGGAACATGCCCGGCGTCCATGTCTCGTGTCCGGCACCTTCAAAGCAGGCAGCCTCCAGCGCGCTCGCGCCCTCGGCATCCGCCGCGCCCATGGGACGGAACTGCAGATGACGACCGGCGAGCTCATCGGCAACACCCGTAATTTCGCTCTGCGCACTCTCGGCAAGACCAAGACGCTTGCGCTCGTTTTCCTCGGCATCCGAAAGGCGCGTGTAAATCGGCAGGACGCGGGCCGGATCGCCGTCACCCGCAGCGTGCGCGAGCAGCAAGCCCTCGCCCGAAGGCCACCACAGGTCGCGCTCCACGCAGCGGGCGGCCTCGTCCTCACCCAGCAGCTTGCCATAGCGCACGAGACCGTCACCGGTCAGCTGAACCTGGCCCCAGTCCGCTGCTTGGCGCCACTCATCGAGCGCCACGGCGGCCTTGACCACGTGTTCGCGCTCAAATTGACGCTCGGGACCCTCATCGACCAGCATATACAGCGCCGGATATACCTCACCGCGCATAGCATCGGCCAAGATACCAAGCTTGCCGCGCACGCCAGCCTTCCACGCCGTCCAAGCGCAAGCGTCGAGCGTCGACACGCCCAGCAGCGGAACATTGGCACCACGCGCGAGGCCCTTGGCAGTGGAGATGCCGATGCGCACACCCGTAAAGGACCCCGGGCCGCGGCCGACCACATAGCAACCAACATCGCTGCGATCCAGACCGGCTTGAGCCAGCACGCCATCAACGGTATTCACGAGCTCAACGTTGGCGTGACGGCGACACATGTGGTCGCCACTCACGAGCTTCGTCTCACCCGTCTGCCCATCAATCCAGCTTGCCGCGCAGGCAAGCATGTCGGTCGAGGTATCGAGCGCCACCACCAGCGCGTTGTCGTTATGCAAGCTCATCTTGTACAGCCTTATCAATCAAATGGGAAAGCTCCATTGCGCGGTCACCGTGCGCCTCAAGCGTTATCGTTCGCACATCGCTGTCGCCCTCATCACGCCTGAGCGTCACCGAAAGATACTCATCCGTCAGCTCGTCCTGGAATTGTTCGCCCCATTCCAGCAGGCAAGCACCCTCATAGCCCAGCACATCGAAAATGCCCGTATCCTCGAGCTCGTAGGCATGCTCCAGGCGGTATAGATCAAAGTGAAACAGCGGAATACGACCTTGATCGTGAACGGCCATGAGCGCAAACGTAGGACTCGTAACCATATGCCCATCGCCCAGCCCGCGCGAGACGCCCTTGGTAAAGTGAGTTTTGCCCACTCCCAGGCCACCGGTCAGGATGAGCACATCTCCGTCCTCAA
Organism: Coriobacteriaceae bacterium; assembly: GCA_902363875.1. Classification (GTDB taxonomy): domain Bacteria; phylum Actinomycetota; class Coriobacteriia; order Coriobacteriales; family Coriobacteriaceae; genus Collinsella. The sequence continues at coordinate 4,197 of CABJBO010000023.1, read as the reverse complement.
GGCACGGTGCAATTAGCTCGCCAAAGTACTCCGTATCGGCAGCGCAAGTCGTTTTGTAAGTACCTACCCCCAGGCGCTCCAGGGACATATATGCTCCTTATTATTCCGAGGCGTCCTCTGGTGCGGGATGTCGCCCCAGATAGTCGCCCAGCATCTTAAAGTCTTCCTCCAGCAGCTCCTGCCACGCTGGATTGCGTAGCGCTGCTGCCGGATGGAAAGTGGGCATCACCACAAAGTGCCCCATCTGATGGAACCTGCCGCGCAGCTTGGTAATGCCGATCTCGGTCTTGAGCACAAAGTGCGTTGCGGGGTTGCCGAGCGTCACGATGATATCGGGCCAGATGCTTCGAATCTGCTCGCGCAAAAACGGTGAGCAAGCCAGCACTTCCTCGGGGCGCGGATTGCGGTTTCCCGGCGGGCGGCACTTAAGCACGTTGGCAATGTAGACGTCTTCGCGTTTGAGCCCCGCCAGCGACAAAATGCCGTTGAGGTCCTCGCCTGCCGCCCCCACAAAGGGCTCGCCCTGCAAATCCTCATTACGGCCCGGCGCCTCGCCAATAAACATCACGCGAGCGCGGGGGTTTCCCACGCCAAACACGATGTTGTGGCGCGACTGGTAAAGCTGGCAAAGGTGACAATCGCCCAGAACGGCCTCGATCTCCTCGAGTGCGACCTCACGCGGCGCCTGATGGCTATGGCCGGGAATGTGCATGACGCCCATAGCGACTCCTACACGTAGACCTTGTCGAGACGCATACCAAAGCCGCAAGCGACCTCGTAGTTAATCGTGCCGCGTAGGCGCGCCATCTCGTCCATGGTAATCTCGGCATCTCCATCGCAGCCGACAATGATCATCTCGTCACCATACTCGGCCTCGGGAATCTCATGCGCCGGGTTGGACTGAATGGCGACCATAAACTGATCCATGCAGATATTGCCAACCTGATGCACGCGCTCGCCGCGATACAGCACATCCATACGATTGGAAAGCGTACGCGAAAGGCCATCGGCATAACCGATCGGAAGGGTGCAGATCTGAACGCGCGTGCGCGGTACGCGGTAGGTAAAGCCGTAGCCCACGCCCTCGCCCATCGCAGGATGCGCCACGCGCGTCACACGCGCGTGGACGCTCATGACGGGATCAAGCTGCATCACACGACCACTCAGCTCACATGGCTGCAGACCATACAAACCGATGCCGGCACGAATCATGTCAAAGTGCATTGAAGAATCGAGCATCGAGGACGGCGTATTGGCACAATGCACGATACCGCATTCAAAACCTGCGTCCTTAATGGCCTGAACGGCCTCGGTAAAACGCTGGCACTGCAGCTTGTAGTCCCAACCCGAAGGTTCATCGGCCGTGGCAAAGTGCGTAAATACGCCGTCGCACTGAATACCGCGATGGAAGCTGATGCCGCGGACAAAGTCGAGCACCTGTGTGTAGTGAACGCCGATACGATTCATGCCCGTCTCGATGGCAAGATGGTACTTGCCCACCTTGCCCGCCGCGACGGCACATTCGCCATACGCAAGAGCAAAGTCAGACGTATAGACCGAGGGCATGATATCAAACTCGAGCAACGTCGGAATAGCCTCGATAGGCGGCTCGCTTAGGATGAGGACGGGTTTCGTATTCCCGCCCTGTCGGAGCTCAACGCCCTCGTTAACCGTCGCCACGGCAAACATGTCGGCACCGGCCGAATACATGATCTTGGCGCACTCAACAGCTCCATGACCATAAGCATCGGCCTTGACCACGCAGCACAGGCGCTGACGCGGATTCAGCAAGTTCTTATAGGCCCTCGTGTTGCGACGGAGCGCCCCGCGGTCGATCTCGACCCAGGACCAGCGCGTCAAATCGGCTTTATTCATGATTAGTCATCCGACCCTTCGTCCATGATTCCCAGATCTTCGAGCGCATCCTTTGCCGCCAGCTCCATGGCAGGACCGATCAAGTCGATAAGATCGGTCGCGATGACGCTCTTCTCACCATACTCCGTCGCCGCGGCAAAACCGGCGTAGCTGTGAAGTGCGACGGCGTACGAGTACAGCAGCTCCCAGCGATCCATATCGTCACGCATAGTTGCCAGCGTGCCGGCAAGGATGCCAGCGAGAACATCGCCGGAACCGGCAGTCGCCAACGATGCCGGGCCCGACAGCGGCAGGAGCACGCGCTCAACACCGCAAATAGCCGTCGTTGGCCCCTTGGCGATGACGACAAGGTTATCGGAGCCCGCAGCCCAGACAACCTTCTGTGCGGCAGCGATTGCCGTCCCCAAATCGTTGACCTCGTCACCGGCAACCAAACGTGAAAGCTCACGATAGTGCGGCGTCATGACCAGCGGTTGCTCACGGCGATACATCTCGGGATTACTGTCGATACCGTCAATCGCAATCTTAGAGAGACAGTTGAGCGCATCGGCGTCCAGGATAAGCGGAACGTCGAGCTCAAGTAGGCCAGAAACCACCTGCATAGCGCCGGCGGATGTCGTCATGCCCGGTCCGCACAAAACGCAGCTGTACTTCTTAGCAATCTCGCATACCGTCATGCGCGCTGCGGCGCCAAAGGAGCCACGGGAATCGGAGGGAATGGCGAAGACTGGAATAGACGGAAGCGCCATGCGAATGAGATTAGCGCAGGCATCGGGCGTTGCGACGGCGACATATCCAGCACCGGCACGTGCCGCGGACTTAGCGGCCATAATAGCGGCACCGGGATACTGTGCCGAACCAGCAACGATGAGCACCGAGCCACGAGAATACTTATCGATATTGCTCGGCAGCGGTGCAAAATAGTCAACAAGGTCACCGGGCTCAACGATCTCGGCAGCATGATCCACGTCGTCGATCACCTCGTCAAGGCGATCGTACAGACCCCCGCATACCAAGTCGCCGGCATACTCGGGGCCATCGGCGCTATACAAACCAATCTTAGGAGCAATCATCGTCACGGTGCGCTCGGCGCGAATGCAATCATCATCGACCACGCCCGTCTCGGCGTTGAGGCCCGAGGGAACATCGATAGAGACAACGCGGTCGGCGTTTTCGTTTACAGTAGGAATCCAAATGGAGAACGGCGCACGCAGATTCCCGTGGAAACCGGTACCAAAAATGGCATCGACAACAACATCGGCCTTATCGATCAAAACCTCGAGTTCATCACGCGAGGGGCCGACGCAAACGTGCACATCGCGGCCGGCAGTACGACGAGCAACATGACGTGCCAGAGCAGCAGGAATCTCATCCGGTTCAACCGGAGAAACGATATCCACGTCCACACCCTTATGGCTCAGGATATCGGCGGCAACCCAACCGTCGCCGCCATTATTACCAAAACCGACCAAAACGAGAACCCGATCGGGATTGAGCTTCAAGACCTCGTTAGCGGCAAACTCACCCGCTAGCTCCATAAGCTCGGCCTTCGAAGTCCCTTCGCGTTCGATGATATCCTCGAGACGAACGACTTCTTCGGTACTCAAAACCGGTTTCATCTATGCTCCTAGCGTATCTTGCGAAGCATCGCCCAGGTGCTCCGTCAATGCTGAATTCTGCAGCTGCTCGAGCTCATCTAATACAGAGCGAGCCTCTTTAAATGTCTGCGCAACGCGTTTCTTGGTGCTCACCTTTTCATCTTTTGGCTTAGGCCGAGCATCTTCGGTAATCGCGATGGCATTCGCAACGGCCAAGTCTCCCGTAAGCGTAATGGAAAGAACGACCTCAACAACACCCAGTTCTTGAGCGATCTCGAGAGCACGGCCCGAAAGCAGCGCCTTCGGTTTGCCGAGTTTATCACGCGTAACCGAAACATCCTTGCGACCAACGCCTTGACTAAAACCCGTGCCGAGAGCTTTAAGTACCGCCTCGCGCGAAGCAAAGCGGCTGGCATAGTGAGCAGCGGGACGCGATGATGCATCACAATACGCACGCTCTTCTTCGGTAAACACACGCCGAGCAAACGATGGCGTCTTTTCAAGAATTGATTTCATGCGGGAAATCTCGACGATATCAACGCCGATACCAGCTTCAGCCATGTTCACCTCCATATCGCACAGACTAAGTTATTGTAGCCCGTTCACAGAAGATGCGACAAACGAGGGTTATAAAACACAGCTACTATGTGAGACAAAAGCCCGTAAACGCAAAAAAAGGGGGAGGCCGCGAGGCCTCCCCCTTCTTCAAGTCATCAGACGGCTC
>CABJBO010000022.1 GCA_902363875.1 Coriobacteriaceae bacterium | reverse complement strand
TGCAGCGACGGACCTCGGGACGCTCTTACACCACGTCTGCGCGCGCCACCGTGGACATCCGCAGAGATCGCCTTTAGAAGAGCGAATTCTCAATTAGATCAATAATCGTGTCGTCTTCCGTGCGGTTTTCATCGATTTTTGCGAACATGTCGCATTCCCAAGGCCCATTGATTTCCTCAGCAAGGGCCCCGACGTGTTGCATGTCGTCGGGTTCTGGTACATCGTTGATGCTCGGGTCATCAGCTTGCGGATATTGGCTTGCAATTTCGCGCTTGGCGGCCTCTTCTTCTTTGAGTGTCTCCAGGACGCGGCGACCGTATTCGAAGTAGCGCCGCAAGACAAATTGACGAAGAGTTTCTTGCAGGATGGCGAAGTTATCCGGGAGTCGACCGGGCCATATCTTCTCGCGAATGCGAATCGCTTCCATGACCCGCCTAAAAGCGGACTGCTTGAAAAACGAATGACGACTAACTGTGATAACGGCATATCCCATGTTTCGCAGCGTGTTTCGGCGTTCCTCGTCAATTGATTGCTGTTCGGGCTCGTCGTGGTAAAAGCCGTTGTATTCGATATCGGTCATCGAATTTTCGAGCAGCGCGTCGAGGTAGAAAACCGTCCGTCGCGTTAGGGCGGCGTATCTTTTGGGGACTGGGATCGGATAGTCCGTTTTGATAGCGCGTATGGCTAAGCCACCCATTGACTTGGGCATTGTCAGCATCATGACAAACGCCGTTTCGAGTGGGGAGCGACAGCCTTCGCGTACATAAGAAAGTGCCTTAAGTGCTTTATTAGATCCACGATACCCCGATGCCTCTGAAAAGAAGGCTCTGAGCTCTTCAACGCTGGTTAGGGCTGGGCGCTCGCGATATTGAGTTTCGTCGGACGTTCCAAGCGCGTAGGAGCCGCAGATTTCAAAGTAATACTCAACGAGCTCCGAAAGGTTGAGGTCGGCTGCTGCTTCTAACGCGCACAGCTTGATATCGACGATGTAGACGTTCGGCTCGAGTTCTAGGTAGCTTTCTGCATCAAACGTATAGCGCGTGCAGTGGCAGATGCAGCCCTTGCGGTGCCTTTTGGCATTATTGGAAAACGTCAGCACATGGATGCTTTCAGAATCGACATTCTTTCTGTTGAGCCATGCTCGCGCCGCTTCCAGGTTGGACGTGGTCGGCGCAGACACCTTGATCTTTTCCATAGATATGGGATCGGTCGCGTGGCTTGCGAGCGAGTTGACTGTTTGGTATACAGCGCGTGCCGTGGTATGTGACAGAACGATTCCCATACGCGCATGATGGCATAGCGGACGCCATATACGCTCGAAACTTCGGGCAACGGTATTGGGGCGCGGCTTATCTTCTGCGAACGGTGGGTTTTTGAGCTGTCGTATTGAGGGGGGGCAGCTTCGGCTGGGGAGGTTTCTGTCGGCTGCCCCATTTTGGTGAACTTTAGTTGCGGATTCGTAGCTTCTAAGCGTTTTTGCCGACCGCTCAGATGCCTCACCAACATAATTTGAGTTATTCGGCCTTATCCTATACGAATGGTGCGATCGCAACGTCCTATTCGAATTGATTCAGGTAGATTTATAGGGCTTGGTTGCGAAATTGGGGCGACTATAGCGCTCGATTGCGGTTCAAGGGGCCTTGACTAGTGGTTCAGCTGGCCGAACAACTCGAAAAATGTAGGTGGGCCAACCTGCCGACTATGTGAAGCACGCGTATTTGCTCGTTTTGATGAAAACTAGGGTGCAGCCATAAGGCTGCGCCCTAGTTTACTGCGTGCCGGTGTGCCCAGACGGATTGCGCTGTGCCTGGCAGGCGCTCCCGCAGATGGATCGGTTATTTCGCGAATAGGTTCTTGAGGTTGAACTCGGCTTGGACGGTGCGGAGCATGAGGTCGGTGTCGTCCAAGCCCAGGTGCTGCTCGTTGGCGTCGGCGGCGAGGGTTCCACGGCGGCGCGCCCAGTTCTCGAGCGCGGCTGGGGCGGACTCGCGGGGGAGCGAGCGCACGTCGGCGTCCAGGCTGCGGCAGATCTGGCGCGAGTCGATGACGATGATCTTGCCGGCGCGGCGTGCCTCGGCGTAGCCGTCCAGGTGGATCTTGAACCAGCTGTCCTCAAAGGCGGCGTTGTGTGCCATGTACGGGTACTTCTTCATAAGCTTGAGCAGCTGCTTTTGCAGCTCTTTGTTCTCGCGGAACGGCTTTTTGCCGTCGATGTCGTCCCAGGTGATGTGGTGGATATTCGACAACGGCACATCCTCGCCGCGGTAGATGTCGGGCAGGCCGCAGTAGTGTGCCTCGGCGTCATGCGGGACGGCGTCGCTGGTGAGCTCCATGATCTCCCAGCCCACGTTGATGATATAGCCGCGCTCGGGTGCACGGCCGGTGGTCTCGATGTCGATACCGAGCACGGTGCCCTGGATGGGCTTGCGGGCGTAGGCCACGCCGAGCGCGTCGCGGTCGCCGCGGATTTCGCGCATAACGGACGCGGCGGTGCGCTTTTGCATCTTGCCGATGGCGGCGCAGGTGTCGGCATCGGACAGGCCGCGCGAGAGCGTCGCGGGCGTCACGTTGCGCAGACGCGCCTCGCCAATCTGGTCGCACAGGTCGCGGTTGCGGTCGGCCAGGTCGCGCACGGTGGCAAAGTCGAAGCCGGGGTCGCCCTCGGCGGTAAAGTACTCGGTCTCGAGCACCTTGAGGGCCTCCTCGCCCTTCTGGCGCTCGGACTCCATGGCGCCGTGGTCGCCGTAGATAAACATGGGGATAAACGGCTGGCGCTCGTATTCGAGTGCTTGCGATACGTTCATATGCTACTCCTTGGACGGGCCGCGTTGTGCGGCTCGAGGTTACTGAGTTATGGCGAGATGATAGTTTACCATAGGCAACTATTGGCACCGCGCCCGGGACAACTACAATACCCTAGTTGACCGCTAGGACTTTTACAATGCTGCCGAAAGACACGAAAGGTTCCATCCGTCATGGATTTACTGATTGATATTCTGCTCGACGCCGGCAAGGACACGCTGTCGCTGGTGCCGTTTTTGTTGGTGACGTATCTTGCTCTCGAGACGCTGGAGCATGTGGCGGGCGACCGCGTCAACGGCGCTATCAAGCGCGCGGGCGCCGCCGGCCCCGTGGTTGGCTCGTTGCTGGGCATGGTGCCACAGTGCGGGTTTTCGGCCATGGCGGCGACACTGTACGCCGGTCGCGTCGTGACGCTGGGCACGCTGGTTGCGGTGTTCCTCTCGACCTCAGACGAGATGCTGCCGCTGTTGCTCGCCGAGCAAGTTCCCATGCAGACCATGGCGATGCTGCTCGCCTCGAAAGCGTTGATTGCGCTGGTCACGGGCTTTATCGTGGATGCCGCCATTCGTGGCCTACGTCGCAACGCTCGTGCGCATGCGGCGATTCGCCGTACCGTGTTGGGGACTGCTGCCAATCCGGCTCATGTGAACTGTGCGCATGACGACCATACCGGGGGTGACATCATCGACGAGGTTGCCGAGGCGGGCGTGAGCGCCGACCACATCCATGAGCTGTGTGAGCGCGACCATTGCGGTTGTGATGAAGACGAGGACGAGCACGAACACGGACATGGCCACGATCACGAACATGAGGGCGAGCATGAACACCATGATGGCCACGGTCACTCCCACTCACACGAAGGTGCGCCCGTCGTGTCGATTATCCGCAGCGCGATCTCTCACACCGTGCAGGTTTCGGTATTCATTTTTCTGGTGACGCTGATTCTGGTCGCCGTGCTCGAGACGTTCGGCGAGTCCGCAATCGAGCAGTTCCTGCGCGGCAATGAGACGCTCGCCGTCCTGGGCTCGGCGCTTGTCGGCCTGATCCCCAACTGCTCTGCCAGCGTCGTCATCACGCAACTGTACCTGGAAGGCGCGCTGCAGCTGGCGCCGATGCTCGCCGGCACGCTCATTTCCGCTGGCGTGGGCTACCTGGTGCTGTTCCGCACCAACCGCAGCGCTCGCGAAAACGCCCTGTTTCTGGTCATGATGTACGTCATCGGCGCCGGCTGGGGACTCGTTCTCTCCGCCTTTGGTCTCTAAGCCCAAAAATCTACCTTGGTCAGCGTAACAGCTCAATGAGGTTGCGCTTAAAGCGGGCGCGATCTTCGCTGGTAAATGCCGCCGGCCCGCGGGTGCGACCGCCAGCGCGGCGCACCTTCTTTTCCTCGTGACGAATAAACAGCTGCATATCGATGGTGGCTTTTTCGTACACGCGCCCGCGCACGCCGATGGCGGCGGCATCGCGTCCGAGTACCATACTCGCCAGGCCTATGTCCTGTGTCACGACCACATCGCCAGCCTGCAGGCGCTCGATAATGGCAAAGTCGGCGCTATCGGCTCCCACACTCACATCGAGCGTTGTGACCCAAAAGCCCCGACGCGCATGCTCAACGTCGCGCGGATCGTCGCGGCGAATGTGGCGTTCCAGGTTTTGCGTGCTGTTGCCGGCGATAACGACGGCAACGCCCGCCCTCCGCGCGCAGTCGATCGACTCGCGTGTGACCGGGCAGGCGTCGGCATCAATAAAAAGCGTCTTTGGCATCTAGCGCACCAGTTTGCCAAACTGAATGGCGCGGACAATGAGCGTCACGCCAAACACCAGCAGCGCGGCACCGCTAAAGATGACGAGCATCTTGGCCGACCACAGCGGATAGATAAACACGAACATGCCCGCAATGATGGAGAGTGCGCCGCTCAGGATGGCGAGGGCGCGGTTGGCGGAAAGCTCAGATTCCAGAATCGACATGACGCCCTCGACGATCCAGCCAAAGCCGGCGACGACCACCACGAGCGTGGTGAGCGTCGCGGTCGAGAAGGCCTGGTTGCGCAGGATCACCACGCCGCCCAGAATGATGAGCAGGTTGGAGATGATGCTCGTAACGCGCCAGCCGGTGGGCAGCAGCGGCTCGAAAACAGCGGTAAACAGCCTGATCGCGGCCGTGATCACAAAATAGAAGCCCAAGACGGTCGTTAGGAAGACGAGGGACTTGGCGGGCGCAAACAGCAGTGCGATGCCGGCGACGAGCGCCAAGACGCCCGTGATGGCGTAAATCCAGCGCACGGCCTTGACGGCCTTGCCTGCCATGCTTTTCTTGTCAAATCCAAACGCGCTCGATTGCTTGTCATCGGTCTTAAAGATGCCCATGATGTCTCCTTTCCGTGCGGCTAAGCCGCAGCTCCTGCAACCAGTATCGCCCAAGGGCACCGTCGCGTGGGGCGGGAAGGGCGAATGGGAGCCTCATCTTCCCGAATTGTTACCTTTGTTCCCGTTTGGATGTAGGATATTCAACAGCTGTGGAACATTATGCCGTTGAGTGTAATTGCCTACGTTTTAGGTTAGATTTTCTTAAGAACAATTGGGTTTTATTGGGGGGTCCCTATGAACAAAGCAGTTCCCGTGGTGCCGTCGAGCGTGGAGTCGATGGCAAAGCAAGGTTGCGAAAAGCTCGGCCTGGACGCGTTCGATGCGTTGGTTCGCCGCGCCCGCACGTGCCGCCGCTTTGACGAGTCCATGCGCGTGCCGCGCGAGTTTTTGCTCGAGCTGGCGGAACTGGCGCACCTGGCTCCCTGCGGCGCCAACGCTCAGCGCCTACGCTTTCATGTGGTGAGCGGTGCAGAGGACTGCGCGCGCGTATTTGATGAGCTCGCGTGGGCCGGTGCGCTCAAGGATTGGCCGGGTCCCGATGAGGGCGAGCGTCCGACCGGCTACATCGCGATTTTGGCCGAGCGCGCCGTTCCGGGCAAGCCCGCCGCTCCCATTACCGAGGTCGACACGGGCATTGCCGCGCAGACGATGATGCTCGCCGCCCGCAGCGCCACGCCCGAGGTGGCAGCCTGCATGTTCAAGGCCTTTACGCCCCGCGCGATCGATGCCATGGGGCTCAATAACGACAAGTATGAGCTCAAGCTGATCATGGCGTTTGGCGTTCCGGCCGAGACACAGGTGATCGATGCGATCGATTCCAACCCCGACGGCTCCATCAATTATTGGCGCGACGAGGCGCAGGTGCACCACGTACCCAAGCGTCCGCTTGCCGACGTGCTGCTGTAGTTGTGCGTCGTTGCGGTGCAATCCGGCGGCAAAATCACCACAAAGGCTCCTGTCCCCTTTGTGGTGGTACGAGGGGAGGGTGTGTGGCAGATCTGTATTTGGTGCGGCATGGGCAGACTGAGCTCAATGTGCAGAGCATTTTGCAGGGCTGGCACGATTCGCCGCTTACGGCGCGCGGGCGCGAGCAGGCGCTGACGGCGCGTACGGCGTTTGCGGCGCGTGGCGTGGCCTTTGATCATGTGTATTCCTCGCCGTTGGGCCGGGCGCGGCATACGGCCGAGCTTATCGTTGGCGAGGGCCGTTCCATTGAGCTGGTCGATGACCTGCGTGAGTGGCATTTTGGCTCGCTGGAGGGCACATCAAATCGCGAGATGCCGCCGCAGCCCTGGGGCGATTATCCGGTGGCCTTTGGCGGTGAGTCGGAAGTGCAGCTTCAGTCGCGCATGGTCGCGGCGCTGTCCCGCATCATGGCCAGGCCGCAGCACGACTGCGTGCTGGCGGTTTCCCACGGCTCAGCCTGCCAGGAGTTTCTTGAGTATGTGACTGGCGGGGGAGAGCTACCCGACAACGGTGCCGTGCTTCATTTTGGCTATTGCGACGGGGCGTTTTCGCTCTTGGGTTGGTAACGAACGAAAGGACCCCTATGAATAAAGATCTGTATCTGGTCCGTCATGGACAGACGATATTCAACCTTAAGCGTATCATTCAGGGGTGGAGTGACTCGCCGCTTACGCAGCTGGGTTGCGACCAGGCGGCGCGCGCCGGCATGTTTTTACGTGCGCGCGGCATTGAGCCCGATCATGCCTACACCTCTACGCTTCATCGCACCGAGCAGACTATCGCCAACTTGTGGCCGGGCTTGGCGTACGAGCGCCTGGACGGCCTGCGTGAGTGGTTCTTTGGCGACTTTGAGGCCGAGCGCGTGATGCTTATGCCCGAGCGCCCGTGGCGCGACTTCTATCGGCAGTTTGGCGGCGAGGGCCAGATCCAGGTGCGCACGCGCATGGTGGCGACGCTGACCGATCTTATGCAGCGTCCGGACCATACGTGCGTGCTCGCGGTAAGTCATGGCTCAGCTATCAAGGAGTTTTTGGACCACGTGCGGGGCGCGGCGGCCGACGAGCGCGAACGCGTGCCAGGCAACTGCTCAGTGCTGCATTTCGTGTTTGACGATACGACCGATACGTTTGAACTGGTTGAGATCTTTACGCAGGAAGACTACGCGCGCGAGCTGGGGCTTGAGCCGCTCGTGGCTGCCGCGGGTCCGCAGCGCGGGTAGTTTGGGCGTGGCGGTGCGGGTCGCCGACTTACTTCTCGACGCAAAAGGGGCGGAGATACATGTACCTGCTGCATCTCCGCCCCCTGTTTGTTGAGCTGCCGATTTTTGTGCTGGGCGGTCTGGTCTTGCTAGAACCGCGCGACCTGGTGCGTGAGCAGACCTGTCGGAACTTGCGGCGCGGCGCCGCTGACCTGCGCGGCGGGGAAGAGCACGGCAACGGTAAAGTTGAACGGCTCCTTGCCGGTGTACGTTCCGGCGGCACGGGCCTCATCGGCCAGCAGCTGCGACGCCCCGGTCAGAGCGGCGGCGTAGGCGGGGTCGTCGGTCAGTGCCGGCTCCGGTGCTTGGTCGAGCATAGCGCGGATGGCCCCGACGGCGTCCTCGCGCTTGACCTCCCACGCGCGGTGCGTAATGCCCGCGGGGTCGGTGACGGCGTAGAGCGACGCGCCCTCTTTGGCGGCGCACAGGATGATATCCATGACGGGCGAGGCCTCGTAGGCGAGCGACACGGGGCGCGGCTGCACCTTGAGCTCGGCGATCGCGCGCGCGGCGGCGGCCACGTCGGCGCTGCCATCGCCCTTGCCGTCCGCAAGTACACTCGTCGGGCAGATCGCCACGACACCCGTCACGCGTCCCGGCTCGCCCGAGCATTCGTACACGTAATACGCCGCACCCGGGTCCTTGAGCATCAGGCCATCGGCAAGGGCTCCGCGCAGAGCATCGTTGCCGCTCAGGATGCTGCCCATTGCAGGCAGCGCCTCGAGTACGCGGTCCTGAGCCGGGCGGATGCAGGGAAACGGAAGTGCTTTCATGGGCGGTCCTAACGCACGAGTCGGTTTGTTCGCGGCTTATTATGCCCCAACTTGGCCGCTCGCGTCCCAGAGCACGTTATCGGCGAGCGCGATTAGCACCTGCTGACAACGAACGATATCGGCATGGGGCACATATTCGTTGGGCTTGTGTGCGAGCGCGAGCGACCCGGGACCGTAGCTCATGCAATTGCGGTTGCCTGTCTTGCCGGCAATGACGGCGGTGTCGGTGTAGCCGGTAAAGAAGCCGACGGTCGTGTCCGCGTCCGTCACGTCATCGGCGGCACGCTTGAGCGCTGCTAGAAGGGGAGAGTTCGGGTCGCGCTCGATGGCGGGGCGGTCGCCCGTCACGGTGTAGCTGCCATGGCAACCGGGAACGGCGGCTTCGGCGACGGCGATGGCCTGCTCTACCATGCGCGTCGCGGCGGCCGTATCGGTCGGCGGGGTCAGACGCATGTCGACCCAGACTTTGGCGCGGTCGGGCACGACATAGGGGCGATATCCGCCCTCGATTTGGCCAAACGTGATGGTCGAAGACCCCAGTTCATCGTGCGCGGGCAGCGCCACAAACACGCGACGGAGCGAACACACGACCTCGGCCATGGCGGCGACGGCATCCGCGCCCTTCCACGGCTGGCTCGCATGCGCCGTTACGCCAGCCATTTCAATCTCGAACCACGTGCGCCCCTTGTGCGCCACCTGAATCTGTCCGTCGGTGGGTTCGGTGTCCAGCACCCATTCACGCGAGCCGACCCAGCCGGCATCGATCGCGGCCTCTGAGCCGCGCATAAAGTCTTCCTCGTCGACCGAGCAGATGAGCGAAAAGCCGCGGCGGGGCAACGCGCCATCCGCCGCCACGCGCTCGAGCGTATGGATCAGTGCGGCAATAGCGCAGGCCAGGCCACCCTTCATATCGCAGGCACCGCGGCCATAGAGTTTATCGTCGCGCACAACCGCCCCAAGCGGTGCGATGTCTGCGTCCCAGCCATCGCCCAAGGTGACGGTATCCATGTGGCAGATATAGATCAGCCGCGGCTCGTCGCTTTGGCCCGGCACGGTGACTTTAAGGTTGCGGCGCCCGGGCAGCACTTCGAGCTCCTCAATCTGCACGGCATCGAGCGCAGAACTATCAAGTTGTGCCAGCTGCTGCTCAATGAGCCTCTTAATGAAGCGCTCAATTTCATCCTCATACGCGCCCGGGTCTGAGCTGTCGATCCGCACAAGCTCCTGCGCAAGCCGCCAGGCAAAGTCCTCATCAACCATATGCAACCTCACAATCAGTTTGCTTTCCAAACCGATTGTAAGCCTCCTGAGAGATCCGCGACGTGGGCGTGGCAGTATTTACCGTTCGCAGGCCGAGCCAGCGCGTTTGCCGTCCGAGCGGGTTTACAAGCGACGCAGCGGGTACGTACCCTTCATGGACGACATGCTGTGCGACATATCTGCCTTTCGGTATCACCGGATACCTCCACAGGTCTTGGCAATAATGCCGGACCTGCCCGATTCTGCGGACGATCCGCGCAGGGAGCACCTATGTGAGCATCCGCTCGTCACGCATTTCCTGGGCACCCCGTTACACGTGTTGGCGCAGGGCAGCTGCGGACGTAAGGGCGATCGCATTGTCAGGCATGTTTGGAACGGAGAGAGGCCGTTTGGCTCCGTGCGACAGACAGAGTTTGGCCTCGATGTCGCGTCCCCGCTCTTTACCCTGCTGACCCTGGCTTCCTCGGTCTCAAACGAGCGTCTGATCATGTGCATGTATGAGATGTGCGGCACCTTTGCCGTGTGCAAGATTGCGCCTCAGGTAAAGTCGGCACTTGAGCAGGCATACGGGGGCCGGTGGGGTGACGCACGGTCGGGCTGGGAAAACGTAAAGGATGCCTCGGGGAATCCAACGGACTTGTGGAAACGACCGCCCTTGATCGAGCTCACTGAACTTACGAAGTTCGCCAATAAGATCCAGGGGCTCCGTGGTGCTAAATCGTTCACACGTGCCGCAAAATGCATTCCGGGGGTGGCGGCATCGCCGCTCGAGGTCCAGGCATCGATGCTGTTTGGCCTTACGAGGTTGCGCGGCGGCGAAGGGCTGCGCCTTACCAATAATGTCGAGATTCGCATGACGCGCAGCGCCCGCCTGATTTCGGGGCTTGATAGGCGCTACGCCGATATCCTGCTGGCAAATAAGGACGGCAGCCGAGAGTGCCTTGTTGAATGCCAGGGTAAAGCCATACACGGATCCATAGAATCCAAGATCTCTGACTCCGATCGAACGACGGCCTTGCAAACGATGGGATATCCCGTCGTTCTGATGACCTATGGTCAGCTAGTCGACTCCGATGCCTTCCGCGTAGTGATGGAACTCATCATGTCCTATCTCGATATGCCGTTGAAAGACAAGACGCCGCGGCAGCAGGTGCTCGAACGGCGGCTTCGTGAGGAGATTTTTATCGATTGGGCGGGAATGTAGCCGTGCAGGTGGAAAACGGTCGCGTGAGCTAGGGTTTTGGTCGCGAAAAGGCTTCAATTGTTTCTTGGAATTGGCTTAAAAAGTGCTACCCAGAACAAGTTATTTCGGAAAATGGACAGTCAACTTCAATTTGGCATATAGAGATCGCTTTTTACCTACTAAAACCCCTGATAAAGCTGTTTGTAAAAGCAGTTGTGCTTAGCGACTAGGGCCTCACTGTCGATTATCCGAAACAACTTGTTCTGGGTAGCACTTTTCAAGTCGCCGGGAGCACGAAATTCGCCCCCCGTTTCGTGAAAACGGGGGGCGAATGGGCTTCGTGGTCTGTCTGGCAGGATTGGCGCCGGCGCTATTTAATCACGCGCACACGATACATCGACGGAATTTGCTTAAGTGCCTCGATCGTGCTGCCGTCCAGGTGCTCATCGGTGTCGAACATGGTGTAGGCGTTCTCGCCAGCGGACTCGTTGGTCATGCGCTGCACGTTGGCGTTGTCCTTGGCGAGAATGGCCGTGATCTGGCCGATCATGTTGGGCACGTTGGCATGCAGGCAGGCAATGCGGCTTGCGGCGCGCGCCTTGCCCATGCTGCAGGCGGGGGAGTTGACGCTGTGCGCGATGTTGCCGTTTTCCAGGTAATCCTTGAGCTCGCTGATGGCCATGTCGGCGCAGTTGGCCTCGGCCTCGCCGGTGCCGGCGCCCGAATGCGTGGTGATAAACGTGTTGGGCATCTTGACGGTCTTGGGCGTGGCAAAGTCGCAGCTAAACCAGCTGAGCTTGCCCTCGCGCAGGGCAGCGTCGACGGCGTCCTCGTCAATGATGGTTTCGCGCGCGTAGTTGATGAGCACGGCGTCGGGCGCCAGCAGGTTAATCTGCTCGGTGCTGATCATGCCGATGGTATCGGCCTTGCTGGGCACGTGCACGGTGAGGTAGTCGCAGCCGCGGCAGAGGTCCTCGAGCGTGCCCACGCGCTGCACCTCGCGACTCAGCACCCATGCGTGCTCGACGGAAATGAACGGGTCGTAGCCGTAGACGTCCATGCCCAGATCGACACAGGCGTTGGCGACCTTGGAGCCCACGTTGCCCAGGCCGATGACGCCGATGCGCTTGCCCTTGAGCTCGCGGCCCACAAAGGCCTTCTTGGCCTTTTCGGCATCGACCTGAATCTCGGGGTCGTCGGCGTTGTCACGCACCCAGTTCATCGATTGCACCACGCCGCGGCTCGAGAGCACCAGCATGCCCAGGACAAGCTCCTTGACGGCATTGCTGTTGGCGCCGGGGGAGTTAAAGACGACGACGCCCTTCTTGGCATATTCCTCGACGGGAATGTTGTTGACGCCGGCGCCGCAGCGGGCGATAGCGCGGATGCCCTCAGGCAGCTCGTAGCCGTGCAGGTCGGTCGAGCGCATCAGGATGGCGTCGGCCTCCTCGGCGGTGCCCACAAACTCGTAGCCCTCGCCAAACTCGACTTTGCCGTCTTTAGTGATGTCGTCGATGGTCTTAATCTTACGCATGGAAAAACTCCTTAGCAGGTTTTGATCTAAGCAGGGTGGTTTGAAGTGGCTGGTCGGCCCGCGCGTTGCGGGCTAGTTAGATCGCGGGCTCAAACTATGCTGCGCTTCGAAGTCCTTCATGTACGAGGCCAGCGCCTGCACGTCTTCCATGGTGACGGCGTTGTACACGCTGGCGCGCATGCCGCCCACCAGGCGATGGCCCTTGACGTTTTGAATCTGGTGCTCGGCCGCGCCTGCGACAAAGGCGGCGTCGAGGTCGGCATCGCCGGTGCGGAACGTGACGTTGGCGATGGAGCGGCTGTCGGCCTGCGTGGTGCCATGGAACAGTTCGCTTTGCTCGAGCAAGTCATAGAGCAGGTTGGCTTTGGCCCAGTTGCGCTCGGCCATGGCGGCAAGTCCGCCGGTCTGCTCAACCCAACGGAACACCTTGCCGCACACGTAGATACCAAAGGTGTTGGGCGTGTTGAGCATGGAGCCCTTGGCGGCCTGGGTCTTAAGGTCCATGTACTGCGGCGTCTGCGCAAAGGCTGGACCGTCGGCGATCAGGTCGTCGCGCACGATAACCACGGTGACGCCCGCGGCGCCGGCGTTTTTCTGAGCGCCGGCGTAGATGAGTCCGTAGCGCTCGACGTCGAGCGGCTGCGACAAAAAGCAGCTCGAGACATCGGCGACCAGCGGTACGTCGCCGAAGTTAGGCAGCTCGTGGTACATGGTGCCAAAGATGGTGTTGTTCTGGCAGATGTAGACGTAGTCGAGCCCGCCGCCCGCGGCCTCGGCGGCAATGCGCGCGTTGATGTCGGCCATGGCGGGAATGCGGTCGAAATTGGCGTCCTCGGAGCTCGCGAGCAGCACGGCCTCGCCGTACTTGGCGGCTTCCTTGTACGCCTTGTTGGCGAAGTTGCCGGTCACGACGTAGCCGGCGCGGCCGCGGCGCATGAGGTTCATCGGGATGCCCGCAAACTGCAGCGTGGCGCCGCCCTGCAAAAACAGAACACGGTAGTTATCGGGGATGCTCAGCAGGCGGCGCAGGGTTGCCTCGGCGTCGTCGATGATCTGCTGGTACATGCTAGATCGATGGCTCATCTCGAGCACGGACATGCCGCAACCGTGGTAGTCCATCATCTCGTCGGCGATCTCGGCGAGCACGCTGGTAGGCAGCGCGGCCGGGCCAGCTGAGAAGTTGTGCACACGTGCCATCTTCTAGTTCCCCTCGTAGTCGTTTGAACGTTCGGGATACTTTAGCACAGTGCAGCGTCAGGCGCGACCGCATCTCGGTAAAACTCGACTGCGCCGCTATGATTTACAGGATGGTTACATGGGGGAGGGATTATCTCGAGGCTCGTATCCGATCCGCCTCGGCCTTTGCTTGTTTCCAGGGGCGTACGCGACCGTTGGTGAGGTCGTCGTAGCCACGAGCGATGGCACGTTGAATGTGATCTTCGCGTTCCTGAATGGTAGTTAGTGCGCGCGTCTGATCAGAAATAGACTTTACGACAGACATATGAAGCTCCTTACATAGAAGCATGTGTATAACTCTATGTTGAATATAGCGGAGGATGGCGTTGGGCGTGTGCGTGCCTGCATTCGTAAGCGCGGTTGTCTGGCAAGTGTGATTTGGGGCGACCTCGTCAAAGCTTCTGAGCTGCGAAAATGACCGTTAACCAGATTTAATTTTGTTGCTCAACATTTGACACTCTGGGCGTGGTAACTTTTTTACCAACAGGTATGATTATTGTCATGTGCGCCGCACCTGCCTGCCGGGTTGCGGCGCACTTGTGACAGCCTTTGACACCCTTGGAGCGTGTACTGTGGATATAACCACAAAAAGCGTTCGGGGGGGGGGGGGGCTCACCCGCGAGCAATTCCTCCCGCATGAGATGCGCATCGTCGCTGCCCTTCGTATGCAGGGCGCAAGCGACGAGCAGGTCATTGTACGCGTAAAGAGCGAGAACCTCTTTCAATATCCCACGGAGCGCATGGTCGCCAACCGCGCAACCGTGTGCCTTCGACGCCTCGACGCCATGGTGCCCACGGACGCCGCATGCGCCGTGCGTGGCATCGACTCCAATATCGCCGTCGAGGCTGTGTCATCCCTAACCAGACTCATGGCATCCGGCACTCCCACGCAGGCGGACCAGGCCATCTTCTACAGCATGATCTGCCGCTACGACATCGTGCGCGAGCTCGTGCTCGTCGAGGTAGGGGAGCGCCTGCAAAACTTTGATTATGCCTTTACGGCGGTTGACCTCAACGCCTTTATGACGCGCTTTACCACGGAGTATCCGGACGCCGCCCGCTGGACCGAGTCCACGGTCACGCGCATCAAAGGCTCGCTGCGCCAGACGCTCCGCCATGCCGGTCTTATCGGCGAGGGTCAGGGCCCGGAGTCCGAGCGCCTGTCACCACTCTTCCTCGATTCCGATGTCGAGCGAGCCTTGATTCAGCTGGGTGAGCAGTCGCTTATCGCGGCCCTTACCGGCAGGGCGGTGATGTAGCGTGGCTCCCGTCAACAGCGCCATCGACCCTGCTATCACCCCGGCGACGGACATCACCACCAATATCGGCATCCATTCCCGCCAGAGCGTCGTGGCGGCGCATGCCCGCTCCGAGCGCGCCCGCCAAGAATTTGAGCGCCGCGCGCAGCTCCTGCGTGAGTGCCTGTGCAGCGAGGACTTTTTGGCCAACAAGGGCATAGGTAACGAGATCGGCTTCCATACCTTCTGCTACGACCCTGCGCTGGAGTTTGAGGCGCGCGCGTTGTTTGACACCCTTTCACGCGATGCCGAGGCCGGCAAGCTCCCGTGCACGCTCAAGGTCGTAAACCTCTACGACGCCGTGCTGGCGATCCTCGAAAAGCGCCGTGTCCTCAAGGCCATTCCGCGCCAAGAGGAGCGCCGCGGCACCCAGCGTGTGCTTGAGGACGTGGCCAAGTTTTGTTCGCCCGAGAAGATCGCCGCGTTCATCCTCGAGCAAACCGAACCTCATGCACCTGGCGACGTCATTCTTCTGACCGGTGCCGGCGAGGTCTATCCCTTTTTTCGTATTCACACCCTTCTCGACTGCATGCAAGTCGATTTTTCCGACCTGCCGGTGATCGCCGCCTATCCAGGCAGCTTCAACGGCTCTTCTTTCCAGCTCTTTAACCGTCTGCCGGCCGATAACTACTACCGCGCCATCGATATCTCGTAAGCACGGCTCCCCGCAGACAAGGCTCTGCCGCCGGTAACAACCCTTTGCCATAACGTTCCCAAACCCAAAGGAGCACCCATGGACAACACGATCATTCGCGATCTCTTTGCAAAAGACATCAACCGCTCCATCAACGGCGTGGTCAAGGTCCAGGATTCAAAAGACGAGTCCATCCGTCAGGAGCTTGACGAGTACGTGGTGACGCGCGAGCTGCAGGGGCACTTTGCCACGTTCTTCAAGGCCTACGGCGATGCCATCGATGCGCGCACCGACAAGATCGGCGTGTGGATCAGCGGCTTCTTTGGTTCCGGTAAATCGCACTTCCTCAAGATGCTGAGCTACCTGCTCGAGAATCGCCAGATCGGCGGCAAGAGCGCCATCCGCTACTTTGACGGCAAAATCGTCGACCCCATGGTCGCGGCTGCCATGGAGCGCGCGTGCTCGGTGCCCACGCAGGCCATCCTCTTTAACATCGATAGCAAGGCGGGCCAGTGGAAGCAGGGTGATACGGCTCCCACGGCGCTACTTCGCGGCTTTGAGCGCATGTTCTACGAGGCGCGCGGCTTCTACGGCGAGGACCTCAAGCTTGCAAAGCTCGAGGACTACATCGATTCCCTGGGCAAGACCCAGGAGTTCCGCGAGGCCTTTGAGCGCGTCAACGGCGAGTCCTGGCTCCAGGCCCGCGACACCTACAGCTACTTTGAGGACGACGTGGTCGAGGTGCTGCAGAGCGTGCTCGGCATGAGCGAAAAGGCCGCATGGAACTGGCTCGAGGGTTCTGAGGACGAGGTTTTGGCCCCCGATGTCTTTGCCAAAAAGGTCAAGGACTACGTAGACGCTCAGGCAGCGGCCCACGGCGGCAACTTCCGTTTGCTCTTTATGGTCGACGAGGTGGGTCAGTTTATTACAAACGACAAGGACCCAAGCCTTATGCTGAGCCTTCAGACCATCGTCGAGGAGCTGGGTGCCGCCTGCGGTGGCCGCGTGTGGGTGATGGTCACGAGCCAGGAGGCCATCGACAACCTGAGCCTGCCCGTGGGCAACGACTTTTCAAAGATCCAGGGCCGTTTCAATACCCGCCTTTCGCTCTCCAGCTCCAGCGTGGACGAGGTCATCCAACGCCGTGTGCTCGAGAAGACCGCGCCGGCGGCCGATATGCTTGAAAAGGTCTACGAGCAAGACGCCGCCGTCCTCAAAAACAACTTTACCTTTGAGGGTGGCTCGCGCTCCGACCTTGCCGGCTTCGCCAACTCCAAGGAGTTTGTCGCCAGCTACCCGTTTGTGGGCTATCAGTTTAAGCTCCTGCCCGACGTGATGACCGAGGTACGCAAGCATGGTGTTAAGGCCAAGCACATGTCCACGGGCGAGCGTTCCATGCTGAGCGCGTTCCAGGAGAGTGCCCAGGCCATCCAGCATGAGCAGACTGGCGCGCTCGTGCCGTTCTGGCGCTTCTTCGACACTATCTCCAAAGACCTTGAGCACGGCATCAACCAGGTGGTCGACCGAGCGACCCGCGCGGCCGAGGACGCAAAGGGCCTTGAACCCTACGATGTTCAGGTGCTCAAGCTCCTGTACCTGATTCGTTACATCGGCTACGTCAAGGCCACGGTCGAGAACATCTCCATCTTCATGATTGACGGCCTCGACGTGGACAAACGCGCCCTTAAGGACCGCGTCAAGGAGTCCCTTACCCGCCTGGAGCGCGAGAACTACGTGGCGCGCCAGGGCGATACCTATAGCTTCCTCACCGACGAGGAGCAGGAGATAGCACAGGAGATCGCACGCACCCCGATCGATAACGCGCAGGTGATCGAGTCTATCAAAAAGCGCCTGTTCGACAGCATCTATACCGCGCGCAAGCTCAACCGCGGGGCCAACGACTTCCCGTTTGACCGCTATGTGGACGGCTCAATCCACGGTGGCAGCATGGGCGGCATGGAGCTTTACGTGGCGACTATGGCGAGCGACCTGGGCCGTGCGGACGATACTGAGCTGGCCTTGGCTTCTTCGGGCAAGGCCATCGTGGCCTTGAGCGACGAGGCGGATTATTGGGAGACGCTCGTCAACGCCGCCAAGATCCGCAAGTACGCCAAGACGCGAAATCTCCAGGAGCTTAAACCGAGTACGCGCCAGATTGTCGAGGCAAAAATGCGCGAGGCAGCCTATAACGAAAAAGAGGCCGATGCCCTTTTGAGCGAGGCCGTGCTCCATGCACGTTGCGCGGTCAACGGCCGTATGGTCGAAGTTCGCGCCACCAAACCCGCCCAGGTTTTTGAGCAGGTGCTCGCGCAACTGTGTGACGTTGTTTTTGAAAAGGCTGGCTACATCGGCGCGCCGGTTGAGGACGATTCCGATATTCGCTCCACGCTGGCGGGTAACGTCCAGGCGGGGCTCGATGGCATGGATGCGGGCAACACGCGTGCGCTCAGGGAGGTCGAGGACTACCTCAAAGTGCAGCATCAGCGCCATCTGGATACCGCTATGGGCGATATCCAACGCCAGTACCAGCAAAGGCCCTTTGGCTGGCGTGAGGTCGACATCGCCAATGTGGTGGCGCAGCTCGTGGTGGAGCAGCGCGCGCAGGTGTTGTTTGGCGGCCAGACGGTCCAGGCCAACAACAACCGTATGGTGGCACTCCTGCGCAAGGATGCCGATAAGGCCCAGGTGCGCTTGCGCGTGCGTATGAGCGACCGGTTGCTGCGTGCCACGGGCGAGCTCATGCGCGACCTGTTTGACCTCAAGACCGTGCCCTCCAACGAGGATAAGCTCGTGGCCGAGCTCAAAGAGCGCCTTGAGGGCTTGCGCGAGGCGTGCCTCGCCATAGCACGCGACTACTACACGGGCATCAAGCCGGCCTACCCGTATCCCGGTGAGGACGAGTGCGAGAAGATGCGCTCGGAGGTGGCCGACGTCCTTAAGGACCAGAACGAGGCCGAGGCGTTCTTGACCACGTTCACCAAGCATGAGGAGCGCTTGCTCGATGCCAAGGAAGACTTTGACAAGGTGGTTGAGTTCTTCGAGTCCAATCAACGAACAGCGTTTGACCACGCCAGGGATTTCTTGAACCGCACCGAGGGTATCGAGTATGCCTCCGATGACATTCCCAGCGCGGTGGAGAACGTGGCAAAGGTGCGCGAGATCCTCAAAGATCCCAAGCCCTACGGCCGTATTAAAGACCTGCAGCCGCTTATGGATCCCGTCGAGGAAGACATGAAAAAGCTGATGGGCATCCGCCGCAATGAGTTTTTGTGTCGCATCGAGAGCGATCTGCAAGACCTGCGGGCGCAGGCCGAGAGTCAAAAGGGCTTTGTCAATCAGGCCAAGGATGCCATAGCAGACGCCGGCACCAAATACGAGTCGTTCAAAAACCGTGCCCACAGCGCTCAAAGTCTCAACGAACTGAGCGTTGTTGCAACTAACTGGGGCGACTGGCTCAGTGCGGCGGCCAACGAGATGTACGACGCTGTGGATGAGGCCCGCGTGCGTATGGACAACGAGCGCCGCACCACCGAGGTCATGAGTACGGGTGAGGTGGTCAAGAAGGTCTCCAACAAGGGCGCCGCATCGTCTGCTCCCGTGCCCGCGCCCAAGCCCCAACGCAGGATCAAGACTGTGCGCCGCGCCGATCTGGCCAAGCCGAGTCGTCTCTTGTCCGCAGGGGACGTGGAGCGCTACGTGGACGACCTGCGCTCCCGCCTTATGCAGGCGCTCGCTGCAAACGACGAGATCCGTATCAACTAACCCGCGGAGCCACCGGTGCCAAAGCGCGCACCGGTGGCTTATGGCGTTTAGAAAGGCTCATCAACCATGAACGATTCTGCTCTTAAGAGCTTCTGCACCTGGGCCCGTACAGAGCTCATCAAAGGCGTGGAGGCACAGATGGTGCGCTACGGCATCACCGAACCTGCACCCGCGCCCGTTGGGTCCGAGACCGTCAACGGCCTGCCCCTAAGTCCGGCTGAGATTGAGCAACGCGACGAACTGCTGCGCATGCAGGCAGAGGTGGGTCACGAGGCGCTGCGCGACCGTGCGGCCTACACCTGGTTCAATCGCATCGTGGCTATTCGCTTTATGGATGCACGCGGATGGCTTCCCAGCCGTATGCGCATGCTGAGTCGTGCGGACGGCAGCCATGGCAGCGAGGCCGTGGAGAACGCACTGGACGTAGAGATAGCGACGGCCGATACCGATCGCATAGCCGAGCTCAAGATGGTGGGCTTGGATGAACCGCTGTGGCGCTACCTGTTTGTTGCTCAGTGCGAGGAGCTTTCCGATTGCCTGCCGGGCGTCTTTGAGCGCGTGGGTGGAGCCATGGAGCTGCTGTTGCCCCAGGGCCTCATGATGTCCGACGGCGTGGTGGGCAAACTCAACACCATCCTCGCTGACGAGGACTGGCGCAAGGGCGTGACCGTTCTGGGCTGGATGTATCAGTACTACAACGCTGACGTCAAAGACGAGTTCTTCAAGGCAAAACGCAAAGCAGCGGCGGCGGACATCGCGCCCGCCACGCAGCTCTTCACCCCCGAGTGGATCGTACGCTATATGGTCGAGAACTCGCTCGGCCGTCTGTGGATGCTCAACAATCCGGGGAGTTCGTTACGCGAGCGCATGGAGTATTACATCGAGCCCGATGCTGAGCACGAGGACTTCATCCGCATTTCGAGTCCCGAGGAGATAACCCTCTGCGACCCCGCATGCGGCTCGGGCCATATCTTGGTCTATGCGTTTGAGCTGCTCTTCCATATGTACGAGGAGCGCGGCTATCGTGAGCGCGAGATTCCCGAGCTCATTCTTACTAAAAACCTTGCAGGTATGGAAATCGATTCCCGCGCGGCACAGATCGCGGAGCTGGCGCTTGCTATGTGCGCCCGCGAGCACGACCGTCGCTTCTTTAGGCGTGGCGTTCGCGCCGACGTTACCGTGCTCTCGAGCATCCCGCTGGGGGAGGACGAGCTGCCGGGTAACAAGAAGCTCGCCGAGGAGCTGAGTCATTTGGGCGAGATTGGTTCGCTGCTCAATCCTTCAGAGGACGAGATCGACGAGCTCAAGGCTGCCGCCGCGAGTTGTTCCGATGACCTTTTTGCCGCTACGACCAAAACAAAGCTCGAAAGCGCTGCCGTCATCTGTGAAAAGCTGTCCCGTCGTTTTACCTGCACCGTTGCGAATCCTCCGTATATGGGCAGCAGCAGCTTTAATCCATTCATGAGCAAGTGGGTCAAGAGAAATTATCCCGACGTGAAGAGTGACCTGTTCTCTTCGTTCATCGTGCGCATTATGGACTTTGCTGGCGAGCACGGCGAAGTCGGAATGATGACTCCATTTGTTTGGATGTTTATCGGTAGCTACGAGAAGCTTCGAAATAGGCTTATCGATGACAAGACCCTAACCACGCTCATTCAGCTCGAGTATTCTGGCTTTGCAGGGGCAACCGTGCCCATCTGCACGTTTACCTATCACAACTCGCATATCGATGGTTATAAAGGCGGATACGTTCGTCTTGCCGATTTTACTGGCCCCGCGGTTCAGGCTCCCAAGGCGCTAGAGGCCATCCAGAACCCCGACTGCGGTTGGTTCTACCGTCGCGACGCCGACACCTTCAAACAAATCCCCGGCACCCCCATAGCCTACTGGGCCAGCGATGCCCTTCTGGATGCGTTTACGAATAAGGAAAAGCTTGGCTTGTTTGCCAAGCCGCAGGTCGGTTTGCAGACAAGTGATAACGATCGTTTTTTGCGCTATTGGTTTGAATGCTCTCTTGGGGACATGAGCGTCGCTTGTAACTCTGCTGAATCCAGTTTGAGCCTAGATGCAAAATGGTATCCGCACAATAAGGGTGGTTCCTTTAGGAAATGGTATGGCAACAGGGATCACGTTATTGAATATGCCAAGAATGGCCGCTCTCTTTCCGCGGCACCTGGCGCATCCAGGATAAAGGATTCAATTGCCTTCTTATCGTGCATCACGTATTCAAGAATTACGTCTGGACAGATTGCATTTAGAATGCAGCCTTCCGGGTCTTTGTTTGACTCTGCGGCCGTGGCTATGTTTCCTCCTGTCTGCGATATGAAGTACTTGCTTGGGTTGCTTAACTCATCCGTTATTGCAACGGCAACGTCCTTCCTTGTTCCCACGCTAAACGCCCAACCCGGTGATATCGCCAAGCTTCCCATCGCTATTGAGCCTGCTGAGCATGGGGCGGTTGATGGTTTGGTGGATTATTGTCTGGGCATTTCAAGGCTAGATTGCGACTCGTTTGAAACCTCTTGGGATTTCAAACGTCATCCGCTGTTGTAGGTGAGCGTTGTGGCTAAATCCTACAAACTTGTCGAAGAGACGAAACGAACTACAGCGGAGTGTGCTGAAAAGTGGAATGCCGATAAACGAGATGTTTCCGCCTGGTGTAGGGCTGATTTGATTTCTGGTGCGGTAAAAGAAACCTCCTTCCCATTCAGGTGGATCATCCCCTGTGATGCGAAGCGTCCTATAGATGCATACATCATTAGGGAGCTGCTGTGGCAGATTATCGAGCTTGAAAACAAGCGTATTTCCGAAATCGACGTTTCTGCTTGGGGTATTCCGGCAGTCGATGTTGCTGGGTGCATTCAGTCGTTGAAAGATGCCGATTATTTGGCGTTTTCACAAGAAAGCGTTGGCTTACAAATAACGAAAAAGGGCCTTGCTTTGATTGGCCGCGGTCAGCATGACAAGGCTTTAAAAGAGACGCCTACGGCGCTGAAGTGGACTGCCGATGCCGTGGGTATTATTGCCGGAAGCGCAATAGATCAAATTATCCAAAGATAAGCTGCTTCCGCAAGGAGGCTGTAGTTTCGAAAGGTAATAACCATGTCTAATTGTTGTATTTATGAACCTCAAAATTACGACCGACAGGCGGTTGATCGTTTTCTGCGTGGTGAGACTAGAGAAATATGCATTGAGCTGAAGTGCGTTGATCAGGAAAAGTCGGAGGACTTTGCGATTATGGATGCGATTTTGCAGCTCGATTTAATAAAGTGTAGGGAGCCACACATGTGTGACGTTCCCGCTCATGGTACCCCCTATTTTGATCCATCTGGTTTGGCGACGCTTTCATTTTTGATTACCGAGAATACAGTCGGTCCGCAGGATTATCACGCGATTTGTCGCTGTGGGAACGCTCGCGATCTGTTGGGGGGATCTCGATTGCTCCTTGTAATTTCGGAAGGGAGCGAATCTCGAGAAAGCGCATTTGAGTTTAGTCCAGCATTGGGAGTGTTTGGCAAATACGTGTGGCATGAAGTCGATTTGAAAGCTTCCATTGGATAGGAGAGCGATTTCATATCGCGCAATTAAGACGAATCAGCTGCTTTCGAGCGAGAGATGCACCGGCATCGCGCTGTGCATGGGGCTGAGCTTCGAGCCTGATTCCTTCACGGCGACCGATTAATTGAAAGACCATGGGAAACGGAAGGCGGCACAATGACAACGCTTTTGGCCGATAAATACGAAGCCCGCAAGGCCGAGGTCAATGCTCGCTTTGAGCAGCTTCGCGCTAACGAGGAAGAGCTCAACCGAATCTTTGCCAAGATCTACAACATGGAGGGGGAGGTGCCCATCGAGGTCGAGGATAAGTACGTCTCGGTGGCGTGCATCTTCGACACTGCTGACGAGATTCCCGAGAGCTATAAGGGCAACAAATACGTGCGCACCAAGCGCGACGAGATTACCTCGCTCATAAGCTATGCCGTGGGTTGCATGTTTGGCCGCTACTCGCTGGACGTGGATGGCTTGGTCCTGGCCGATCAGGGTGCCACGGTCGACGACTATCGGGCCAAGATGCCCGATCCCGCGCATGTGACCTTTATGCCCGATGCCGACAACGTGCTGCCCATTACCGACGACGAGTACTTTGACGACGACATCGTGCGCTACTTTATCGACTTTGTGCGCACCGTGTACGGCGAGGAGACGCTCGAGCAGAACCTGGCCTTTATTGCCGAGGCGCTCGGCGGCAAGGGCACCTCGCGCGAGGTCATCCGCACCTACTTTTTGAAGGACTTCTTTAAGGACCACTGCCAGACCTATAAGAAGCGCCCCATCTACTGGCTGTTCGACAGCGGCAAAAAGAACGGCTTCAAGTGCCTTGTTTACATGCATCGCTATCAGCCCGACCTGTTGGCTCGCATCCGAACCGACTATGTGCATGAGCAGCAGGAGCGCTATCGCTCGCAGATCGGCTATGCCAACGATGCCCTTGCCAGTGCTGAGCGTGGTGAGCGCGTGCGCTTGGATAAGCGTGTCAAAAAGCTCAATGACCAGCTTAAAGAGACCATCGGCTACGAGGAGAAGTTGCACCACTTGGCAGACCAGATGATTAAGATCGACCTGGATGACGGCGTCAAGGTCAACTACGCCAAGTTTCAGGATGTACTGGCAAAGATCAAGTAACTGCAGATACGGTAAGGATATTCATGCCCAAGATCGATGTAGAAGAACAGCTTAAGCTGCGGTTTTTGCAGCCGTTGTCCGCATGCATGCCCCGTCGTGTGGTGGTTTGGCACGATGCGGACGGCGAGTTTGCCCCTGAGTTTGAGCGATTGGCCGCCGAGGGTTTCGACGGCGCGGGGGCCGATGATAGCGTCATGCCCGCTCACGGGGACTTTGAGCGCCCGGTGCGGTTTGTTGAGGCTTGCGAGGGCCGCATGTTTGCGGTCAAGAAACTTATCAACCGCGATGACCTTGCGAGCGATATCTTGTTGTATCGTCGTTGCCCGCGCGGCAGGCTTGAGGGCGATTGGCTTGCCGATGTCGAGCTGTATGCCGATCAGTTCCAGGCTGACTATCTTTCGCTTTTGGCCGATCAGTTGGGTATCGAGAATATCGATGCCGTGCGCGAGAGTCTGCGCGAGCACAAGACGTTCTTTGATGCCAAGACCCGCTGCGCTAAGTTTGCCGCGTGTGTTCCGCATGCCGCGGGCGTATCCGATATCGAACTCGGCATTCTTACGGTGATATTTGGCGGTAAAGAGCTTGGCGACGCGCGACCCGCGTTTGTGCTGCGCGGCTGTATGACCACGCTGCTGCACGAGGGTCCCGAGGCGCTGGCCGAGTTGATGGGCAAGTACTGCGTGCGCGATGTGCTCTCTGCCTTTATGCTTCGCTGCTATGGATTTGAGGGGCCGCTGTATGAGCGCGACTCATTGCTTATGCTTTCATCCCATGTGCTCCTTACAGCGGCGTCTACCGCGCTTCCCGAGGGAGCGCTCAAGGGACTCGAAAGCTATGTGGCTCCCGCCTACGGCCCCTATTGCCTTGAGGCGGTGCGCACGTGGGACCAGGCCGCCGATACCCAGGCATCGAGCGAGGACCTATTTGAGATCTGTCGTTTGGTGGAGGATGCCCGCGGACTCTTTGTGCGGTTTGGGGCTCTGCCGATCGATGTGCTGGCCTCGCTTGATGTGTTCCCGTGCGTCAATGAGGCTGTGCTCTCGCAGTTGTTCAGCTCGTTTGCCCAGGGTGCAGACCGTGTTGAGGACGCACGCGCCTTTGCGGCGCGTCGCTGCGACCTAAGCTGGTACCGCCGTGTCGAGAGCTACTTTGGCTTGCTTGCCGCTGTGGCCGACATGTGCGCATTTAGGCAGGCACATGCGGGCGGGTTCCATCTGGCGCAACCCCAGCGGGTGTGGGATGCCTATACGTCCGATTGGTATTCCATGGATGCTGCCTATCGCCATATGTGCACCGCGTATTTGCGGACGCGCTCTGTCGAGTGCGATGTGCTCGAGGAGCCTGCCCGAGCCGTGGTGGACTGGGCGGAGAATCTCTACAGCAACTGGTTTTTGGCCGATGCCAATGCCTGCTGGACATCCGCTGCGCAAGGGGAGTGGGCCGATTGCGGCTACATCGATGGCCCTGCGCGGCAGGATGAATTCTACTGGCATGTGCTGCCCACCTTTGTGGGGTCTGCCAAAACGACGGTCGTTATCGTAAGCGACGCGCTGCGCTATGAGGTGGCCCGTGATGTCGCGGCGCTTCTCGAGCGCGAGCGCGGCGGCAACGTCAGGGTTTCTAGCATGCAGGCGGTCTTTCCCTCCATCACCGAGGTGGGCATGCCCGCGCTGCTGCCGCACCAAGCGCTTGAACTTGCAGCGGATGGCTCGTTTGTGTTGGCTGACGGCATGCCCACTGCGACGACTCCGCAGCGCGAGGCCGTACTTACCCACGTTGAGCCCACGGCCCGCGCTTTGCGCTCGAGCGCATACCTCAACATGGCGGGAACCGAGCGCAAAGCGCTGCTCAAAGATTCCAAGCTCGTTTATCTCTACCACAACAAGATCGATGCCACGGGCGAGAAGGCCGCTACGCAGGATGACGTTTTCGATGCCTGCGCGGACACCGTGGAGGAACTTGCCGCGTTGGCGCGCCGCGTGTGCACTGACGCCCCGGGCGCGCGTGTTGTTATAACGGCGGATCACGGCTTTATCTACACGCGTCGTGAGCTCAACGAGTGCCAGATGCTCGGCAAGCCAGACCTTCCCTTCCTTGACGCTCCCGTCATGCACGGCAAGCGTCATCTGGTGGTGCCCAACGAGGCCGTGGCCAAGCTTTCGGTAGAGGCATGCGGGGTGTTTGTTAATGTTGACATGGGACGTTTGGGTGCCGGTTTTGAGGGGTTTGCCCCGCGCGAGAACGTGCACTTCAAGCGTCCCGGCGGCACTAACAACTACGTCCACGGCGGCATGAGCCTGCAGGAGCTCTGCGTGCCCGTTATCGGATTTTGGCGTGCGCGCTCGGGTTCCAAGGACTTTGTCGATACGCGCGCAGCGACGCTGCGCGTGCTGAGTGAGGGACGTCGAGTGACCAACTCGCTCTTCTCGGTCAACTTGATCCAGGAAGAACCTGCCCAAGGTAAGGTCTTGCCGTGCGAGTACGAGCTGGTGTTTACCGATGCAAGTGGCAACGAGGTAAGCGATACGGTCAAGGCGCATGCCAACAAGACTTCTGTTAACTCGCAGGAGCGCGTGGTGCATGCCAAGTTTGCGTTGCATGCAGCGGATGGATTCTCGGCCAAGGGTCCGTACTATCTGGTCTGCCGCGAGCGCGAAACGGGCAAGATCGTTTGGCGCGAGACGTACACCATCGCTGTTTCGTTTGCCCCTGTTGCTGACTTTGGTTTTTAGGAGTGTGCCCTATGTTTGATAGCCATGACGACGATCTGTGGGAAGTTCCCTCGATTGATGTGAATGCGCCGGTGGAGGCTGTGCCCGCGGTGGAGGCTGTGCCTGTCCCAGAGGCCGTGGCTGCTGCGCCCGTCGAGGCTGTGGCGCCTGCCGAGGACGAGCCCTCGACCGATGACTATGTCCAGGCCGTGGCCGAGGCTCCCGAGGACGACGGTTACGACATGGATGGACTGGACGGCAAGCTGCTCGAGCACTTTGGTGGCAAAATCGTGCGCAAGGACCTCACGGCCCTTATGAAGCGTGGTGCCAACGTGCCCACCTTTGTGCTGGAGTACCTGCTGGGCATGTACTGCTCAACCGATGACGAGGACGCCGTGGCGGAGGGCCTGGAGCGCATCCGCAAGATCCTCACCGATAACTACGTGCGTCCCGACGAGTCCGAGCGCATCAAGTCCAAGATTCGCGAGCTGGGTCGCTTTACCATTATCGATAAGGTGACGGCCAAGCTCGACGAATACAAAGACATCTACGTGGCGTCGTTTGCCAATCTGACTATTGAGCCGTTTGTGATGCCGGCCGAGTACGTGCGTGACTATTCCAAGATTCTCCAGGGTGGTATTTGGTGCATTATGAGCATCGAGTACCGTCATCCCATGGAAGAGGAAGACGAGTTTGGCATGGAGGTCTTTGGCGACGATGCGCCGCGCCGCTCCAAGGCCAAGCGCAAAAAGCGCGGGCCCGAGGACTCTCCGTTTAGCGTGGCGTCGCTCACGCCTATCCAGATGCCCAACCTGGACCTGGAGGCCATGATCGACGAGCGCCAGTATTTCTCGCGCGACGAGTGGCTCAACATGCTGCTGCGCTCTGCCGGCTATGAGCCCAGCGAGCTTTCGGAGAAGGAGCGCCTGCACTTTATCGAGCGTATGGTGCCGCTGATCGAGCGCAACTACAACCTGTGCGAGCTTGGCCCCCGTGGCACCGGCAAGAGCCATATCTACAAAGAGGTTTCGCCCTACGCCATCTTGCTTTCGGGCGGGCAGACCACCACGGCCAACCTGTTCGGCCGTATGAACTCCATGCGCGCCGATCGCGTGGGCTTGGTGGGTCATTGGGATTGCGTGACGTTCGACGAGGTCGCCGGCATGCGCTTTAAGGACGCCAACGCCGTACAGATCATGAAGGACTATATGGCGAGTGGCAGCTACGCGCGCGGCCGCGACCAGATTAACGCCGATGCCTCCATGGTTTTTGAGGGCAACATCAACGACACCGTGCAAAACGTCCTTAAGACCGCGCACCTGTTTGATCCGTTCCCGCCGGAGTTTAACAACGATTCGGCCTTCTTCGACCGTATCCACTATTACCTGCCGGGCTGGGAGATTCCCAAGATGCGCTCGAGCCTGCTGACCGGGCATTACGGCTTAATCACCGACTGCCTGTCGGAGTTTTGCAAGGAGATGCGCCGCAAGGACTTCACGCATCATATCGACCGCTACTTCCGCTTTAACAGCGACTTTAACAAGCGTGACGAGATTGCCGTGCGCAAGTCCTTTAGCGGCCTGGCCAAGCTGCTGTTCCCTGACGAGGCTATGGACAAGGACGACGTCCGCTGGCTGCTGGACTACGCCATCGAGGGCCGTCGCCGTGTAAAGGAGCAGCTCAAGATTATGGCGGGCGTCGAGTTTATCGACGTCAGCCTGGGCTATATGGATGCCGACAATCCGCAGGACGTGCACGTGGTGCGCGTGCCGGAGCAGTCCGAGGATACGTTGATTCCCGATGGGCCGCTGCTGTCCGGTCACGTGTTTGGCGTGGGCAGGTCGCAGGGCGGCGAGGTTGCCGTGTACAAGCTGGAGAACAAGGCTGTCGCCGGCGAGTGCAAGTTTAAGCACGAGGGCGTTGCCTTTAACAAGCCGGTGCGCGATACGCTGGAGGCCGCGTTCGACAACTTTGTGAACCTGGCGAACCGTGTGGCGCCGGGCATGCACATTGGCTCAAAGGACTACCTGCTGTTCTATAACGACCTGCAGAGCAAGGGCCTGTCCGAGGAAGTCTCGCTTGCCGAGTTTGTGGGCCTGTGCTCCGCGGCGTGCAACCGTCCGGTGATGTCCGCGCTGGCGGTTCCGGGAATCTTGCGCATGTCGGGCTCTATGGACGAGATCCGCGGGCTCGAGGACATTATGCGCGTGGCCAAAAACGCCGGCGCCAAGCGCGTGATATTGCCGCTGAGCGCCATCGCGGGCCTGCAGAGCGTTTCGTCCGAGATTATCTCGGGGTTGAGCCCGGTGTTCTACATGGATGGCGACCCGGTCGATGCTGCGAAGAAGGCGCTGGATCTGTAGGAGTGCGGGCGTGCGGGCTTGCGTGCGCGAGGCGCTTGTCTTGTGCGCGTGGGCCCGCGGGCATGTTGGCACGTCACGCGTGAGGAGGCCTTGCCATGGCGGAAGAGCGTTCTGTTGGCGAGTTGCTCGACGAGCTGTTTGGCTTTGAGTCGGTAGCCAAGCGTCAGGCGGCGCTTGAGCAGTACGACCGCGGGGAGTTGGTGCGCAAGGCGCGCTCCCGCGAGCTGCTGGTCGTGATCGAGGGCGTCGAGTCTGCCGAGCGTGCTGCGCGTGAGTCTGCCGTGCAGGCCGTTGACGGGTATGTGCGCCGCGTTGAATTTGATTCTCTTGCGCGCGCTCGCAAGCAGGTAGGCGTTGTGGGCCCGTTGCAGATGGAGCGGCGCTATGCTGCCTTTTTGCGTATGGAGGACAAGGCCGAGCTGTTGGCCCGCTTGGAGCAGACGCTTGCGTTTATCGAGGTAAAGCTGCGTGCCAATACGGCGGACAGGGTTCGTGCGGCATACGATGCTGCGGGGGCTTTGGTGTTGCAGGGCGCGGCGCGTCTGAGTGACGTGCGCGTTGTGGATGCCGCACCCTTGGATGCCAATCTGCTATGCACGCAGTTGGAGCAACTGCGTTGTGCCGCCGACGCAACGGACCTTGCCGGCATGATCACGGCGACGTTTGAGTCCGAGCTGAGTGCGACCGGCCCGCAGGGTGTTGACGCGTTTGCGAGCGATGTGGCTGGCGATGTGGCGCTGGAGCGCGAGCTTACGAATGTGCGCGGTGCTGCGCAGCGAGCGCGTTTGGCAGCCCAAGCGTATCGGACCGAACGCGCTGCCCGCGTTGCAGGGAGCACGGTGGAGCCGGTATCGTTGCCGGTGTCTGCTTGCGTTGCGTGCGAGACGGGGTGCGATGCTGGGGAGCTTTCCGAGTTGCTCGCTCAGGTAAAGAAGTCGTTTGAGACCTATAGGCGCGTTGTTGCCGACGGCGGGTTGTTCTGTGCCTTTGGTGCCGGTTCGCCGCATGGGATTTGCCGCGGCAGTAGTTATTTCGACTACGATGATCGACTTGACGAAGACGTATTGGTGGGCGAGTACGACGGTACTACCAAGCACAATGTTCGGCGCGAAGTTACGATTCCCGAGCTTGTGGACGAGTCTTCGGCCGACGGCGGCGATTCGCTCGAGGTTGCCGTGGCGCGCATGCGTGAGTTTAACGGACGGCGCTATGATGGTGTGCTGGACGAGGATCCTGTGCGCCATGTGAATGCGTTTTGGTATGGACTCAAAAAGCTCAGCCAGTATTGCGAGGCCGCTGTGCGCGTGGACGAGCGTGCCTGGGATTGCTTTATCGATAAGGTTCAGTTTGCCTACGACGAGCCGGCGGGGCACTTGGCGGTGCAGATGGACGACAAGCAGGTTGCGGCTTTTGTCGCTGCCGTGGATGCGCTCGGCGCTGACGAGTAAGGGCCTGGCCTGATAGGAGGTTTCACCATGAAGATCGACATTGATGCTGACCAGCTGCGCGAGAGTCTGCTTGACCGTGTTGGGAGTGCAACCGGCGTGGGCTTTCCGGCCGCTATGCTCGACGTGGTAGATATCGAGGACGAGTCGCCCCAAGAGCTGCTAGCCCGAGCCGAGCGCGAAGGCCTCGACCTCCGCGACTTTGCTGTCGATGGCGACGCTGAATGATGGTCACCTTTGCTATTGACGAACATATGTTTGTATTTTATACTCATGCTTGAATATACGTCCAACTTCATGGTATAAATTAGGTGGTCATCTCTTAAGAGAGGGCTTCCAAGTGCCGGGGACGTTTTCCCCGGCTTTTTTATTAAGGATTGCCCATGCGAGAGCTGAGTATCTTTATTGATGAATCTGGAAGCGATGATCTTCGTGAAAAATACTATCTGGTTGCCTTTGTTTTTCATGAACAAGATACTCCCATCGCTGAGGGAATAGAGAAATATGAAAGGGCGGTAGCCGAAAGCGGATTGCCGCTTCTTCCGTTCCATGCTTCTCCTCTCATGAATGGAAAAGATCAGTTCAAGGACTTGGACATCAGTGAGAGAAAAAGGCTGTTTTCACTATTTCGAGTTATGTTTCGACATTTGCCCATCTCGTACAAGGTGTTTGTATTCAAGACGCATCGGTATCGAACTCTTAAACTGATCGCTGATGCGATGCGGCGTGAAATCATCGATTTCATATTCGATAATTTGAGTTGGTTTCAGCAGTTTGATGCTGTGAAGATTTACTACGACGGAGGACAGGGTTCGGTTTCGAGCGCGCTTCACAAGGCAATCGATTACGCTTTGGCTAAAAATGCAGTTATCTATAAGCCGACAACTTCATCGGATTACTATTTGGCTCAGGCCGCGGACTATGTCTGTACCATTGAGTTCACGAGTCTGAAATATCAGGCAAATAAGCAGACTAATACTGACCAGAAGTTTTTTGGTGGTAGTACTGCGTTTAAAAAAGGCTTACTAAAAGAAGTTAGAAAGAAGGCCGTCCCAAATTAGCTACCCCCGCCCGCTACGACGCCAGCGTGGCGATGACGGCTTCGTCGCCGGCGTGGACTTGGGTGTTGCCGTCGGGGATGATCGTTTGACCGTCGCGCTTGAGCATCACGACGATAAAGGGGTGCTTGCCTTGCGGCACGTCGCGCAGGCGCTGACCGGCCAGGCGTCCATGGGGCGTCACGGTGACCTCGCGCAGCGTAACCTCGGCACGCTCCTCAAACGTCGGCGCGGCCATAACCAGAAGGTCGCCTTCTTCGATCACGGTATCCCCGTTGGGCAGCACCGGGTGCGCACCGTCTCGAAGCACCAGGATGACGAGCATGTTCGTAGCGCTGCCAATATCGGCAAGCGAGCGCCCGGCAAACGGATGTCCAGCTCCCACCTTGAGCTTAACAAACGACATGCCGTCTTCGTCGCGGTAGTCGTTAAACGTGCGGCGCACGTCGCCTTCTGCGTCGATCATGTCGAGCTTTTTCGCCACCGCCGGCAGTAGCGAGCCCTGCACCACGATGCTCGATACGGCAATCACAAACACCAGGTCAAATAGGTCGTGACCGCCGGGAATACCGGTCACCACGGCAAAGAGGCTAAATACGACCGAAGCCGCGCCGCGCAGGCCCGCCCAGCTCACGAGTGCAACCTGGCGGGGGTTCGTCTTAAAGGGCGCCAGCAGCGCACCAACAGCGATGGGGCGGCTCACGAAGAGCATAAACGCCATGAGCGCCAGGCCCGGTAGCAGCATTTGCGGCAGGCGGGCGGGCGTCACGAGCAGGCCGAGCAAAAAGAAGATGGTCATCTCGGCCATTTCGGTGAGGGTATCGAAGAAGTGCGCCATCTCGACCTTGCCGGTGATGTCGCTGGCACCCAGCACGATGCCGGCCAGGTATACGGCCAAAAAGCCGTTGCCACCCAGATAACTCGGCAGCGCGTAGGCAACGATCGCCACGGCGAACAAAAAGATGGTCTGCGCGCCCTCGGCCGTTGCGCGTGCGCGCTCTATCAGGCGGCTGGATGCCCAGCCGATGGCAAGACCCAACCCCACGCCCAGGATGATCTGCTTGGCCAGCAGCATGGGGATGTCGATGTTGCCGCCGGCCGCGAGGGTCGCGAGCACCGCGGTGAGCATGTAGGCGACGGGGTCGTTTGAGCCCGATTCGACCTCGAGCAGCGAGTCGGTGCCGCCGCGCAGCGACAGGTTGTGCTCGCGCAGCACGCTAAAGACGCTCGCCGCATCGGTCGACGCCACGACTGAGCCCAGCAGCAGGCCGCCGATCCAGTCGAAGCCCAGTACAAAGTGCGCAAACGCACCCGTAATGCCAGCGGTGATGACGACACCGAGCGTGCTCAGCAGCACCGCGGGCGCGGCGACGGGTTTGGCACGGTCGATGTTGGTGTTAAAGCCGCCGTAGAACATGATGAACAGCAGCGCCGTGCTGCAGACGGTTTCGGTGAGCGCATAGTCGCTAAAGTCGATATGCGCCGGGCCGTTGACGCCCAGCAGCATGCCGAGCGCGATAAAGATGAGCAGGGTGGGGAAGGGGAGCTTTTTGCCGACGGGTTTGATGGTCAGACACAGAATAATGACGAGGCCGATAAAGAGAAGTATCTGGTTCATGGATGGTGTCCGCTCCTGGGTGGTTGGCGTGGCACGGTCAGTTATCTGCGTTTATTTGTACCCAAAGATGGTGGGTTTATGGGCTTGGATTGCGGGCGTGCGCATTTTCGACACGAGGCTGCGACGCGAGCGGCGCTGGTTGTGGCGCTGGGCTAGACGGCGTGGCGTGAGCGGTCCGGGTTGGCAGGCGTGCGCTGGCGACCGTTGACGGTATGCAACCCTTTCCAGCTTTATTGCAACGGAGTACAATGGATAACGTTTAAGTTCAACTTGAAGTTTTAGTTGCGGCTCCGGGCTTCGGTCGCAATGTAAAGGGAGGCGTTCCATGGCGACCTATGTGACATCCGATGCTCACGGGCACGTGCGTGCGCTTGACGAGGCCCTGTCCAAGATTTCGCTGGCGTCCGACGATACGCTGTACGTGCTGGGTGACATGATCGATCGCGGGCCCGATCCGGTTGGCGTTATTAAGCTCGTGCGCTCGCTACCCAACGCTCGCGTGCTCAAGGGCAATCACGAGCAGATCATGCTCGATGCCATCATTGGCCAGGATCCGCTCGATGCCGAGACCTGGGATATCAACGGCGGTTGGACTACCCGTCAGCAGCTCAACGACATGGAATTTGAGGCGTACGAGGGGCTCGTGCGTTGGATGGCGACGCTGCCGCTCTACGCGGTGGCCGAGACTGACGAGCGTCCGTACCTGCTGGTGCATGCCGGCATCCAGACCGAGGCGGCGCGCGCGTTTTTGCTTGAACATGGGGTTGATTGTGCCGATGGTGCCGGAGCGGTTGGCGCCGATCGCGAACTGCTGCAGCAGATGCTTGCGGTGCAGTCGTCCGATGACTTGCTGTGGATTCGTCACGGCTACTGGGATGCGCCGACAGGGCTGCTTTCTGCCGACGGCAAGGGCCCGGTCGTGGTGAGCGGCCACACGCCCACGGTGTCGCTCGGGCGTTATTGCGAGGTGGGCGGCCTGGCGGGGCTCGATGAGGAGTTGGGCCGCGGGCAGATCGTGCGCCTGGGCGGCGAGGACACCGCCGGCGTGCCCGATCGCATCGACATCGACTGCGCCGCTGCCACCGGATCGGAGTTTGGCCGCGTTGGGATCCTGCGCCTGGACGACGGGGTCGAGTTCTATGCGAATATCAACCCGGGCGAATAACCTTGTTCCGCCTTTCTACCGTAGCTAATTTGGGACGGGTCTTTTTTGACTACTTTCGGAGAGTAGCGCCTGCTTGCTCGGTAAGCGCTAGAAATGAGGAGCGTCTGCGTCCTCGGCAGCGCGAAAATGCTCGAAAAACCGTCGCAACGGAGTCAAACGACGTCGCGACGGTTCTTTTTTGGCTGCCCGCTGGCTAAGTGAGTAGGCTTTTTTGGAAATGCCGAGCAGCCGGCAAATTTGCCTCAACAAAACCGCAGGTCATTGACTTGTGTTTTGCCGGTGTGGTCAGGGATTCGGCAAAAGTCTACTCACTTAGTTCTGCGTGTCGCAAATCGTCCGCAACGAGACCCCAGCCGGGGTGATTCCATCGCAAATTCCGGTACCGGGGGCAGCTAATTAGGCGCCGTATGGGTTGCGGTCGCGTTCGATGCGTTGGCGGATGTGGGCGTACTCGATAATCAGTAGCACCAGGAGTAGGGCCATGATGGCTAGGTAGCTCACCACAGCACCCATCAGACCCAGCAGCTTAATCAGGATCACTGGCAGCACCACGCTTACGGCGAAGCAGATCAGGTAGATCTTGGTGACGTCGCCGGCGTGGCGCAACACCGTGATGATGGCGTAGATAAAGTCGATTGCAGCGGTGATGCCGCCGGCGACGACCATCAGCAGCGCCAGCGTGCGGTAGCGCTCAAAGCTAAGGCCGTACATAAAGCTCATGATAGGGATGCCGGGGCCTGCCATAAATGCGGCGCACGCTCCGGTAATGACCACAATCAGTGCCATAACGGCAACAATAATCAGGTCAAAGCGGCGACGCTTGCGCGGATTTGCCCAAATGCTCGACAGACGCAGGAGCTGCGGTTTATAGATAAATCCAATGCTCAACAAAATTGCCTGCGCCGGAAAAAACAGTGCATTAAAGTACAGCTGATACTTGTAGGCCAGCGTGCCCTCCATCACAAACTTGGGCATGCTCTCGATGAGATTGAACAGGAACAGTGCACCAAAGAGCGGGGCGCACTGGATAAACAGGTGGCCAGCCTCGCGCAGACTCATGCGGCGTGATTTTTCGGTTTCGAGCAGGGCGAGCGGGGCGGTGACCAGTACGAGCGAGGCAATCGCGGCGACACCCATGGCCATGGCGGCGATGGGCATACTGTGCGTGAGGAACAGTGCCACGCTAAAGATTGCGATGACGCCGATGGAACGCAGCGTTTGGCTCATGCCGGCCAAATAGAGCTTGTCGGCCTGCTGCAGGCGGCCCTCGTACACGTCGGCGATGCCGTCGATCACCTTATAGAGGTAGACGCCTAGGCCGATCGTGGCCATCTGCGCATCGTAGCCGCGGGCGCTGCTGTATACCAGGCCGCATGCCAGCGCGAGCGCTCCGCAGAGCCAGCGGTTGAGCTGGTAGGAGGCGAAGGAGGTTTTTTCGTCGATGTCCGAGACCTGAAAGTTGCGCACGCCGTAGTTGCACGCGATCATGATGAGCGTGCCGGTGACAAAGGCGATGGAGAACTTGCCAGCCTCCTCGGCGCCTACGAGTTGCGTCGACACAATGGTGAGCAGCGGAAACGCCATACCCCATACGGCGGTACCCAGGGTATTCCAAAGGTAGTCGCGACGGGTGGCGTGATCTTCGTACTCGGCTTCTTGCGTGGAGAAGCCGCCGCCGTAGACAGCGCCGAGCAGGCGGTTCCACCATGCGTTAACCATGCGGTGGATGGGGCCGGGTTGGCGATCGCGCTCGCGACGACGGCGTGTGGCCTGGCTGCTGTCGGGACCGCCGGCGTTACGCTGGCTTAGCTCTTGGATTCGTGCGAGCTCCTCGGCGGTGTGCGATGCGGGGAACAGGCCGTTCTCGATGCGTCCGCCCTGCCCGTGCGCCCCGTCCGATACGGTGGGGTCGGCGACGCCATTGCGGCGGGCGATGGCGCGGCGAATGCTATCGATGGGCGTGATGCTCAAAGCGGAGTCCTTTCTATTGCTGCGCTCTAGTATAGACGCGACGGTGTTCGTTCGTGTTTTTGAACAGGTTGTTCGATAATTGCGGCGGCGCCATTCAGTAGACGGCATTTGGGGACGTTCCTTATGTGCCGGCACTTTGGGAACGTCCCTAAGTGCTGGCATCCGGGGACGCTCCTTGGTTGTTGCCTGTTCAAGAGTGTCCCTAACGACTAGGCCGCTTGCGTGCGATTTTTGACCGTTGGGCGGGCGCTTCGCCGTTGCCGCAAAAACGTTTTTGCATATCGGGTACAACGGGCTTTACGTGAGTAAAGTGCGCGCCTCGTCCACGTGTCGCGCTTTTAAAGGAGGCCCCATGCCAGGTATTACCCCTGCAGAAGTTCTGTCCAACTTTGGCATTACGCTGGTCGAAGATCCCGCCGAGAACCAGCCCCGCCTGCTGGTCGACCTGCCGGCAGCCGAGCTCGTCGAGCACGCCATCCGTCGCAACGAAGGTCGTATGGCCTCCAACGGCGCGCTGGTGATCGAGACGGGGGAGCGCACTGGCCGCTCGCCTAATGACCGCTTTATCGTTGACACCCCCGATGTTCACGACAAGATTGCCTGGGGTGCCGTCAACCGCCCGCTATCTGTCGAGAGCTACGAGGCCATCAAGGCCGGCATCGTCGACTATCTCAACGAGCGCGACGTGTTCGTCACTCGCGGTATGGCCGGTGCCGACCGCAACCATACGCGTCGTCTGCTTGTCGCCTGCGAGCGTGCCAGCCAGGCGCTCTTTATTAAGCAGATGCTCGCCCGCCCGCTTGCCCGTGAAATCGCACGCACCGGCGAGCCGGACTTCTGTGTGCTCGCCGCGCCGGGCTACCAGTGCGATCCCGCCATCAAGGGCCTCAACTCCAGCGCCGCCGTGGTCATTAACTTCCAGGAGCGCGTGATTCTGGTCGCCGGCACCGGCTATTCCGGCGAGATCAAAAAGTCCATTTTCAGCGTCATGAATTACCTGCTGCCCGTCGAGGACGACGTGCTGCCCATGCACTGCTCGGCCAGTATGGATCCCGTCACGCACGAGACCGCCGTGTTCTTTGGCCTGTCCGGCACCGGCAAGACCACGCTTTCGGCCAATCCCACGCGCCTGCTGATCGGCGACGACGAGCACGGCTGGTCTGACATGGGCATCTTTAACATCGAGGGTGGCTGCTACGCCAAATGCGAGGGCCTGGACGCCTTCCACGAGCCCGAGATCTTCAACGCTGTCCGCTTTGGCGCGATCTGCGAAAACGTGGTGCTCGACGAGAACCGCAAGCCCAACTACGACGACATCTCGATCACGCACAACACGCGCGTGGCATACCCTGTGGAGCACATTCCCAACGCGTGGACCAAGGGCATGGGCACCACTCCAAGCGTCGTGCTGTTCCTGACCTGCGACGCCTTTGGCGTGTTGCCGCCCATCTCACGCCTGACGGCCGATGCCGCCATGTACCACTTCGTGACGGGCTTTACGGCCAAGATCCCCGGCACCGAGGTCGGCGTCACCGAGCCCACGCCCACGTTCTCTTCGCTGTTTGGCGAGCCGTTTATGCCGCTCGACCCCATGGTCTATGCCAAGATGCTCGGTGAGCGCATCGCCGACGGCCGCACGCGTGTGTACCTGGTCAACACCGGCTGGATTGGCGGCGGCTACGGCGTGGGCCATCGCATCGAGCTGGCCTACACGCGCTCGTTGGTCGCGCGCGCCCTCGACGGCACCATCGAGGATAGCGAGTTTGTGCACGACGACATCTTTAACGTCGACATTCCCACCACGTGCCACGGCGTGCCCGACGGCATCCTGGTGCCGCGCCAGTACTGGCAGAGCACCGCGCGCTACGACGAGGCCGCGCATAACTTGGCCGTGATGTTCGAGGAGAACTTCAAGAAGAAGTACTCGCACCTGCCTGAGTCCGTCAAGGCTGCCGGCCCGCACGCCCAAGTGCCCGCCGAGGCCCGTCATCGCGGCCGCGGTCTGCTGGGGCTCCGCCATTAGTGTCGCCTCAGACCCAAAACCACCACAAAGGGGACAGTGAACTGCGCCCCGAAACTTGGACTGAAT
>CABJBO010000021.1 GCA_902363875.1 Coriobacteriaceae bacterium | reverse complement strand
TCTGATGACTTGAAGAAGGGGGAGGCCTCGCGGCCTCCCCCTTTTTTGCGTTTTATAAAGAGCTGTAATACAAGAACTCGCCTTCTTTTAGCTTGTCTTACTGTTTGGCTGTATTTTGAGTCCTTCTTTTGTATTTGCGCGATAATAACTCCCATTGGCGTTAGGGAGGACTTGATGTTTACCGTTTTTGTCTTGGGCAATATTGCTTCGGGTAAGTCGACTGCCTGCCGCTATCTCGAATCTCATGGCGCCATGCTTATCGATCTGGACGAGCTTGCCAAATCGCTGTATGTGCCAGGCTCCGATATCGTCAATGCCCTCGCGGAAGAATTTGGCTGGGATATTTTGGATGAGGAGGGCGGCATTCGCCACAGCATCCTCGCTTCT
Organism: Coriobacteriaceae bacterium; assembly: GCA_902363875.1. Classification (GTDB taxonomy): domain Bacteria; phylum Actinomycetota; class Coriobacteriia; order Coriobacteriales; family Coriobacteriaceae; genus Collinsella. The sequence goes on along the minus strand of CABJBO010000021.1, from coordinate 41,253 downwards.
CGAGCTTTCGCTTCTCCTGATTCGGTCGCACGGCTCAATGACCTTGTGCACCCCGTTCTCATTGAACAGCTTTCGCTTAGGATTCTCGATCCGGTTTGTTGTACGGTTTCATCTCCCCGTTATCCCTTTGCGGTTGTCGAGGTTTCTGCTCCGACTGGTTTTGAGGATGCATTTGGCTTGGCTGATGAAATTCTGGTCATCAGCGCCCCTTTGTCAGTTCGTCGCGAGCGTGCTATTCAGCGTGGCATGGAGCCATCTGATTTCGATGCCCGTTCTGCTTGCCAGCCCGATGAGTCTGCGCTGTGCAATCTCGCTACAACGGTGATTGATAATGCCGCAGGCGATAATTCGCTCTTTGAGCAGCTTGACTCATGGCTTGCATGCCATGGGTTTATAGACACTGCGAATAAGGAGGATGCCGATGCCTAAGACACGTTTCTTTGCGTGGTATCGCCTTATATCGCTGGCTGCCGTTTTTGCCTTCGGCCTTATCTCATTCGTTTACTCGTGTGCTCCTGCGGCTTTCTTTAAGCCGCTGTATCCCATTGACTACGAGGCGTATGTAAAGCAATCTAGTATTTCGCATAATCTGGATCCGTATCTGGTGTGCGCTGTCATTAAGTCGGAATCGAATTGGGATCCCGAGGCTGAGTCGAATCAGGGTGCTCAGGGATTGATGCAGCTGATGCCCGAGACTGCCCAGGATATGATCGCTAAGGGTCTTGTCGACGGTGGGGGGTATTCGGCCGACAACCTTAACGATCCCGCTACGAACATCGAGTTTGGCTGTGCGTATCTTTCGTATCTTCTAACGTATTTCAACGGGTCGACGGATAGCGCTATTGCCGCATATAACGCCGGCATGGGCAATGTGGATGGTTGGGCGCAGCAGAGCACCTCGCTTCACAATGCGATTACCTTCCCCGAGACGCAGGCTTATCTGATTCGCGTCAATAATGCCTGGGTTCGCTATAAGACGCTCTATCCCGATCGGTTCGTATAGGACTAAGCCCACCTCCTGCGTATACTGCAGATGTATGAGTTAGGAGTATCCATGGCGGAATTTGAAGTAGAACGCGTTGGTGGTGAACTTAAGCGCTTTGGCGTTGAGGGCGCTGAGGTGCCGTTTGAAGTCGTTTCTCCCTATGAGCCTGCAGGTTCTCAGCCTAAGGCCATTGAGTCGCTTGTGCAGGGTGTGAGGGACGGAGATCGCTATCAGGTTTTGCTGGGCGTGACTGGTTCGGGCAAGACCTTCACGATGGCTAAGACTATTGAGGCCCTGGGGAAGCCGACGCTGGTCATGGCTCCCAATAAAACGCTCGCCGCTCAGCTTGCGAGCGAGCTCAAAGAGTTCTTTCCCAACAACGCTGTGGTCTACTTTGTCTCGTACTACGACTACTATCAGCCCGAGGCGTATGTGCCGCAAAGCGATACATATATCGAGAAAGACTCCTCGATTAACGAAGAGGTCGAGATGCTGCGACATCAGGCGACCGCCTCGTTGCTCTCTCGACGCGATGTAATCGTCGTTGCTTCGGTGTCCTGTATCTACGGTATCGGCTCTCCCGAGGACTATGCGGGGCTGGCGCCGAATGTCGACAAGAAAGTGCCGCTCGAGCGCGATGACTTTATCCATGCACTTATCGACATTCAATATGATCGCAATGACTATGACCTAGCGCGCGGCACGTTCCGCGTGCGCGGCGATGTTGTCGACGTGTATCCGCCTTATGCCGAGCATCCGTTGCGGTTTGAGTTCTTTGGCGACGAGGTTGAGCTTATTGCCGAGATCGATGAGGTTACCGGTGAGATGCTTCGTGAGTACGAGGCCATCCCCGTATGGCCGGCATCGCACTACGTGACCGAGAAGCCGAAGGTCAAGGCGGCTCTGAAATCAATCAGTGAAGAGTGCGAGAAGCGTGTGGCCGAGCTCAAGGCGACCGACAAGTTGCTCGAGGCACAGCGTCTGCAGCAGCGCACCGACTATGATCTCGAGATGCTCGAGACCATGGGTTTTTGTAACGGTATCGAGAACTACTCGCGTCATCTGGACGGTCGAAAACCGGGCGAGCCGCCGTTTACCCTGATCGATTACTTCCCTAAGGACATGCTCTGCATCATCGATGAGAGCCATGTGACGGTGCCGCAGATTCGCGGCATGCACGAAGGTGACCGCTCGCGTAAGGTGACGCTGGTGGAACACGGTTTTCGCCTTCCTTCTGCACTCGATAACCGCCCGCTTCGTTTCGATGAGTTTGAGGCAAGGATCCCCCAGTTCATCTACGTTTCGGCCACGCCGGGCGACTACGAGCTGCGGGTGAGCCAGAACGATGTTGAGCAGATTATTCGTCCGACCGGCCTGCTCGATCCCAAGATCGATGTGCGTCCGGTTCGTGGGCAGATTGACGATCTTGAGGACGAGATTCGCGAGCGCGTTGCCCGCAAGGAGCGCGTGCTGGTGACCACGTTGACCAAGCGCATGGCCGAGGACCTGACCGACCATCTGCTTGATGCGGGCATTAAGGTCAATTACATGCATTCTGATACGGCGACAATGGACCGTGTCGAGATCCTGCGAACGCTGCGCGAGGGCAAGATCGATGTTCTCGTTGGCATCAACCTGCTTCGCGAGGGCTTGGATCTTCCCGAGGTCTCACTGGTGGCAATTCTCGATGCCGATAAGGAAGGCTTCTTGCGCAACCGCCGTTCGCTGATTCAGACGATTGGTCGCGCGGCCCGTAACGCCGATGGCGAAGTCATCATGTATGCAGACGTTGTGACCGATTCGATGAAAGAGGCCATCGAGGAGACGCAGCGCCGTCGCGAGATTCAGATGGCATATAACGAAGAGCATGGCATTGTGCCCAAGACGGTGCGCAAGGCCATCAACGACATCTCAAGTTTTATTGCCGAGGCCGAAAAAACCGTGGGTTCCAAGGGACGCTCGAAGGGCGACTCTCTTGGCCATGGCGCATTCTATACGCCCGATGAGTCGGGCGAGGGTGGCGTGCCGGAAACGGTGGCGTCCGAGCAGACACTTGCGGAGCAGTTGGAAGAACTGCCGCATGACGAGCTCGTGCGGATCGTCGAAACCATGGAAGAGGATATGCGTAACGCTTCTGCCGCCATGGACTTTGAGGAGGCGGCGCGCCTGCGCGATGCCGTCGTTCAGATTCGGGCGATGCTCGAGGGTGCGTCTGAGGACGAGACGATCGAGCGCTTACGTTCGCAGGCTCGCAAGGGTTCCACGTTCGCATCGGGCAGAAAACGCCAGGGTGCACGGTTTAAGAAATAGCGAACATGCCCCGAGTTCCCTGCGGAGCTCGGGGCATGCGTCTTTTGCGCGCTGGAATTCGTGCGTTAGAGGTCTGCGATCAGGGCTTCGGCACAACGGATGCCGTCGGTGGCGGCGCTCATGATGCCGCCGGCATATCCAGCTCCCTCACCGCAAGGGTAGAGGCCCGGGGTCGACACGGCATGGCATGTTCGGTCTCGGGTGACGGTGACCGGTGAGCTCGAGCGAGTCTCCACGCCGGTAAGGACAGCATCGGAGCGGTCGTAGCCTCGTAGCTTTTTTCCAAGTAGGGGAAGTCCCAGGCGGAGCGACTCGACGATATGCTGCGGCAGGGCTTCGTCAATTGCCGTCCAGGTCACACCGAGCGGATAGGTGGGCTTTACCTTTCCGGGCGCCTTGCTGGCGCGTCCTGCGAGGAAATCTCCGACGAGCTGTGCCGGTGCGTTCCAGTTGGAACCGCCCAGGCGGTAGGCGGCCGCCTCGCAGGCGCGCTGGAGCTCGATGCCGGCGAGTGGGTCATCGTTGGGAAGGTCCTCAGGCGTGACGTTAACGAGCAGGGCGGCATTTGCGTTGCGTCCGTCGCGGGCATTGAGACTGGCGCCGTTGACGCACAAGTGGCCCTGCTCGGAAGAGGCGGCGACAACCTGCCCGCCGGGACACATGCAAAACGAGAACACGCTGCGGCCGTTGGGAAGATGGGCGACGAGCTTGTAGGGGGCTGCTCCGAGGGCAGGATGTCCCGCCGAGGCTCCGAATTGGGCTCGGTCGATGTCGCGCTGCGGATGCTCGATGCGAACGCCCATGGCAAAGGTCTTTTGTGCGAGGACCACGTTGTGGTCCTTAAGGAGCTCAAAAATATCGCGAGCAGAATGCCCGCAGGCGAGGATGAGGTGCTTTGTCTCGATTGGCTCGCAAGCGGTGTCTTGGGACGATTGGACATCAATACCGGTGATGGCGCCAGACGCGTCGATGCGAATGTCGACGAGCTTCGTTCGATAACGGACGACACCTCCGAGCTGCTCGATGCGCTGGGATATAGCGGTGACGACCGTGGGAAGGATGTCGGAGCCAATGTGCGGCTTGGCATCCCACAGAATATCGCGGGGCGCACCCGCCTCGACGAAGGTTTCGAGGATAAGGCGATGGGCGGGATTTTTGGTTCCCGTATTGAGCTTGCCGTCCGAGAAGGTCCCCGCGCCGCCCAGGCCAAACTGGATATTGCTCTCGGGGTCGAGGATGCGCTCCTTTAGAAAGAGGTCGATCGCCTGCGAGCGGCGAAATGCCGGGTCGCCGCGCTCGATGAGCAAGGGCTTAAGACCTGCTTCGGCGAGCGTAAGCGCAGCGAAAAGGCCGGCGCATCCGGCGCCGACAACGACAGGGCGTTCTTGAGGTGCGTCGGAGGCGGGGGAGGGGAATGAAGGCTCATCGTCTTCTATCGCGCGTACGCGCGAGCGGTCACGCTCGGCAACGCTGTCGACCGCTTCTCGCTCGAGGTGGGGACTAGTCAGCTCAACACGAAAGCTCAGGATAAAATGGACGTCTCGTTTTTTGCGAGCGTCGATTGACTTGCGGTGGAGCTCGATGGACTTGATCTCGGAGTCCTTGCAACGTAGGACGCGCTTGGCGACTCGCTTGCCAACAATGAGACAGGCATTTTCATCGTCGGCTTCATCGAGCGACGCGTTGACTTGGGTGATTTCGATCATCGAGGTCTCCTTAGAGGCAAGAAAGAGGCCGTCCGGTATCCCAGACGGCCCGAATGCGTTTTTGATTATAGACTGCGCGGCTACAGGCTGCTTGCAGCGCGAATGCCCGAGATCCAGGCCCACGCAAGGTTAAAGCCTCCGCAATCGGCGTCGATGTCGAGCGCTTCACCGCAAACGTAAAGCGGGGCGTCGACAACGCTGCGCGCGCGTAGGCTGGGTGTTGAGATACTCTCGACAGATACGCCACCACGCGTGACCTGCGCTGAGCGCTCCTCGGTTGTTCCCTCGACGAGCAATTTAAAGTGCTTGAGGATCGAGACCAGGTGGATGACATCGTTGGAGCATGGATGGCACTGCTCGAACGCTGTGCAGACGACGCGGGAGAGTTGCGGGGCGAGCATGCCGTCGAGCCAACGGGGATCGCGGGGTGAAAAGTCACCGAACAGCTCAACGCGCCGGTTGAGCATATCGAGCAACTCGTCTTTGGAGAGGTCGGGGAAAACGTCGAGCAGGATCGTATCGCCGTGCTGGATACGACGAGAGAGGTTGAAGACAGCGACACCCGAGATACCGAAGGTTCGAAACAGCACTTCACCGTCTTCGTGCCAGAGCTCATTATGATTGCGGGCGAGCGTCAAGCGGACACGGACGCGCAGGCCGTCCAACGTCTTGAGTGCCGCCCGATCGCCAACGACCGTTGCCGATACGGGGCAGAGGATGGGGCGCGGCGAAGTGAGGGGGAGGCGAAACGTATCGGCGATACCGGTGGGGTTGCCGCCCGTAGCGATAATTACGGCATGTGCCTGCAGGGCCTCGTTCTTGCGAGGGACATCGGCGAGCGCTTTCCGAAGCGAGCGGAGCTCCGATTTTCGGTCATCGTGCTTTTTTGCCTTGAGCGCCCGCGCTGGACGGTCTATTTGGAGTGCCCAGCCTTCGGAAGCTTTGTGCGCCGAGGCAACGTTGGCTCCGCAGATTAAGGTGATGCCTAGGCGGTCGCAAACGTTGAGAAGCGCGTCGCGCACCGATTCGGCGCGAAGGGAGCGCGGGTACAGCCGGCCTTCCTCGGAGGTTGTCATGATGCCCAGCGAGGAGAAGAAACCCATAAGCTCTTGTTCGGGCTGGGGGCCCATGACGGATGTGACGAATGCTGGGTGGTTATACCGCTGAGGATCGATCGATTCGTTGGAGAGGTTGCAGCGGCCGTTACCGGTCGCAAGGAGCTTAAGGCCGCAGGCGACATCGCGCTCAACGATGCAGACGCTTTTGCCAGCGCGTGCGGCCGTAATGGCGGCGGCGAGGCCTGAAGCCCCGCCGCCGATTACCAAGACGTCATAGAGGGCGCTCGCGTTCACTTAGGCCTCGTCGGTCTCGTGTGGGGTAATAGTCTCGACGGCAGAGACTGCCTTGGGCAACATGCCATCGGGCAGCGCGGTCTCGACCTCGCCCTTATCGCAGGCCTCGGCGAGTGCCGGATTAATGGGAAGCTGGCCCAAGATGTCGAGGTTATAGCGCTCTGCGACCTCGGGGAGCTTGCTCTTGCCAAAGACCTCGATCTTCTTGCCGCAGTCGGGGCACTCAATATAGCTCATGTTCTCGACAATGCCCAGAATGGGGACGTTCATCTTCTCGGCCATGTTGACCGCCTTGGCGACGATCATCGAGACCAGATCCTGCGGGCTCGTGACGATGACGATGCCGTCGACCGGCAGCGACTGGAAGACGGTGAGCGCGACGTCGCCTGTTCCCGGAGGCATGTCGACCAGTAGGTAGTCGATGGGGCCCCACGAGGTCTCGCTCCAGAACTGCCTAATGGCGCCTGCGATGACCGGACCGCGCCAAAGGACGGGGTCGGTCTCGTTTTGGAGCAGCAGGTTGGAGCTCATGACCTTGACGCCGTGCTCGGAGATTTCGGGCAGCATAAGGTTGCCAAGGGCATGGACGTGGCGTCCACTCATACCGAACATCTTGGGGATAGAGGGACCGGTGATGTCGGCATCGAGGACGCCGACCTTGTGGCCGTGACGGGCAAGCTCGGTGGCGATGGCACCGGTGACAAATGACTTGCCGACACCGCCCTTGCCGGAAAGCACGGCGATGACGCGCTTGACCTCGGACAGCGTGTTCTCCTCAAATTGCGACGGCGACGTTTGTCCGCCGGCGGCCTGTGCGTGTTCGCAACCCATGTATGACTCCTTTGTATATGCTGGGGCCGGGGCCCCGCGATGTGACACGAGCGTCATTGTACCCTCGTTTGCGAGCGGGAGTCATTTGCGATGCGTTTGGGCCGAGCGTGCTTGCAATACGATGGGCCCAAGCGAATGGGCGGGCTTACTGAACTTTGCTGGCGAACTCGAGGTATTGCATGCGCTGCAGCTTGTCGATCGTCGAGGCGTAGGGGCTGTCTTCCGATTCCAAGTCGTAGCGCAGCCCGTCGGCACCGAGATAGCCGGCGACATTGATGGTGGGCACATCTGACCTTGTCGCAAGCAGGGCCTTTTGGTAATTGGTGAGCGGGGCGCCGATCTTATTAAGGGTAATGGCTGCAATCTCGTTTGCCCCGACGGTGTCGTAGACGTTGAGCTCGGTATTGCCGGCGATTTCATAGTTAGCCCAGACGAGATATGTCGACTGATAGATACGGAAGGCGTGGCTTGCCGTATCTTCCTGAGGGTACAGCTCGTCGTTGAGAGTCGTTGCGGCGCTCGGCTGATGGTCGCCAAAAAAGACAAGAACAACCGGTCTGCCGATATTGCGGAGCTCATTAATAAAGTACTCGAGGTCCCGGTCGGATGCGTTGATGCAGGTGAGATAGGTGTTGAGCGCGCTGTTGGCGCCCTCGCTGGCTCCCTCGACCCAATAGTTTGTCAGCTCTTCGGCGGGAACGGTGCCATAGTCGTAGCCGCCGTGATTTTGCATCGTGACGTCAAAGATGAACTGCGGCGCTTCGTCGGTTCTAAGCAGGTCGAGTATCTTGTCGTAGGTGGCGTAGTCGCATACGCCGGCATGGTAATAGGGCGCACCTTCGAAATCGCCGATTGAAAGAAAGTCTCCAAAGCCCAGCTGCTGATAGATTTTATCTCGATGGTAGTTGACGGGGTTTTGCGGGTGCATAGCGGTAGCGGTATACCCAAGCTCTTTAAGGTCCTTTGCCAGGCTGTTGACGCCATTCATCTGATACAGTTGATAGGGAATTTTGCCTAATCCGACAAAGGCCGTTGTCGCTCCGGTCAAAAATTCGAATTCGGAGTTCGCCGTTCCGCCACCGGCGACCGAAGCGAGCATGGTGCCGCGAACAAGTGTGTCGGGAAGCGAGTTGTAGAATGCGGGGCCGGTGTACCCGGCCGCCTGGAGCTGCTCAAAGCACGAAAGGTCGCTAAAACTCTCGTTCATGACGGCAACAATCGTCGGCTTGATTTCATTGAACTGGGCAACGGCCGCTGCGCGCTGCTCGCTCGAGCCATATGTGCTGTCGTAGACGGCGGCGAGCTCCTGCTCGATGCTCTGCGCCTCATCGGGCGTATAGTCTTCGGGCTTCTCAATGGGCAACTCGTTGACCATTTCGGTGAACGAAGTGATAAAACCCTGAGACGCATACGTGGTGATGGGCTGCCAACGGTCAAATCCAAAATCCAGCGCCTGCTCCAAGTCGATGTTGGAAAAGCCTGAGAGCCCCACAACGGTCACTAGCAGAAAAGCACAGAGGTTAGCGGCGATAGCGGGGAAGACATGGGTGGGCGTACGGGGCTTTCGCGGTCGGATGAGCGAAAGAAGCCCCAGGGAAATTTCCAGCAGGGCGAGAGAGGTTACGATTCCGGCGGTAAAGGTAAACTCGTATCCCTCGCTCACTTCCATTGCGGTGCCAAGGGCCAAGATATCGCTTGGCAGGATGGCTTCGCCTTTAAACGTTATGACGAAGTGCTCGGCAATGCCAAGGATGCAGCAGACGACGGGCACGAGAGCCATGACGCCTCCATGACGCTGTCCCAGCAAATAAAGGGAGAGCAGAACCGTCGCGAGCAGCCCGACGGAAAACCCGAATGAGTTGGCGGGAATGCGATAGAACGTTTCGTTACAGGCAATTTCGAGTGAAACGAACGAGAGCGCTGAAACAGCGGCGATGACAAGGATGTCACGGCAAATACAGGCAACCGTTCCCGTCGCAAGGTCGGTTTGGTCGATAAGTCCCGAAACCAAGGGCTCGACAAGAAGCATGACGGCGGCAGCACCGAGCGCCGAATAAGAAAGGACCCATAGGGAGCTGCCCTCATTTACGAGCAATTGATTCGTAACCCATGCAGCTACCACGCCGAGCGGGATGAGGAGCGTCGCGCACCAAAAGACGCGGGTAATGGGTGGCTTTTCGTTGCGTTTGATTGAAAAATGCACACGCACAACGACGGCGGCCACGATAAGGACGGCGATGAATATGGGCAGATTGGCCATGTCGCTCGAAGTGATTTCAAGGGGGATATCTTCGGTCATGGACGTTCCTCTGGTACAGCAAATTAAGTTCAGTATTAGATTACTGTAACCTTTCCACGGCATTTCGAGAAACAAAGCGCCCGATACGCAAAGCTAAAGGTCTGCGAATCTTGTATTACGAACATCTGTGCGCGTCGAGTGCGCTAAACTCATCGGCAGTATGATTCGATGCAATAGGAGGCAAGGAGCTTCCATGTCTGATTCTTCTATCGTTATTCGCGGCGCTCGTGAGCACAACCTCCGTGATATCGATGTTTCCATTCCGCGTGACCAACTCGTGGTCATTACCGGTCTTTCTGGCTCGGGCAAGAGTTCGCTGGCATTTGACACTATCTATGCCGAGGGCCAGCGTCGATACGTCGAGAGCCTTTCGAGTTATGCGCGCCAGTTCTTGGGCCAGATGGACAAACCCGACTTGGATTCAATCGACGGCCTTTCGCCGGCGGTGTCGATCGACCAAAAGACGACGTCTAAAAACCCTCGCTCGACGGTTGGCACCGTAACCGAGATTTATGACTATCTGCGCCTGCTGTTCGCCCGTGTGGGCACCCCGCACTGTCCCGAATGCGGCCGTGTCATTGAGCGTCAGACGACCGATCAGGTTGCCGACAAGGTCTTGGCGGCGGGGGAGGGCCGCCGCGCGTTTGTGCTGGCACCGGTGGTACGCGGGCGAAAAGGCGAGTACACCAAACTGTTTGAGGACCTTCGCGCCGAGGGCTTTAGCCGCGTGCGTGTCGACGGTGAAGTGCGCTCGCTCGACGATCCGATCGATCTGGACAAGAAGTTCAAGCACGATATCGAGGTCGTGGTCGATCGCATCGTGATCCGTGAGAACTCTCTGGGCCGTATCGCCGAGTCCGTTGAACAGGCGACTGCGCTGGCTCATGGCAATGTAAACGTGTACATGCTGCCCGACCGCGACGCTCCCGAGGGGACCGAAGGCGAGTTGCTGGAGTATTCGCTGGCGTTAGCGTGCCCGGAGCATGGACACTCCATCGATGACCTGCAGCCGCGTGATTTCTCGTTCAACGCGCCCTATGGCGCGTGCCCCGAGTGCGATGGCCTGGGCTTTAAGAAGACGGTCGATGCCGAGGCCCTAATCGAAGACCCCTCGAAGTCGATCGCCGACGGGGTCTTTGGCAGCCTGTTTGGCAACTCTAACTACTATCCGCAGATTTTCGCTGCGGTCTGCAAACACTTTAAGGTGAGCGTCGATACGCCGTGGGAGGATCTGCCTCCGCGGGTGCGTCACGCGTTTTTAGACGGCATGGGCGACCAGAAGATTTCGGTCGACTATCGAAAGCTCGATGGGCGCCGCAGCCAGTGGGACACCAAGTTCTCGGGTGTGCGCAATATCCTGTACGAGCGCTATACCGAGACGACGAATGAGAACACCAAGGCGCGCTTGGAGAAGTACATCCGCGAGGAGCCGTGCTCGAGTTGCCATGGTGCTCGTCTGCGCCCCGAGATGCTCGCCGTTACCGTAGGCGGTAAGTCCATTTACGAGGTCTGCTGCCTATCGTGCCGCGAGTCGCTCGAGTTTTTTGAGGGCCTGGAGCTCACCGAGCGCCAACAATTTATCGGCGGGCGCATCGTTAAGGAAATCCTGGAGCGCCTGCGCTTTCTGGTCGATGTCGGACTCGACTATCTGACCCTCGACCGTGCCTCGGCGACGCTTTCCGGAGGCGAGGCCCAGCGCATTCGCCTGGCAACGCAGATCGGCGCCGGCCTCATGGGTGTGCTGTACATTTTGGACGAGCCGTCGATCGGCCTCCATCAGCGCGATAACGAGCGCCTGATCAAGACGCTTGAGCGCCTACGCGATATCGGCAATACCGTCATCGTCGTCGAGCATGATGAGGATACGATTCGTGCTGCCGACTATGTGATCGACATGGGCCCCGGTGCGGGCGTGAACGGCGGACACGTGGTCGCCGCGGGAACGCCTGCCGATATCATGGCGTGCCCCGATTCGATGACGGGTGCCTACCTGACCGGCAAGCGAATGATTCGGGTTCCCGATGAACGCCGCAAGCCCGGTCGCGGCTGCCTTAAGATCACGGGCGCCCGCGCCAACAACCTCAAAAACGTTACCGCCAAGATCGAGTTTGGTACGCTTACGGTTGTTACCGGCGTGTCGGGATCGGGCAAGAGCTCCCTGGTTACCGACACCATTGCGCCTGCGCTTACGAATGCCATTCACCGTTCGACGCGTCCTGTGGGCCCGTACAAAAAGCTCGAGGGTATCGAGTGCATCGATAAGGTGATCGACATTGACCAGTCGCCGATTGGCCGCACGCCGCGTTCCAACCCTGCTACGTACATTGGCCTGTGGGATGATCTTCGCGCACTGTTTGCGAGTACGCCGGAGTCGAAGGCGCGTGGCTACTCGCCGGGACGTTTCTCCTTTAACGTGAGCGGCGGCCGCTGCGAAGCATGCAAGGGCGACGGACAAATTAAGATCGAGATGCACTTCCTTCCCGATATCTATGTCCCCTGTGAGGTCTGCGGCGGCAAACGCTATAACCGCGAGACGCTCGAGGTCACCTACCGTGGTAAGACCATCTCGGACGTGCTCGACATGAGCGTCACCGAGGCACTGGCCTTCTTTGGGAATATCCCGCAGATTAAGCGCAAGCTCCAGACGCTGTACGATGTAGGCTTGGGCTACGTGAGCCTGGGCCAGCCCGCCACGACGCTCTCGGGCGGCGAGGCGCAGCGTGTGAAGCTCGCCAAGGAGCTTCATCGACGCCAGACGGGCAAGACGTTCTATATTTTGGACGAGCCGACGACCGGCCTTCATTTTGAGGACGTCCGCCAGCTGCTCGATGTGCTGCAGCGCTTGGTCGATGCGGGCAACACGGTGCTGGTGATTGAACACAACCTTGATGTCATCAAGGTTGCCGACCGCCTGATTGATATGGGCCCCGAGGGCGGTAACGGCGGCGGAACCGTCGTGGTTTCGGGCACACCGGAGCAGGTTGCGGACTGTCCGCAGAGTTATACGGGCAAGTTTTTGGCGCCGTTGCTCAGGCGTGACCGGGAGCGTCAGGCTCAACTTGATGCTCAATAAATAGGCGATTCAGTTTATGGGCGCCATCGACTCCTTGTGATTCGATGGCGCTTGCTGTGTCGAAGTGACGTATGCAGCCGAATTGGACATATACTTAATCCTTGCGTCCGAATGCGAGGGAAAGGATATGCCATGGCAAAGGCTGTAAAGACGCCAAAAACCAATGCGATGCGCGAGCTGGAAAGCGCCGGCATTTCCTATGTTCTACATACGTACGAAGACGATGGTGATGAGTCGGCGGGCCTGGGGGTCGCGATTTCGGAGCAGCTTGGCGAGGAGCCCGGACAAGGATTTAAGACCTTGGTCTGCGTGACGCCGTCCAACGACCACGTCGTGTGCTGCATCCCTGTTGCCGACGAGCTCGATCTAAAGTCCGCCGCGCGTGCCGCGGGGGAGAAGTCCTTGGCCATGATGCATGTGAAGGATTTGCTTGCGGCGACTGGCTACGTTCGCGGCGGCTGCAGTCCGGTCGGTATGAAAAAACGCTACCGGACGCTCATTGATGAGACATGTGTCCTTTGGGATACCATTTTTATTTCGGGAGGCAAGCGTGGTTATCAGCTTGAGCTTGCACCCGATGATTTAATTGCATTTTGCGGGGCGACGGTCGCCCCGATTACGAGAGAGGACTGAGCGATGCCGCAGGAAGAATTGAAGTGCGGAGCTCATTTTGCAAAAGAATCTGCGCCTCAGACACCCTCATCCGAAGCTTCTTCGTCGCGAGACGACACTGACGACATGGGCTCGTCGGACTACTCCACGGTTGGTCGTTCCGCCGGGCTTATGACCATCCTGACCATCGTGTCTCGCGTCACCGGTTTTATCCGCACGTGGGCAATGGCGGCCGCTATCGGCATGTCGCTGCTCTCGTCTTCCTATCAGGTCGCCAACAACCTGCCCAATATGCTCTACGAACTCGTGATGGGCGGCATGCTCGTGACGGCGTTTTTGCCCGTGTACATGGGCGTGAGGCGTGAGCAGGGTCGCGAGGCCTCTAACGAGTACGTGGGCAACCTGCTCGGTATTCTGCTATTGGTGCTGGGTGGCATTTCGTTGCTGGGGACCGTGTTCGCCCCGGGCTTTATCTGGACGCAATCGTTCCTTTCGGGTGACGGCGGCAGCATGGATACCGCTGCGTTCATGTTCCGTTTCTTTGCCATCCAGATTCTGTTTTATGGTTTGGGCTCGGTGTTTTCGGGCGTCCTCAACGCACACCGCGACTACTTCTGGTCGACGTTTGCCCCGGTCCTCAACAATGTGATCGTCATTGCGAGCTTTATGGGCTTTGCGCCCGTGTCCGCACAGTTTGGCGAACGTGCCGGCATCATCTTGATTGCGGCCGGTACGACCCTCGGTGTCTTTGTTCAGATGGCATGTCAGATCCCCGCGCTTGGCAAGCACGGCGTGCATCCCCATATCCATATCGACTTTAAGGACCCCGCACTGCGCCAGACGATTGCGCTCGGTATCCCGACGCTGCTCGCCACGGTGTGCATGTTTGTCTCGACTTCTATCACCAACGCTGCTGCGCTGGTGGTCCAGCCCGAGACTGGTCCTTCCGTCATCGCCTATGCGCGCCTGTGGTACACGCTGCCCTACGCGCTGATTGCCGCCTCGCTTTCGACGGCGCTCTATACCGAGCTCTCTCACGACGCACAGGAGAAGGATTACGACAGCGTCCGCACGGGCATTTCGCGTGGCGTCGCCCAGATGCTGTTCTTCCTGATTCCATTCGCGCTGTACCTGATTGTCTTCGCGCGTCCGCTCAACATGATCTACTGCGCTGGCAAGTTCGATGAGTCCGGTGTGGCGCTGGTGTCGGAGTTCCTTATCTACCTGGCACTTTCCCTGCCGCTCTACGGCGTGGTCGTGCTGATGCAGAAGAGCTTCTCTGCCTTGCTCGACATGAAGCCCTATAGCCGCTATTGTCTGTATTCCGCCATCGGCCAGGCCGGCTCGGTTCTGCTGTTTGGCGTTGTGCTGGGCTTCGGTATGCCGGCAATCGCGCTTTCGTATGTCGTCGACTACGTGATCTTGGTCGGTTGCTCGCTGTGGTGGCTGCGTCGTCGTCTGCGTGGTCTTCAGGTTAAATCTATCCTGCATGGCGGTTTCTTTGGCCTTTTGCTCGGTGGCCTGGGTGCTGCCGCAGGCGCCGGCGTCATGTGGGCGCTTGAGCACTTTGTCGGGGCACTTGGCGGCTCGATTCTGATTACTCTTGGCTACGTTTGCGTTGCGGGTGTCGTCTCGCTTGCTGTTACCTTTGGCCTTGCCGTCGTCCTTAAGATGCCCGAGGTCTCGGCGCTGATTCGTCGCAAGTAGGTGCGCGTGGCCGGTCACGACAACATTCCAACGCTTGCCGAGCAGGTTTCGCGCGTTCCCACGCAGCCCGGCTGCTACCTTTGGAAAGACGCCAAGGGCGATGTCATCTACGTGGGCAAGGCGAAAAACCTGCGCGCCCGTATGCGTCAGTACGTGACGCTGCAGGACGAGCGCCAGAAGATCCCGCTGATGATGCAGCTGGTGGCGAGCTTTGACTATATCGTGGTGGAGACCGAGCACGAGGCGTTGGTGCTCGAGCGCAATTTGATTGGTCAGTACCATCCGTACTTTAACGTCGACCTCAAGGATGACAAGAGCTACCCCTTTATCGCCATTACAAAGGGCGACCTGTATCCCGCTATCAAATACACGCGTGAGCGTCATAAGCCGGGAACGCGCTATTTTGGACCTTATACCGATAGCCGCGCGGCACGTGAGACGATAGATACGCTGCGCAAGGTTATCCCCATCTGCTCCGCATCCTGTGCGGAGTGGCGTCGTTGTCGCCGTATCGTCGAGTCCCACAAGGGCGAGGAAGACATCGTCAATATGATTTGCGCGCAAAACGGGCGCCCCTGCTTTGACTACCATGTCGGGCGCGGCCCGGGTGCGTGTGTCGGCGCGATTTCCCCGGCAGACTATGCCAAGAACGTCAAGCGTGTCGAGCGCTTTTTGTCGGGCCATCGCAAGGATGTCGTCGATGAGCTGACCTCCGAGATGACGGATGCCGCTGAGGCGCTCGACTTTGAGCGCGCGGCACGCGTCAAACGTCGTTTGGAGGTCATCAGGGGTCTGGACGATCGTCAGCAAGTCGTTTTTCCCTCCAGTGTCGATATAGATGTCATCGGTTTCTATCGCGAGGAGACCATCTCCGCCGCTTGCGTCTTCGTCGTTCGCGAGGGCCGAACAGTTCGCACCTGCGAGTTCATTCTCGACAAGGGTCTTGATGTTGACGAGGAAGAGCTCCAGTCGGGCTTTCTTAAGCGCTATTACGACGAGACGGCTGATATTCCAGCTGAGGTCAACCTTTCCGTCGAGCTTGAGGATGCGGAGGCGCTGGGGGAGTGGCTTGCGGGCAAGCGTGAGCGTTCCTGCCATCTCCATAGGCCGCAGCGTGGCGAAAAGCACCGTCTGCTCGATATGGCATCCAAAAATGCGCGCCATGCCCTCATGCGCTACATGATGCGAACGGGGTACGCTGACGACCGCACCAATCAAGCGCTCCTGGAGCTCGAAAGTGCGTTGGCGCTGCCATCGCCGCCGTTGCGTATCGAGTGCTTCGATATCTCGACGCTGCATGGCACCTTTACGGTCGCCTCGATGGTGGTGTTTACCAACGGGCGCGCCGACAAGAGCCAGTATCGTCGTTTTAAAATCCAGGCCGAATTGGACGAGGCAAACGACTTCGTGTCGATGTCCGAGGTTTTGGGACGACGCTATGCTCCCGAGCGCATGGCCGACGAGCGCTTTGGCTCGCGCCCCGATTTGCTCGTTGTCGATGGCGGTAAGCCGCAATTGACCGCTGCGATCAAGCAACTTGAGGCTCTTGGGCTCGATATACCAGTTTGTGGCTTGGCGAAGGCCGATGAGGAAGTTTTTGTGCCTTGGGACGAGACTCCCGTCGTGCTGCCGACCGGGTCCGCGTCGCTCTATCTAATTAAACAGGTGCGCGATGAATCGCACCGTTTTGCCATCACGTTCCATCGCGAATTGCGCGATAAAGCCATGACGGTTTCGGTACTCGATGACGTTCCAGGCGTGGGACCCACCAGAAAACGTGCCCTTATGCGCCATTTTGGCTCGATGAAGCGTTTGCGCGCGGCGAGCGAGCAAGAGATCGCGGAAGTTCGAGGCATTCCTGCCGATGTCGCCAAAGCGGTTCACGAGGCGCTCGTTGCATGGAATGCCGAGCGCGCCGAGGCGGCGGCAAAGCAATCCGAAAACTAAACACGCCTCTAAACCACTGATATACATGATTGCGTGATTTTCAATCATGTATTTCACGGCGATTACCAGCAGATTTCGGGTTTTATTAACGCTAAAACGTTTGACTAGCCATGGTGAACAACCCTGCTATTCTGCGGGTTGACGAAGACTGATATCTCACCTCGTCGATACATACTGTCTGGCGAATCGTTTGTCAATGAATTCGGTGAACGGTAGTAAATACCGTTCAAGCGTATGTATGTATCGGTCGCCGAGCGCGGCACCTCAGTTGGGTTCGTCGGTAGGTAAGGTATATATCGTCCGCAAGTTGCGCGGGGGCGCGTCTAGGTGCTCCCGGGTAAGATTCTCTATTGATAGGAGAAGACATGGCCATCATCAACAAGGGTATGTCCAGGCGTTCGTTCCTCGGCCTCACCGGCAGCGTCGCTGCTGTCGCAGGGCTTGGTCTCACCGGCTGCGGTGGCAGCTCTAGCGACGAGGGTTCCGCTTCCGGTTCCACCGATTCCGCCAACCGTGGCGGCGGCGTGATCACCGCTGGTTCCGCTTACGCTCCGTCCAGCTTCGATCCCGCCAGCACCGGCTCCGCTGTGGGCCTGGGTGCTAACTGGCACGTCGTCGAGGGCCTCTACGGCATCGATTACCACGACTACAGCACCTTCAACGAGCTCGCCACCGACGATCCCAAGTCTGTGGACGACACCACCTTCGAGGTCACCATCCGCAAGGGCGCCAAGTTCTCCGATGGCACCGAGGTCACCGCTGACGATGTCGTCGCCTCCTACACCGCTTGCGCCGCTTCCGCTACCTATGCTCCGTTCTTCCAGCCCTTCGAGTCCATCGAGGCCAAGGACGCCAGCACCGTGACGGTCAAGACCAAGGTCCCCAACTTCTCCCTGCTCAAGGATCGTCTGGCCATCGTCCGCGTTACCCCGGCCACCCAGACCGAGGAGGATCGCGCCAAGCAGCCGATCGGCTCCGGCCCCTGGATGTACGACTCTATCTCCGATACCGAGATCACCCTGGTTCCCAACCCCGAGTACAACGGTGAGTATGCTGCCGAGGATAAGAAGATCCAGTACAGCATCCTGACCGACCCCACCGCTCGCGTTACCGCTCAGCAGGAGGGCTCCACGCTCGTTATGGAGCTCGTCACCGCTGACGCCGTCGACCAGCTCGAGAGCGCCGGCTGCAAGATCGACAACGTCCAGGGCTTCGGTACCCGCTTCATTATGTTCAACGTTGCCAAGGAGCCTTGGAACAACGTCAAGGTCCGTCAGGCCGTCATGTACGCGCTCGACACCGAGAAGATGGTCAGCAACACCTTCGCCGGCCTTGCCACCGCTGCCAGCTGCTACCTGCCCAAGAGCTTCACCAACTATCATGAGGCTTCCACGGTCTACAAGACCGACGCCAAGAAGGCCAAGAAGCTCATTGAGGAGTCCGGCATCACCCCGGGTGCCATCACCCTGCGCACCACCGACAACGAGCAGATTAAGGGCATGGCCGCCCAGGTCAAGAACGACCTCGACGCTCTCGGCTTCGACGTGACCATCCAGACCGATACCTCGCCGGCCACCTACGCTGCCATCGACGGCGGCGAGGCCTACGATATCCTCCTTGCCCCTGGCGATCCGTCCTGCTTCGGCGCTGATCCCGACCTGCTGCTTAACTGGTGGTACGGTGACAACGTCTGGATGCAGACCCGTTGCCCGTGGAAGGAGTCCGCTGAGTGGGAGAAGCTCCACGGTCTCATGGACGAGGCTCTTGCCGCCGAGGGCGACGAGCAGCAGAAGAAGTGGAACGAGTGCTTCGACATCATCGCCGACAACGCCGTTCTGTACCCCGTTGTCCACGTTAAGACCGTCTCCGCTTCCTGGGACGATCCGTCCACCGCGCCCAACGGCGAGGCCCTCGATGGCTTCAAGGGCATCGGCACGACGAGCATGTCCTTCAGGGGCGTCGCGACCGTCAAGGCCTAAGACTCGCTTGAGTCATATGTAGGGCGTCGGTCGTAAGGCAACGTCCTCATAGTTGAAACAAAGACCCGGGCGACCTCGATGTCGCTCGGGTCTTGTAATGAGTATCCGTACTCATATACCAGTTGGTCCTACCGACAAAAGAAAGGGGAGAGAACGTGAACAACTTGCTACGTTTGATTGGAAGGCGTCTTGTGGCGCTGCCGATCATGGCATTGGGCGTCACCGTCCTGGTGTTCTTCCTTATGTCGTTCTCCAAGACCGACCCCGCCTACACGGCGTTGGGTGACGGTGCCTCGCCCGAGGCGGTTGCCGAGTACCATGAGAAGTATGGTCTGGACGACCCCTGGCCCGTGCGCTACGTGCGCTATATGGGCGATTTGATCCATGGCGACATGGGCACCTATGGTGCTGCTCGCAACTCCGTTGCCAAGCGCATCTCCACGGCCCTGCCCGTCACGATGCAGCTGACCTTCATCGGCCTTGCCATCGGTGCGGTCGTTTCGTTTTTGCTCGGCGTCATCGCGGCACTGTATCGCGACAAATGGCCGGACCAAGTGATCCGCGTCTTTTCCATCGCCGGCCTGGCAACCCCGTCGTTCTGGCTTGCCGTTCTGTTGATCCTGCTGTTCTCTTCTTATCTCAAGGTCCTCCCGGCATCGGGTGCCCTGCCTCACTTCACCACGAATCCGGCTGGTTATCTGGGCCGCATGATTATGCCCGCCATCGCCTTGGCATTTCCGCTGACGGGCCAGATGACTCGTATCGTGCGCACCGCCATGGTCGAGGAACTCGACAAGGACTATGTCCGTATGGCTCGCGGTGCCGGCGTTCCCGAGAAGGTCGTCGTCGGCATCAACGTTCTTCGCAATGCGCTGATCACCCCGGTCACCACCCTCGGTCTTAAGATCGGTTATCTCATGGGCGGCGCCGTCGTCATCGAGGTTATCTTCAACCTCCCCGGCATGGGCACCGCGATTCTGCAGGGCGTTCAGGGCAACGAGGCGAACCTGGTTCAGGGCGTCGTTATCGTCGTTGCTCTTGCCTTCATCATCATCAACATCGTGGTTGACATGCTCTACCTGCTCATCAACCCGCGCATCAGGACGGTGTAGATTATGGTAAAGATTCGAGAGAAGCAAACCGAGCAGCTCGAGAAGGCTGCCTCCAAGGGGCTCAAGCTCGGTGGCTGGAAGAAGATGACGCTGTCTTCTAAGATTGCCGCCGTCGTGCTGGTGCTGGTCGCCCTGACTGCGATTCTGGCGCCCCTTCTTGCCCCCTATAGCCCGGTCGAGATCTTTACGGCTCGCCAGGCTCCCGGCAACGGATTTATCTTCGGTACCGACGATAAGGGTCGCGACATTCTGTCGCGTATGCTCTACGGTGGTCGTTACTCGCTGATTATCGGCTTTGGCGCCACTGCTATGGCTCTGGTCTGCGGCTCGGTCGTGGGCGCCCTTGCAGCGGTTTCGCGCAAGGCCGTCTCCGAGACGATCATGCGTATCTTGGACATCATCATGTCCATCCCGGGCATCGCCCTCGCGGCCGTCTTCGTCTCCATCCTGGGCAACTCCGTGCCGTCGATCATCTTCGCCATCGGCTTTATGTACACTCCGCAGATTGCCCGTATCGTGCGCGCCAACATCGTGTCCGAGTACGGCGAGGACTATGTCCGCGCGGTCATCGTTTCCGGCGCCAAGGCTCCGTGGATTTTGATCAAGCATGTTCTGCGTAACTGCATCGCCCCGATCATGGTCTTCACCGTTACCCTGGTCGCCGACGCCATCATCTTCGAGGCCTCGCTGACCTTCATCGGCGCTGGTATTCAGGAGCCCACCGCTACCTGGGGCAACATCCTCGCCGACGCCCGCGGCGGCGTGCTCGCCGGCCGTTGGTGGCAGGCGCTGTTCCCGGGCCTGGCCATCATGATCACCTGCCTGGCACTCAACATCCTCTCCGAGGGCATTACCGACGCCATGGCCGCTGCTCCCTCCGCCGCCCTGGATCCGACCGATTCCTCCAAGCGTCGCGAGGCCGACCTGCTGGTCTCTGACCCCGTTCGCGCCTACAAGGAGCAGGCCCAGTCCCTCTCCGCTCGCCTTGGCGCCCTGCGCGATGTCGAGCTCAAGCGTGACGATCGCCATGTGCCCGACGAGTCTGTCGAACCGATCCTTTCGGTCCGCGATTTCTGCATCCAGTTTGAGCATCACGGCGATATCAACGTCGTCGACCATGTCAACTTTGACGTCCGTCCTGGTCAGACCATGGGCCTGGTGGGCGAGTCCGGTTGCGGTAAGTCCATCACCACGCTGGCCATCATGGGCCTGACCGACGATGACGAGCACCTTTCCGGCGAGGTCCTCTGGGAGGGCCGCGACCTGCTCAAGATGAGCAAGAAGGAGTGGTTCGGCCTGCGCGGTACCGATATCGCTATGGTCTATCAGGACGCCCTGTCCTCGCTCAACCCCTCCATGCTCATCTCTGCCCAGATGAAGCAGCTCACCAAGCGCGGCGGCACCCGCAGCGCCGAGGAACTCCTGGAGCTCGTGGGCCTCGACCCCAAGCGTACGCTCGAGAGCTACCCGCATGAGCTTTCCGGTGGCCAGCGTCAGCGTGTCCTGATCGCTATGGCCCTTACCCGCGACCCCAAGCTGGTCATCTGCGACGAGCCCACGACCGCTCTGGACGTTACCGTCCAGAAGCAGGTCATCAAGCTGCTCAACGACCTTCAGGCCAAGCTCGGCTTTGCCATGATCTTCGTCTCGCATGACCTGGCGCTGGTCGCCGAGGTCGCCCATAACATCACGGTTATGTACGCCGGTCAGGTTATCGAGCAGGCGCCCACCAAGGAGCTGCTCACTAACCCGATCCACGAGTATACCCGCGGTCTTCTGGGCTCCGTTCTGTCCATCGAGAGCGGTTCGGGCCGTCTGCACCAGGTGCCCGGCGCCGTTCCGAGCCCGCGCGATTTCCCCAAGGGCGATCGCTTCGCGCCCCGCTCGAGCCATCCGCGCATTGGCCTGGACACCCGTCCGGTCTTCAAGCGCGTGCCCGGCACCGAGCACTTCTATTCCGAGCTCCCCGACGAGGTGCTCAAGGCAAATGGTTTGACCCCTCACGCGGAGGTGATGTAGATGAGCGAGACCGCAGTCAACGGCGTCGAGCCGATCATCTTCCTTGATGACGTCCACGTCACCTTTAGGACCCGTACCGGCTCGATTCTGCACCCCAACCTGGTTCACGCCGTCCAGGGTGTAACGATTAGGCTCATGCCCGGTCAGACGATCGGCATCGTCGGCGAGTCCGGTTGCGGTAAGTCCACCACCGCCAACGTCATGTGCGGCCTGCAGGCCCCCACGAGCGGCAAGGTCTACTTTAAGGGCAAGGACGTAACCAAGCGTACCGCCGAGGACCGTCGCCACATGGGTCGCGTCATCTCGGTCGTGTTCCAGAACCCGGCCACGGCGCTCAACCCCCGCATGGTCGTTCGCGAGCAGCTGCTCGATCCCATGCGCGTCCACAATCTGGGCACCGAGGCCGAACAGGAGAAGCGCGTCAAGGAACTCCTGGAGCTCACCGGTCTGCCCAGCTCCGCCGCCGAGGTTCTTCCCGGTCAGCTTTCGGGCGGCCAGCGCCAGCGCGTCGCAATTGCCCGTGCCCTGTCGCTGAACCCCGATGCCATCATCGCCGACGAGCCCACCTCGGCTCTGGACGTTTCGGTCCGCGCGCAGATTCTGAACCTGCTGACCGACCTTAAGAAGGAGCTCGGCCTGGCCATGGTGTTCATCAGCCATGACATCCAGACGGTCCGCTATATCTCTGACGACATCATCGTTATGAATGGCGGCAAGATCGTCGAGCAGGGCGAGGCCAAGCAGGTCTTCCAGCACCCCCAGGACCCCTACACCAAGATGCTGCTCGGCGCTGCGCCGTCGCTGCTGCATCCCAAGCTCGGCGAGTAGTCTCGCTTTCCCTCCCGTGCGCCCGGTTCCCTTGCCGGGCGCACCTCCGTTGCGATTTCGAAAGGTTGGGTTCACGAGCCATGCCAAGTGCTCAGGAGCTGCAACAGCAATTTGGTGAATATCGAGGCGCCATGCCCCGTCCATCAGATTTCGATCTCTTTTGGAAGGATCGCATGGCCGAGGCCGACGCCGTCGGGCTTGACTATGCGATCGAGACGGCATCGGTCACCGATGCCGTGACCTGCCAGCTTTTCGACCTCTGGTATACCGGCATGTGTGGCGCTCGCCTGCATGCCAAGTACCTTAAACCCGTCTCGGACGAGCCCGTGCCATTGGTACTTCAGTTCCATGGGTATCCGGGTGCAAGCCGCAGCTGGTTTGAGCAGGCGTCGTTTGCGGGCATGGGCATGGCACTCATCGCCCTCGACTGCCCCGGCCAAGGAGGTCCCTCCGAGGACATTGGTGGATTTGAGGGCACAACGGTCGCGGGCCATATCGTCGCCGGTATCGACGGCGACCCGGCCAACCTCTACTATGTCCGCTTGCACCAAGATATTCGCATCCTGTGCCGCATCGTTCGCGAGCTCGAGGGCATCGATCTTGCCCGTGTGTTTGTGAACGGCGCGTCGCAGGGCGGCGGTTTGGGCATTGCGACCTGTGCACTTAACAGCGAGCTTATCAATCGCGCCGCCATCCTCTATCCCTTCCTGTCGGATTTCCGCCTGGTCTGGGATTTGGATGCCGACGACATTGCCTACGAGGGCCTGCGCTATTGGTCTCGCTGGTTTGACGAGGACTCGACTCGTATCGACGTAGCCTATGCCAAGCTGGCGTACTTCGATTCCAAGAACTTTGCCCCTATGGTCAAATGCCCCGTGCTGTTTGGCACCGGCACAGCCGATACCGTCTGTCCGCCAGCGACGCAGTTTGCGGTCTATAACAACCTGACCTGTGAAAAGCGTCATGAGTTCTTTGAAGGCTTTGGCCACGAGGAGATTCAGGATTTTGACGATCTGATCATTCCGTTTTTCTGCAAGGGAGGGGAGGCTTATGTCTAAGTGCGAGAGCAATGTCAATGAGCTGATTGTCTCCGACCTTGTGGGGATTCCCGGAACGGTCTCGTCAAGGCTCGCTGATTTCCGGGATTGGCGCGGTGATGCTTCTGCGGATGTTTCCGAATTAGAGATAGCCGCTTCGGACCTTGAGGTTTGCGGGCCGAGTATTACGGTGATCGATTTCGCCAATCCGTATGCCCGCTACTCCGAGGTTTCCTTTGAGCTTGGTGGCGATGTGGTCCACGCACGCTTGATTGAGCCTGCCGGTCGCGCCCGAGCATCCGAGCTTGTGCCGCTATGTCTGATGTTTCACGACATCGACCGACCCGTGCGGGGATGGCATCACATGACGAGGTTTGCGGCCATGGGATATGCCGTGCTTGCGCTGGACGATGAGGCGATTGGATCCAGCGAGCTGCAGCAGGGGATTGCCTCTCCTGCTTTTGTCAAGCGCGTCCGTTGGGGTTGCGCGATGGCGAAGGTGGCGCGCAATCTTGATGGCGTGGACCCCGACCGCATCTTTGCATGGGGCGAGGGCCTTGGCGGCGGAGTCGCGCTGGCGGTTTCTGCTCTGGACGAGCGGGGCCTCGCCTGCACGGCGGTTGCCAATCCGCTTCCTGGCGGCCTCGAGGCGCTGTCGTCTCGGGTGCGCGGATCGGTGCTCATGGGCACATCGCTTATGGATACCGTGAGCGATCCCAAGGATCAGTTTGCCGTATTCAACGGTCTTGAGTGTGACCGGAGGCATATCATCTATGCAAAATACGCTCACGAGCGCATCAATGCGTTCGAAAACAAAGTCGTCGACTTTTTTAACCAAACGTTCTACCCGTGTTCTTTGGCCTAGACGGCCTGGACACTGCCAACAAGAGTGGGTGGCATAGGGCCGCCCGCCAGACAACTAAGGAGATTCTTGTGGCAACTCAGAAATTCACCGGCGTTATCCCTCCCGTCGTTGTTCCCGATACCGAAGACCACCAGCTCGATGTTGCCTCCTTTGAGCGCAGCATCAACCGCATGATCGATGCCGGCGTCGATGGCTTGTTCTTCCTGGGCTCTTCGGGCGAGGTCGTTTTCTCCACCGATGAGCGTCGTCGCCAGATCATCGCCGAGGCCGTTCGTATCGTCGACCACCGCGTGCCCGTCCTGGTCGGCATCATCGATACCGAGACCGAGCGCATGATCGAGCACGGTAAGGTCGCTCAGGAGCTGGGCGCCGATGCGCTTGTCGCCACCTGCCCGTTCTATGCCCTGCAGGGCATGACCGAGGTCGAGGAGCACTTCCGCATCCTGCACGAGGAGCTCGACCTGCCCATCTTTGCCTATGACATTCCCGTCTGCGTTCACACCAAGCTCCCCTGGAAGCTCCTTGCCAAGCTCGGCGCCGAGGGCGTCCTTGCTGGCGTCAAGGATTCCTCGGGTGATGACATCTCGTTCCGCTACCTCGTTCAGGAGAACGAGAAGAACGGTCATCCGATGAGTATCCTCACCGGTCACGAGGTTGTCGTCGACGGCGCTTACCTCGGTGGCGCCGACGGTTCTGTCCCGGGCCTTGCCAACGTTGAGCCCGAGGGCTACGTGCGCCAGTGGAAGGCCGCTCAGGCCGGTGACTGGGCTACCGTCAAGGCCGAGCAGGATCGCCTCAACGAGATCTCCCACATCTGGGATGTCACCTCGGGCGTCCAGGGCTATGCCGGTGGCGTCGGCGCCTTCAAGACCGCTATGAACCTCATGGGCATCTTCGACAGCCCGACCATGCCGCGCCCGGTGAAGGCCATGACTGGCGAGAACGTCGAGGCGATTAGGAAGGTCCTTCAGGACAACGGTCTCCTGTAAAGCTTCCCCAGGCACCCGATCTTGGGGCTCAAGTGGTCGGGCGTGACCCATTAGGTCAACGCCCGACCACTTTCACCCCAACCTCGGGCACCTGGGAAACCTTTATCAACCTGTGGCGATAATTCTGCCCTCATTTCCTGTAGTTGTTTTTATCTCCTAAGGAGAGCGACATGGAGAACAAGTACGTTTGCTCCGTCGATATCGGTGGCACCAAGATTGCGACTGCCATTATGGAGTATCCGGCTGATGGCGGCGTGCCCCATCCGGTCTTTGAAGCTGAGGTTCCCACCGAGGCCCAAGAGGGCGGCGAGGCCGTCTTCCAGCGTATCGAGGCATCCATCAAGGCTGCTCTCGAGGCGAATCCCGATGTCGAGGTCCTTGGCGTCGGTATCGGTGCCGCTGGCGTCGTCGATCCCAAGACGGGCGCCATCGCGTATGCCAATGAGATCATGCCCGGCTGGTCCGGCGTTCAGTTGGGGCCGCGTCTGCGCGAGGATCTCGGTCTTCCCGTTGCCGTTGTAGGCGACGTGCAGGCTCATGCTCTGGGCGAGGCCCACTGGGGCGTCGGCAAGGGCAAGTTCTCCGTCTTGTGTCTTGGCATCGGTACGGGTATCGGCGGCGCATATGTCGAGAACGGCCGCGTGATGCAAGGCTTCCACGGTGCTGCCGGCCATATGGGCCACATCGAGTGCTCGGCTGCCGCCGGCATTCCCTGCGCCTGCGGGCGTTCCGGCCATCTGGAGTCGGTTGCTTCGGGCACTTCCATTGGTCGAATGTACGATGAGCGTTTTGGCCGCGTCGACCCCAGCCGTCCTTCGGTCGGTCGCGATGTGAACGACCTGTGTCGTGCTGGCGACGCAAAGGCGACCGAGGTCATCCATGACGCCGGCTTTGCGCTGGGCGCCAGCTTGGGCTCGCTTGCCAATATTCTGGATCCAGAGGTCATCGTGCTTTCGGGCGGCGTAATTCATCAGGGTCCCGATTGGCGTTCGCAGACGTGGAAGGACTCGGTGCACGAGGGCTATGCCAGCCAGGCGCTCGACCCGCTTCAGGACACGCCGATCCTCATCGGTTCTCTGGAGGGCGACGCGCCGCTTATCGGTGCCGCCGAACACCTTCTTGCGTCGTTGAAGTAAACATAACTACCAAGTGCGCCTTCTGAGGTGCCGCAGATTGACGTGAAAGAGGAGCGAAGCGTACTTCGGTACGCGAGCGACGGTTTGAACGTCAAGGTGCGGTGTCTCAGAAGGCTGTTTTGAGAAAGGTTGAGTCGCACATGACCGTTGATCCTTTGATTCAATCCCTGAAGGGAAAGCTCGTCGTGAGCGTTCAGGCGTATATGGGCGAGCCGCTTCGTACGCCCGAGACCATGGCTCAAATGTCTCGCGCTTGCGAACTCGGCGGCGCCGCCGCCATTCGCTGCCAGGGCCTTGCCGACATTGCCGCCATTAAGGGTCGCTGTGAGGTTCCTGTTATTGGCCTATGGAAGGATGGACACGAGGGCGTTTACATCACGCCGACGCTGCGTCACGCCCGCGCCTGCGTTGCTGCTGGTGCCGATATCGTGGCGATCGATGCCACCGATCGTCCGCGCCCCGATGGCAAGACGGTCGAGGATACCTTCCGTCCGCTGCACGAGGAGGGTGTGCTCCTGATGGCGGATTGTGCCACCATCGAGGACATTCGCCGTGCGGTTGATATGGGCTTCGACCTGGTATCTACCACGCTCTCTCACGGTGTCGCCGCCATCGACTGCACCATGGCCGATGGCCCCGACCTGCCGCTCCTGCGTCAGGCGACCGAGGAATTCCCCGGCCTTCCCATCATTTGCGAGGGTCGCGTGCATACGCCCGAGGAGGCTCGCGCCGCGATCGATGCTGGCGCCTGGGCCGTTGTCGTCGGCACCGCCATCACGCACCCCACGAGTATTACAAGTTGGTTCAAGGCTGCGCTTGAGGCGTAAGACAGGCCTCGTATCCGCTCGGGGCGGTATACTCAATAAAGGCAATTGACCGCGCGGGATCCGGGTTGCTGGGTCCCGTGCTTGTTTTCGGGAGGCAGCACATGCAAAAGGGAGATGCCATGGATGCGGCGGAGCGCTCGGAGCGCATCCCCGATATCGTCATCATCACCGGAATGTCCGGATCGGGCCGCACGCAGGCCATGCACGTGTTCGAGGACATGGGCTATTTTTGCATCGATAACCTGCCTCCGCGTCTGATCGCCCAGCTTGCCGAGCTCGTCGGCATTAATACGGGCGTGGGCAGGCATCTCGCCGTCACCTGCGATTTGCGTAGCCAGGGCTTGTTCGATGAGCTGCTCGATGCGGTCGCCGCGCTCGAAGAGCGCGAGATGAGCTGCGACATCGTGTTCCTGGAGGCTTCTGACGAGGTACTGATTCGTCGCTACAGCGAAAATCGCCGCCGTCATCCCATTGCCAAGCCGGGGGAGACTACGGCCGATGCGATTCAGCGCGAGCGCCTGCAGCTGCAGGGTGTGCGCGATCGAGCCGATATGATTATCGACACGAGCCGCCTACGCACCTCTGCGCTGCGCAACAAATTGCGCATGGCGTTCTCCGAGTTGTCCGACCAGCAGCTCATGGACGTTCACGTGTTCTCGTTTGGCTTTAAGCACGGTATGCCCGTCGAGGCGGACATTATGATCGACGTTCGCTTCCTGCCCAATCCGTTCTACGATCCCGAGATGCGCACCATGACCGGTCTCGATAAAAAGGTCTCCGACTTTGTTCTGGACCATCCCAAGACCCAGGAGTTCTGGAAGGCCTGGACGCAGCTGCTCGATACGGTGATGCCGGGCTATATCGCGGAGGGTAAGCCGCAGCTTTCTATCGCCATCGGCTGCACGGGCGGACAGCACCGTAGCGTCGCCATCGCCGAGGCCACGGCCCGTTACCTGGAAGGCGCCCAGTATCACGTGAGCATCTCCCACCGCGACCTGTCGCGCGCCAACACGAAGGCATAGGCCTGCATGTCGTTTACCGCCGAGGTGCGTGACGAGCTTGCGCGCTGCGAACCCGAATGTGAATACTGCGATTTGTCGACGCTTGCCGCCCTGACGCGTGTGAGCGGTACGCTTTCGTTGGCCGGCTCCGGGCGGTATCGTTTGACGGTCGCGACCGAGACGGGAGCCGTCGCGCGCACGATGATCACGCTGACGCATCGCATTCTTAAGCTCAAAACGGAATTCACCGTTCGTAAATCGGTCTTGCATAAGGTCCGTAACTATCTCATTACCCTGCCCGATCAACCCGACCTGGACAAGGCTCTGGTGCTGCTGGGCATTCTAGACCGCAGGGGAGGGCTCGTCGCTGGTGTTCCCCGACACATCGTTGCCCGTCCCTGCTGCAGGCTTGCCTACATCCGCGGCGCGCTCATCGCGGGCGGCTTCGTGGCCGATCCACGCGGCGATTTTCATTTGGAGATCGCGGTGCAGGGCGAGCAATATGCTAAGGGGCTTTGCGACCTGTTGGGGCAGATTGGGGTCCATGCTCGTGTTAATGCACGGCGGGGGTCATATGCCGTGTACATTAAGAGCGCCGAGGAAATCGAGCATCTATTAAAGCTGATTGGTGCCAAGCGCAGCGTTGCCGAGATTGAGGAGGCGCGCGCGGTCAAGTTGGTTAAGAACGATGTGAACCGTCGCGTGAACGCCGAGCTCGCCAACCAGACCAGAAGCGCCGGTGCTGCCCAACATCAGCTTGCGCTTATCGATGAGCTCGAGCAGCGCGGCCTTCGCGATGCGCTTCCGGATGCCTTGGCGGTCTTTTGCGACCTGCGCGAGCGCTATCCCGATCTGTCGCTGCGTGATTTAGGTGAGATGGCTGACCCTCCCTTGTCGAAGTCGGCCCTCTACCATCGAGTTTTGAGGCTTGAAAAGCTCATTGAAGCAAACCGGTAGTTTAAAGTATCGACTTATATACGGATTTAGCTGCTATTTTATTCTTTAAAACGTTTTAACGTAAATTTGATTTTCAATTTCGACTATTCTCGTGAAATTCAAGTCAAAAAAAAGGTATATTAGGCGAGTGGTTAGTTTGTGGGCCTCAACGGCGGGCGCTGTAGCTTGCGGGGGCCTTACGAAAGGAGACACAATGGCAGTAAAGGTTGCTATTAACGGCTTCGGTCGCATCGGTCGTCTGGCTTTCCGTCAGATGTTCGGTCATGAGGGCTCCGAGATCGTCGCTATCAACGACCTCACCTCTCCCGATATGCTCGCTTACCTGCTGAAGTACGACTCCACGCAGGGCAACTACGCTCGCGATCACGAGGTCGTTGCTGGCGAGGATTCCATCACCGTTGACGGCAAGGAGATCAAGATCTACAAGGAGGCCGACGCCAACAACCTGCCTTGGGGCGACCTCGACGTCGACGTCGTTCTCGAGTGCACCGGCTTCTACACCAGCAAGGCTAAGGCTCAGGCCCACATCAACGCTGGCGCCAAGAAGGTCGTCATCTCCGCTCCGGCCGGCAGCGATCTGCCCACCATCGTGTACAACGTCAACCACGAGACGCTGACCGCTGAGGACAACATCATCTCTGCTGCTTCCTGCACCACCAACTGCCTCGCCCCGATGGCCAAGGGTCTGAACGACTTCGCTCCCATCGTGTCCGGCATCATGACCACCATTCACGCCTGGACTGGCGACCAGATGCCGCTCGACGGCCCGCAGCGCAAGGGCAACAAGCGTCGTAGCCGCGCCTGCGCCGTCAACATCGTCCCCAACACCACCGGTGCTGCCAAGGCTATCGGCCTGGTTCTCCCCGAGCTCAACGGTAAGCTCATCGGTGCCGCCCAGCGCGTCCCGACGCCGACCGGCTCCATCACCAACCTCTACGCTGTCGTTGACAAGAAGGTCACCGTCGACGAGGTCAACGCCGCTATGAAGGCCTACGCTGCCACCATCTCCGAGACCTTCGGTTACAACGAGGACGACATCGTCTCCACCGACATCATCGGCGAGACCCACGGCTCCATCTTCGACGCCACTCAGACCATGTGCTCTGATCTCGGCAACGGCCAGACCCTCGTTCAGGTCACCTCTTGGTACGACAACGAGAACTCTTACACCTCTCAGATGGTCCGCACCATCAAGTACTTCGAGAAGTTCGTTGCTTAATTTAGCTTTTAGCGAATAGCTCGTTGAGCGTCTAAAGAAGGGCGCGGCCTTATAGGGCTTACACCCTAGGGTCGCGCCCTTTTTATAGGAAATCGTCTGCCGTAATGGGAGGCAGACACGTACGAAAGGTAGAAGCAAACATGGCCTTTACCAAGAAGACCGTCCGCGACATCGATGTCGACGGCAAGCGCGTTCTCGTCCGCGTTGACTTCAACGTGCCTATCAAGGATGGCGTCGTTGGCGACACCACCCGCATCAAGGCTGCCCTGCCCACCATCAACTACCTCGTTGAGCACAACGCTCGCGTCATTCTCATGAGCCACCTCGGCCGTCCCGAGGGCACCGGCTTCCAGCCTGAGCTCTCCCTTGAGCCTGTCGCCAAGAAGCTCGCTGAGCTCTCTGGTCTCGATGTTGCCTTTGTCGCCGACACCTACGGCGAGAAGGCTGCTGAGGCTGTCGCCGCCGTCGAGCCGGGCAAGGTCCTCGTTCTCGAGAACGTCCGTTTCGACAAGCGTGAGAAGAAGAACGATCCCGAGATCGCCAAGAAGCTCGCTTCCTATGGTGACGTCTTCGTTCTCGATGCCTTCGGCACCGCTCACCGCGCCCAGGGTTCCGTCGTGGGCCCCGCCGCTTACCTGCCTGCCGTCGCCGGCTTCCTGCTCGAGAAGGAGGTCGACACGCTGACCGGCATCTTCGCCGAGCCCGAGCGCCCCTTCGTCGCTATCGTCGGCGGTTCCAAGGTTTCCTCCAAGATCGGCGTTCTCGATCACCTCATCGACTCCGCTGACACCCTGATCATCGGTGGCGGCATGGCCTACACCTTCTTCCTGGCTCAGGGCCTGACCGTCGGTCAGTCCCTCAAGGAAGAGGACTGGGTCGAGCGCGCCGGCGAGATGCTCAAGAAGGCCGAGGAGAAGGGCGTCAAGATCCTGCTCCCCATCGACAACCGCGTTGCCGATCACTTTGGCGAGGACGCTGTCCCCGAGGTTGTCGCTTCCGACGCTATCCCCGACGATCGTGAGGGCATGGACATCGGCCCCAAGACCGAGGAGCTCTACGCCGAGGCCGTCAAGGGCGCCAAGACCGTGTTCTGGAACGGCCCCATGGGCGTCTTCGAGTTCGACAACTTCGCTCACGGCACCCAGGCTATCGCCGAGGCCGTCGCCGAGGCCGACTGCACCTCGATCATCGGCGGTGGTGACTCTGTCGCGGCTGTCAACAAGTTCAACCTGGCCGACAAGATGAGCTGGATCTCCACCGGTGGTGGCGCTTCCATGGAGCTCGTCGAGGGTAAGGCCCTGCCCGGAGTGGAGGCGCTTCTCGATGCCTAATCGCACCCTTCTTATCGCTGGTAACTGGAAGATGAACAACGACGTCGCCGAGGCCGCCAAGCTCGCCGACGAGCTGGCTCAGGCTCTGCCCGAGGTTCCGGCTGGCGTCGAGGTGCTCGTCTGCCCTCCGACCATTGACATCACCACGGTTCATGACCGCATTCAGGCTGCCCCCATCGCCCTCGGTGCACAGAACGTGTACTGGGAGGCCAAGGGTGCCTTCACCGGTGAGTCCTCTTGCGACATGCTCAAGTCCGCTGGCTGCACCTACTGCATCATCGGTCACTCC
This sequence comes from Coriobacteriaceae bacterium, assembly GCA_902363875.1. Lineage (GTDB taxonomy): Bacteria > Actinomycetota > Coriobacteriia > Coriobacteriales > Coriobacteriaceae > Collinsella. Next base: position 8,842 of record CABJBO010000021.1, on the reverse strand, counting down.
GAGCGTCGCGACTACTTCCACGAGACCGACGAGGACCAGAACAAGAAGGCCAAGGCCCTCGTTGCCGCCGGTCTTGTTCCCGTCTTCTGCTGCGGCGAGTCCCTCGAGGTCCGCGAGGCTGGCACCTATGTCGAGCACGTCGTGAACCAGGTCAAAGCTGGCCTTGCTGGTCTTGAGATCACCTGCCCCAAGCAGGTCGTCGTCGCCTACGAGCCCATCTGGGCCATCGGCACCGGCAAGACCGCTACCGCCGAGGACGCTCAGGAGGTCTGCGGCGCTATCCGTGAGACCCTCAAGGAGATGTTTGGCGAGGAGCTCGCCGACGGTATCCGCGTCCTGTACGGTGGTTCCGCTAAGCCCGGCAACATTGCCGAGCTCGTCGCCAAGCCCGACGTTGACGGCGCCCTCGTGGGCGGCGCTTCGCTCAAGGCTGCCGACTTCGCCTCTATGGTCGTCAAGGCAGGCGAGTAGGACATATGGCACAGCGTCATCTTCCTGCACTCCTGATCATCATGGATGGCTGCGGCCTTGCTCCGGCTGATGGCGAGAACGCCGTCGCCGCTGCCAAGACGCCCTTCCTTGATAGCCTGTACGAGAAGTATCCTCACACCACGCTCGGTGCTTCGGGCGAGGACGTGGGCCTTCCCGACGGCCAGATGGGCAACTCCGAGGTGGGTCACCTCAACATCGGTGCCGGCCGCATCGTGTTCCAGGAGCTTTCGCGCATCAACAACGCCATCAAGGACGGCTCCATCGCCAAGAACGAGGTCTTCGTCAAGGCTATGGACGACGTCAAGGCTGACGGCAAGACTCTCCACCTTATGGGCCTTATGAGCCCTGGCGGTGTTCATTCTCACATGAACCACGTCGAGGCTCTGGTCAAGATGGCTGCCCAGCATGGCGTCAAGACCGTTCGCGTCCACGCCTTCATGGATGGCCGCGACGTCGACCCGCAGTCCGGTGCCGGCTACATGAGCGAGTTCTGCGCTTTTCTGGCTAAGATCTCCGAGGAGACCGGTTGCGACGCTCGCGTTGCCACCGTTTCGGGCCGCTATTGGGCCATGGACCGCGACAACCGCTGGGAGCGCATCCAGCGTGCCTACGACGTCATGGTCAACGCGTCCGATGCCGATACCGACCCCGTTGCCGGTATCAAGGCCTACTACGAGAAGGATCCGCGCGGCGACGAGTTCGTCGAGCCCTTTGCTGCCCACAACGAGGGCATTCACGAGGGCGACGCGGCCATCTTCTTCAACTTCCGTCCCGACCGCGCTCGTCAGATGACTCGCGTGTTCACGGACAAGGAGTTCGACGGCTTTGAGCGCGAGCAGATTAAGCTTTCGCACTTTGTGACGATGACCGAGTACGATCCGACGTTTGACGTCGAGGTCGCCTTCCCCAAGACGTTCCCCGAGAACGTTCTGGCCGACGTTATCGCCGCCAATGGCCTGAAGCAGCTGCACACCGCCGAGACCGAGAAGTACGCCCATGTGACGTTCTTCCTCAACGGCGGCATCGAGGAGCCCAAGGAGGGCGAGGAGCGCGTGCTCGTCGCTTCCCCCAAGGTTGCTACCTACGATCTGCAGCCCGAGATGAGCGCTCCCGAGGTTACCGAGAAGCTCGTCGCCGCTATTAACGAGGATCGCGCTGATTTCTACATCGTGAACTTCGCGAACTGCGACATGGTTGGCCACACCGGTGTCTTCGACGCCGCCGTTAAGGCCGTCGAGGCTGTTGACGATGCTCTGTCCAAGGTTGTCCCGGCGATTCTCGCCAAGGGCGGCTTTGCGCTGATTACCGCCGACCATGGCAACGCCGATCACATGTTTGACGTTGCTTCCGACGGTTCCAAGCATCCGTTTACGGCTCACACCACCAACCGCGTGCCGTTCATCATCGTTGATGATAAGGCCAAGCTCACCGGTATCGAGGACGGCCGTCTTTCCGATATCGCTCCGACCATGCTCACCATGGCTGGTATTGAGCCTTCCGCCGAGATGACGGGTCGCGTGCTCGCCACCGAGGCCTAATAGAAAACAAATACCGTTTTCTAGTAAGGGGGTTGTCCACAACCGGACGACCCCCTTTTTGGTATTTCTGCCATTTCTACCCCGTCCCTAAATGGCAGGTGGGGGAGTGTTGAAGGTTGTGGTACAGTACTGGAGTTTGAATTGTTCTATTAAGGAGCTTATCTATGGGTCCGTTCCAGATTCTTCTGTTTGTCGTTTGGGCTGTTTCTGCCGTGGCGCTGACGATTCTCGTTCTGATGCATTCCGGTAAGGGCACCGGCGTTTCGGATATGATCGCTAGCTCGCTGTATAACTCCAGCTCTGCCACGGGCGTCATGGAGCAGAACCTCGATCGCCTGACGGTAATTATGGCCGTCGTTTTTGCTGTGTGTGTCGTTCTGTGCATGTTCTTCTTCCCGCAGGGCATCGTCGGCTACTAAGCATCGGCGTATATACGTTTGTAAAGGGTCCCGCATGTGCGGGGCCCTTTTTGTTTACAGACTTGTAATAGAGTCAAAATATCCCCACATACTTCGCCTAACTAAAGAAATTCTCGACCGTTAACCGGAATTAGCGCCATATTGTGCATAAAATGCGCTACTGTATTGCGAAACGTTGGTCCGCACTGCATAACCAGCCATAACGGCGGACCGCGTTTGAATGGTTCGATCGGGCTGTCTTGACGTTGCCCGGCCGAATTCACTTTGTCCTATCTCATAAGGAGGATGGCATGGCTGATTCTATGTTCCACCAGCCCGTTATGGGTCGTCGCGCCTTTGTTGGCGGCACCCTCGCTGCGAGCTCCATGGCTTTTCTTGCCGCATGCGGCAAGAAGGGCGGCGACGCTTCCGGTTCTGAGTCCGGTTCGACGCTGAACTTCTACATCAACAACCCGGTCTGCATCGACCCCTACAACGTCCAGGAGGATCAGGGCACTCAGGTCGAGTACCAGCTCTTCGACGCTCTGACGGAGTACGATAACGAGAAGGGCGAGATCGTTCCGCTGGCTTGCGAGTCCTTTGAGGCTAACGACGACGCCACCGAGTTCACCTTCAAGATCAAGAAGGCCAAGTTCCACAACGGTGACGACGTTACCTCCAAGTCCTTCAAGCTCGGCTGGGAGCGCCTGGTCAACACTAAGTCGGCCATCGCTACCGAGTATGGTCCTTCCGAGGTCTCCTACCACCTTTCCATGGTCGAGGGCTATGACGATCTGCTTGCCGGTAATGCTACCGAGCTGTCCGGCGTTACCTGCCCGGATGACGAGACCCTCGTCGTCAAGCTGACTTCCGCCTACGCCGACTTCCCCTTCGTCGCCTCTCACCCGGCTCTGTCCCCGGTTCCCGAGTGCGCCGAGACCGATGTCAAGAGCTTCTATCTTGCCCCGGTCGGCAACGGCCCGTTCATGATGGACGGTAAGTGGGAGGATGGTCAGGAGATCAACCTCAAGAAGTTCGACGATTATTATGGCGACAAGGCCAAGATCGACGCCATCCACTTCCAGGTCATCAAGGACGTGGAGACCGCTTACAAGGAGTTCCAGGCCGGTAACCTTGATGTCTGCGACGTTCCCGTTGCTCAGATCGACGCCGCCAAGAAGGACCGCGGCGAGTCCAAGGATGGCTACACCATGAGTGATGGTGCGCGCATGCTGCTCGGTTCCGAGCCTTCCACGTACTATCTGACGTGCAACACCACGGCCGAGCCGTTCAACAACGCTGACCTGCGTAGGGGCATCTCCCTGGCTATCAACCGTGAGGCCATCTGCAAGACCATCTTCAAGGGCACCCGTACCCCCGCTGACGGCATCGTTCCTCCGGGAATCGCCGGCTACAAGGAGGGCGCATGGGAGTTCTGCGCCTACGACGTCGACAAGGCTAACGAGTACCTCGACAAGGTCGCTCCCGCTGGCGCTAACGGCGATCGTGGCATCAATGTGACCCTGTCCTACAACCAGGACGGCGGCCACAAGGAGATCATGGAGTCCATCATCGGCGACCTCGCCAAGGTGGGCGTCACCGCCGTCTCCGATACCCCTGAGTGGTCTGCCCTGCTCGAGCAGTATCAGAACTTCAACTATCAGTTCGGCCGTCTGGGCTGGATCGCCGATTACCCGATCATGGACAACTTCCTGTATCCGCTGTTCCACTCCGACTCCCTGGGTGGCGACAACCGCTCCGGTTACAGCAACCCCGACTTTGACGCCAAGGTTGACGAGGCCCGTGCCACGGTTGACGACGACGAGCGTATCGCCAAGATGCAGGAGGCCGACGCCATGGTCGCCGCCGACTGCCCGGTCATCCCGGTGATGTTCTACACGCACACCATCGCTGGCTCCGACCGCGTCAAGTACCTCTACGTTGATCCGCAGAAGCACGCCGATCTGGGTACCGCTGAGCTCGCCTAAGAGTTTTGCAGCTTCCGTGAGGGTCAAGTATTTACGTAGACCTCATGGGAAACATACAGTTCCCCCTAACCTGGGGTAAACTGGCTGATGGTAATTTTGGGATGCCGGTCTGGCGATCGGCATCCCATTTAGGTTAATCCCTAGATAGGGGAGTGGTATGGGTAAGTACATCGTTAAACGTGTGCTTCAGTTCATCCCGGTGTTTTTGGGCGTCACGCTGATTCTGTTCGCCCTCCAGAATATCGTGCCGGGAGATCCGATCAAGTTGATCGGTGGAGACAAGGCTCTGTCCCCCGAGGTAGAGCTTCAGCTTCGCGTACGCTATCACCTGGTCCAGACGGACGAGGACGGTAACGCGATCCTTGACGAGAACGGCGATCCCGTTCAGACGTCGCTTGTAGACCGTTATCTGTATTACATGAACGGTCTGCTTCATGGCGATCTGGGTAATTCGTACCAGCGCAAGCTGCCGGTTACGGAAATCTTTGCCCAGAAGTATCCGTATACGGTCAAACTCGCCGCGTGCGCCATCGTGCTCGAGGCGATCATGGGTATCGGTGCGGGTATCATTTCGGCGGTAAAGCGTTATTCCTTCTGGGATATTTTGGTAACGCTCACCACGTCGATCCTCGTTGCCGTTCCCGCCTTCTGGCTCGGCATGCTGCTGCAGCTGTTCTTCGGCGTCATCCTTAAGGATCTCACCGGCGGCGCATTCTCCATGCCGATTTCGGGTGCCGGCGGTTCCAGCTCTCAGTATCAGGATTGGATGCACTATGTGCTTCCGACCATTACGCTGGCTTCGGTTTCGACCGCTTATGCTGCCCGCATTATGCGTTCACAGCTGCTTGACGTCATGAACCAAGATTACATCCGTACGGCAAAGGCCAAGGGTCTCTCCAATCGCGCGATCATCATCAAGCATGCGCTTAAGAATGCACTCATCCCCGTCGTTACCTATATTGGTGTCGACTTTGGCGGCATGCTTTCGGGTGCCATCCTGACCGAAACGGTCTTTAACTGGCCCGGTATCGGCTATGAGGTCTATCGCGCCATTAGCATGCGTGACTGGCCCATCGTTATGGGCGGCGTTACGCTCATCGTCGTCGTCGTCATGGTGATCAACCTGCTCGTCGACATTAGCTATGCATTCCTCGACCCGCGCATCCGCCTTGGCGGTCCGTCGGATAAGGCCTAAGGGAGGTACGTCTCATGCAGGAAACTGATTCTCAGTCTCAGGAGCAGGCTACCGCCACCAAGGCCGCATCTGCTCCCGCCAAGTCCCGCACGCTGTGGGGCGACGCTTTTAAGCGTCTTCGCAAGAACAAGCTCGCCGTTATCGGTGTCTGCTGGATCATCGTCGTCGTTTTGGTTGCCCTGACCGCAGATCTGTGGGCTAAGCCCTGGCTCGGTTCGCCGACGGCTTCCGACTCGACCACCATGGCCGAGACGTCGCTGCTGGCTCCGTGTGCCGAGCACCCGTTTGGCACCGACGCCCTTGGCCGCGACATTCTCGTTCGTGTTATCTACGGTGCACGTGTTTCGCTTTCCGTCGGTATTATGGCCACCGCCATCTCCACGGTGATCGGTCTGGTCATGGGCGCCCTTGCCGGTTTCTATGGCGGCATCTGGGATACGATTATCATGCGCTGCGCGGACATCTTCCTGGCGTTCCCGTACGTGCTGTTCGTCGTCGCCATGATCGCCGTTATCGGCCGTGGCCTTCAGAACGTCTTTATCGCCATCGGTATTCTCGGCTGGCCTTCGATTGCGCGCGTCTTTAGATCCGCGATCCTCACGGTCAAAGAGAACGACTATGTTGACGCCGCCCGCGCCATGGGTGCATCCGATGCCCGTATCGTTATGCGCCATATCTTCCCGAACTCCGTTGCTTCCATCGTGGTCTACGCGACCATGAACATCGGCGGCGCTATTCTGACCGAGTCCGCTCTGTCCTTCCTCGGCATGGGCGTTATTCCGCCTACGCCTTCGTGGGGCTCCATGATTCAGGACGGTCAGCAGTATCTTCTGACTGCTCCCTGGATGATGATCATGCCCGGTCTGGCAATTCTCTCGACGGTGCTCGCCTTCACCCTGCTGGGTGACGGTTTGCGCGACGCCCTCGACGTCAAGATGAAGGACGCATAAGGATGAAGAAGAACAAGAACTATGTGGACCTGAAGGACCAGCCGGTTCCCGAGGGCCAGCATCTGCTCGAGGTCGATGACCTTAAGATGTATTTCCACACCGAAGATGGCGTTGTTCGCGCTGTCGACGGTGTCTCCTACACGCTCGATCGCGGCGAGACCCTCGGTGTCGTCGGTGAGTCCGGCTCCGGTAAGTCTGTGACCGCCATGACCATCATGGGTCTTATCTCGATGCCTCCGGGAAAGATTGAGGGCGGCGACGTTCGCTATCGCGGCCGTTCTATCCTCGAGATGACCGAGGAAGAGATGCAGCACATTCGCGGTAACGACATCGCGATGATCTTCCAGGATCCTATGACCTCCTTGAACCCGGTCTATAAGATCGGCAAGCAGGTGGGCGAGGGCCTTCGTCTGCACCGCGGCTACTCCAAGCAGGAGGCGCTCAAGCGCGCTACCGAGCTTTTGGACCTCGTGGGTATCCCCGAGCCCGAGAAGCGCGTCAATGAGTATCCGCACCAGTTCTCCGGCGGTATGCGTCAGCGTGTCATGATCGCTATGGCTCTTGCCTGCGATCCCGATATCCTGATTGCCGACGAGCCCACGACGGCTCTGGATGTTACCATTCAGGCTCAGATTATCGAGCTCATGCAGGAGATGCAGGAGAAGAACGGCAACGCCATTATTATGATTACCCATGACCTGGGCGTCGTCGCCGATATGGCCGATAAGATTATGGTTATGTACGCCGGCCGTCCCGTCGAGTTCGGTACTGCTGAGGAAATCTTCTACGAGAGCCGCCATCCCTACACCTGGGGTCTTATTCGCTCCATCCCGGAGCAGGCCATCGATGAGAAGAAGCCGCTGACGCCGATTCACGGCAACCCGCCTTCGCTCATGAACCTGCCCGAGGGCTGCGTCTTCTCTCCTCGCTGCCCCTATGCGACCGACAAGTGCCGCAAGCAGCGCCCCGAGCGCGTTGTCACCGAGTCCGGCCACTATTCTGCGTGCCATTATTCCGGTGACCCCGAGTTCCTCAAGAACGCCCCTGAGACGTCCCGCACGCGCAAGGATTCCAAGAAGGGAGGCGAGGCGTAAATGGCAGACAATAACGAGCGCACTCCGCTGCTGAAGGTCGAGCATCTTTCTAAGGAGTTCCCCGCAGAGTCCGGCATGTTCGCCAAGCGTTTTTCCAAGCGCGTCGTCTCTGCTGTGAATGACATTTCGTTCGAGATTTATCCGGGCGAGACCTTTGGCCTGGTCGGCGAGTCTGGTTGCGGTAAGTCCACCACGGGCCGCACCATCATGCGCCTGACCAAGCCGACGGCAGGTAAGGTGTTCTTCCAGGGCAAAGACGTTGCCGAGATGAGCAAGCATGAGATCAAGGACATGCGTCGTGAGATGCAGTTCATCTTCCAGGACCCCTATGCTTCGCTCAATCCTCGTATGACCATCGGCGAGATCGTCTCCGAGCCCATGACTATTCATGGCGTGGGCACCAAGGAGGAGCGCATTGAGCGTGTCCGTGAGCTGCTGGACGTCGTCGGCCTCAACCCCGAGCACATCAACCGCTATCCGCACGAGTTCTCGGGCGGTCAGCGTCAGCGTGTCGGCATCGCCCGCGCGTTCGCTCTGAAGCCCAAGCTGATCATCTGCGACGAGCCCGTTTCCGCTCTGGATGTTTCCATTCAGGCCCAGGTTCTGAACCTGCTCAAGGAACTTCAGGACAAGTTCGGTACGGCGTATCTGTTTATCGCCCACGACCTGTCCGTCGTGCAGCACATCTCCGATCGCGTTGCCGTTATGTATCTGGGTAAGATGGTCGAGGTTTCGGACTGGAAGACACTCTATAGCGAGCCGCACCACCCGTACACGCAGTCACTGCTGTCTGCCGTGCCGGTGCCCGATCCGGATATTCAGAAGACCCGCAAGCGCATCATCCTCGCTGGCGATCCGCCGTCGCCGCTAGATCCGCCGACCGGCTGCCGTTTCCACACGCGCTGTCCGATCGCGCAGGGCATCTGCTCCGAGAAGCTTCCTGAGTTTAAGGAAGTTGCCCCGGGCCACTGCTGCGCGTGCCACTTCGCCGAGCCGTTCCCGATCAAGGAATCGCACATCGACCTGTAGTCGGTTGTTCTCGTCCGGGCCCGCCCTGGTGTTACTTTTCAGAACGTCCTCGGACATGCAAGTAACCCCCGCTGCGCACTTCGTGCGGCGGGGGTTACTTGCGTCCTGACGCTCCTATTTGGCAAGGTGTTTTTTTAGAATCCATTTTGCGCTCGGCC
>CABJBO010000020.1:32369-41790 GCA_902363875.1 Coriobacteriaceae bacterium | reverse complement strand
CCGAAATGGCGCGAAGCACGCGGTTGACAAAACCATAGAGACACGTCCCAGAATAATCATTTAGCGGCGGGCGCGAAGCTTTTCGTAGCCGTCGACAAAGAAGGCGACCGTGGCGGCGTCGGCCTCGGCGGCGTCCGTCTCGGTTGCGGGGACCACGCCGTGCTCGTCGCTCACCAGGAACAGCGCGCCCTTAAGCTGCGCGGGAATATCTACGCGCGTGACCGGGATGCCCTTGGTCTGGGCCAGCTGCTCGATGAGCGTCGCCGTGCCGCACAGGCACTCGTCCGCCGGCGCCACAAAGGCGAGTTCGCCGTTGTTGACGGCGGCGAGCAGCTCGGGCGCCACACCGGTCTCGTCGGCTTCGGAGCGGGCCTCGGCGGAGCGGGCACGCAGCGCCTTGGCCGACGTATCGGCGAGCGGCTCGTACTCCCCCACTGTCATGGCGGCGTTGCCGTTGATGTCGATCACCAGCATGAGCACACCGTCGTGTGCGGTGTAATCGCCCTCGGCTAGCGACCACTCAACGTGCTGCTTGGCCCAGCTGAGCATGTTATGGGTAAGTAGCTCGCCCTGCACCAGGCGCTCGGACAGCGCGCGGATGTGGCGGTTGAGCATGGGCACCTTTTTATTGGACATGCGCCAACGGCAGACAAGCGCGGGCTTGTCGAGCGTGAACTTCTCGACCGCCTCCTGATTGGCGCAAAAGTCCTCGTACGCACGCTGATCCTCGGCATTGCCAAACAGCTCGGCATCATCAATCTGGGGCATGGTTGTACCTTTCGTGTTAGTCATTCCGTCCTCTTATACCAAAAAGACGGCCCTCCAAACGGAGCAGCCGTCTTTTGCAGAGATTATTTTGACGATATGGTCAGGCGACCGAACAGTTTAATGGGATAGAGAAACATCCCATTAAGGGTTTTCCAAGTGCCCGAGATTGCCCCGAAAGAGGAGCGCCGCGTACTAAATGTACGCAAGCGACGGTTTGAGGGGCAAGGTCGGGTGCTTGGGAAAGCCTCTAGTGCCTAAAATGCCTGGCTCCGGTGAAGACCATCGCAATACCATGCTCGTTGCAGGCCTGGATGCTCTCGTCGTCACGCTTGGAGCCGCCGGGCTGGATGATGCAGGTCACGCCGTGCGCGGCAAGCACGTCGACGTTGTCGCGGAACGGGAAGAACGCGTCGCTTGCGCAAGCAAAGCCGCCCTTCTCCACGCCCTCGCGCTCGCAGAAGTCCTCGGCACGCTCGCAGGCAAGCAGTGCAGAGTCAACGCGGTTAGGCTGACCCGGGCCCATGCCAATGCCGGCCTTGCCCTTGGAGACCAGGATAGCATTGGACTTGACGCCCTTGCAGACCTTCCAGGCAAACTCGAGCTCGGCCATTTCGGCATCGGTGGGCTTGCGGTCGGTGGGGAACGTAAAGGTCGCGGGATCCTCGGTCACGTGGTCGACTTCCTGCACCAGCATGCCGCCGTCGATGGAGCGCAGCTCCACTTGGGCACCGTGGTCCACGCCGCCGGTAGCCAGCACGCGCAGGTTGGGGCGCTTGGCCATGCGCTCGAGCGCCTCGGCGGTATAGCTCGGGGCGATGATGACCTCGACGAACTGCTTGTTCTGATCGGCAAAGTGCTCAACCAGCTCAAAGGGAACCTCGCGGTTGCAGGCGATGATGCCGCCGAAGGCGCTCTTGGGATCGCAGGCGAAAGCGCGGTCGTAGGCGGCCGTGATGTCCTCGGCAACGGCGGAACCGCAGGGGTTCTGATGCTTGAGGATCACGCAGGCCGGCTCGTCGAACTCGCGGACCAGGTTCCAGGCGGCATCGGCGTCCAGATAGTTGTTGTAGCTGAGCGGCTTGCCCTGGATCTGCTCGGAGCCCACAAGCGGGAACTGAGAGCTCGCGGTGTTCTCGCAGCCCTCGGCAAAGCGGTAGACCGTAGCCTTTTGCTGAGGATTCTCACCATAGCGCAGGTCGTCGACCTTCTCCAGCGAAATCTCGAGCTTGGCAGAGGTGTCCGCCACGTCGCTTGCCTGGGCGGCAAGCCAACGGGAGATAGCCGTGTCGTAGGCGGCGGTGGTCTGGTAGACCTTCACCTGCAGGCGACGACGGGTGGCAAGCGTGGTGCAGCCACCGGTCTCGCGCATCTCGGCCAGGACGGCATCATAGTCGGCCGGGTCGGAGATGACGGTAACGCTCGCGGCGTTCTTGGCGGCAGAGCGCAACATGGAGGGGCCACCGATGTCGATGTGCTCGATGGCATCCGCAAAGGTGACCTCGGGGTTGGCGACGGTCTTCTCGAACTCGTACAGGTTGACGACGACCAGGTCGATCAGCTTAATGCCGTGCTGGGCGGCCTCCTGCATGTGCTGCTCGGAATCGCGGCGGGCCAGCAGCGCGCCGTGAACCTTGGGGTGCAGGGTCTTAACGCGGCCGTCCATCATCTCGGGATAGCCCGTGAACTCCTCGATGGGGGTTACGGGAACGCCCGCGTCCTCGATGGCACGAGCCGTGCCGCCCGTAGAGATGATCTCGACGCCAAAGTCATCGACCAGCGTCCGTGCGAAATCGACGACGCCCGTCTTATCGGTAACCGAGATCAACGCGCGCGCGATCTTCACATCAGATCCCATGCAGTCCTCCTGTCTGGTACGCCGCCGTGCTCTGTGAGTCGGTGATACGTCGATCTGCAGCGCTCGCGCAGCGGCATTGAAAATACTGATTCAATGTAGCGCATCGAGCGCATCGATGCACCCCGCAACGGGCGCATGTGCAGAAAAAGTTTGCGAGCAGAGGGGATGGGCACGGCACCGGGCACGGTGAGTTCATGGAACACAGGGGCACCATAATTAGATGCCAATAGCGTGGTAGAACTGTGCTCGATATGCATCCGCAAAAGAAAGAGGCACCATGGTCTCGCGGGTTCTCTACCGACCGTTTGATACCGAAGACTTCGACGCCATCGCGCTGATTCTGCAGCAGCTTTGGCATAACAATTCGGATAACGATGAGTACAACCGCCTCGAGGCCGCGTGCGACCTCGCCCATTGCCTTTCGTCATCGACGTTTTCGCAGGTTGCCGTAATCGACGGTCAGGCGCGTGGCATTGCGCTCGCGCGCGCGGGACAGAGTTCCGGCGCCACCGTTAAGGAACACTGGATGGATACCGAACGCGCGCTGCTTTCGCAGATGCGCGAGCTGGAGCCCGATGTCTGCGCCGAGTATCTCTCGTTTGTGCGCGCAACCATCCGAACCAACAACCGCCTGCTCGAGAGCAGCCCGTTGCCGCACGACAACGAAGTCACGCTGCTCGCCGTCGATCCCGATGTCCACGGCCTGGGTGTAGGCTCAGTGTTGCTCGATGCCGCGGTCTCGTACCTGTCCTCGCGCGGGGCGACAAGGGCGCACCTGTACACCGACTCCAACTGCTCGTGGAAGTTCTACGAGTTGCACGGCTTTAAGCGCACGGCCACGCACCGCGCCAACCGCGAAGAGCGTCGTCACGACATGCCGCGCGAAAGCTTTCTCTACGAACTCGACCTAACAGCCTAGCCCAAGCAGCCACACCTAGTCATTTAAGAACGTCCCCAATGACTGATCCCCAACAACTAGTCATTTAAGTCTGTCCCCAATGAGTGGCCTAGGGGGTTTGTAGATAGCCGTGGTCAAAATACATCAAATATGAGTACTGTTACCTTTTTAGTAGCAGCGATTCGGGGCATTTTTGATGCTTATAGGCATGACGACCAGCTGCACGAGCTGACGTAACTCCCCAAATGTTCAATAAAATGGGCTCCTAACGAGGAGTACTCTCATTAGGAGCCCATTATTATGTGCAAACATATGTGACCAACGCAGCAACAGTACTCATATTTGGTATTTTTTGTCCACTGCCCCTTGTGCGAAGGTCCTCAGCGGAAAGTTTGACCCGTTTCGATGCACAAAAATGGGATGAATCTTCCCTGGCAACCGCCCAGAAAGATCCACCCCAAAGCAAGCGCTCGCTAGAACGTTCCGCCGCCGCCTCCGCCGACGCCGCCACCGCCGCCACCGGAAAAGCCGCCGCCGCTGCCGCCGCTCGAACTATCGGAACTCGAAGCCAGCTCGTGGATGGTCTCGTGGTACACATCGTTGAACGAATCGAGCGGGGACTCGTTGCCGTAGTGATGGTAATACCACCAGTAGCAGGGGTAGTTGTCGTAGAAATCGTCGCTGTTGCGCAGGTCCGCAGGCACGGCCTCGGCCAGCTGTCGCAGCACTTCTTTCGAAACGCCCAGGGCAACGCCCATCACCAGCAGCTTGTTCCACAAGATCAGGTCGCTGGGGACGGCCTCCTTCAGACGCGTAAAGTCCTCGAGCCAATGCTTGAGCGCCTTGCAGCGAGCCGCCACCTCGGCGCCCTCCGGCGTGTAGCGGCGGAAGGTGCAGCTCAGGACAAAGCCCACGATCGTGACGGGGATCGAGATCGTAGCGGCACCGACGTTGGCGTCCGCAAAGTCGGTATAGATCAGAGAGCCCAGAATGCCAAAGACGATGATGATGCCGAGAACCAAGCCGGCAACCAGGGCGATGGTGCCGTCCGAGGCGATAAGCTCGCGCGTCTCCAGCTTGCCCTTAACCGTGCTTTGATAGTCCTCGAGCTTGTTGCCAACAGATTCAGTACGCTCGCTGGCATACTCCTCCAGCTCGCTAAACGTGCGTGAACGGACGCCGTCTTTATCGGGCTTAACGCCGGCGAAGAAGACCTTGAGCACATCGCGATCGATGCCGTCCTTCTTGGCAGCCTTCCAGGCCTCGTCGGTCACTGTGATGCGATACGTCTGCTCCTCTTTTTCGCGACGGAGCAGACCCTTCTTCTTGGTCTCGGTCGCTTCTTCCAGCTTGATCACGCGGTCGTCGGTGAGCTTCATAAGCGTGGCGATATATGCCTGATCGGGCACGTCGTTCCAGCTCATGAGGGCCGAAAGCACGGCGGGATGGTCGGCCGAAGGCACATCGCGGAAATATTCGTCCTGGAAAAGCGGCTTGGGCTTGCGGCGGCGCAGCTTGAGCACAACGATTGTGCCGGTAAAGGCCACCGCCGCGACAACACTTAGCACGGCAAGCGCATTGGCAATCATGCGAGCGTGAGCGCGGCGAGCGTTGGCCTCGTCGGCCCATTCCTTCTCTTCGCTCAGAATCGTCGACATGCGCTTTTCGCCCGAGACGGCAAGCTGCGGCACCCAGTCGCTGGGGAAGGCGATGCGTGCCTCGGCGAATTCGCCCTCATGCACGCAGGGAATGGTATAGGTGACCATGGGCTCGTCCGCATCGAGCGACACGTCGCCCGTCAGTGGGCCGTGGCCCCATGCGCGGAAGTTATCGCCCTTGACGGCAGCCGTCCCGGCAGCGGCATTTGCGAAATACACTTCCATCTCGACGTCATCGGAATCCGCCGACCAGCCGTCACCCACAAATTTCCAGTAAAGCTCGGCGGTATCGGCCCAGTTCATAACCGCACCGGTCATGGAATAACTCACGTAGTAGATTGCGCTGTCGCCGCTCTCGTGGGGGCTGAACACCTTAATCTTTACGCCGTCGTCGGACTGTTCCACCGTGTGACTGGTCATTTAAGTCTGTCCCCAATGAGCGGACTAGGGGGGTTTGTAAATAGCTGTGGACAAAAAGCATTAAATATGAGTACTGCTATCTTTTTAGTAGCAGCGATTTGGGGCATTTTTGAAACCTTTAGGCATGCAGTCAACCATACGAGCTGACGTATCTCCCCAAATGTTCAATAAAATAAGCTTCTAACGAGAAACACTCTCATTAGGAGTCATCTAATGAGCGTAAATAAATGTGACCATTGGGGCAACAGTACTCATATTCGGCATTTTTTGACCACCGCCCCTTTCGAAGAAGCCAAAAGACGAAAGATCAGCCCTTTTCGGCGCAAAAGAAAGGGATGGGCTTTTCCCGACGGCTGTCGAGAAAAGCCCATCCCGTAATTTAGGACCGTTAGAACGTTCCGCCGCCGCCTCCGCCGACGCCGCCACCACCGCCGCCAGAGAAGCCGCCGCCACCGCCGCCGCTCGAGCTATCGGAACTCGAAGCCAGCTCACGGATGCTCTCGTGATACACGTCATCGAATGAATCGAGCGGGGACTCGGTACCGTAATGATGGTAATACCACCAGTAGCAGGGGTAATTGTCGTAGAAGTCGTCGCTGTTGCGCAGGTCCGCAGGCACGGCCTCAGCCAGCTGTCGCAGCACTTCTTTCGAAACGCCCAGGGCAACGCCCATCACCAGCAGCTTGTTCCACAAGATCAGGTCGCTGGGGACGGCCTCCTTCAGACGCGTAAAGTCCTCGAGCCAATGCTTGAGCGCCTTGCAGCGAGCCGCCACCTCGGCGCCCTCCGGCGTGTAACGGCGGAAGGTGCAGCTCAGGACAAAGCCCACGATCGTAACGGGGATCGAAATCATAGCGGCACCGACGTTGGCGTCCGCAAAGTCGGTATAGAACAGAGAGCCCAAAATGCCAAAGACAATGATGATGCCGAGAACCAGGCCGGCCACCATCGCGATAGTGCCATCCGATGCGATAAACTCGCGCTCCTCCAGCTTGCCCTTAACCGTGCTCTGATAGTCCTCGAGCTTGTCGCCAACAGATTCAGTACGCTCGCTGGCATACTCCTCCAGCTCGCTAAACGTGCGCGAACGGACGCCGTCTTTATCGGGCTTAACGCCAGCGAAGAAGACCTTGAGCACGTCGCGATCGATGCCGTCCTTCTTGGCAGCCTTCCAGGCCTCGTCGGTCACTGTGATGCGATACGTCTGCTCCTCTTTTTCGCGACGGAGCAGACCCTTCTTCTTGGTCTCGGTCGCTTCTTCTAGCTTGATCACGCGGTCGTCGGTCAGCTTCATCAGCGTGGCGATATATGCCTGATCGGGCACGTCGTTCCAGCTCATAAGAGCTGCAAGCACCGCGGGATGGTCGGCCGAGGGCACATCGCGGAAGTACTCGTCTTGGAAGAGCGGCTTGGGCTTGGGCCTGCGCAGCTTGAGCATCACGATCACACCGGTATAGGCAACCGCCACAACAACACATACCACGGCAATCGCGCTGGCAACCGCACGCGCGTGCTCACGGCGGGCGTTAGCTTCGTCGGCCCATTCCTTCTCTTCGCTCAGGATCGTTGACATGCGATCTTCGCCCGAAGCGGCAAGCTGCGGCACCCAGTCGCTGGGGAAGGCGATGCGTGCCTCGGCGAACTCGCCCTGATGCACGCAAGGAATGGTGTAGGTGACCATGGGTTCGTCCGCATCGAGCGATACGTCGCCCGTCAGCGGGCCGTGGCCCCATGCGCGGAAGTTATCGCCCTTGACGGCCGCCGTCCCGGCAGCGGCATTTGCGAAGTGCACTTCCATCTCGACATCGTCGGAATCCGCGGACCATCCGTCGCCCACAAACTTCCAGTAGAGCTCAGCGGTATCGGACCAGTTCATAACCGCACCGGTCATGGTGTAGCTCACGTAATAGATCGCGCTGTCGCCGCTCTCGTGGGGGCTGAACACCTTAATCCTTACGCCGTCACCGGTCTGCTCGACCGTGTAGACGCCAGAGTCGCCCTTGTTCGCGCTATCGACTTTGTTAAACGCGGTGTCCTCTTCCTCGACACTCAGCACGTCGACGCCCGCCGTGCCGCCCTGCTGGTTGGTGCCCGTATTGATATCCCAATACACGCCGTTGATATCGTCGTCGAAATCAAACTGGCGTCCCTCGACAACGGTCAGCGATCCATCGGCTTCAACCGTGGCACCGATATAGGTTTGGGTCATGGAGTAGCCGTCGGCGTGCGCGGCGGCAGGCAGCAGCAACAACGCAAGCGCGACGAGTGCGCAGACGGAAGCGAATCGCGCAAACAGGCGGCGCTGCCGACAGGGCTTGGCAACGGGGGCGTTCATAGGCACATCCTTTGTCTGTGATACCAGTAGCGTCATTGTCCCACGTTTGCGGCTGCACATGACGAACATCTCGGCAACCGGAGCAGCAAACGGGACAAAAGTCACCCTCCCCGCACCCCGGCGGCTAGTCATTGGGGACGTTCTTAAATGACTAGTCATTAGGGACACCCTTGGCATGGCCAGTGCCAGCAATAGATACCACTTCACAGCTCCGTCACAGGTGTAGCGGCTTTGTGTGGGCGCGGCACGCGCTGATTGAGCCGCCAACCGAGGGGCATAAAGCAGTTGAGCGAAAACGGTTGCCCCTTTCCCGTTCGCTCGAGGATCATGTCCCCCTTTTCCGCGGAAACCCCGGCAGTTGCGAAGAGCTGCCGGGGTTTCTGTCGTTTGAGGGGTTGGGCTGGCGGGCGGCGATCGAGCTGTCGAGTCGGTGCCTCCCCCACCTCCCGCGCTATACTCGTCCGCATGGATATCAACGCACGCAACATAGCAGCACACGCCGCGGACGCACCAGCAACGGCAGCGCCCACCCCCGTCGTGGGCCGCTTCGCCCCGTCGCCCTCGGGCCGCATGCACCTGGGCAACGTGTTCAGCTGCCTGTGCGCGTGGCTTTCGGCCCGCAGCCAAGGCGGCCGCATCGTGCTGCGCATCGAGGACCTGGACGATCGCTGCAAGCGACCGGAGCTTGCCGCTCAACTGATTGACGACCTGGCCTGGCTGGGACTCGAATGGGACGAAGGCCCCTACTACCAGCACAATCGCCTGGACTTGTACGAGGACGCCCTGCACCGGCTACAAGACGCCGGCCTCACCTATCCCTGCTTTTGCACGCGCGCCGAGCTCCACGCCGCAAGCGCGCCGCACGCCAGCGACGGCACACCCATCTACCGCGGCGCCTGCCGAGGCCTTTCTGCCGAGGAGGTTGCCCGCCGCAGTGCCCTGCGCGCTCCGGCCACGCGCCTGCGCGTGCCCACCGTAGATGACCTCGCGGAAGACGTGATCGAATTCGTGGACCGCACGTACGGGGCTCAATGCGAGGCGCTCGCCACCGAGTGCGGCGACTTTTTGGTCCGCCGCAGCGACGGCGTTTTTGCCTATCAGCTAGCCGTGGTGGTCGACGACGCCGCCATGGGCGTCACCGAGATCGTGCGCGGATGCGATCTGCTGGGCTCCACGCCGCGCCAAATCTACCTGCAGCATCTGCTGGGACTTCCCACGCCGCACTACGCACATATTCCGCTGCTCATGTCGTCGGACGGCCGCCGCCTTTCCAAGCGCGACCGCGATCTGGACCTGGGCGAACTACGCGCCCGCTTTGGCACGCCCGAGGCACTGCTGGGATGGCTCGCTGGGCAAACGGGCATCGCACCGGACACCACACCGCGCTCTGCCGAGCAGCTGGTCGAGCACTTTAGCTGGGACGTTATCCGTGCGCACCGCGAGAACATCACCGTAATGGCCGAGTAGTCAAACGCCCTGCCCCCTTC
>CABJBO010000020.1:0-32359 GCA_902363875.1 Coriobacteriaceae bacterium | reverse complement strand
CCCCCTCCCCCCCCCCCCCCCCCCGACGAGTGCGTAATTCTGTATCTTGTTATGTACGGAATAGTTCCGTACAATGATGCAAAGGAGGTTTTACCATGCCAACAATTGAGAAGCAACGCCGTATGGATCTAAGGCTGACCGAGCGTCAACGCCTTACTTACGAGCGCGCCGCGGCCTTGCGCGGGCAGACTCTCACCCAATGGGCCACGGCTCACCTTGACGAGAGCTCCGCACGTGACATCGCCGAGGCGTCAACAACCTATCTTTCTCCTGATGGTTTTGATGCATTTTGCGAAATGCTCGACTCACCCATGCCCCAAGCCGCAAAAGCGCTGCTTGACCGTAAAGCGATTTGGGAATGAGCACGTTTACCAAGCCCGTTCAACTCCCCGTTGGTCAAGGCATCGAGGCTTTCCACTGCGGTAATACCCTTGTAGACGGATGGGCTAAAAACAGATCAGCCTCGGCGCGAAGAAGAGGGTCGGCGGTTATATACGCATCGTATTGCGACGGCGCAGTCGCCGGGTTCTATACGCTATGTACGCACTCCGTAGCTCGCGAAAATGTTGACGGAGGATGGTTCGTTCGGAACTCCCCTTCCCAAGTTCCCGCAGTGTTGCTTGGAATGATGGGGGTTGATGAGAAATTCAAGGGACTTGGTCTGGGAGCATCGTTGCTCAAAGATGCCATCGAAAACGCCTTGAAAATTTCTGCCCTAGCGGGAGCGCGAGCTTTGGTTGTCGATCCAGTAGATGATGAGGCGGCAGCGTTCTATGCGCATTTCGGCTTTGCAACCCTACCCGGCACCAACCGAATGGCGTTGAAACTCTAGACCGCCAGCAGCATCTCCTCCAGCTCCCAGTATGTCTTAAGTTACCCTACAGATAATGACTATTGCCAAAATGTAGGGTAACTACCCAAGACATCATACGAAGAGCTCGCTATGCCTGCCCCTACGCAACGTCCCGGGGCTGGAGTTCGTCGCCCAGGCGAACGATGCAGTCGTAGAGCACGGTGTGGCGCTCGGCCGGGTTGGCATCCCGATGAAAATGCCCGTAGTACCAGCGCTTGTAATCCAGGCGGTCTTCTAGCTCGTCGAAAAATGCCGTAAGCCGATCGACATCGGGGTAATTCCAGCCGGGCGCCGGATAGAGCGTGGGCGAGAGCATGCGCGTAGAGCAGGTGTGGGTGATCACGTAGTCAACCTTCCAGTCCACGCTATCGAGCTTTGCCCGCGCTTCCTCAAAGTTACGCTCACCCGGCAGTTCCTGCGGCCACCAGCTGGAATACGGGATGCGGTATTCCTTGTCCACACTCGTGGCGCCGCCCATGGTAAAGATCGTTGAGCCGTCGAGCTCAAAAACCTCGCCGCGCGTCAGGCGCCGTATGGGTGAGGTATCCGACAGGCGCTGCGTTAGCCCACCGTGCCACGATTCCATGGGGCGCTCCGCCCAATGGTCGAAACGTTCGTGGTTGCCGTCGACAAACAGCACGGTATAGGGGCGCGACTCCAGCCAAGCGATGTCGGCACATTCCTCGGCAGAGAAATCCCAGGGAAAGCCAAAGTCGCCCGCGACAATCAGATAGTCGTCGCTCGTCAGGCTATCCCCAAGGTCCCAATCGCGCAGCTTTTGCATGTCGAGGCCGCCGTGAATATCGCCCGTCACATAGACCGTCATCGGATCACCACTTCCCTCTTATAGGCTTCGAGATCGCGCTCGACCTGTTCATCGTCCGTAACGTTGACCCACCACGGCCACTTAACGCACTGCACCAGCTCGTCTACCTGCGCAAACCATAACTTGAGCTCATCCAAACTTACCGGGGCGTAACCGTTGGCGTCCACGCCCACGTCATAGCGCAGCAGCCCCTGCCGAAGGTTGAACTTGTTATACGCGCCGCCGCAGCTATGGATATGCCCGTGCAGATGCCAGCTGCCGTGCGACATGCCCTGCCAGTCGACCATGGGATAGTGGCTCAGCACGATTTTCTGCCGATCGATTTTGAGCACGCAAATGGGCGGCTCGACGATAAAAGCATCCGCTACGGCAGGCTGCGTCCAGTCTTTGTCGTGGTTGCCGGGTAGCAGGTGGACGTGCTTACATACGATGCTTTTACGCAACTCGTAGGCCTCTTGGACCGTCATCTTAAAGCTGAAGTCGCCCAAAATGTAAAGCTCGTCGTCCGCAGCGACTTTGCTATTAATGCTCGCGACCATGGCGTCGTTCATCTGCGCAACATTCGACCAAGGCCTGTCGGCGAGACGCAGCATGTTCTCGTGTCCAAAGTGTGTATCGCTGGTAAACCAGATCACGGGGACCTCCTAACGCTGCGGGGCATCCATCCCTTAGGGCTTACCCTTCGTTCTTCCATCCAAACGGGTCAAACACCCAAAAAACCAGATCGAGCACGCCGCCGGTCATCATGGCGCCGGCAAGAGCCATGCAAACGTGTAGAGAGCTGGCGCTTCGAAGCACGTCAAATGGCCCCAAAACAGCCAGCAGCGCGACCGCTGCGCCGGCTACGCACAGCGCAAGGCACGGTCCTGCGTCCTTGACGCACTTCTTTGCGAGATGCTTGGTGTTGTCACTCATCAATATCGAACTCCTTAGAGGGTCGTTGTTCAGATGCATGCCGCCGTGGCAGAGCAAGGCGGCAGGTTAAGTGTCACATGTCGTGCGGACATGCTTGAGTTACCCTACAATTAAATGGATTTGATAGAATGTAGGGTAACTACTCGGAAAGGAGGCACCATGTCAGTCTTAGAAGATGTCCTGGAAGAGGAATACGCACGCTCGAGGCGCCTCTTGGACCTCATGGAGCAAGAGATTGCCCTCCTTCCAAAGGGCAGCATCCGCATGCGAAATATAAAGGGCCACGAATACTGCTATCTCAACTATCGAGTTGGCGACAAGGTCAAAAGCGACTATGTCCCCGCTGCAGAAGTTGATGGGCTGCGAGCCAAAATCGAACGCCGAAGGGCCCTTGCGGCCGCCATCAGAGAACAGAAGCGATCTCAAAAGCAAATCAAACGTGCGTTGGGGAGGGTGCCGGATGTTGACTGAGCAGCAACGAGCTTTCTTAAAAGTACTCGACCTGGTCGAGAAAGCAGGGTGCATAGACCACGTTATCCTCATCGGGCCCTGGGCGGAGTTTGTCTACAGCAAGGCAATCTCGATGCCGAAGTGGTCATAAACCCACAGAACGCCCTAAGTCCAAAGCCTGCCCATCAAGAAGTCGACTGCAGAGACGATTTTGATGCCGTCGATGTCGGTCGGATGGCTCCCCCGGCGAACGATGATGATCTTCTCGTAACCACCGGTGATCTTCTCGAGCGACCTGAGCTCAAATGGACGCAGCTCGCGCTTGCGCGTCGCCTCCTCGTCAGTCGACTCTGTAACTTGGATGTCACGAAAGGCAATCAGCTTCTCGAGATATCTCGATTTTCAAGAACCGTCCAGCCGTTCATCACTCGCCCCAATTTGCAAGTTTTTCTCATGGGATGAGAAGAACTTGCGATTCTTGCAAGTTTTTCTTACGTTATGGCACGGTCTTGCATGCTCACCGCGGTCCATTTGCAGCCGGATTCTAATGAGACAGCAGCCGGCAGCAGGCAACGCAATTGACGGCACAAACCGGCTCTTCGTAGTCACCCCTCCAGAGGCGCTAGACGAACTGTCGTGAAGCATCTCGTTTACAAAAGGAGAGTCGGAGAGTTCAAGAACGCAAGGCTAGTCTCTTTGGTAAAGATGGGGATGTTGGCAAGCGGGCGAATAAGAGACTACTTAAGCATCGGAAAATGTAGGGTGAGTCATTTCATAAAACATGGCAGCCGAATGGCGAAGTGGGAATCCTAAAGGGAGGCGCGACAAGGCACGACTCAAATGTCGCAACTGCGAATGCGGGCGCACTAACACGCTCGCGGCGGAATAGATATCGACGATGAAGGCCAACGCCGGCGCGCACTCCAGCACCTCCCCAACATAGAACAAAACCAAGCTCGAGCTCACTCACTTCAGCAGAGCGACGGCAAGGTGACCTATTTTATTAATGCAACTCGATCAAATAATCAATGCCCAAAAGAAGTAGAACCTCAGTATAGAATTGCCTACCGACGTTCTTTCTCGACCAACAGTTGACAAAACTCGCCGACATCCATCAGCCAGTTTTGCTGTTCAGTGGTATATGAGCCAAATACAGGACGAGGCACAACCAGTTGAAGATTATGTTCACGCATCGAGTCTGTATATTCGGTGCTCACCGCCACATCGAGCGTGATTAAATGCTTATTCTCAATTCTATTCGCCTCTTCCAATACTTGACGCCAGCGTTCTTTTACAGTCGTCTTTGCACCAAGCATAGTCAGTTTTTCGACAGGATATAGCGGTTTTTTATAGGCATCAATCGACGGCATAATGAAATCCGGCCTTGATTTGCCCTCAGTATACGGCTGAGCAGAATAGCTTATGCCCCATCCCTTAAACAAGTACTCAAGCTGATGCTCGAACGCAGTCCCCGCACGCGATTTCCTTCGCTGGAAAGCCGACATCGTAGTCCGCAACACGCCATCAACATCAAGGTCGTTCCCTAAATAGGGAGCCAAATCACGCTCAAGAAGATGCCTCTCGAAGACCTTAAAAAGAACTTCTTCTCGCTCATAACAATCAAGAAGGCACTTATCGGGTTCGTTTATCCAATCAAGCTCACCCAAAGTCGAAATTGAATACCTCGTAAAGTCAATCCCTTTGGGGAAAGAGTCTCCAAACTTTTCGACCATTTCGTCCAAATACGCAACAGCCGATGTGGGAAGCGAAACCTCGATGCCGATCGCTTCAAGAATAGACGCGGCGATTGCATCTATGCGCCTATCATCCGCAGTTGATCGCGAAAAGCCGCTATCTTCAACATCGTTCAAGCCGAAAAGCCATCTCAACTGGCATTCAGCATTTGACCCCTGTCTAGCAAATACGATCAAAAGGCCATGCTCGTCTGAAGGCGCAATGACCATCAGGTCGCCTACCCTTGAGGCTCGTATCGCTTCGCTATCGTTGTAATAGAGTCTGTATTCCGTCCTAGTCGGATGCTTCCTGCGTGCGTCATACCAAGATGTAAACCCGTGATCAAACAAAGGTTCGGCGTCATCGCTGAGAAATGCAAAAGTTGTTGGTATGTTCCTTATGTCATCATCGCCGAATAAGGAGCGAAGCTCAGCGGTTCCATTGAACTCATGCTGGTTGCTGCGTTTTCCATCAATATCCACAGCAACAAGCTTCTTAGCAACCGCGCCGTCAAAATAACTACTCAGAACTCCGTAGTCCATCGAAATACGCTCCCATCATCAGCTTGGCAACTGCGCGTACGGCTGGAACGGTAACAGAGTTACCAAATTGATGATATGCCTGCGTGTCCGAAACCGGAATAATGAATTGGTCAGGAAACCCTTGAAGTCGGGCGCATTCACGTGGCGTTAGCTTGCGAGGATTCTCCCCTTCACCACGCGAAACGAGAATCTCGCTTCCATCCTTGTGATATCGCGCTGAAAGCGTCCTTGTCGTGTCATCGGGCCCGACCGTGCTATAGCCAAAGCCATTACCCGCCGCCTGATGCTTCTTCTTATATGCGCGCAGATAAGCCCACAATTTGTCGGAAAGAACATATCGATCATCGGGGTCGTCCTCAAGAATCTCTCCGACGGTGTGCCCACCATCCCCGAGCTCTAGTCGATCCCAGTCAAAATCAGTTTTTTCCTTAAAGCCAACTATATAGATGCGTTCACGATGCTGACAGGTCCAGTTCTTGCTATCGAGGACTTTGTAGTACACATCGTAGCCAAGTTCATCCTGGAGGGTCTGCATAATGATCCTGAAGGTCTTACCGCGATCATGGCTTGTTAAGTTCTTAACGTTTTCCAACAAGAAAGCGTCAGGCCTCTTATCACGGATGATGCGAGCAACTTCAAAAAATAAAGTTCCCTGCGTCTTATCCTCGAAGCCCGTAGCACGCCCCATTGATTTTTTCTTTGAGACACCCGCGAGCGAGAACGGCTGACATGGGAAGCCCGCTAATAAAACGTTAAATTTAGGGATATCCTCCGAACGAACATTGTGAATATCTCCAGCAGGCTGGTCACCGTAATTCATGCGATACGTCTTCTGCGCATATTTATCCCACTCACAAGAAAAAACGCATTCGCCGCCAAGCTCTTGAAACGGCAAGCGAATTCCACCGATGCCGGCAAATAGGTCAATGTAAGTAAAGGGAGCGTCCTTTCGATCACCCTGTGCAAATGGCGCTTGATAACCCAAAGATCGTATAAAAGCGAGTTCCGTAGCAGAAGGACTGGTCTCACCAGTCTCCCAACGCCGGACAGTTCTATCGCCATTGGGCCCCATCCCAAGAGCAGCGGCGAACTCCTTCTGAGTAAGCGCGAGCTCCTTACGTTTGGAGGTTATCTCTTCCTTTACGTCTTTCATGCTATCCAATCGGAACAAACTACGGACGAACTGTCCGCTAATTGACACAGCGACATCAAGCTTAAATGCGAATCGCACCGGTTGCAATACTTCGATGCAGGCCTTCAATAGTCACTTAGATTAAAGAACCGTGCGGACAAACAATTGTCTCGACTTGCAGTTAGCAAACATCAGGCCTGCGCACTCAGGTACAACCCAGCACAACCAGCAATGGCCTCATCAGTTCGCGTCGTTTGGCGGTTTTAGAGTTCTTCTTTACGAGATCTTTCAGCCGCTGCGTATCGAGCCCACGCCCAAGCGCATCGTGATAGGCATCGATGATTAATGAAGGGTCCTCACCATCGAGGCAAAGATCGACAAGCGTGCGCTCGGGTTTAGTTACCGGCAGGCCGTCGAGCCAAACGATATCCCGCTCGGCAATCTCGCGCTTTACAAAAGAAAGGGATTCGTTTCTTGTATTAATACGCGTGGGCGCGGTCATCCTGTAGGGAGACAGGTAGAAATCGCCCATTTGCTGCAGGTTCGCCGCAGTCGTACCGCTCACGGCGATGCCATCCCACTGACGTTTTCTCTCCCACGCGCAAAGGGAGGGATTGGTGAGCTTCCAAAAGGCGTTGAGCTCGTCGGTGTCTCGGCGCTGTGTTCCAGACATCCGGTAGGCGCCGTGGCATATCCGTTCAAGACGCCCCGCACGACATGAGTGTGCCAGCGCATCTCGAGAGATGTCCATGCGAGCCGCCTGAGCTGTGGTGAACACACCCTCGCTCTCGGAGAGCTCGATTATCGCCGTTATGTTGCTAAAGTACTTCATGTTGCAATTGTAGGATATTTTCATACTTTTACAACATGATTATGATCCATTAGATCCGTTTGCCTTGTTTACCCCATTTCTGACGCCGTTTTGCACCGGCACCCCATCCCCCGCTATTGAGGTCTAATACTTTTCCGCGAAGTGAACGGCTGTTTTTGGACCCCTGAAACATCCGCATTTTTCGGCGGCAAAATCGTGGGATTTCAGCATTGAAACCGCAGGAAGCGGCACCTCTAAAGTGTCGATGCTTCGGGGGTCCGTTTTCACTCATTCACTTCTCGGAAAAGTATTAGACCTCGCTATCAGCTATCCCAAAGATCAGACCGCCCCTCCTTCACGCCACGCAAAACCTGCCTTTTCTGCCCCTGCCCGCCTCCGCACCACCCAAAAACTCATCCAACATTAATCTTGGCTCAAGAATCGCTTAATCTATAACCTGCACTATAGAGTTCGACCAAGAGCGGGGCGGCGCAACGCAAACCGCCGAACGCAACGCTCGCGCCCGAGCAAATTGCCCGGCGTCGCGCCCATCGAACGAAAGGACAGGTCATGGACGACCTCGAAAAAGTTGAAACCATCCGCACCAAGTGCAACGTGAGTTACACCGATGCCAAGGCGGCGCTCGACGCTGCCGACGGCAACGTTTTGGATGCCATCATTTGGCTCGAGTCGCAGGGCAAGACCCAGACCACGTCGGCGCATGCCGCCACCGAGTCCGCGCCAGTCGATGAGCCCTCTGCCGAGATGGTCGCCGCGCAGGCAGCCTACGAAAAGTCGAGCGAAAAGACCGACTTCTCCAAGAAGATGGACAGCGCGTGGGAGTACCTCAAAAAGCTCTTCCGCCTGAGTCTGGACACCAAGTTTATCGCCACGCGCCGCGATGCGATCATCCTCAACATCCCCATCCTGATTCCCATCGTCGCCCTGTTTGCCTGGGGCGCCACGATATGGCTGATGCTGCTTGGCCTGTTCTTTGGCATGCGCTACCGCATCGATAGCGACGGCGACGTGCCCGGCAGCATCAACAACCTGATGGACAGCGCTGCCAATGCCGCGGACGACATCAAGCAAAATCTGAACGACGACAAGTAATCGCAGACGGGGGCACGCATGGCACGAATCCTGATCGTAGAGGACGAGGAGAAAATCGCCCGCTTTGTGACACTCGAGCTGGAGCACGAGGGCTACCAGGTGGAGCACGCCGCCGACGGACGCACCGCCGTTGACCTGGCGTTGGAGCGCGACTACGATCTGATTCTGCTCGATGTACTGTTGCCGCAGCTCAACGGCATGGAGGTGCTGCGGCGCATACGTAAGCACAAGGATGTGCCAGTGATCATGGTCACCGCGCGCGATGCCGTGATGGACAAGGTTGCCGGGCTCGACGCCGGCGCCGACGATTACCTGACCAAGCCGTTTGCGATCGAGGAGCTGTTCGCACGGATCCGTGTGGCGCTGAAGCGCTCGGAAGCCGTGCGGGCGGCTTCGGGCGTTGGCGGCGCCGGGGCCGGGGCGGGCGTAGCGAGCGGCACGGCCGCCGGTATCGCCACAATGTCCCCGGCAACCGACACGGCCCAGACCGCTGCCACGCCCTCCCACGCCGCACTTACCGTTGGCTCAGTCGTGCTCGATCCCGACCGCCGCGAAGTCACAGTCGGCGGCTCGCCCATCGCGCTCACGGCTCGCGAGTTCGACGTCCTCGCCCTGCTTATGGCGCATGCCGAGACCGTGCTCACGCGCGAGCGCATTGCTCACGAGGCGCTGGGCTACGACTACGTGGGCGATACCAACAACGTCGATGTGCACATCGCGCACCTACGCGCCAAGATCGAGGACGGCGGCAGTACCCGCATCATCCAGACCGTGCGCGGGGTGGGCTATGTCTGCCGCGCGTAACGACGAGGCTAAGCGCGTCACCTCCATCGCCCGCGCCATCAACTGGAGCTATATGTGGCGCCGCTTGGTGAGCTACGTCTGGCTGGATCTGTTACTGCTGCTTGTTGCGGCGGCGATCCTCGTCTATGGCTACAACCAGACGCTGCCCGATGGCGCGTTTACCGTGGGATGGATCCCCGGCGCCGCCGTTCGCAGCATGTCGCTGACCCCCGCGCGCGGCTGGGACCTGACAACGCTCACCTATACCGTCGAGCTTGCGCGCACCACCAAGACCTTCCCCCTCGCGCAGGACCTCGTCGCGCTATGGCCTCTCTACCTTGTCGTTGTGGGTTGGCAGGTCATCAGCGTGCTCAACATGCTCGGCGGCGCCCGCCGCGTGCGCCGCACTATGGCGCCGCTCAACGACCTGGCCTTGCGTGTGGACGAGCTCGGCCGCATGCAGCTCGCCGGCGGCAAGATGGAAACGCTGGAGCAGGCCATCGAGCGCGCAAGCGTCGACTCGCCGAGCGTCACCACCGGCGACGCCGACCTGGCGAGCATCGAGGTCGCACTCAACCGCCTGCTGCGCCAGATGCAAGAGGCAAAGCTGCAGCAGATGCGCTTTGTCAACGATGCGAGTCACGAGCTGCGCACGCCCATCGCGGTGATTCAGGGTTACGTGAACATGCTCGACCGCTGGGGCAAAGACGACCCGGACGTGCTGGCAGAATCCATCACCTCGCTCAAAGCCGAAAGCGAGCATATGCAGGAGCTCGTGGAGCAGCTGCTGTTTTTGGCACGCGGCGATGCCGGTCGCACCGTGCTGCGGCGCGCGAATACCAACCTGGCTGCACTGGTCGGCGAGGTTTGCGAAGAATCACAGATGATCGATGCCGGGCACACATATCGGCTGGCGTATGATGCCGCACTTACCGGCGACCCGCGCTGCAACGCATCGGTTGACGTGGCACTCGTGAAGCAGGCGCTGCGCGTGATCGTGCAAAACGCCGCCAAGTATTCGGACGCAGGCACAACCGTCACGTTTGCCATAACACCCGATGCGGGCACGGGCGCGATTGACATAAGCGTTGAGGACGAGGGCATCGGCATGAACCAGGAATCCGCAGCTCACGCGTTTGAGCGGTTCTACCGTGCCGACAACGCACGCGATGCCGGCGCACAGGGCTCGGGCCTGGGGCTCGCTATCGCCAAGTGGATCGTCGACAGCCACGGCGGCGTCATCGGCGTGACCTCGGTCGAGGGCGTCGGAAGCCGCTTTACGATTCGCCTGCCACGGTAGGGATGCCCCCTCGTGGATCGAGGTCTAATACTTTTCCCGAGAAGTGAACGACCATATTCGGACCCCCGAAGCATCCGCATTTTTTTCCCGCAAAATCGCAGGATTCCAGCATCGAAACTGCAGGAAACGATGCCCTTAAAGTGTCGATGCTTCGGGGGGCTGATTTGTCTCGTTCACTTCTCGGAAAAGTATTAGACTTCGGTTTTTGACCGTTGCAAAAGTCGATCCCTCGGCATAAATAAAGGGATAGGGCCACACGGCCCTATCCCTTTTTGCTAACTAAAGCAGCTTATGCGCTACTCGCGGCACAGGTGCACGGCGAAGCCGGCGAACTCGCGCTTAAAGTACACGAGTTTGGTGCTACCGTCGGGCAGCAGCGCGCGCGACTCCTCGTTGACCTCGAGCCCGCGCTCGGCAAACCACTTCTCGGCCGCATCGATGTCGTTGACGGCAAAGCCGATGTGGCCCTTGGTGCCACGACCGTTCTGCTTCATAACCTCGATCAGCGAATCGTTAAAGTACGAAACCGGGGTCTCGATAACGGGCAGGCCCATCATCGTCGAGAACAGCTCCGCGATCTCCAGGGCGTCTGCCGGGTCGGTGGCGTTAATGCCCACATGGGCAACGCGCATACCAAAGAGCTCTACCGGATTGGCGTTCTGCTCACTCATGCAGTCAGCGCCTACTGAGCCATGACGTCAAGAACGGCCTTCTCGGCAGCGACGCGGTTCATGCCGGTCATGAAGGGCACGCCACTCACGTACGGGCAGGTGAGGCCCTCGGGGGCAACGGTGGTGGCGATCAGCAGGTCAGCACCCTCGTCGCAGTAGTCCTTGGCCTCGGAGATGGCACACTGCACGATCTCATACTTGCCGGCATAACCATTGGCGTCGAGCATGGTGGCGACCTTCTGGGCAACAAGCGTGGAAGTAGCAGCGCCAGCACCGCAAGCCAAAACGATCTTCTTCATAGGTAATGTCTCCCTTCATGGTTTACTTTAGGTAAGTGTACCGCAGCGAGCGATGGCACTCAGCCTCGATGAGCTTTTATGCCAGTTTGCTTGCGCGCTGCGTATAATACATCTAGTACGTGTTGTCATACCGCTCGCTTTATGAGCGACTAAGGATCCTAACATGCCCGATTCCCGCACACTCTGGACCGCCGTCGTTATCATCTGTATCGCCGTGTCGGTGTTCTTTAGCGTCAAAAAACGCACTACGTTTAAACGCCTGCAACAGTTGATGGCCGCCAAACAGTGGGCCGAGTTCGATCGTTTGCTCGACGGCAAACTCACCAGCATGCTGTACCCGCGCTACAACCGCGACTACCTGCGTCTGAACTCCTATCTGCTGCGCGAGGACCACGAGCGCGCCGGCGAGATGTTCGACCTGCTGCTGGAACTCAACCTGCCCAAGATGCAGCGCGTCGACCTGGTGATTAAGGCCTTTAACTACTATGTTGGCCAGGAGAACCGCAAAAAGTCCAAAGAGCTGTTGCGCGAGATCAAGGGCTTTGAGGGCGGTCAAGCCGAGGCGGTTGCACACGAGTGTCAGCTGATGTACGACACGATGATCCTCAAGCGCCACAACGACATTCCCGAGTTGGAGCGCATGCTCGAGGATGTCGGCGACGACCCGGTCAAGCGCTGCCGCCTGGAGTACCTGCTGGCCCTGCAGTACCAAAACAAGGGCGACGAAGCCAAGTTCCAGGAGTTCCTGGAGAAGTCGGGCCAACACTCGATGGCCGTCAACGCGTAACGGACGGCTTGTGCTAGACTTCTAGTCTCACGGGGGCGTGGCGGAATTGGCATACGCAGGAGACTTAAAATCTCTCGCCGCAAGGATTGTGGGTTCGAGTCCCACCGCCCCTACCACGTAGTGCTTACGAGCCCGTGTCCCCCAGGGATGCGGGCTCATTTCTTTAAGATGCCGGTGGGGCTCGAACCCGCGAGGGGGCGAGCGTCAAGCAGACGCGCAGCGTCCGCAGCGAGCCGGCGAGGGCGCCGGCAGGCGGCCGAAGCCGGTGCGGATTTGCGCGGCAAATACGCAGACGTCCCACCGCCCCTACCATTTGGCTTTTACGGGCCCGTGCCCCCTGGGGATGCGGGCTCGTTTCTTCTGGATGCCGTTAAGCCTCTAAGTTGCGATGGAATAGTTCCTGTTTTGGCAGTTTATCAGCCCATTTAGGAACTATTTCACCGCAACTTATGAGGGGATGGTTAAAGGGCGCTGAGGCTGGGGGTCCAGCCGATGGTGGGTAGCTCACCGTCGAGAACCTCGTTAATGGTGGCGGCCATGCCGGCAAGCAGGCTGTTCTCGCTTACGGTGAGCGTGTCGTAGCCGCCGGCTCGCATAAGCTCGCGAATCACCACGGCACCAGCCAAGATCACGCCCGCGCGTTTGGGCTGTACACCCGGTAGCGCGGCGATGCCTTCCGCGTCCAACACAGACATGCGCTCGATAGCGGCCGAGACCTGCTCCAGCGACAGCTCGCGTAGGTGCACAAAGCTCGAATCGTACGGTTCCAGCTCGTGGACCAGAGCCACCAGCGTAGTCACCGTGCCGCCCACCGCGACTAAGCGTTCGGCGCGCTCAAAGTCGACAGGCAGGCCCTCAAAATAGGCGGCGAACTGCTCGCCTGCCCACGCGGCAGCGGCAGCAAGCTCGCCATCCGCGGGCGGCAACGCAGAGAAAAAGCGCTCCGTCACGCGACGGCAACCGATGTCCAGCGAGCGCGTTCCCTCCAGCGCAAAGACGCCGCGCTCCGGAGCGTATACGCCCGTCGCGAGTTCCGTGGACCCGCCGCCCGAATCCGCGACGATGATGCGCTCGCCGGCAAAGTCGTGCGCCACGCCAAAAAACGTCAGGCGCGCCTCGACCTCGCCCGGAATCACCTGTGGTTTGAGCCCCAACTCGCGCAGGCCGTCCAGCAGCAGCGCGGCATTGGACGCATCGCGCGCGGCACTCGTGCACGTGGTGCAGACGCACACGGCCCCAAAGGCACGGGCCTCGTCCACAAACATGCGGCACGCAGCGAGCACACGCTCGACAGCCGCCTCGCAGAAGCGCCCCGTCGCGTCCACGCCCTCGCCCAGGTCGGTAATCTCGGTATGCTTGGACGATTCCACAATCGCTCCGCCCTCGACCTGGGCCAACACCAGTCGCGACGACACCGTTCCCAGGTCGATCGCGGCCACCTTATAGCGTTTGCAATTTGTCATTGCGGGCTCCCCTCCGGGCGCTATTTGCCGTTGGACACGACCGTCTGGCCCTCGACGCCGTTAAACCCAAACAGCATGTCGAGCGCCTGGATGTACCACGGCGCGTCCTTGCCGACTTCTTCGATTTCCTTGGCCACTTCGCTGGCCTTCTTGGCGTTTGAGGACTTTTTGCTCGACGACGAGTCCGAATCGTCGTCCAAGCCTAGCACGTCAATCTTCTTCTCGCCGGGCATCACCAGGCCCAGGTCCTCGGACGCCGCGTCCTTGATACCCTCCTCCGAGAGCAGCTTGTCGACGCTTTTTTGCAGCTCATCATTGTATTGCTGGCGAATCTCGACCTGCTTGGCCAAGATGTCGCTCGAGCGTTTTGCCACGTACAGGTCGCGTACGGGAAAATACAGGCTCACGAGCGCCAGCGCCACCACGATACCGATAAACAGCGGACGCAGAGAGCCATGCGTAAAGTCATAGATCGCCTTGACCACCGCATTGTCGTTGGCGTAGCGCATAAAGTCCGAGCCCGAAAGACGGCTCGAAGGCCTGCTCGACCTGTCGTGCGTCTGGGCCGAGGGACGCGACGCATGTGTCGAACGTGCTGGGCGCACCGGTCCATCTGCCAAGGTATTTGATTGAGCATTGGGGCGCGAGGTACTTGCCGGGCGCTGCGTGGAGCGGTCGGCGCCGGCATAAGCGGACCCACCGAGCTGCACCGTGCGCGCACGGCGAGGCGACGGCTCGCGCGAACCGGCGGAATAGTACCTGTTGTCGTAAATCTGATCCATGTGCGCCTTGTGCGGTTGAGGTTTGTTTGCGCTAAGTCCTTTAGTTATAGCACGAGCACCCGCACCGCCTTCGCCAGCCTTTGCTCGACATAAAAAAGGCGCTGAGCCATATGGCCCAGCGCCCAATGGTGCTCAACAGCGCCCGGCTGGAGCAAGGCGAATCCGAGTCTTCCCCGCCCCCGCGAGCTCCGCGTGCCTAGCGAATGTTGTAGAACGCGGCCTTGCCGGCGTAGTGCGCGCTGCCCTCAAGCTCGTCCTCGATGCGGATGAGCTGGTTGTACTTGGCGATACGGTCGCTGCGGCACGGGGCGCCCGACTTGATCTGGCCGGCGTTGACGCCCACGACCAGGTCGGCGATCGTGGAGTCCTCGGTCTCGCCGGAGCGGTGGCTCACGATGCAGGCGTAACCGGCCTCCTTGGCGGTCTCGATGGCCTCGAGCGACTCGGTGAGCGTACCGATCTGGTTGACCTTGACCAGGATCGCGTTGGCGGCGCCCAGCTCAATGCCCTTCTTAAGGCGCTCGGTGTTGGTGACGAACAGGTCGTCGCCCACCAGCTGCACCTTGTTGCCAATGCGACGGGTGAGCTCAACCCAGCCGTCCCAGTCCTCCTCGGCCATGCCGTCCTCGATGGAGATGATGGGATAGGTGTCGACGAGCTTTTCCCAGTAATCAACCATCTGGGCGCTCGTGTACTCCACGCCCTCGCCCTTGAGCTCGTACATGCCGGTCTCGGCGTTGTAGAACTCGGTCGAGGCCGGGTCCATGGCGTACATGAAGTCGACGCCGGGCTTAAAGCCGGCCTTCTCCACGGCCTTGGTGATGTACTCGAACGGCTCGGCATTGGTCTTGAGGTTGGGCGCAAAGCCGCCCTCGTCGCCCACGCCGCCGCCCAGGCCGGCCTCGTGCAGCACGCCCTTGAGGGTGTGGTAGACCTCGGCGCACCAACGCAGGCCCTCGGCAAAGCTCGGGGCGCCCACCGGCATGATCATGAACTCCTGGAAGTCAACGTTATTGTCGGCATGGACGCCACCGTTGAGGATATTCATCATAGGCGTGGGCAGCAGGTGGGCGTTGACGCCGCCCAGGTACTGGTACAGCGACAGGCCCGCCGACTCGGCAGCGGCGCGGGCAACGGCCAGCGACACGCCCAGGATGGCGTTGGCACCGAGCTTGGTCTTGTTGGGGGTACCGTCCGCGGCAATCAGCGCGGCATCGACGGCGCGCTGGTCGAAGGCGTCGAGGCCCACGACGGCGTTAGCGCACTCGTTATTGACGTGCTCGACGGCCTGCGAAACGCCCTTGCCCAGATAGCGGCCCTTGTCGCCGTCGCGCAGCTCACATGCCTCAAAGGCGCCGGTCGAAGCACCCGAAGGCACCATTGCGCGGCCAAAGCTGCCGTCCTCGAGCACGACCTCGACCTCGACGGTGGGATTGCCGCGGCTGTCGAGCACCTCGCGACCGTAGACGTCCAAAATATCGCTCATGTTGTCTCCCTCTCACTTGGAAACGGGTTGAATGCTTGGCGACACGGCTTGCACGCTACAGCGGCGCGCAGGTTCATAAGTTAGCCTTATCGCACTTTTTGCATTATGCCCTAAGTTAGCCAAGGGATACAATCTTTTTAAAAATAATAGGGGCGATGGGACAAGTCCGTCCCGTCGCCCCCGCAGTCTTACTCCTCTGCCTTTGCGGCATCCCAGAGGTCATTGAGGCCGTGGGTCGAAAGCTCGGCCAGATCCACGTGGGCGTCGGCCGCCATCTGCTCCATCGCGGCCCAGCGGCGGCGGAACTTTGCCGTACTGGCACGCAGGGCGCTCTCGGCGTCAATTCCCTCCTTGCGCGCAACGTTGACCAGGGCAAAGAGCAGGTCGCCAAACTCCATCTCGCGCTCGGGAGAACCGGGAGCCTCGGCCTCAAACTCGGCACGCTCCTCGGCAACCTCGTCCCACACGTCCTGGACCGTCTCCCACTCAAAGCCCACGGCAGCCGCCTTGCGCGACACCTTCTGAGCCTGCATCAGCGCCGGCAGGTGCGTGGGCACACCGTCGAGCAGACCCTCGGGTGCGGCCCCGACTGCCGCCACGGCCTGGTCTTTGGCGGCCTTCTCGGCAAGCTTGACCTCGTCCCAAATCTTGAGCACCTCGTCGGAGTTGTCGGCATCCGCATCGCCAAACACGTGCGGGTGACGACGGATGAGCTTGGCGTCGATATCGCGCGCCACATCGGCCAGCGAAAACTCGCCGGCATCCGCCGCAATCTGCGCATGCAGTACGACCTGCATGAGCACGTCGCCCAACTCCTCGCGCAGGTGTGCCGCGTCGTCGGCCTCGATGCAGTCGAGCGCCTCGTAGGCTTCCTCGATCATGTTCTTGCCAATGCTGCGGTGCGTCTGCTCGCGGTCCCACGGGCAGCCGTCGGGCTGACGCAGGCGCCAGATGGTCTGCACCAGATGCTGCAGCTCGGCCGACGCGTCTACCAGCGTGGACAGGTCGCGCGAGCCCTCGGCATTTTGCTGAGCCAGCTGCTCTGCCATGGTTATTCCTCCTCCAGGATCACGTGACGGAACGCGCCGTCCTCGTAGATACCATAGCTGTGCGTACCGTCCTTGGGAATGCTCACGCTGCCGGGGTTGAAGAGCCACAGGCCCGGGTGCGCCTCGCTTGCCTCGTTAACCTTGATGTGCGTGTGGCCGTAGACGAGCGCGGAGCCCTCGGGCAGCGCGGGCGCGTGATCAACGCTGTTATGCATGCCAGCGCCAAAGACGTGGCCATGCGTCAGGAACAGCTCGCGGCCGGTCTCGTCGAACAGCGTGGCGTAGTCGGCCATGACGGGGAAGTCGAGGACCATCTGGTCGACCTCGGCGTCGCAGTTGCCGCGCACCGCGATGATGCGGTCGGCCAGGGCGTTGAGCAGCGGAATCACACGCTTGGGGGCATAGTCGCGCGGCAGGTCGTTGCGCGGGCCGTGGTAGAGCAGGTCGCCTAGCAGCACGATGCGGTCAGGCTGCTCGGATTCGATGGCGGTGCAGAGGCGCTCGGCCCAGTATGCCGAGCCGTGGATGTCGGAGGCGATGAGGTATTTCATGGGGAGTCCTTTCAGAGTGGGGTTGATGAGGGCTGAATACGAGGTCTGGCGGATATGGAGCCCATCTACCGTGTTACTCGAATCGCAGCGCCACGCTCTGAGCCGTTTGCATCACGCGTTGGAGCGGCACGCCATGTTCGCGGGCAAGACGGGCGCAATCCTCGTACTCGGGAGCCGCGCGCTCGCTGCCGTCGGGCAGGGTCGCCACCTTAACGGATACCTCGCCCCAAGGCGTTGTCACCTGCTCGAATCGGCGCGGCAGGCAAACGCGTTCCATCACCTGGCGACGAACGGCGTTGGTCGTGGTCTCCAAAAAGATAATCGTCTGTAGGCACTCGATATCCTCGTGCGAGCAGATCACCTGCAGCTGCCAGCCGGGGCGACCTTTTTTGCAGTAGAGAGACAACCAGTGCACCTCGCGCGCACCTGCCTCGCGCAGGCGGTCCGCGGCATAAGCGAGTACCTCGGGCGACGCATCGTCGATGTCGCACTCCAGCTTGACGATAGTTTCGGGTGCATCGGTCTCGCGAGACAGCGGGGATGTACTATCGCATTGCATACGGTCCGGATCCTTTCCGCGCGGGCTCGTTTTATTCACCCAAACGCTAGCACATCGGACGTGGCGCAAGCGTGACTTTCGTCCGTCGCCGCCCTCGCCCCTATCCAAATATGTACATCAGCCTCCAAACATGTCATTTTTTGTCGGTTTTGGAGGCTGACGTACACGTTTTGGAGCGGGGCCGCACACGATCAGAATTGCGCCCGCACTCCGTAGGCCATAAAGTTCGCGGCACTCAACAACTTTGAACTTTGTACGCAGTTCATCGGCCAAAAAATTACCCTCGGCATACTTACAGGCTGCACGATGCTACTCTAGTTGCATTTGGCTAACTAATCGGCTGCCGAGGACCCCGCCCGACACCGTTACGGCATCGGAGGTTTCATGTTCGAGAAGCGGCTCTTCTCCCTGGTTCCGCAGGCAACGCCCTACATTGTGGCGAGCGTCCTGTTTAAATGGATCGCGCTCATGGCAAACATCACGGTGATGTGGGTGCTTGCGCGCATCTTGGGCGGCATCGTCACGGACGGTCTTTCCGCCGCGCTCGCCGTCGAT
This sequence comes from Coriobacteriaceae bacterium, assembly GCA_902363875.1. Taxonomy (GTDB): domain Bacteria; phylum Actinomycetota; class Coriobacteriia; order Coriobacteriales; family Coriobacteriaceae; genus Collinsella. Next base: position 13,698 of record CABJBO010000020.1, on the reverse strand, counting down.
GCCCTCGCACAGGCGGCCTTGCCGCTCGCCGGCGCCATCATCGTGCGCGCCGCCGCCATCTATCTGGCGCAGCGTTCCGGTGACAAGGCCGCCTTCAAAGCCGTCCGCCGCGTGCGTTCGCTCGTCTACGACAAGCTCACTGCGCTCGGCCCGTCCTATACCGAAACCGTCCCCACCGCCGAGGCCGTGCAAACCAGCGTGGAGGGCGCCACGCAACTCCAGGTATACTTTGGCGGCTATCTGCCGCAGCTCTTTTTTGCCGGCCTGGCACCCATCACGCTGTTCGTGCTGCTCGTAGGCCAAGCGGGACTTCCCGCCGCGCTGCTGCTCGTATGCGTCCCGGTCATCCCCATCTCCATCATGATGGTCATGCGCAACGCAAAAAAGATCGGTTCCGAGTATTGGGGCAGCTACGTCGATCTGGGCGGCATGTTCCTGGAGGCCGTTCAGGGTCTTACCACCCTTAAGGTGTATCAGGCCGACCGCGACTGGCACAAGCGCATCAACGCCGAGTCCGAGCGTTTCCGCACAGCGACCATGCGCCTGCTGGTGATGCAGCTGCGCTCCATTTGCGTTATGGACCTGGTCGTCTATATGGGCGCCGCGCTCGGCATTATCGTAGCCACGCTGCAGCTCGCCACGGGCAAGATTGGCTTTGAGGCTGCCTTCCTCATCGTCTTTCTGTCGCAGGAGTTCTTTTTGCCTATGCGCCGCCTGGGATCGCTGTTCCACACGGCCATGAACGGCATGGCCGCCTCGCGCCGCATGTTTGGCATTTTGGATACGCCCGAGCCCGAGCGCGGCGATGTTGAGCTTGACGGTCGCGGCGATATCGAGCTCGCGGGCGTGAGCTATGCATACGGCGACCGCACAGTGCTGGACAGCGCCAGCGCGACCATTGCGCACGGCTCGCTCGTGGCACTCGTGGGCGAAAGCGGCGGCGGCAAGTCCACGCTCGCGGGGATTATCGCGGGCCGCAAGGGTGCCTACCGTGGCAGCGTTCGCATCGGCGGCGTCGAGCTGTGCGATGCCACGGCCGCCTCACTCATGCGCGCCGTCACGCTGGTGCCCACCAACGGCTACCTGTTTACCGGCACCCTGCGCGACAACCTGCTGCTCGCCCAGCCCAACGCCACCGACGCCGAGCTTTTGCGCGCGCTCGGCCGCACGCGCGTGGCGGCCTTTGTGCAGGCCGACGGCGGGCTCGACATGGTGATTAACGAGGGCGGCACCAACCTTTCGGGCGGCCAGCGCCAGCGCGTGTGCATGGCCCGCGCCCTGCTGCACGACTCGCCCATCTATGTGTTTGACGAGGCGACGAGCAATGTGGACGCCGCAAGCGAAGCCGCAATCGGCGAGGTCATTGCATCACTCGCCGGCGAGCACACCGTAATCGTGGTGGCGCATCGCCTGTCGACAATCGTGGACGCCGACCAGATTCTGGTGCTGGAGCGTGGCCGTATTGCCGAACGCGGGACTCACGGCGAGCTTTTGGCCACCGCGGGCGTCTATGCGCGCATGTGGAACAGCCAGGAGCAGCTCTCGGCATATGCTTATGCGGAGGATGATGCCGAGGATGCCGGCGCGGTTGAGGCTGTTGGCGGCAGTACTGCCTGTACCGATGGCCTCAACGGTGCCGGCTCGTCTTCCGCTACCGCGGCGCCTGACTCCGGCCGCGCCCGTCACTCGGCGCCGTCCATCATGTGGCGCATGATGGGGCTCGTCCGACCGCTTGCCGGCTGGCTTGTGCTAGCCGTCGCGCTGGGCAGCATTGGCATGCTCACCGCCGCGTTCGTGCCGGCCTTTGGCGCCCTCGGCCTTATGGCCGCGCTGGGCCGCAACGCCTTGGGGCTTGGTCTGATCGCAGCATGCGCGGCCTGTGCCGCCTGCGGCATCGCACGCGGGCCGCTCCACTACGGCGAGCAGCTCTGCAACCATTACATCGCATTCCGTCTGCTCGCGCACATTCGCGACCTGGTGTTTGGCGCCCTGCGCCAGCTCGCCCCCGCCAAGCTCGAGGGCCGCGGCAAGGGCGAGCTCGTGAGCCTGGTCACCTCGGATATCGAGCTGCTCGAGGTCTTCTACGCGCACACCATCTCGCCCATCGCCATCGCCCTGGTCTGCACCATCGTGTTCGAGGCCTTTTTGTTTTCTGTAAGTCCCCAGCTCGCGGGCATTGCGCTGGCGAGCTATCTGTGCCTGGGCGTGCTGCTGCCCCTGACCTCGGCCAAGGCATGCGGCACCACCGGCCGCCAGAGCCGCGAGGGCGCCGGTAAGCTGGGCGCCTTTGTACTCGACAGTCTGCGCGGCGCGGGCGAGACCATCCAGTTTGCCGGTGGCACCGATCGCAGCCGTGCCCTGGGCAAGCTGACCGAGCAAGTCGGCGCCGTGGACGCGCGCCTCAAGCGCCGCCAGGCGGTCAGCGAGGCCGTAGCCGATGCGCTTATTCTTGTGGCTAATCTGGTGATGCTCGGGCGTGCGCTGCAGCTGGTGGCTGCGGGAACGATTGACTTTGCCGCAGCGTTTGTCGCCGTCTTTACCTTTGTGTCGTCGTTTGGCTCGGTGATGGCCGTGAGCCGCCTGGGCGCCTCACTGCAGGAGACGCTCGCCTCGGGCGCACGCGTGCTCGATTTGCTCGACGAGCGGCCCCAGTGCGCCGAGGTCGCCGACGGACAGGACGTTGAGTTTGCCGGCGCCGCAGCCGAGCATGTGAGCTTTAGTTATGCGGGCGGCGTGGACGCGGGCGGTGCGGGCGCCACGGAGCAGATCGCGAACGACACCGCTGCGAGTCTCATCCTCGACGACGTGACCTGCACCTTTGCGCCCGGTACCATGACCTGCATCATGGGGCGCTCGGGCTCGGGCAAGTCGACGCTGCTTAAGCTGCTCATGCGTTTTTGGGACCCCGCAGCTGGCACCATCACGGTAAGCGGCGTCGATGCCCGCCACATCAACACGGCGAGCCTACGCAGCCACGAGGCCTATATGACCCAGGACACACATCTGTTCTGCGGCACCGTACGCGAGAATCTGCTGGTTGCGCACGCCAGCGCCACCGATGCCGAGCTGCTCGACGCTTGCCGCTCCGCTTCGCTTACCGCCCTCATCGACCGCCTGCCGCAGGGTCTCGACACGCCCGTTGCCGAGCTGGGCGACTCGCTTTCGGGCGGCGAGCGCCAGCGCATCGGCCTTGCGCGCATCTTCCTCAACGACGCGCCTTTCATCTTGCTCGACGAGCCCACCAGCGCACTTGACGCTCTCAACGAGGCAGCCGTAATGCAGGCCGTTGACGAGCTCAAGCGCCGCGGCAAGACCATTGTGCTCGTAAGCCACCGTGCCAGCACCTGCGCGTTTGCCGATTTCTCGCTTTCGGTCGAGCACGGGAGGCTGAGCTAATGGCGCGCCCGGTCGACACACCGGAGCTGGCACGCAAACGTGAGCGCGAGGCCCAAATGGTGTCGCAGATGATCGCGCTGTGGTGCCGCGGGCATCATGGAGGCGGGCATGCGGTCGAACAGGCTGGCGACGATGAGTCCGTGCGCGTGAAGCTCGGCCTTCGGACCATTACGCTCTGCCCCGAATGCGCCGAGCTGCAGAAATACGCCATCGCGCGCATTGAGCACTGCCCGCACATGGGCACCAAGACATTTTGCTCGGCCTGTCCTTCGCATTGTTACCGGCCTGCCATGCGCGAGAAGATCCGCGAGGTCATGCGCTGGTCGGGACCGCGTATGATCCGCTATCGCCCCATCACCGCCGTGAGGCACGCGATTATAACCGTGCAGTCCAAACGAGCGGCGACACGAAGCAAGTAGTCGCCGGCGCCGGCACGCGCTGCCCCGCCCCTCGCCCTCGTCTCAAACGTGTACGTCAGCCTCCAAACATGTCATTTTTTGCAGCTTTTGGAGGCTGACGTACACATTTTAGAGCGAGGCCGCACCGCGCGCCGCGCAGCCTTTCCAATCGATTTCGACCCCCGGCGTGCCCGGCGCGCCAGGGGTCGCGCCATTACAATGGAGCGGATTCACCAAATGCAAAGGAGTCGCCATGCCCGCCTGCCCGCTGGTCGATTGCCATACTCATACCTCGTTCTCGGACGGGCACGCCTCGTTCGAGGACAACGTCCGTGCCGCTGCTGCCGCCGGCTGCCGCGTCATGGTCTCGACCGACCACCTTACCCTGCCCGCCAGTATGGATGCTAACTGCGAGGTGCAGGTCGTCGAGGGCGACTTGCCGGCACATCGTTTGTCCTTTGAGGACGCCCGCAAACTCGCCGCGCAGATTGCGCCGGAGCTCACCTTTATCTACGGTTTTGAATGCGATTGGTACGAGGGCTGCGAGCCCTTGGTAGAGCACTGGTCCCAGGGCGCCGTCGTACGTCTGGGCAGCGTGCACTGGATTGGCAACCCGGGCGATATTGCGGCAGGCGCCGCGGGCACGGCAGGGACAGAGGACATCGCGCGCCCCGATACACCCGATTCCCTTTGCGGTTGGATCGACGACGATACCAACCTGCATGTTTGGGAAAACTTAGGCGTGCGCGGCGTGTGGGAGTGCTACGTCGATGACTGGTGCCGTGCTTGCGAAAGCTCACTCAACTTTGACGCGATGGCCCATCCCGACCTGGTCATGCGCTTTTCGAAGGACGGCTTTGCACCCGACTTTGACCCCGCGCCGTTTTGGGGGCAGATGGCCGAGTGCGCGCACGATACGGGTCGCCGTGTCGAGGTCTCGACCGCCGCACCGCGCAAGGGGCTCGACGATTACTACCCCGCGACCGGGCTGTTGCGCCGCTTCGCCCATGCCGAGGTGCCCATCACCTTTGGCTCGGACGCGCACCGCGCCTGCGACATCTGCTGGAACATCCGCGAGGCCCAGGCCCACGCCTACGACTGCGGCTACCGGGCCTTCGATATCCCCCACCCCACCGGCGAATGGGAATCCACGCCCCTCGCCTAACTAGTCGTTTAAGAACGTCCCCAATGACTAGTGGCGGCGGGCGTTGAGTTCGCCGGCCAGTTCGTCGAGGGTGATGCCGTAGCGCTCGAGCGTCACGAGCAGGTGGTAGATCAGGTCGCCGGCCTCGTAGCGGATGTGATCGTGATCGTTATCCTTGCAGGCCATGATCACCTCGCTCGCCTCCTCGGCAAGCTTCTTGAGCAGCTCGTCCTCGACATCGGTCAGCAGGCGAGCGGTATAGCTCTCCTGTGGCGACGCATCGCGACGACCGTGAATCACCTCGGCCAGCCCCGTCAGCGTCTCGCCGATATTTCCCGGCTGCACGTTAGCTGTTCTGACTCCCATGGTTATTTCCTCTCGTTACTGCAGCGTAAAGTAGGTACCGGTCTCATCGAACCGAGGCTTTGCGTCCTTTTTCTCAAAGAACTCGACGATGACGGCATGGGCCTCATTGAGCCTTTCCTTCTCGGCCTCGAGCCAAAGCGACTGCGCCCCGCAGGCATCAGTCAGGTGCACGCGGCATGGCACGCCCGCGCGGAGGAGCTCGGTGTTGCAGTCGGCGACCTCGAACGGCGTCACGACTTTCATCACACTCCCCCTTCCACGCGCTTAAAGAAGCAGGTACGGTTGCCGGTATGGCAGGCCGGGCCCGGCGAGTCTACCTTGACCAGCAGCGTATCGCTATCGCAGTCGGCCCAGAGCTCCTTGACCTCTTGCATGTTGCCACTCGTCGCGCCCTTGTTCCAGAGCTCCTGACGGCTGCGACTCCAAAACCACGTGGTCCCGGTCTTGAGCGTCAGCCCCACCGATTCCTCGTTCATCCAAGCAACCATAAGCACCTCACCGGTGTCATGCTGCTGAACCACGCAAGGAATCAGCCCGCGGGCGTCGTACGTAAGTTTTGAAGGATCGGTTATCTCTTCCATTTCTCTCCCCAAATTCAAACTTCGCAGGTCGGCGAGGGTTGTCCAGGTGCCCGAGATTCCGAGCGACAAGCCCGACGACGCGTACTTAAAGTACGCGAGGAGGGTTGGAGCCGGAAGGTCGGGCGCCTGAGCAAGCCGCAGCGCTAGAAGTCCAACCTGACAGGGATGCCTTGAGAGGCCATATATTCTTTGACTTCGCGAATGCTGAAAGTTCCAAAGTGAAAGACGCTGGCCGCCAGTACGGCGTCGGCTTCGCCCTCGATCACGCCCTCGGCAAAATGCTCGAGCGTGCCCACGCCACCGCTCGCGATGACGGGAATCGGCACCGCACGCGCCACGGCGCGGGTGAGCGCCAGGTCAAAGCCGGCCTTGGTGCCGTCGCGGTCCATGCTGGTCAGCAAGATCTCGCCGGCGCCGCGGCGAGCCGCCTCCTCGGCCCACGCCACCGCGTCGATACCCGTGGCATTGCGGCCTCCCGCGGTAAAGACCTCCCACTTGTCGGCATCCGGCTGCCCAGGCAGGCCGACGCGCTTGGCATCGATCGCCACGACCACGGCCTGGCTGCCAAACGCCGCGGCAGCTTGGCTGATCAGCGATGGGTCGCGCACAGCGGCAGAGTTGAGCGATACCTTGTCGGCACCGGCCGCCACCATCGTTCGCATGCCCGCAAGGTCGCGAAAGCCACCGCCCACGGCGTAGGGAATGGCGAGCTCCTCGGCCGCATGCGCCGCCATCTCGATGGTCGTCGCACGGTTGTCGCTCGTGGCAGTGATGTCCAGGAACACGACCTCGTCCGCACCTTCGCGATCGTAGGCACGGGCAAGCTCCACCGGATCGCCCGCATCGCGCAGGCTCACAAAGTTGACGCCCTTGACCACGCGGCCGTCCTTAACGTCCAGGCAGGGAATGACGCGTTTGGTAAGCATGGGCTACTCCTCCCCTCGCGCGGCGGCCAACGCCTGTACCAGCGTAAAGTTGCCCTCGTAGAGCGCGCGACCGGTGATGGCGCCCTCAATAGCGCCCTCGCCCACTGCGGCGAGCGCACGGATATCGTCGAGCGTCGAGATGCCGCCCGACGCCACAACGGGAAAGCCCGCGACCTCGGCCACGTGGCGATATGCTGCCACGTCGATGCCCGTCTGCATACCGTCGCGCGCGATATCGGTATACACCAGATGTTTAAAGCCCAGCTCCGTGAGCTGCGCCACGGCATCGTCGAGCGCCACGCCCGCACCGTCGCGCCAACCGTTCACCTTGACCTGGCCGTCACGGGCGGCAATATCTGCCACCAGCAGCTCGCCAAAGCCTTGGGCCGCCACCTCGGCAAAACCCGGCTCAGTCACCAGCACGGTGCCCAGTGCGATGCGACGCGCGCCGTAGCCGGCCAGCTCGTCGATGCGCGCGAGCGAGCGAACGCCGCCGCCCACGTCCACCGACAGACCGTCGACGCCGCAGATGGCCTCGATCGCCGCCGAGTTGGCAGCGCACGCGTCCTCGTCCTCGCCAAAGGCAGCGGACAGGTCGACGACGTGCACCCAGCTCGCACCCTGCTCGGCAAAGGAGCGAGCAACGGCCACGGGGTCGTCGGAATATACCTTGCAGCGGCTCCGGTCGCCGCGCTCCAGGCGCACGACCTTGCCGCCGATCAAATCGATTGCAGGAAACAGGATCATCGGCCGGCCTCCTCGACGATGTTGACGAAGTTCTTAAGGACGCGCTGACCAAGCGCGGAGGATTTCTCGGGATGGAACTGGCAGCCCCACACGTTGCCGCGACGCACGATGCACGGGAAGCTCCGCGTGTAGTGTGTGCGCGCCAAAACATCAGCGGCATCGGCGTCGTCGGTCACCGCGTAGCTGTGGGTGAAGTACATGTTGGCGCCCTCGGCAAAACCGGCGAGCAGCGGGTCGGCAGCACCGGCGGGCGTCATGTGCACCTGGTCCCAGCCCACGTGCGGCACCTTCAGACGACTCGATTCCAAGCGCGTACACGAACCGCGCATGATGCCCAGGCCATCGACCCAGGGGCCGCCAGCCTGCTCGGGGGTGCCGCCATCCGCGGCCACGCCCTCGTCCGCAGGCACGCCCTCGTTGCCGCGCTCAAAAAAGAGCTGAAGACCCAGGCAGATGCCGAGCAGCGGAGTTCCGGCGACAACGGCACCGAGCACCGCGTCCGCCTCGCCGCTCTGGCGCATAAAGGCGATCGCGTCATAGAACGCGCCCACGCCCGGGATGACCAGGCCGTCGGCATCGCGGATCTGCTCCGGATCATCCGATGTACAGGCGGCGGCACCGGCGCGCGCAAGCCCGCGCACGACGCTCGACAAGTTGCCCTTGTGGTAGTCGACCACCACGATCTTCGGTTCGCCCACGCGACCCCTCCTCCTCGTCTTGTCCAAAAACCACCACAAAGGGGACAGGCACCTTCGTAGTGGTTTTACCTTTGTAGCGGTTACAGCGAGCCCTTGGTGCTGGGGATGCCCTGCACGCGGGGATCGAGCTCGCAGGCGTGGCGCATCGTGCGGCCCACGGCCTTAAAGGCGGCCTCGATAATGTGATGCGAGTTACCGCCCGCCAGTTCGCGCACATGCAGCGTGAGCTTGGCGTCGCGCGCGAAGGCGTAGAAGAACTCGACGGCCAGCTCGGTATCAAAGGTGCCCACGCGCTCGGTCGGCACGGGTAGATCGCAATAGGCCTGCCCGCGACCCGAGATATCAACGGCGGCCATCACGAGCGTCTCGTCCATGGCAATCGCCGCATCGGCAAAGCGCGTAATGCCCGCCTTGTCACCCAGTGCCTGGCAAAACGCCTCGCCCAGCACAATGCCCGTGTCCTCGACGGTGTGGTGCGCGTCGACCTCCACGTCGCCCACCGCATGTACCGTCAGATCGAACAGACCATGACGGCCAAAAGCGTTGAGCATGTGGTCGAAAAACGGCACGCCGGTCGAGATATCGCACACGCCGGATCCGTCCAGATCGAGCCTAACGACAATGTCGGTCTCGCCCGTCTTGCGGGTCACCTCGACATAACGGCCCATCTACATCTCCTCCTTCACCAGCGCGGCAAACGCTGCCAGCACCTCGTCGTTTTCCTGCGGGGTACCCACGGTAATGCGCAGACAGTCCGCAAGCCCCGGCGCGTAGCTAAAGTCACGCACCAAAATCGAATACCCATCGCGCAGACGCTCGCGCACGCGCGTGGCGTGCGGCGTGCGCACAAGCACAAAGTTCGCTGCGCTCGGCCACGCCTCCACGGGCATGCCCTCGGCAGTCATTGCACGCAGGGCGCACAACTCGCGTTCGCGCTCGGATGCAACTTGCGCCACCACAGGCGCATACGCATCGCGGGCACGCACGCAGGCAAGCGCCGCGGCCTGGCTCAGCACGTTGACTGAATAGATCTGGCGAATCGCCGCGAACACGTCGATGACCTCGAGGGCCGCGATCACGTAGCCCAGACGCGTGCCGGCGGCGCCAAACGCCTTGGACAGCGTATGCAAAATCACCAGGTTAGGATGCTCGGCGATAAGCCCTTGCGCCGTGGTGGCCGCGCCAAACGAATCGTCGGCAAACTCCACGTAGGCCTCGTCGACCATCACCATGCCGGGGCAGGCATCGCACAGGGCCGCGATAAAGTCGAGCGGCGCCACGTCGCCCGTAGGATTGTTGGGCGAGGTCACAATCGCCAGGTTGCACTCGGGCGCTGCCGCAAGCACGGCAGCCTGGTCGAGCTCAAAGGTCACCGGATCGCGCCACACGTCGCTCACCTCGGTCTGGCAGAGCGACGCAAAGAACGCATACTCGCTAAAGCATGGCGGGCAGTTAAGCAGGGTCCGCCCCGCGCCGCCAAACGCCAGCAGGTAGTTATAGAGCAGCTCGTCGCCGCCGTTGCCCACGCAGACATTCTCGCGCGCCACACCATGCCAAGCGGCCAGCTCGTCGCGCAGATCGTTGGACATGGGATCGGGATAACGGTTGAGCGGCGTGGCAGCCAGGGCGGCGTCGACCGCCTCGCGCACGCCAGCCGGCATGGGATAGGTGTTCTCGTTGGCCGAAAGGTTGATGCGCGTGGGCGTAAAGTTGGGATCGTAGGGCTCAATGCCGGCCAAGTGGGGCTGGACGAGCTCCTTCATACGGGGCGTGAGCTCGGCCATATCAGGCCTCCTTGCCAGTCGCGCCGGCGCCATCCGCGCCCGCAGCCGCCAGGTCCACGCCCTCGGCAACCGTCGCCACGGCGTCGCCCGGCCAGGCAACCTTGGTCAGGTCGGCCGCGGCGATCGACTCGGCGCTCACGGCATCCTCGCCCTGCTCCAACACGCGGCGGCGCAGTGCGGCGGAAAGCGCGTGTGCCCACAGACCCTCGGCCTCGGCTAGACGCTGCGTGGCAGGAGCATCGGAGAGCAGGCCCTCGGGTGTATAGCAAATGACACTCGAGCGCTTAACGAACTCCTCCACCGAAAGCGGGTTGGAGAACACGGCCGTGCCGCCGGTCGGCAGCGTGTGGTTGGGGCCGGCAACGTAATCGCCGAGCGGCTCGGAGCTCCAAGCGCCCACAAAGATGGCGCCGGCGTTGCGAATGCCGCCAAGCAGGCCCATTGCATCCTTGCAGTGCAGCTCCAGGTGCTCGGGCGCCACGGTGTTCACGGCCTCGACGGCGGCAGCCATATCGGCGGCCACCACGATGGTGCCCTCGTTGTCGAGCGAGGCGCGCGTAATCTCGGCACGCGGCGACTGCGCCACCAGAATGTCGATACCTGCCTCAACCTCACGCGCAAACTGCTCGTCGCAGGTCACCAGATAGCAGGCGGCAAGCGGATCGTGCTCGGCCTGGGCCATCAGGTCGGCCGCGACCACCATGGGCTTGGCCGTGGCATCGGCCAGCACGCAGACCTCGGAGGGGCCGGCGACCATGTCGATGCCCACGTCGCCCGAGACAATCTGCTTGGCCGCGGCGACAAAGGCGTTGCCCGGGCCGGTGATCTTGTCGACGCGCGGAATGGTCTCGGTACCGTACGCCAGCGCGGCCACGGCCTGGGCGCCGCCCACCATATAGATCTCGTCCACGCCGCCAAGCTTGGCCGCGGCGAGCGTGTAGGGGCTGATCAGGCCGTCCTTTTGTGGCGGCGTCACCATGACCACGCGCTTGACGCCGGCCACCTTGGCAGGGATAGCGTTCATGAGCACGGTGGAGGGATACTGCGCGCGACCGCCCGGCACGTAGATGCCGGCCGCGGCAAGCGGGGTCACCTTAACGCCGAGCATCGTGCCGTCCGGGCGCGTGGTAAACCAGCTCTGCTCGACCTCGCGCTGGTGAAACTCACGGATCTGGCGCGCAGCCTTCTCGAGCGCGGCGACAAAGGCCGGGTCGAGGCCTTCGAGCGCAGCATCGATCTGCTCTTGCGGCAGACGAAAGCTTTGCAGCTCGACACCGTCAAAACGCTGGCAGTAATCGCGCACCGCAGCATCGCCGTTGGCACGCACGTTGGCCACGATATCGCGGGCGGCGTCGACGATGTTTTGCGGCAGCACGCCCTTGCGGTTGAGCTGATTGGTAACGAGGCGCTCACCGGGAGCAAGCTTGATGGTCTTCATATCGGTATCCCCTATCGATCGAGGTTGCGTTTGGAAAACGAGAAGCCGGGCGGCGTCGCCAATCGACCCGCGGCCCGGACGTTAGGGCGCCCGTGCGCGCTCGCGCTATTGTGCCGAGCCCGCGACGGGCTCAAAATGCTTGTCCTTCACGGCAGCCGCCAGGCGATCGGCCAGGTTGCGAACGCGCGGATCCAGGCGCGCGGCACCCGGGTTGACGAAGAAGCGGGCCGTGCAGTCCATAATGCGGCCGGTGATGACCAGGTCGTTGTCGCGCAGCGTGGCGCCCGTGGCGGTGATATCCACGATGCGATCGGTCATACCGACAATGGGACCCAGCTCGATGTTGCCGTGCAGCGAAACAATGTCGGCGTTCACGCCGCGCTCGGCATACCAGGCACTCGCGATGCGCGGGTACTTGGTTGCCACGCGAAGCGAACCGCGGCGAGCATAGTTGCGCTCGGCCTGGCCGGCGCGCCACGCGGGCTCCGCCTCGATAAAGGTGCACAGGCCATAGCCCAGGTCGACCAGCTGCAGCAGGTTGAGGTCTGCCTCGATGAGCGAGTCCCAGCCGCAGATGCCACAATCGGCACCACCGCAGCCCACAAAGGCAGGCGCATCGCTGGGACGCACGATGACAAACTCGATATCGCCGACTGCGCCCTCGCCGGCACGCGTGTCGCGGCCGCGAACGATCAGGTGACGGCCGGGGTCACGCAGCTCGGAGACGTCCAGGCCCGCAGCCTCAAGCACGTCGAGGGTATCGGCCTTGAGCGAGCCCTTGGGCACGGCGATACGCAGCGGACCCTCGGCGCCACGGCCCACGGCGTGGTCGCCATCGGAAGCGGCGTCCTCAGCCGAAGTGTGCGCGGCCTCCAGACGCTCGAGCGAAAAGGCAAATCCCGCCGCCGGTACCTCGATGCCATCGCCGAACGCGCCGGTAAAGATGGAGTCGTAGCGACCGCCCGAACCCACCGGATCGGGCAGGCCACCGGCATAGGCCTTAAAGACCAGGCCCGTGTAGTAATAAAAAGAGTTCATGATGGAGAAGTCGAAGGACAGCACCTGGGCGTCCTCGGGAGCCAGGCCCTCGACCAGGGCACGCAGCTCGCGCGTCAGCGGCGCGACGATACCGGCAGCTTCCAGCAGCGCATCCACACGGTCGAGTATCTCGGCACCGCCGTGCAAGCGCGGCAGCTCGCTAATGGCGGCCTTGACGGCCTCGGGCTCGGCGCTTGCCGCCACGCGGGCATCGAGGCCCACAAAGTCATTGGCGTGCACGCAGCGCAGGGCCTCGGCAGCCAGCTCGCGATCCTCGCACGCCGCGAGCAGCTCCTTAAAAGGACGCACGCTACCTGCGATAATGCGCGCATCGGGCAACGCCAGCTTGCGCACGGCCTCGGCTACCAGCGAGACAATCTCGACATCGCCCGCGGCGTCGCCCGCACCGATGAGCTCAAAGCCCAGCTGCGTAAACTGACGCGAGCCGCCGGCATTGCGCTGGCACTCGCGAACCACCGGCGCCTCGTAGCGCAGGCGCAGGGGCAGGTCGGCCGCGCGCATGCGGGTCGAAACCAAGCGCACGATCGGCAACGTGTTGTCGGGACGGACCACCAGCAAACGCCCATCATCGTCAAAGAGCTTAAACGGCGTGTCCGCAATGCGGCCACCTTCCTCGAGCGAACCCTTGTCCTCGAGCAGCGGCGTCTCAACCGGCAGGTAATGATGCTCCCTAAAGCAGCCCTTCACCGTACATGCGATCTCCTCGCGTGCCTGAGCCTCCTCGGGCAATATGTCCCGGAATCCCCACGGTGTGGCCGTCATCTGGTGAGCCTCCTCATGCTGTGCTTCGCATAGAACAGAAGACCGGCATAGCTCCGCCGGTCTTCTGGGTACTTTAGCATACTAGAGTGCTTGCGGGGAAATTCGTCTCCCTCGGCTCACAGCGTATTCATTTAGAAACATAGGGGCGGGCCCTCAGCTCAATCTGGCGATTCCCCCAGCCCAGCAGGAAAGCGCGTCCCACTCCGAGCCGCAAGCCCGGGATGAACTTTCCGCCGAAGACACCCTGCGCCGACAGCAACGCAAAAAGGGCGCCCGCGCAAATGCGGACGCCCTTGTGTAGGGTCGAGATATCAACCAGCCAAGATATCGGACCTGCGACCAGCTCTTAGTAGTCGAACTGGTGGTAGTAGCGGCGGTACTTGAGGTTGTGCTTGGTGA
>CABJBO010000019.1 GCA_902363875.1 Coriobacteriaceae bacterium | reverse complement strand
TGCGGCGTAGGCCGCTTATTAGCCCGTCCAAGAATTGGGGCGCAGTTCATTGCGCGGCGGGGTCTTTTACGTCCTGCGGAATGCGCCCGGAGGGAAGCCCGGGATCGCCTGCGTTCTTTTCTCAGATGCCGGGGTGCCGGAAAGGCGGGATGTGAGGGGCGCATTGTTGGATGGCGCCTTGTATCTGCTTATCGTGGCGGGCGCAGTTCTGAAGAGCTCGATGGGCCATCTCGCTAGGTAAAAAGATGGTTCGCGGTGGTATCGTTGCTGTGGGTTTAATTCGATATGAAAGGGTGACTTTGGTGTCCAAGATGGATTCTACGCTCTCCTATATTACTGACCAGTTGAAGGCGCTTACCTCGATTGCTTCGCCTACGGGCTATACCCGTGCGGCGACTGATTATCTGATGGAGGCCCTGCGCGATATGGGGTTTGGGCCCGAGCGTTCTAATAAGGGCAACGTGCTCGTTGAGCTTGGTGGCGAGGGTGAGCCGCTCGTACTGGCGAGCCATGTCGATACCCTGGGCGCCATGGTACGCTCCATTAAGGACAATGGTCGCTTGCGTCCCACGACGCTCGGCGGGCATCAGTGGTCTACGGCCGATGGCGAGAACTGTACCGTCTACACACGCGATGGCAATGTCTACACGGGCGTGGTCCTCAATACCGAGCCTTCGGCGCATGTGGCCGATGAGCCGGTCAAGACCATCGAGAAGAACATGGAAATCCTGCTCGACGAGAACGTTGACAGCAAGGACGATGTACTCGAGCTGGGTATTCAGACCGGCGACATCATCGCTATGGATCCGCGTACCACGGTGACGGAGAGCGGCTACATCAAGAGCCGCTTCCTGGATGACAAGCTGTCGGCGTCGATTCTGCTGGGCCTGGCCCGCGCCGTTGCTGGCGGCGAGGTGACGCTTTCGCGCAAGGTATCGCTGCTCTTTACGGTGTACGAGGAGGTCGGCCACGGCGGTGCCTTTGTGCCGGACGACACGCGCGAGATGATCAGCGTGGACATGGGCTGCGTGGGCGACGACCTGGGTTGCACCGAGCGCATGGTTTCGATTTGCGCCAAGGATTCGGGCGGTCCGTACAACTACGACCTGGTGACCACGCTGTCCAACATCGCGCGCGAGCTGGAGCTCGATTACGCCATCGACGTGTACCCGCACTACGGCTCCGACGTCGAGGCCACGCTCTCGGCCGGCTACGACATTCGCCATGGCCTGATCGGCCCCGGCGTGTACGCGAGCCACAACTACGAGCGCAGCCACATCGACGGTGTGCGCAACACCTACGAGCTCGTTCGCGCCTACGTCCAGCGCTAGGGAAGTAGTTTGCGACTCGGCTGACCAATCGCTAAGGCCCGATTTCTCGGGCCTTTTTTCGCCTTAGGTCGTTTAGTATTATGATGTATGTAATATGTTAACTAAACGCGTAAATTACTTAACGAGGTGATGCAGCATATGAATACATCTGAGTACTTATCTATGGGTGATGCCGCCCGCCTGTTGGGCGTTACGAAAGCCCGCATATCGCAACTTGCCGCATCGGGAACGCTCGCGTGCGATATTGTGGGCGGACGGAAGATGGTTGAGTATGATTCTGCGCTCGCTTATCAAAAGGTCCGCAAACGTGGACGCCGTCCTGCGGCCGATGTGGGGCGCAAGTTTACGCTGATGTCGGCCGACCATGAGGTCGCGCATGTCTCATTTGATCCGACACGTGAGTTTCCCTTCGAAATCGCCGAGGTGCTCGATGCGCAGAGGATGCCGTTTGGCACGTGCTCGAGTTCTTCTCCTACGGTGAATAAACGGGAGCTCAACGTGTGGTGGAGCCATCGGTCGGTGCCTGACGTCCGCCCCGGACTCGTCTCGCACTATCGTGAACTGGGAATTGCCAGTGGCATTGAGGTGCCGGTTCAGTGCCTGGGCCTATCGCTTTCGGATTGCTATTGGCTGCGGCCGGCCGATTGCGCCGAACTCAAATGGCAAAACATCAATTACTTTGAGAACGAATTTGAGCGATCGGCGCCCGAAGAGCGTTCGGGTTGGCTGGAAGGCATCGGTCTTAAAAATCCTGATAACACGTCCGAGGGCGAGCTCCCTAAATCGTGGATGATTCGCAACGGTGTTCGCGTTCTGGTCAAGGGATGCGGCATGGACGACCAACGGCCCTTTAACGAGGCGGTTGCAACGGCTCTGCATCGTCGCTTGCTGTCGGAGGGCGAGTTTGTTCCTTATACGGTTGAGCGGATGTTCGATGGCCCTGCGTGCCTGTGCGAGGATTTTCTTGACGGCCGCGAGGAATACGTTCCGGCTGTTTACGTTAAGGGCGCACTTGGTGGCCAGCGGGGAAACTCGACATACGATCGATACTGTCGCTGCCTTGGCAAGCATGGTGCCGATGAGGCCGCTGTGAGAAAGTCTATGTCGCAGATGATTGTCTGCGATGCCCTTTTGGCCAACAGCGACCGCCATTGGCGAAACTTCGGCATCATCCGCAATGTCGACACCCTGGAGATAAAACCTGCTCCGCTGTTCGATAGCGGCAACTGCCTGTGGTACAACGTACCAACTGCCGTGCTCGCAGCTGGGGAGTTTGGGTTTTCCGCTAAGCCGTTTGGGCCCGACCCTTCCGTCCAGTTGGCGCTTGCGGATTTGCTCGATTGGTTCGATTCATCGCGGCTCAACGGATTTGTTGATGAAGCGATCGAGATTCTTTCGCAGAGCGAGTGGGCGACGGCGGAGGGTCGACTCGAGGCCATTCACCGCGGCCTTGAGCGTCGCGTAATCGAGGTTGGTGCCGCTGTTGAGGTACTTCGACACGTGCAGCGATAAACCCGCGGCTACTTAAGCGCGCCGGTCACGGTGCCGCC
The DNA here is from genome assembly GCA_902363875.1 of Coriobacteriaceae bacterium. Classification (GTDB taxonomy): domain Bacteria; phylum Actinomycetota; class Coriobacteriia; order Coriobacteriales; family Coriobacteriaceae; genus Collinsella. Next base: position 39,111 of record CABJBO010000019.1, on the reverse strand, counting down.
GCCCAGGACGATGTCGCCCCGATAGACGACGACGGCCTGTCCGGGGGCGATGGCGCGCTGCGGCTCGTCAAAGGTCAGCAACATTTGCCCGTCTTCGCCGCGCGTAAGGGTCGCTGCCTGGTCTTTCTGTCGGTAGCGGTACTTGGCGCCCACGCGAATGCCGCCGGCATCGAGCTCGGCCTCCATGCACTCTGCCGGCGCGCTCCAGATCCAGTCGTTGGCCGTGAGCGCCGCGGCGGTCAGATCTTCCGCCTCGCCCAGATGCACAATGTTGTTGGCGGCATCGACGCCCGTTACGTACACGGGATGCGCCATCGCGACGCCCAGGCCCTTGCGCTGGCCGATGGTATAGCGCAACGCGCCGTTGTGGCGTCCGACCACGCTGCCGTCGCGCCACACAATGTTGCCCGGTGCAGCGGGATGTCCGCACCGACGCTCGATATAGCCCGCGTAGTCGCCGTCAGGAATAAAGCAGATATCTTCGCTCTCGGCCTTCTGGGCGTTGGTAAAGCCCTGCTCGGCGGCTATGCGGCGCACGTCGCGCTCTTTGTCTAGGCCCGCCAGCGGAAAGATCGTGTGCGCCAGGCGCTCCTGCGTAAGCGAATACAAAAAGTAGCTTTGGTCCTTTTTGGGATCTTCGCCGCGGTGCAGCTGCCGGGTGCCGTCTGCCGCTTGGCTTGTTTTGGCGTAATGGCCCGTGGCGATGTAGTCGCAGCCCATATCCAGCGCCGCATCCAGCAACGCGCCAAACTTAATGTGGCGGTTGCAGATAATGCACGGATTGGGCGTCAGCCCCTCCTGGTAGGCGTTCACAAAGCGCTCGATTACGTTACGGTCGAAGGTTTGCTGCAAGTCGAGCACATGGTGGGGAATGCCTATGCGCTCGGCGACGGCCTCTGCGTCGGCGATGTCGCGGTCGACCTTACTCATGCCCGTGGCGGGGTCGGGTGCGGGGCAGGTGAGGCGCATGGTGGCGCCGACACATTCGTAGCCCTGGCTTTTGAGCAGATACGCGGTCACGCTGGAATCGACGCCGCCGCTCATGGCGACGAGCACGCGCTTGTTGTGCATGAGGAGGTTCTCCTTGGTGGCATGTGGCCAAAAAAGAAAAGCGGCGCGGGAGGCTGGTTCCGCGCCGCAGACATTGTAGCAAGTTCGGACGTCTCGTGGGGCATCCTGTTGGGATGAGCTCAGGCTGCCAGAAGAGAGGGGAGACCGGCGTGCCTTGGACTCGTTCTAAGAACGAGAAGCTCTAGTCCTGGAAGAGCGCCGTGGACAGGTAGCGCTCGCCGGTGTCGGCAAGTAGGGCCACGATGGTCTTGCCTTCGTTCTCGGGGCGCTTGGCCAGCTGCAGCGCGGCCCACACGGCGGCACCGGACGAAATGCCCACGAGCACGCCTTCCTTGTGGCCCACGGCGCGGCCGGTGGCAAAGGCGTCGTCGTTCTCGACGGGGATGATCTCGTCGTAGACCTGGGTGTCAAGGACGTCGGGCACAAAGCCGGCGCCGATGCCCTGGATCTTGTGCGGGCCGGCCTGGCCCTTGGAGAGCACCGGGGAGGTGGCGGGCTCGACGGCGACGACCTGAATCTCGGGGTTCTGCTCCTTGAGGAACTCGCCCACGCCGGTCACGGTGCCGCCGGTGCCGACGCCGGCGACGAAGATGTCGACCTTGCCGTCGGTGTCGTCCCAGATCTCGGGGCCGGTCGTGGCCTTGTGAATGGCCGGGTTCGCGGGGTTCACAAACTGGCCGGCGATGATGCTGTTGGGAGTTTCCTTCTGCAGCTCCTCCGCCTTGGCGATAGCGCCCTTCATGCCCTTGGAGCCGTCGGTGAGCACGAGCTGTGCGCCGTATGCCTGCATGAGCTTGCGGCGCTCGACGGACATGGTCTCGGGCATAGTGATGATCACCTTGTAGCCGCGGGCCGCCGCCACCGAGGCGATGCCGACGCCGGTGTTGCCGCTCGTGGGCTCGATGATGGTGTAGTCGCCACCGCGCACGAGCTTGCCGGCCTTCTCGGCCTCGTCAATCATGTTCTTGGCGACGCGGTCTTTGACGGACCCGGCGGGGTTGAAGTATTCCAATTTGACGAGCACACGGGCCTTGAGGTCCTCGTCGGCCTCGAAGTGGGTGAGCTCCAGAAGCGGGGTGTGGCCGATAAGCTGATCGATGGACGTGTAAACATTGCTCATGGTGAACCTCCAAAGTGTTCAAATGACTGGATACCGTGTGGTTTTACGGTGTGTGTGGCAGCGAAACCCACAAACCTTATAGGTTGTTCGTTTTGCTGTTGGCAAGCATAGTAGACAGTAAAGCCTAGTAACGCAATAGGAAATAGAAGATTATTACGAGTCGATTAACCATCTTGACGGGAATAGGTATTTTCAAAACCAATTTTTCGGCTAGAATTTCTACGAATTAAAAGACCGAAAGGCAGCTATATATATGTTGGTTTCCACAAAGGGCAGATATGCCCTGCGCGTTATGGTCGACCTGGCCGAGCACCAGGCGACAGGCCGTATCCCGCTTAAAGAGATTGCGGCGCGTCAGGGTATTTCGGAGAAGTACCTCGAGAATATTCTGGCTACGCTCGTGCGCGCCAATATGCTCTCGGGCATGCGCGGCAAGGGCGGCGGCTATGTGCTCACGCGCCCGCCCGAGCAGTACACGGTGGGCGAGATCTTGCGCCTGACCGAGGGCAGCCTGGCGCCGGTCGCCTGCCTGGATGGCGACTGCAAGGGTTGCTCGCGATCTGATGAGTGCCCCACGCTCGACGTGTGGAAGAACCTGGACAAGCTCATCAACGACTACCTCGACGGCGTGACGCTCGATGCGCTCGTCGCCCCCAACGAGGGCTACGACTACGTCATCTAACCCACGCCTGCCATGCGGGGACGGGGTAGAAATGGTAGATTTTCTTGCCCTTTGAGACTTGGCAAATAAGAAGGCCGCCCATTTTTTTTGCGATGGGCGGCCTTCGTTTTGGGCTGTTGAGACGGGCACGGCCGGAATGGCCGTTTAGCCCTCGGCGATGCTGTCGAGGATGCTGCGCATGATGGATACCAGGATGCTGCCCATAAAGGCCGATCCAAAGCTGGCGATGGAGATGCCCGCGCCCAGCAGATTGACCGACAGGTAGCTGGCCAGCTCGAGCATAAAGCTGTTGACTACGAGCTGAAAAATACCCAGCGTAATGATCGTGAGTGGCAGCGAGATGACCGTCAGGAACGGCTTGACAAGCGAATCGACGATGTTCAGGAACAGTCCCACGAAGGCGAAACAGACCCAGGCCTCGGCAAAACCGAAGGGCTGGATGCCGGGAACGAGGAACGTGGCAATCGCGATGGCGATCGAGGTAAAGAGCCAGTTAAGCATAAAGCGCATGGTGTGAATCCTTTCTTGCGCAGGGTGCGTCGGTGTCGCGTGAAGCGGTTTGCTGCGGCAGCTTGGACGGCCGCTCGGGTGTGCCGCCTTGTTCGGCCGCCTATTGTCTCAGATATTCGTGGAGCTTACGTGCGCATTCGGTTTCAAAACGGCGTTCGTCCTAGAAAACGCGCCGCTGGCAGAGAGTTTTGTCGCTTTAGTTTGGTGGTGTGCTAAACTGCTACGGGCAAAAGCCACAGGCGTTGCCCTATTGCATAGAACGGGCGAACGATGCCCGATGTCAGTATCAACTTCGATGCCTTTTGGCGGGTTTGGCGGTGATCGATGAATATCGAGAACATGTTTGACAAGCCTGATGTCAAGCAGCTGGTCCACGCATTTAGTCTTTTGGATGACGAGAAGGATATCCAGGCGTTTTTGACCGATATCTGCACGCCGCGCGAGATCTGCGATCTTTCGCAACGTCTGCAGGTTGCGCGTTATCTGGATGAGGGCGAGCCTTATGTTGAGGTTCAGGCCCGCACCGGCGCTTCGTCCACTACGGTGAGCCGCGTTTCAAAGGCACTCAACGGCGAGTACGGCGGCTATCGCAAGATCCTCATCAAGCTGGAGGATGGCGAGTAGGCCAGCGACAACAATGAATTACGAAGAACCGTCCCTCCGGGGGCGGTTTTTTGATCCCTTGGAGACGGAGGAAAACGGATCACTGGGCTAGACTGACCTCCTCGGTGATCCATTTTCCTCCGTCTCCAAGGGATCAAATCTGTTGGCGTGGGGCAAATCTGTCCGCGCGGGCGGGTAGGATGGAGGCATTGAATATTGCGAACGGTTTGAGTGGAGGACCATGCCTGTTCGAATCTATACCACCAACGCCGGCGCGGATTTGAGCGATGCCGAGGCGGCGCTGCTGAGCGACCTTGTTGCCCGCCATGGACGTGCCGTTTTGCTGGCGCCTACGTTTGCCGAGCTCGATCTGTGCCGTCACGATGCCGCTGCGTCCGGCGCTTCCCTGGGTGTTGACTACAAGACCCCTTCGTCGTGGCTCCGTTCGTTGTGGGAGCTTTTGGGCGATGGCCGCAGCTTTGTGGACAACCTGCAGCGCCAGATGTTGTTTTCGGATATGATTGCCCGCCGCGACGATGCCGACCTGCAGCCGCTTTCGTGCAGTCAGGGCACGGTGCGCATGCTCGCGCGCATGGCCCGCGATGTGCTGCCGGGTGTGGCGGGGACGACGGCCGAGCGCCGCTGCGGCGACGTTTGCCAGCCCGATCCCAAGAGCGACGCCGAGGCTCGCGTGTTTGAACTTTTGTGCGCCTATGCGCGCGGTTTGGACCGTCGAGATATGGTCGAGCCCTGCGAGGCGGCTGACATTATGGCCGGCGCTTTGGCCGACAACCTGCCGGGGTGCGCCCGCGCCGTTTGCGTGCGCGGCGTCACGTCATTTACGTATAGCCTGCTCGAGCTGCTGTCCGCCGTGGCAAACAACGGGGGAGAGGTTGTCGTGCTGCTTGCCCGCGAGCAAGCGGCGATGCGCGAGGAGCTTGCCGCGGCATTTGATGTCCGCGGTGTGCTGTTTGAGATCGCGCCGCTGGGGGAGGGCGCCGCCGCGCCCCAGATTGCCTCCAAGTCCGCTGCTCAGCCTGCCTTTATTGAGGTCGCCGGCCCCCATGCCCGTGCCCATGCTTATGCGGACGTCATCGATAAGTTGGTGAAAGCGCACAAGGAGTCCAAGGACGATAAAGTTGCTGCAACACCCGCCGACCCCGTACGCGTGCTCGTTGTTTCTGCCCGGGCACCCCAGCTGTTCGGCGAGCTTGCCGCTCGTTTGGCGGCGCGCCACGTTGCTGCCGAGACGGCCGAGTTCACGGCGTTTTCCCAATCCATTGCGGGCAGGCAGTTCACGGCGCTCGCCAACCTGATCGAGCGTATGAAGGCCGCCGACGAAGGGGCAGCTTCTAAGACTGAGTGGTGGCCCGCTCCGGAGCTTACCGACTGGATTTACAGCCCGCTTTCGGGTGCCGACGCCGCCAGCGCGCGCACGTTCGACAAGAATATGCGACTGTCGCGCAGCAAGACCACTGCGGGCGTCAAGAGCCTGCTGCAGAGCGTGCAGGGCCAGGTGAGGGGCGCGCGTAAAGCGGCGAGCGACGAGAACTGGTTTAAGAACGTGCCGTGCGTGATCTCGGACGTGTTCCAGGCGCTGTGGCGCGACAAACCCGTGACGGCGCTCAAGGCCATGCTTGCCGTTGCCGAGGCACTGCCCGATCGCGCACTTGGCGGTCTCGACGGTCAGGCCCGTCGCCAGGCGGAGGTGGCCCTGCTGCGCCACGTCATCGACATCCTTATGAATGGCGCCCGTGCGCTCGACGTGTCGCAGGCCGCGACCGTGCCCGTGCTCGATGACATTCGCACCAAGGTGGACAAGCGTAGCGCCGCCTACGATTACGAGACCTACGAGGTTGACCGTGCGCCACGCGCCCAGGTTCGCTTTGCTTCGCTTGCCGATGCGGCGGCCCTGCGCCCCGGCAGCTACGATGCCGTGCTGTTTGCCGACGTCGACCTGGACAGTTATCCGCTCTCACATGAGGAGGGCCCGCTGGCAACGCTGACGGCAGAGTTAGATCGCAGCGGTGTGACGCTTGAGCCTGCGGCCTTGCTGCGCGCACGCTTTGGCCGCGCGATACAAGCGTCGCGTGGTCCGGTTACGCTCGCCCGTGTGACCCACGATCGTCAGGCGCGCGAGTGCTATCCGGCGGCCGTGTGGACCGAGTTGCGGGCGCATGCCGAGGCCGCTGACGATGCTAAGGCCGCTGACGATGCTAAGGCCACTGGTGACGCTAAGGCCGCTGACGCCGACAAGGCGAAGTGCGTGGGTGAGGGCGATATCGTAAGGGACTTCGATCCCGCGGCAGGCGAAGGTCTCAAGCGCGAGCGCGTGACCTGTGAAGCCCCTCAGCATCTGAGTGCCGAGGCCGTGCCGTATTTGGTCCTGCGCCGTCGCGATGGCGAGGGCGAGGGCGCGCCGCTCGTGCCGCGCCTGACGTCCGCCTCGCAGATCGAGGCCTATTCCACCTGCCCGCTGTGCTGGTTCGTCTCGTATCGCGTCAAACCTCAGTCCATCGATGCGGGCTTTGGCAACATGGAGAAGGGCAACTTTGTCCATGACGTGCTGGAGCACTTGCATGCACGTCTTCCGCAGGAGGGCATGGAGCGCGTGACGCCCATGAATCTGCCGCGCGCGCAGGGGCTGTTGCGCGAGGTCTTTGCCGAGACCCTGGCCGAGCATGCGGGCAAGCGCGGTACCGAGGGCCCGCTGGTGCCGCTCTCTCCAGTGGAGGAGCGCCAGGTGGCTGAGATCTTGCCGCAGCTGGAGGGCGTGCTTGCCTACGAGTCCGAGGCGCTCACCCCCTTTGCTCCGCGCTACCTGGAGTTTGCGTTCAACGAGCTCCAGGTCGAGTATGCCGGTTGGCCGCTCGGCGGGCGCATCGACCGCGTGGATGTGGATGCCGAGAATCGCGCCGTGGTAATCGACTACAAGCATCGCACGGGCGTTGAGGAGTTTAAACTCGCCGACCCCACGGTGCGCGACGAGGAATCGGGCGAGGCCGCCATCGACGACCCGCGGTGGCTGCCGCCCCATACCCAGACGCTTATCTATGCGCAGGCCATGCGCCGGGCGCTGGATCTGGATGCCCGTGCGGCGCTCTATTTTTCGACCAAGGGCGGCAAACCGGCGCTGCGCGGCGCCGCGAGTGCCGAGCTGCTCGAGGAGGAGCGTGGTGACGGCCGCATCCCGGGGCTTAAGAAGGGCTTTCCCGGCGAGGGTGGCAGCATGGACTTCGACGCCCTGCTCGATCGCGTGGAGGCCGGCATCGCCGAGCGCCTGCACGAACTCGAGGCAGGCGACGTTGCCGCCGTCGACCCGACGTCGGCTCAGGCCGCGCATGCGCGCTGCTCGTATAACCACGAAGGAACGTTTGTAAGGAGGGACGTGTAGACCATGGATCTTTCGACTTTGATGCCGCAACAACTGCAAGTCGTCAAAACGCTCGACCGTCCGCTGTTTGTCTCGGCGGGCGCCGGTTCGGGCAAGACCTTTACCCTCACGCGCCGCATCGTCTACGCGCTCTCGCCCGAATCCGGTCCGTTTGTCGAGCATCTGGATCAGGTACTCGCCATTACCTTTACCAAAGATGCCGCGGCCGAGATTCGCGACCGCGTGCGTCGCGCGCTTATCGAAGAGGGTATGGACGAGGAGGCCCTGACCGTCGACGATGCGTGGATCTCGACCATTCACGGCATGTGCTCGCGCATCCTGCGCGCACACGCGTTGGAGCTGGGCATCGACCCCGAGTTCACGGTGCTCACCGATACCGACGAGCTTATGGACCAGGCTGTTGAGCATGTGCTGGCCCGCGCGACGGCGCCCGATGCCGTCCCCGAGCTCGCGGCATCGCTCAAGGCCCTCTACGCCTGGTATCCCATGGCGGGCGAGGGCGGTCCCTTTGGCGCCGGCACGACCATCAAGGGTCTGGTGCGCGACCTGCTGGAGCTGTCGAGTCAGTTGCCGGGCGGTATGGACGACGTGTGCGTGGCGCGCGGCCAGGCCGATACCTCAGCGCTCGCCGATGCCTATCGCGCGGCGCTGGGCGCAAGCAAGGCCGCGACCGAGAAGGCGCAGACGGCGCTCGATGCCATCGACGCGTTCGAGGCGAGCGGCAAGACCATGGTCGATGCGGCGCGACTTATGATGTCGTGCACCATGCCGCGCGCGAGCAAGGCGTTTTCTAAGGAGCAGGTGGAGCTACTCAAGGCCGAGGCTGCTGATGCATTTATCAATATCGTGCTTGCCTGCGGTGCCCCCGCGCTCGATGCACTGGTGGGCCTGGCCCGTTCCGTGGAGGCCGAGTATCGCGCGCTGAAGGCCGGCCAGTCCGCGCTCGATAACAACGACCTGCTGCGCATGGCGTACGAGGCGCTGCGCGACTACCCGGCTATTCGAGCGGCATACGAGGGCCGCTTTAAGATGGTCATGATCGACGAGTTCCAGGATACCGACCAGATGCAGGTCGATTTGATTCGTTACCTGACCGGTGCGGGGGAGCGTGCGCTGTGCACCGTGGGCGATGCGCAGCAGTCGATCTATCGTTTCCGTGGTGCCGAGGTCGAGGTCTTCCGCCGCCAGGAGCGCAAGGTGGGCGCCTCGGGGACGGCCGAGGCGGCGGCCGTCGCTGGCACTGCTGCCGACGCCCCTTCTGGCGAGCTCGTTAAGCTCGTGCGCAACTTCCGCAGCCATGACGAGGTGCTGCGTTACGTGGCGCGCGTCTTCGACGGCGATGACGGCGGTCTGATGCAGGGCTTTTTGGATCTCGAGGCGAGCGACGGCCGCAAGGACACGCTGGTGGCAGACGCCTCGCGTCGCCAGGCCCTCTTTGTTGCCGGCGGCAGTACGCAGGAACGCACACAGGCCAAGGCCCGTGCGATCGCCGAGCGCTTCCGCGCGCTTGCCGATGCTGGCCAGCCCCAGGGTGGCATGGTGCTGCTGCTGGGCCGCATGACCAACGCCGACGTCTACGCCCAGGCTTTCCGCGACCAGGGGCTCGACTGCGTGATCGCAGGCGGCTCAGTCTTTGCCCAAGCTGCCGAGGTGCAGACGGTGCGCGCCCTGGTTTGTGCACTCGCCAATCCGGCCGATACGGCGCAGGGCCTTATGCCGCTGCTGGCATCGCCGATGTTTGCGCTCGGCGCCCAGGAGTTCCTGGCGCTGGCGACCAAGCTCGATAGCGAGACGGGGGAGACCTCGCGCCGCAACATCGACGTGGGCATCATGAGTGATTCCGATGTGCCGGGCCTGCAAGACCTGCCGCTGGTGACGCGCGCCCGCGAGGTACTGCGGTATGCGCTTCGTCGCGTGGGCCGCGATTCGTTCGCCGCCATCGCGCGCGACGTGGTCAACGCCTCCGGCTGGTTTGTGCGTCTGGCGCAGCGTGGTCCCGAGGGCAAGGCCATTGCCGCCAACGTGCTCAAGGCGCTCGACGCCGTGGCCGAAGCGGAGGCCGAGTTCGGCAACTCGCCGCGTTCCATCGCGCTCGCCTTCGACCGCTTCTTGGCGGGCAAGGAGGCGCCGGGCGCGCTCAACGAGGAGGGTGACGGCGCGGTACGCATCATGACCGTGCATGCATCCAAGGGTCTGGAGTATCCGGTCGTCGCGGTGTCCGAGTGTTTTGGCGTGCGCAAATCGTCCGGTGCGGCACAGATGGGCCGCGTCGACGGTGGGGCGCAAGTCGTGGCGCTGCCGGCACGCTTCGACGGCGTTAAGCTCGCCGACGGAACCTTTGTGAAGGGCGACGACGTCAAAAAGCAGTTTGAGCATGCGTTTAAGGGCAAGGGCACGTCGCTGTGGCTGCCGCCGGAGCTCATGGAGGACGTCTGTGCGACGGGTTCTCCCGCCGAGGCATTCGTTCGCCTGCGCAACGATGACCTGCGGCTCTCGCTCGAGGAGCGGGCCCGCTTGCTCTACGTCGCCATGACGCGAGCGCGCGAGTTGGTCATTCTGGCGATGGATGCCGGCGTGAGCCGCGGCAAGCTGTGTGCGCCGACCTTCGATGTCGAGATGGATCTGACCTACGACGTGCTGCGCCGTATTCTGCCGACGGACGGCCTGGACATGCCACAGCTCGATGCCGACCGCCTGGTGTTCGACAACTCCCAGCCGGGCGACTACGAGCTTATCTCGCTGGCTGACTTTACGTTTGGCGAGCAGGCGTTTGAGGCCAACGCTTTACTGGATGCCGAGGGCAGGCTTGTCCGCGGCGATGCGGAGCCGGAGGGTGCCGGTGCAGATGCCCGCGCCGCCGTTCCCGGTCCTGCCGACCCCGAGCCCGATGCGTTTGAGCTCGTGTATCCCCAGGCGGTGGGCGTGCGCATGGGCGCCTGTCCGTTCCCGGCGCGTGACTCGTATAGCTACTCGTCAATTGCCGCGGCGCTCCATGCCGAGTCCGAGGACCGTGCCGCCGAGGCACACGTGCCCATGGACGAGGCTGGCGATGATGCCGAGTCGGATGGCTCGGAGATGGCCGATGCGGACGTGGCTGCTGTCGAGCCCGCCGGCAATCCCATGGCCTTGGGTTCGGCCTTCCACGCCGCATGCCAGTGGCTCATCGAGATGGGTGCCGATGCACTGCCCGCTGAGCGTGCCGATGCGCTGGCGCGCCTGTGGTGCCTGACGCCGGAGCAGCGCAGGCGCTTCGATGTCGCTCTGAATCGCTGGCTCAGGTCGTCGGTCCGTGCCGAGCTGCTTGCCTGGCCGTGCGTCCGTGCCGAAGTGCCGTTCTTCTCACTGGGCTGTGAGGACGAGGACATCGCTCGCTACGGTGCCTATGCCGAGGGCGCCATCGATGCACTGGCGACCGACCCGGCCGATCCATCACGCGCACTGGTCATCGACTACAAGACGGGTGGCACACCGGACGAGACGCCGGAACAGCTGCAGGAGAAGCACGCCCTGCAGGCGCGCGTTTACGCCGACGTTCTGCACAAGGCGGGCTTTGAGGCCGTGACCGTCAAGTTCGTCCGCGTGGAGCAAGTCGACCCCGCCAACCCGTGCGAGCCTCAGGTGGTCACCTACAGCCTCTAGCCCTCAATAACTTGCGGTGGAATACGGACTGTTTTGGCCAAAAAAGCCGCCAAACAGTCCGTATTTCACCGCAACTGCGTGAGTAGCCGTGTTGGTTTGGCTAGGTTCGGGTGCTGTCCGTGCCGTGGGGTAAAATCGTTCAGTCAGAACACGAACCCGCATCGGAGCTCATCACATGGCATTCGTCCATCTGCACAATCACACTGTTTTCTCCATGCTCGACGGCGCAACCCGTATCCAGGATATGGTCAACCGTGCCGTTGAGCTTGGCATGCCCGCCGTGGCCATTACCGACCACGGCTACATGTATGGCGTGCCCGACCTGGCGCTGGCCTGCGACGCCGTCAACCACAACACGCCCGAGTACAAAACCTGGAGCCACGACAAGGCCTTCTTGGAAAAGGATCGCCGCGACGAGCTGGTGGAGCCCGACCCCGAGGCAAGCCCGCGCGAGCATGCCCAGTATGTGAAGGACATGGCCATGTGGGACGAGAAGGGCAACATCGACGAGCTCAAGCCGCCCCTGGTCATCAAGCCCATCTTTGGCTGCGAGGTTTACTTTACGCCGGACGAGACCCTTGCTCGCGACCATAAGCCCGAGCTCTACCACATGATCCTTCTTGCCAAGGACCAGGAGGGCTACGTCAACCTGATGCAGACGGTCTCCGAGGCCGCCGTGCAGGGCTTTTACTACAAGCCGCGCGTGACGCTCGACAACCTACGCCGCCACGCCAAGGGCATGATCTGCACCAGCGCCTGCATCGCGGGCATCATTCCCAAATACATCGACCGCGGTGACATGGAGGGCGCCATCAAGTGGGCCGAGACCTTCCGTGATACCTTCGAACCTGGCGACTTTTATATCGAGATCCAGGAACACGGCATCACCACCGACAATGGCCTGACCGACGAGCAGATGGACCGCACGCTCATCGACATCGCCAAACAGGTAGGCGTCAAGGTCATCGCCACCAACGACTTCCACTACCTGCGCCGCGAGGACGCGCCCGTGCAGGACGTCATCATGTGCATTGGTATGAACGCCAAGGTCGACGACCCCAACCGCATGCGCATGACCGGCTCGGAGTTTTACATGAAGACCGAGGAGGAGATGCGGGCGATGTTCCCGTATTGCCCCGAGGCCTGCGACAACACGCTCGAGATCGCCGATAAGTGCTACGTTGAGCTGGACTGGGATTCCATCATCCTGCCGCGCTTCCCGTTGCTCGACCCCGGCGAGACGCACGAGAGCCAGTTCCGCCGCGAGTGCGAGAAGGGCCTGCGCCAGCACTATGGTGACGACTGGGCCACGCGCGAGATCGGCGGCGTCAATATCAAAGAGCGCTTTGAGTACGAATACAAGGTCATCTGCGACAAGGGCTTTGCCGCCTACTTTTTGATCGTTGCCGAGTACGTGCAATGGGCCAAGGACAACGGCATCGGCGTCGGCCCCGGCCGTGGCTCGGCCGCCGGCGCCATCGTCGCCTACGCCATGAACATCACCGCGTTCGACCCGCTCGAGAACGGCCTGATGTTCGAGAGGTTCCTGTCCCCGCAGCGTACCGAGATGCCCGATATCGATATGGACTTCGACGATGAGCGGCGCCTCGAGGTCGTGGAGCACGTTCGCCAGCTCTACGGCCCCGAGAAGGTCACCCACGTCATCACCTACTCGACCATCAAGGCCAAGCAGGCCATCAACGACGCCGCGCGCGTCCTGGACTACCCGGTCTACATGGGCCAGCGCCTGTCCAAGATGGTCTCGAGCGACCCCAAGGTCAAGCTCAAGCAGGTGCTCGACAAGCAACCCGGCAAAGAGGATCTGTTTAACCCCGACTTTGCCGAGGCCTATAAAAAGGACGACGACGCCCGCCGCATCATTGACACGGCGCTCTCGATCGAGGGCCTCACCCGTGGCGAGGGCGTGCACGCGTGCGCCGTTCTGATCTGCCGCGACCCCGTCAACGAGCACGTGCCCACCAAGCTCGACACCAAGGGCGGCGTCGAGATTACCCAGTACGAGGGCCATACCGTCGCCGACATGGGCCTGCTCAAGATGGACTTCTTGGGCCTGCGCACGCTGACTGTTATCTCCAAGGCAAAGGCAAACATCAAGAAGAACTTCGGCATCGACATCAAAGAGGAAGAGATTCCCTTTGACGACCCCGAGATCTTTAAGCTCATGGGTTCCGGCCACACCGCCGGCGTCTTTCAGGTCGAGTCCGCCGGCATGACGGCCACGATCAAGAACATGAAGCCCACCGAGTACAAGCACGTCGTGGCATTGATCGCTCTGTACCGCCCGGGCCCGCTGGGCGCCGGCATGGTCTCGTCCTACATCAACCGTATGAACGGCAAGGAACCGGCGGTTTCCTACGACGACCGCCTGGACGACATCCTGGGCGAAACCTACGGCACCATGGTCTACCAGGAGCAGGTTATGCTCATCTCCGTCGAGATGTGCGGCTTCTCCAAGGGCGAATCGGACTCGCGTATCCGTAAACCCGTGGCTAAGAAAAAGATCAAGCTGCTCACGTCGACGGTGCTGCACTGGGAGGATGGCTCGGACGAGACCACCTACGACCACTGGATGAACGGCGCTATCAAGAACAACTACACGCGCGAGGTCGCCCAGAAGATTTGGGACGATGTTCTCGAGTTCGCATCTTACGCCTTTAACAAGTCGCACTCCGCCGGCTACGCCATCCTGGTTATGCAGACGGCGTGGCTCAAGGCGCACTATCCGCACGAGTACATGGCGGCCGTTCTGACGTCCTACACGGGCAAGACCGACAAGATCGTTCATTACGTCTCGGCGTGCCGTCACGACGGCATCCCCGTGCTTTCGCCAGATGTCAATGAGTCCGGTACCGAGTTCACGGCTACCAAGGAGGGCGTGCGCTTTGGTCTGGCCGGCATCCGCGGCGTGGGCACCGGCGTGGCGCAGGCGATTATCGCCGAGCGCGAGGCGGGCGGCCCGTTTAAGACGCTGCACGACTTTGTCGAGCGCGTGGACTCGAGCCAGGCCAACCGCCGCGTGATCGAATCGCTCATCAAGGCAGGCGCCTTCGACTCCACGGGGTATCCGCGTCGCCAGATGATGCACTTTGTGGATAAGAACAACCCCGAGAACATCATCGATGCCGCGGTGAAGCGCCAGAAGGATCGCGCGAGCGGCCAGACGTCGTTCTTCGACATGTTTGGCGACGTTGAGGGCTCGGGCTTTGAGGTGAGCGTGCCCGATCCGGATGGCCAGGAATGGGACCGCCACCTTAAGCTGAGCCAGGAGAAGGAAGTTCTGGGCATCTATGTCTCGGACCACCCGCTGCGCCCGTTTGAGTATGCACTAGCCAAGGCGCGCGACTTCTCGTTCTCGCAGATCGACACCGGCTACGAAGTTCAGAATCCTACGGGCGGCACCATCAACCAGGAAATTCCCGAGGGCAAGGCGCTGTGGTGGGCCGGCATGGTCTCGAGCGTGTCCAAGCGCGTGACCAAAAACGGTGACCCCATGGGCATCGTGCAGCTCGAGGACATGGAAGGCGAGGCCACCGTCGTCGTGTTCCCCAAGACCTACAAGGAGGCCGAGGGGTACCTGTACGGCGAGGTCGATCCCGAGACCGGCGCGCAGCTGTCCGATGCCTTTGTGCGCATTAAGGGCAAGCTCGAGCGCTCGGACCGCGGCGACCAGATCATCGCGCAGGAGATCGTGCCGCTCGAGCTCAACGAGGAGAACAACAAGCCCAAGGTGTTTGAGGTCATGGTGCCCAACAGCCGCTTTAGCCAGGGCAATATGGCGCGCCTGGCCACGGTGCTCACCGCTAACCCGGGCGGCGACCGCGTGGAGATCTTTATCGAGCAGGTGGACGGGCGCGTGCTGCGTGCCGAGGTACCTGCCAAGGTCAACGCGCGTTCGATTCCGCTGCTGGCCGAGGCCAAGGCCATTGTGGGTAACCAGGGCCGCGTGACGGTGATCTAAGCTACCCCGGGTGAGATTGGAGGAAGTGATGGCGCAGGGGACGTTTGTGCAGGCGCTTCGCAAAGAGGCGGCGTTGAGCGGCACCTTTATGAAGGGGCGTTCGCTCATGCTCAACGGTGCCGTGCTGTCGATCGAGGACAGCGGCTCGCGCTTCTCCAAAAACGTGACGGTCGAGGGCACGGTGCGCGGCTCGCGCGGTGACCTGTACAAGACGCACGTGGCGCTCGACATGGACGAGCACGAGGTTATCGACTACGACTGCGACTGCCCCGCCGCATACCGCTATCCCGGTATGTGTAAGCACGCTATTGCCACGGCGCTGGCGTATTTGGATGCCAGCGGCGCCGAGCCCGTCGAAGGTTTGCGCACGCCGGTTCGCACGTTTACGGCGCAGCCGAAACAGCCCGCGCGCGCCACGTCCGCCGCGCCGGCCGTCAACCCCAACTTTCCCTTCCCGGCGCCCGTCCCCACGAGCCCGAGCCTTGTGGCGGCGCTCTCCGATCTTTCGGACGCGCGCATGGATGAGCTGGCGAGCATGCGCCGCAAGCTTGCCGGTGCCGTTGATCCCGACGCCCCCAAAGCGGCATTGGAGCCCTCGTTGGTGCCGTACTACAATCCGCTGTTCGCTGACCGCTTTAGCTGGGCGCTCGAGTTCCGCATTCGCTGTGGATCGGTCTCCTACGTGGTCAAGGACATCGACGGCATGGCCGATGCCTACGTGCGCGGCGGCACGTTCTCCTATGGCAAGAAGCTCACGTTTGTCCATTCACCTGAGGCCTTTGACGAAACATCGGCAAAGCTGTTCAACCTTGTTGCGACGACAGTTGCCTATCTCGATGACATCACAAGCTCGCGTTCGGCGTCGTACGACTTTGCCCGCAGTGGTTTTGTTGCCGAGCGTCAGTTGCCGCTGTCCGAGCATAGCATCGTATATGTGCTGGACCTGCTGCGCGGCCAGACCATCTCCTTTGAGCCCGCCTGGTCGCGGGGGATGACGACGCATCGCACCTACGACGTGGCGGTTGAGCTGTCTCCGCAAGGGGAGGACGAGGCATCCGCTAAGCGCCCACCGCTGCTTGCCGCCAAAATCGCGCCGGCGGCTGGTGGTAGCTATGACCTGCGCCTGCCCGCCGATATGTATTGCTTTGCGTCGGGCGATGCCGCCTACTTGGTTGACACGCGCCGCGCGCGCCGTACCGACGCTGCATTTGCTCAGCATGCCGCACCTTTTTTGTCGCGCTTGCTGCCGTGCCGCACGCCCGCCCATATTGCCGCCGAGCAGGTGGGTGAGTTCTGCCGTATGGCGCTGCCCATTTTGCGCGACTACACCGACCTCACCGCGCCCGCCGCGCTCGATACCGTGGCACCCGAGCCGAGCTTTGCTATGGCGATCGGTGTCGACGATGGGCTCGTGACCTGCAAAATTACGGTTACCTACGGCGACTGGTCGGCGGATCTCTTTAGCCTGGGCGCTCCGGGCAGCCCCTTCGAAGAGCAGCGCCCCGGTGTGCCGCCCCGCGACGAGGTGGCGGAGTTTCGCGTTATGGATACGGCGGCCCTGTACTTCGATTTCTACGAGGGCGGTCTGGCGTTTGAGGAGCGCGATGACGCCCGCTTGTTCTGCCTGCTGACCGAGGGCCTGTCCGCCCTGTCCGAACTGGGTGAGGTCATGCTCAGCGACCGTCTGCGCCAGATCTCGGTCCGCCCCGCGCCCAAGCTCTCGGTTCGTGCGACCGTTAAGAGCAATCTGCTCGATGTCGAGCTGGGCGCGAGCGGGCTTTCGGCCGCGGACCTTGCCGTCTATCTCGATTCGTACAAGCGCCATCAAACGTTTGCGCGCCTTACGTCCGGCGACATCATTCGCCTGGACGAGGGGGCGCGCGCCGCGTTTGGCCTTGCCGAGGACCTGGGTGTCGATGCCGTCGACCTGCTCGACGGCGTGTCGCTTCCCGCGTCGAGCACCCTGTTCGTCGACAGCATGCTCGCACGCACGCCGGCGCTCGAGGCCGATCGCGACGCTGCGTTCCGCCGTACCGTCGAGCGCCTGGACACGCTCGGCAAGATGGACTTTACGGTGCCGGCATCGCTCAAGGCAACGATGCGCGGCTACCAGGTCGACGGATACCAGTGGCTCGGCTCGCTCGAACACCTGGGCCTCGGCGGCATCTTGGCCGACGATATGGGCCTGGGCAAAACGCTGCAGATGATCGCACATATCCTGGCGCGCGTGGAGGCGGGGGACACTAAGCCCACGCTTGTGGTGTGCCCTGCGTCGCTTGTGTACAACTGGACCGCCGAACTGGAGCGCTTTGCCCCGTCGCTCGATGTGTGCGCCGTCGTGGGCGCCAAGGCTCAGCGCCGCGTGCAGATTGCCGGCGTGGCCGAGCATAACGTGGTCGTGACGTCGTATGACCTTATGCGGCGCGATATCGACGAGTACGTCGAGCAGAACTTTGCCCGCGTGGTGCTCGACGAGGCCCAGTACATTAAAAACCCGCTCACGCAGGTAGCGCGCGCCGCCAAGCGCCTGCCGGCCGGCGTGCGCTTTGCCCTGACGGGCACGCCCATCGAAAACCGCCTGTCCGAGCTCTGGAGCATCTTCGACTTTTTGATGCCGGGCCTGCTTGGCACACGCGAGTCGTTTGCCAAGCGCTTTGAGAGCCCCGTCGAGCATGCCGAGGGCGATAGCGCCGCTCGCCTGCAGGCGCTCGTGTCGCCGTTTGTGCTGCGCCGTGTTAAGGAAGACGTGGTGGCCGACCTGCCCGAGAAGATCGAAGACACCGTCATGGCACAGCTTACCGGCGAGCAACGCAAGCTCTACCTGGCCAACCAGGACCGCATCGCCCAGCAGGTGCAGCACCGCGAGGCTGGGGAGTTTAAGAAAGACAAGCTCAAGGTGCTCGCCGAGCTCACCAAGCTGCGCCAGATCTGCTGCGACCCGCGTCTACACTACGAGGATTACAAGGCGGGGAGCGCCAAGCTCGATACGTGTATGGAGCTCGTGCACGGCGCACTCGACGGCGGGCATCGCATCCTGTTGTTCAGCCAGTTTACGGGTATGCTCGATATCATCGGTAAGCGCTTGGCCAAGGAGGACATCGCCTTCCTTAAGCTCACGGGCGCTTCGTCTAAGGAGAGCCGCGCCAAGATGGTCGCGCAGTTCCAAGCGGGCGAGGTTCCGGTCTTTTTGATTTCGCTCAAGGCGGGCGGCGTGGGCCTTAACCTGACGGCGGCCGACGTGGTCATCCACTACGACCCGTGGTGGAACGTGGCAGCGCAGGACCAGGCGACCGACCGCGCGCACCGTATTGGCCAGCAACATACCGTGACCGTGTACAAGCTCATCGCCAAGGACACGATCGAGGAGCGCATTATGCAGATGCAGGAGTCCAAGCGCGACCTGGTCAACAGCGTGCTCGGCGGCGACGGCATCTCGTCGGCGCTGTTTACCCGCGAAGATGTTCTGGCGCTGCTGGGCGGCGACGGGCGCTAACCCGCTCGGGTGGGGCCGCCAGGGCGGATAGCGCACGCTGCCCCATCGTCCCCGCCCGTTATGTGTTCGTTTGCAATGCCGTGGATGGTTTGTCTGCCTTTGGGCATAAGAACCATCAAGAACATTGGCACGTCAGCAAAGGAGAACATCATGGCGAAATTCTTTAAGGACCCCGACGGTAAGCTCATTGCCGCCCTTGGCAACGACGTTGCAACCCCTGCCGGTTGCACGGAACTGACCGCAAACACTGAGGACGCGGCGCACGAGAAGCACGTGCCTGTTGTCGAGACCGAGCGCGACGGTCACGTGATTCGCGCACGCGTTGGCTCGGTCGAGCACCCCAGCCTGCCCGAGCACTATATCGAGTGGATCGCCCTTGAGGCCGAGGGCCGCTTAGAGGTCCATTACCTTGAGCCCGGCATGAAGCCCGCGACGTTTTTTGCCGGCGGTTCCAAGACCGGTACCGTCTATGCCTACTGCAACCTGCACGGGCTGTGGTCCGCGACGTTCTAGGAGCGCGCCCCCGCTCGGGGTATCATAGCTAGCATATGCACATGCGAGCGCCGACTGCATCATGCGGCCGGCGCTTTTACTACGATTTCGATGGTTTACGACGGAAAGGGCTGAGCCATGAAGCTCGCGCTTGCACAGATCGATATGCGCCTGGGTGATATTGAGGGCATTTGCGGCCGCATCGAGGACCAGGCTCGTCTGGCCCACGAGCGCGGGGCGCGCGTGCTGTGCGTTCCGGCTCCGCTCTTTATGGGCGCCATGCCCGGTGGCCTGGTGGGCGCTGCCGACTTTGAGCACGACATGCTTGCCGGCTTGACTGGTGTCGCCGAGCGCATCCAGGAGCTCGATATGATCTGCATCGTGCCCGCGGCGGTTTCGTTTGAGGGCCAGCCCCTGCTCGACTACATGATGCTCAAGGACGGCCATGTGGTACCGGCCCGTTCGAGCATTGCCCTGCAGCGTGGCGAGAACAACGACGCGCGTTGGGCGCCGCCGGTGTTCGACGTGGACGGCGTGCGCATCGCGGTGATCTTCGACCTGGACCGCGAGCTCGAGATGCTGCCGACCGGCGTCGACCTCATTGCGTATTTCCAGTTCAACGCATTCGATATGACCGACCGCGAGACCGTCGCGATCGCCGCCGTGCGCAGCGGAGCCTACCGCAAGATCGCCTCCAAGCGCAGCGTGTGGTTTGCCTGCATGGCGCCGGTCGGTGCGTACGACGAGTCGGTGTATACCGGCGGCTCGTTTGTGCTCGACGACTGCGGCCGCGTGGTGGCCCAAGCGCCGTGTTTTGAGGAGAGCCTACTGGTTCAGGAGATTCAGCGCGGTGTAATGCTCGATGCCTTGGAGGACCACGAGCTGCCTGAGTTTCGCTCCGAGGAATGGCTGTGGCAGGCGCTGGTGCTTGCCGTTCGCGACAATGCCTGCGCCCGCGGTACGTCGCGTGCCGTGGTGGCGCTCGAGGGCGACTTGCCGTCGTCCCTGCTGGCGGCGCTTGCCGTCGACGCCCTGGGTCCGCGCAATGTGGTCGGCCTGGTGCTGGGACGCAACCGCATCTTTACGCCGGCGCAGGAGGAGGCCGAGGCTGCTCGCTGTGCCGCCGTCCGCGCGATTGCCGAGCGCCTGCATATTCGCACGGTTGAGCGCGATGCGCCGGATGCCGCGCGTGTGCTCGACCGCGATGTGTCGGCGGGCGACGCCGAGCGCCTGCGCTCTCGCACGCTGGGCCTCATGCTGGAGGATACGGCGCTCGAGCTGGGTGCGATGGCGTTGAGCCCGCTTTCCAAGACCGAGTACGCGTTGGCGGCACCGGCACTTTGCGGTGGCTACCAGGGCGATTACGCGCCCTTTGGCGACGTATACCTGTCGACGCTCGAGTTTGTGGCGCGCGTGCGCAACCGTACGTCTGCCGTGGTGCCGCAGGAGCTCGTGACGCTCAACGCGGTGGAGGATTGCATGGAGCGCGTGCTGGCGCAAGCGCTCTCGACGCTTGACGGTCCGGTCGACATGCTCGACCGCGCGGCGCAGCTGCTCGGCGGGCTTGAGCCGGGCGAGGTCGATGGTGCGCTTGAGTCGCACGTGGACCGCAACCGACCCTTCGACGACATCCCAATGGCTGCCGGCAAGCCCGAGGCGTGTTCGTTGCTGCTGATGCTCGTGCGCCAGGGAGAGGCGGCCCGCCGCCAGCTGCCGGCGGCGCCGATCGTCTCGGCCCGTTCGTTTGTCGAGCGCGCCTGGCCGTACATGCTCGCGTGGTCCGACCTGGGGCTGAGCGGCAAGGAGCGCATGACGGTCGATTCGTTGGCGCGCGCCGAGGTGCGCCGCTTTGCCGACGAGGATACAAGCGATCGCATGCGTGGCGAGATGATGGGCATTTTGGGCGAGCTGCTGGGTATTTCGCCCGAGCAGATGGAGGAGCTGCGCTCCGAGGACGGCCAGCGCCGCCTGCACGAGGGCATGAAGAAGTTTGAGGGCGAGGTCCAGGACGCCATCGAAAAGATGATGGGCGGCCAGGGTGGCCCGCAGGGTGGGCCCCAGGGTGGCCCGATGCCGCATCCGTCGGTTGATCCCCGACAGTTCCCATTCTTCTCGCAGAACTAAACTGGGGATGGGATTCGCTCTCAACCCCGATACTTCAACTAAGCATCTTGACCCCGTTGTGTTATTCTAGAACAGACGTTCGTGAGTAGTGCGCGGGGCCTTGCCTTGCGCTTGGTAAAAGACGAGGGGAGGTTGGCTTGGTTATTTTGGGCATCGACCCCGGTTTGGCTCATACGGGTTGGGGGATTATCGAGGAGCGGCGTGGCGAGGTTCGCTGCCGTGCCTATGGCTGCATCGAGACCAGCGCAGGCAGTCCGCTCGCGGTGCGCCTGTCGCATATCGCCCGCGACCTCAAGGGTGTCGTGGAGCGTTATCGACCCGATACCGCTGCCATCGAGAGCATCTACTTTGGCGCTAATGTCCGCTCGGCAATCCCCACGGCACATGCCCGCGGTGCCGCGCTCGTGGCGCTTTCGGAGTGCGCGCTCGAGATCGGCGAGTACACGCCTATGCAGATCAAGCAGGCTGTGGTGGGTACCGGTGCCGCAGATAAGCGGCAGGTCGCCTACATGGTGCGCACGCTCACGCAGCTCGATCACGACCCGCATCCCGACCATGCCGCCGATGCCCTGGCCTGCGCCATCTGCCACGTTAACCTCAGCCGTACCCGGGCGCTTACCGGCGGCGAGTTCTATCAACAGAGAGGAACCGGATACTGATGATCTCCCAGCTCCACGGAACGCTTGTCGAGGCCACGATGAGCTCTGCTGTCGTCGATGTGTCGGGCGTTGGCTTTGAGCTCGGCATCTCGGGCAGCACTGCGGCCACGTTGCCGACGCCCGGCGGCGAGGTCCGCCTCTACACGCGTATGCAGGTGCGCGAGGACGCCATGACACTTTTCGGTTTTTCCTCTAAGGATGAGCGCACGATGTTCGATCGGCTCGTGTCTGTCTCGGGCGTTGGCCCGCGCTTGGCGCTCGCCGTGCTTTCCACCTATACCGTGGGGCAATTGTATTCGCTGGTGATGGCCGAGGACGACAAGGGCATGGCCAAGGTGCCCGGTGTGGGCAAAAAGACCGCCCAGCGCCTCATCTTGGAGCTCAAGAGCACCTTTGCCAAGGACAAGGGCTTTGTGCCGGTCGACGTGATTCCCGGCCAGGTTGCGATGCCCGTGCCCGCTGCCGCTCCCTCGGCCATCGATGACGCCCGTGCGGCGCTCCTTTCCATGGGCTTTAGCCCGCAGGAGACCGATGTTGCCCTGAGCGGGTATGATGGGCAGAATATGCGTGTCGAGGATCTGCTCGGCGCGGCGCTTAAGCGACTCGGAATGGATGCGTGATGTGGGAAGCCGATGACTCTCAGGACCTGTGGGCGACGCCCGGCAACTCGCCGGCGGCATCCATGGCGCACGGCGAGCGCATGGTGGGCTCGGAGCTGACGGCCGAGGACCTCGATGTCGACCGCACTTTGCGCCCCCAGCGCCTGGACGACTACTGTGGCCAGGAGCACATCAAGCAGAGCCTGCGCGTGTTGATCGAAGCGGCGCAGAGCCGTGGCGAGACGCTCGACCACGTGATCTTCTCGGGTCCTCCGGGCCTGGGCAAGACCACGCTGGCCACCGTTATCGCCAACGAGCTGGGCGCTCAGATCAAGACCACGAGTGGCCCTGCCATCGCGCGCACCGGTGACCTGGCGGCTATCCTTACCAACCTGCAGCCGGGTGATGTGCTGTTTATTGACGAGATCCACCGCCTCAACCGTTCGGTCGAGGAGGTCCTGTACCCCGCGATGGAGGACTTTGCCCTCGATATCGTGATCGGTAAAGGCCCGGCCGCACGATCGATTCGCCTGGATATCCCCAAGTTTACGCTGGTGGCGGCAACGACCCGCTCGGGTATGCTGACTGGCCCGCTGCGCGACCGCTTTGGCATTTCATATCGCCTGGATTACTACACGGTCGAAGAACTCGCGCAGATTGTGACGCGCTCGGCGTCCATCCTGGGTGTGACAATAGACCATCCGAGCGCGCTCGAGATCGGCTCACGCTCGCGTGGCACGCCGCGCTTGGCTAATCGTTTGCTCAAGCGCGTGCGCGACTATGCGCAGGTGCGTGGCAACGGCCCCATCGAGCTCGATATTTGCCGTCAGGCGCTCGAGTTCTTCGAGATCGACGAGCTCGGCCTGGACTGGATGGATATTCGTATCTTGGAGACGCTTGCCAAGACGTTCTCCGGTCGTGCCGTGGGACTTACGACCCTTGCCAGCGCGGTGGGCGAGGACCCGGGCACGCTCGAGGATGTCTATGAGCCCTATTTGCTGCAGTGCGGGTTGATGATTCGTACGCCGCAGGGCCGTCAGGCAACCCTTCGCACCTTTGAGCACCTGGGGATTGAACCTACCGTTTAGGGCGCTTTGTTTTGGCGGGCTGTTGGGCTATCGCCGGGCATCGGGTAAACATATCGCCGTTCATCGGTTATGGGCGTTTTACTATTGCGCGCCCGTGCTATGCTGAATTGGTCTTTTTCTCATCCGGTAACGAAAGGACCGTCCATGCCTACTGACATCGAAATCGCACGTTCCGTCACACCGCTGCCCATTACCGAGGTGGCCAAGAACGCCGGTGTCGACGTAAAGCACCTGATTCCGTACGGCTTCGACAAGGCTAAGGTCGACTATTCACTGCTCAACGAGCCGACCGATCACCAGGCCAAGCTCGTCCTCGTGACCGCTATCAACCCAACGCCTGCGGGCGAGGGCAAGACCACCACGACCATCGGTCTGGCCGATGGCCTGCGTCGTCGCGGCGTCAAGAGTGCCGTGGCCCTGCGCGAGCCTTCGCTCGGTCCCGTCTTTGGCGTCAAGGGCGGTGCCGCCGGCGGCGGCTGGGCGCAGGTCATCCCCATGGAGGACATCAACCTGCACTTTACCGGTGACTTCCACGCTATCGGTGCCGCTAACAACCTGCTGGCCGCCATGCTCGACAACCATATTCAGCAGGGCAACCAGCTCGGTATCGATGTTAAGCGCATCACCTGGAAGCGCGTCGTCGACATGAACGACCGTCAGCTGCGCCATGTCATCGACGGTATTGGCGGCAAGGCCCAGGGCGTGCCGCGCGAGGACGGCTTCGATATCACCGTTGCCTCCGAGGTCATGGCAATCCTGTGCCTGTCCACGAGCATCAATGACCTCAAGGAGCGCCTGGGCGAGATTGTTGTCGGCTACAGCTATGCCGGCGAGCCCGTTCGCGCCCGTGACCTTAAGGCTCAGGGTGCCATGGCGGCCCTGCTCAAGGATGCGCTCAAGCCCAATCTGGTGCAGACGCTCGAGGGTACGCCCGCGTTTGTCCACGGCGGTCCCTTCGCCAATATTGCCCACGGCTGCAACTCCATCATGGCCACGCGTATGGCGATGCGCTTTGGCGATGTCGCCATTACCGAGGCCGGCTTCGGTGCCGATCTGGGTGCCGAGAAGTTCCTCGACATCAAGTGCCGCATGACGGGCGTTCGCCCCAGCGCCGTCGTGATCGTCGCGACCGCTCGTGCGCTGAAGTACAACGGTGGCGTCGCCAAGGCCGACCTCAACGAGGAGAACCTCGAGGCACTCAAGGCCGGCATGCCCAACCTGCTGCGTCACGTCGACAACATCCAGAACGTTTATGGTCTGCCCTGTGTGGTCGCCATCAACCGCTTCCCGACGGACACCGAGGCTGAGCTTGCGCTCATCGAGTCCGAGTGCCAGAAGCTCGGCGTCAACGTTAAGCTTTCCGAGGTCTGGGCCAAGGGCGGCGAGGGCGCGCTCGAGCTTGCCGATGAGGTCATGCGTCTGATTGAGCAGCCGAGCGAGCTCAAGTTTGCCTATGAGGACGGCGCCGATGTCGCCGACGCTCTTGAGGCCATTGCCACCAAGGTCTACCGCGCCGATGGCGTTGACTTTACGCCGGCCGCCAAGCGCCAGCTCGCCGAGCTGCGCGAGAACGGCTTTGGCAACCTGCCGGTGTGCGTGGCCAAGACGCAGTACAGCTTTAGCGACAACGCCAAGGCCCTGGGCGCTCCCGAGAACTTCCGCATCACGGTGCGTGAGCTCAAGGTTTCCGCCGGTGCCCACTTTGTGGTCGCACTGACCGGCAGTGTTCTGACCATGCCGGGCCTGCCCAAGGTCCCCGCGGCTGAGAACATCGACGTCGACAACGACGGCAACATCACCGGCCTGTTCTAAGCTTGTTGCCCATAGCTGCTTGCCCGCCCCGTCGCGCCTACCAAGGCCCGGCGGGGCTTTTGTTTTCTAGCCGCGCTTGTCTTGTAGATATGGACGGGCTCTGTCCGTCACGGGCTTTTGCGCGGGTAGAATGCATGGATAACTTGATGCTTACGGGCGACGGAAAGGAATCGTTGCATGGATCAGGACAAGACAACCGTGATGGGCGGCTACGGTTCCGCGCAGGCTGGCGATAGCGCCGATGCGACCCGCGTTGTTCCCAACCCCGGTTATACCGACCCCGCCGCGACGCAGCCTTCTGCCGAGCCAACCCGGGTTATGGGCTATGGCGACACAGCGCGGGATTCTTATGCCGTATCTTCGCAAGGCCCCTATGGCAACGCAGCTCCGGACCCGTTTGATTACGCGCCGCAGGATTCTTATGCCGCCTCGACGCCGAATCCCTATGATGACCTGCCGCAAAATCCCATTCCGCAGCCTCAGCAGACGACGTATATGCCTCGCACGGCGCAGTCTCGCTACGAGTCGCGCGAGCCGTATCGCGAGTACCCCAAGTCGATTCCGCAATATGGCGAGGACGAGGAGAAGAAGCCGTCGCGTTCGTCGAGCGTGATCAAGAAGATCCTCATCGTGCTGGCGATCTTCTTTGCGCTGTCGGTTGTGTTTGCCATTGTGTCGGGCATGCTCAACAAGCGAGGGAGTTCAACGGCTGATACCGCTGCCGAGCAAACCGAGTCCGCCTCGTCTAGCACCGTCGATCTGAGCGATATCCCGGGGCAGTACTGGTCCAACGCCAAGAAACTTCTCAAGTCGCGCGGCGCCAATCTTTCGAATGCCGTGGTCCTGACTGATGATGGCTCAACGCCCGTCATCGATGCCAACTGGGTCGTTACTTCTGCTTACTATAACGACAGCGGCAACCTCGAAATTCAACTCACGCACAAGAATAGCTCGGGCAACTCGCCCGACGGCCAAAGCGGTACCGACAGCTCGAGTTCCAATACGCTGGAGGACTTGAGCAACAAGGCACAGGAGTTGGGAGACAAGGCGCAAGAGCTGGGCGATACGGCACAAAACCTGGGCGACACCGCGCAGAACTTGGGCGACATGGCGACGGGTGCCTGGAATGCACTGCAAAACGGCATCTCGGGCGCGCAGGGAAACTAGCTGTTAAGCGGGCTACAGCTGTTCAGCCGGACGGTCGGGCGAGCTAAAGCCCGAGTCAAACGTAACGACGCATGAGGCATTGGGTCGGCGCTCGTGCACGATGCGCGTGACGAGCTCCAGCAGCTCCTCGTCGGATATGTCAAAGCCGTCGGGGCGCACCAGGTCAAACGAAACGAACCCGTCGTGCTCGTGCAGGTCGTGGATGGAGAGCGCGGGGTCGATCTGCATAACGCCGCGCTTGACCCAGCCGCGCAAATCATCGCCGGTTGTCGCGATGGGGTCGCAGTGCAGCGTGATGCCAATGCCCATCTGGCGCTTGATGTCGTGCTCGATGGTGTCCAGGATCTCGTGGTGCTCAAATGCGTCGCCCTCGCCGGGCATCTCCACGTGAGCGCTGGCAAACTGACGACCGGGGCCGTAGTCGTGCACCATCAGGTCGTGTGTGCCCAAGACCTGCGGATAGGACATGATCTTGTCGCGGATTGCCTGGACGAGCTTGGGGTCGGGCGCTTGCCCCAGCAACGGGCTGATGGCGTCGCGCACTAGGCCCATGCCGCTGATGCAGATGAAGATGCCCACACCCAGGCCTGCCCAGCCATCGAGGTCAAAGCCGGTCGTCTGCGAAATAAGCGCCGCCACCAAGACCGAGCCCGAGGTGATGACGTCGTTTTTGGAGTCCTGTGCTGTGGCAATGAGTGTTTCGGAATCGATACGGTTGCCCAGCGCGCGGTTGAATGCGGCCATCCAGAGCTTAACGAGCATGGATGTAGCCAGTGCCGCAAGGGAAACGAGCGTGTAAGCGGTGGGGGAAGGCTTGATGATCTTGGTGACCGACTCGAGGATCAGGTTGATGCCGACGGCGCAAACCAGGACGGCGACAAACAAGCCGGCGAGGTACTCGTAGCGGCCGTGGCCATAGGGGTGGCCTTCGTCTGCCGGGCGGCTGGCGAGGCGGAACCCGAGCAGGCTCACGATGTTGCTCGAGGCATCGGAGAGGTTGTTGAAAGCGTCGGCGATGAGGGAGACGGAGCCAGCGAGCAGGCCCGCGATGCCCTTGGCCAGGCACAAGGTGATGTTGAGGCCAATGCAGATGAGGCTTGCGGCGAAGCCCGCGTTGGTGCGGCGGGAGGTATCGACCGGCTCGCCCTCGCTGCCGGGAACAAGCGTATGTACCAGCCGATTTACAAATAGCATAGCGGTCGTCCTCACAATCATGTTTAAGGGGATAGTGTAGCTCGCGCGGGGGCGCCGTGCACCGATGCTCAGAAAATGCAGCAATAGTCTGCCGGTGCTAACGAGCGAGCCTTCTCGTCTGCCTGGGTGCTCGATTTTGGGCCACATGGGTATGGGCACGTGCTTACCTGCCCGACATACTTAATGTCGACAGCCCCAGTGCAAAGGAGGACGTATTCATGGACGAGATGTTTGCCATTAAATGCCAAAACTGCGGCGGCCCTATGTACTCACACCAGGCTAAACGCAGCTTTGAGTGCGCCTATTGCGGCACGGTCGTTCCGTGGCAGGCCGATGCGGGGGAGCCCAAGAGCGCCCTGTGCATTCGCCATACGCCACTGACGGTTGTCGATGGGCTGCTTAAGCTCACGCATGTGTCGCAGCTCGAGCGCCCGGTGGACCCCGACTGGTATTTCTTTAATGAGCACTGGCGCAATCAGTCGGTTCTGGAGCATCTGCTGTGGGAAGACCGCGGCACGGCCCAGGAGTTCCAAGAGGCCACGCACGTGAGCATCCCCTGTCCCTTCTGCGGAGCGTCCTTTGAGGGCGAGTCGACCCAGCGCGTGTTTGAGTGCCCGTCCTGCGGCAATAAGATCGGTGTCGCCGACCTGCTCAAGCCGGGGACGTTTAGCAAGCGCCTGACCATGGGCGTTGGTGCGGAATATGTGCCCGAGCAGGGTATTCCCTGCGAGATAACGCCGCAGCAGGCGCGCGCCAATGCGCTTGAGCTGGTGCGCCGATATCCAGACGCCTTTGCCGGTCACGATGTGGAAGACGCGATTCAAAACGACATGATGCTCTTCTACTTCCCCATGGCGCTCGCGGACCTGCGCATGATGGCGTCCTTCCCGGGCAAGGGCCTGAGCAAGGAGACCCTGGTGTACTACGAGGTGCTCGACTGGGCATATCCCAGGGCAAACTACCTGGACGTTCGCCTTATGGGCATTCTGGAGCCATGGGACTTTGCCAAGGTTGGGTCGTTCGACCCGGCCATGCAGGAAGGCGACTTCCGCGTTGTCTCCGTCGATGCGTCCACCAAGGACCAGGTGGTCATTGACAAGCTGGCGCTCGACATTGTTGGCAACGATGCCGAGACTTTCCTGGGGCTCAATAAAAAGAGCATCCGCACCTGGACGCGCAAGGCCCGCAAGCACAAGGACGGCCTGGTTCTGGTGCCGGTCTACTTTGTCGATCGTCCCGCGTCGGATGGACGTAATGGCGAGCAGGTGCGCATTGCCGTGAACGGCCAGACGGGCCGTGCGGCGGCGGTGGTGTTTAGCGACAAGCGCGAGACGCATATTGTGGCGCCGCTCAATCCGAGCCTGCATCTGTCCGGCGAAAGCACCGTTCACGCCACGCCCGTCGAGGTCAAATACGTTAAATCGCCGTTTCTATACCAGATCGTACGCCGTGGAGGCGACGAGCAGCCACGTCAGGTGGCAGCGGCTGCCGAGGGTTCCTACCGAGAAGAAAAACCCAAGCGCAAGGGATTGTTCGCTGCGATCTTTGGGAAGTAGGGAAGCGGAGCCGGGGCGTCGGGCGGCATCGCAAGGTCATGAGACGAATTTAAGACTGCTGGGAACGTGCTACCATTGTCGATAGCCTTAATCTTGTAAGAAGCGGAGGCCAGATTATGGGTTTTGCGGATCAGCAGCTTCAGCTTCAGGTACCGTATTCTCCTGACGACACGTTTAATGCCTTGAAGGCAGCTATGGAAAAGCTGCCTAAAGTAAAAGTTGATAGTGCATCGCCCACAACAAGAACAGTTGCAGCCGAGATTGGTATGAGCCTTTGGTCTTGGGGCGAAAATATCAGTATTTCGGTTGTTCCAGTTGAAGGCGGATCTGGCGTTACTGTCAAGTCGTCATCTAAGGTCAGGGCAAACGTATTAAACGGGGGCAAAAATGCAAAGAATATTGCCGAGATAGTCGATGCCCTATCGAAGGAGCTTGAGCGGTATCCGCAGGTTTCACAGACTATTGAGACGCTGGCGGATAGTGATTGATGTAGTTGCAAGGCTTGAGAGGCTTGCAACGCTGCGTGATAGTGGAGTGCTTACCGAGGAAGAGTTTGCTGCAGAAAAGGCAAAAATCTTTTTGTAATCAGACACGGTGGTTGGATTTGCATTCTATTATTGAACTTGGTTATACCAGGCTGAAAATATCGTGTGTAATAAAGGTGCGTAGTAGTCTCGTCTTGATTGGCAGATGTAAATAAACGGTGGAACGGCTGTAAAAGAGCCTTGCCACTGGGTAAAATCAGGATGTGCCGCGGAACCCGCTCCTCAGTCGGTCAACTTTGGAAGCGCGGGCAACGCAGGTATTATCGTCTAAAGGGCCGGGTGCAACCGGCCCTTTGCATGACTCCCTTCGCTATCCGTTACTGCTTATATTCCCGCCAGATCGAGTAGAGGTTCCGGACGATGCCGGTTACATACATCGAGAGGCGCAGGATTTCAAGAAACAAGTTCATAGGCTTCACCCCAATCAGAGATTAGAGCGTTGCCCGCAGGCGGATTCCGCGGCAGGCATAATTCTACCTCACGGGCCGCGGTGGGAGACATCCTATCCACCCCCTGGTTTGGAGCAGTGTCGATCTGACGGGCAATCAAGCCTTTAGCTCTCTTTGAATTGAGCAAGCATCTGCCCGAAGAAGCTGAGCCCGGATGGCTCATAAATGAGTGAGCCGCCATCTTCGGTCCGGTAGACCCCGCAGGGGAGGTAGCGCCCGTCGGGAAGGACGTAAAGGTTTTCTTCCTCCATCAGTCCCGTTGGGAGTATCGGGGTCTCGTTTTCGCCCATTTGGAACTCATCGATATTCGCGATCTTCCTCTCCATGATGCCTCCTGCCTTATTTCTTGAATGGCGCCTTAAAACAGGCAGCTCTCAATCAGCTCTTTGCCGCGCAGAGTGTCGATCCACTCCTGTGGGATGGCTTTGAGACCGTATGCCGTGCCGGCGAGGGCGCCGGCGACGGCTGCGGTGGTGTCGGTGTCGTCGCCTAGGTTGACGGCGGCAAGCACGCAATCTTCGTAGCTGTTAGTGTTGACGAAACACCAGGTGGCTGCCTTAAGCGTGTCGCGCACGAAGCCACCCGACCTGATCTCCTGCTCAGGCACGCCTTTCAGATGGAGCGCCCACGAGGGGAGCACGTCGTTCATCACATCCCTCATCAGCTCGACAAATATGATGCATGCGTCGGTCGACGTTCTGTGGGCGTGCGTAATCGCGGAGACCTTGCTGACCTCTTCGTCTGTCGCATCGGTGAACGCCAGGGGAGCGATGCGCATGAGCGATCCGTTGCCGTTGTCGCGCTCGCCGGAGCCTCCTTTGCCGGTGCGCAGGGCGCGGGCGGTCGTACCGCCGTAATCGAAAACGCCGTCGATCGTATACTCGCCACGGGCAATCCAGCTTACGAACTTGTCGCGCATGTCCGCGGTGTCGATGTGCCCGAGCTCCCTAATCGAGTCGCAGGTAGCAAGCGTCATAGATGTGTCGTCGCTCCAGGTGCCGGCGGGTTGCCCATGCGTGCCGTAGCCGATCATGTCCGTGCATTCGAACGTACCGCGGGGCCTGAACTCGTAGGGAACGCCCAGCGCGTCACCGACGGCAAGCCCATAGATGCAGTCGCGCAGTGTTGTTTTCGGTCTGTCTGTCATGGAAAGCTCCTCTTATCCCGGGTGATGTGGAGCGCCGTCGGGGGTATCGGTCGCAACGTGCCGCTACCCTTGCGCTTCGCCATTAGTCGCTTCGTTGATGGCGCGGTACTCGGCACTCAGCTCGCGCGCCAGCTCTTCCTTGCTTGGAAGATATGGCAGGTATTTGGCGGCAAACACTTGGTCGTTGTCTTCGGGCAGCGTGTACTCGACGATCGAATCGCTTTTGTCCGCGCAGAGCACGATGCCTATGGGCGGATTGTCGCCTTCGTTCATGAGTTCGCGCGTGTAGTAGTTCACATACATTTGCATCTGGCCCAGGTCCTGATGCGTAAGGTCATCGGTCTTAAGGTCGATGAGCACGAAGCAGCGCATCAGATAGTTGTAAAAAACAAGGTCAATATAGAAATGGCGCCCATCAAAGGTGATGCGCTTTTGGCGCGCCTCGAAAGCGAAGCCACGGCCAAGCTCCAGCAGGAACTTCTGAAGATGCGTGATGAGCGCCTGCTCTAGATCGCTCTCACGAAACGTAGCATCGTCCGAGAAACCTAAAAACTCCAGTACATATGGGTCGCGGATGATATCCTCGGGGCGACGAGCCGGGGCGCTCTTTTGGATTTCCTGGGTGACGGCCTCTTTGTCCTTGCTGGCAAGTAGGCGCTCGCGGAACATGGTGTTGATCTGGCGCTCGAGCTGACGCGTGCTCCAACGAGAATCGGCGCATTCGTTCATGTACCATGTTCGAGTTTCGGGGTCAGGAATGCGTATTAACCTGCGGTAATGTGTCCAACTCAATTCGGGACGCAGTGAGTCCCGAATTGGAAATGCAAGATGGAACTGACGCATTTTACGCAGCTCTCTTGCTTCAAAACCTTTACCAAAATCTTTGGTAAGTCTGATTGCGAGGGCCTTGAGCAGCGCCTCTCCATACTTGGCGCGCTCCTCTCCGCCCTGCTCATCAACAATACTCTTGCCGATCTCCCAATATGCCTCAACCATCGCAAAGTTAACGGCGGTATAGGCCTTGTCGCGAGCGGCGTTGAGGATCGAGGAAACCTGCTTGTAAAAAACTTCTGGCACGATTGTCGATTCCTCGCGGTTTACCAGTTCGCCCATCACTGTCGCCCCACTTTCCTCTTGTGGAATGCATCTATATTGCATCTAGTTTAAAGCCTCGCGCGGACACGAATTGCTGTGCTGTCTGGCACCTTCGCATGGGAGCCTTGCGGTGACTAAAATGTGGCAATAGAGACAGTTTTAGCGAACCCCACGGGAGTGACGCGTATGGACAATAACACGCTGCTATTCCAGGACAAAGGTTCGGGTAGGTTTAAAGACGTCAAGATCTACCCTAACCGCATTGAGGTGCTTAAGAAGGGCACTTTTGGCGGCAAGCACACCGAGATTGTCTATCTTAAGGACATTACGGGCGTCAATAGAATCAAAGGCCGCGATGTTTTTCTGCGCAATCGACTGTTAACCGCTTGCGTCTTTAGCCTGAGTAGCCGTGCGAAGGCCCAGGAATTTGTGAAAGCTCTGAACATGGTGATGTAGCCGATAGCGGCGTTCGGGCCAAGGTAAAAATCGGGGCGCAGAACGGTATTCTGCGCCCCGATTGAGTTAATGCGCCCAAAAGACTGGCTTGCCTATTCGTTAACGTCCTCGGTATTGTCGCGGTCACTGGCAAGCATTGCTGCACCTGCGACCGTTGTCGCCACGGCGGCGGCAGCGAGCCCGGCGGCAACGCCAGAGCCGTCGCCCGTGTTGGCGAGCTTTTCGCCCGAGCTCTTGCCCTGGTCTCTCTTGTTGCTCTTGCCGTTCTTGTCGGCGCCGCCTGCGTTGGAACCCGTGTCGCTGCCGGTGCCGCCCGCACTGCCCGAGGCCGCTACGGTAAAGCTTGCGGCTCCGTCGCTGGCGAGCGTGTAGTTCT
Source organism: Coriobacteriaceae bacterium (assembly GCA_902363875.1). GTDB lineage: Bacteria > Actinomycetota > Coriobacteriia > Coriobacteriales > Coriobacteriaceae > Collinsella. Next base: position 5,861 of record CABJBO010000019.1, on the reverse strand, counting down.
GCGCCGCGTCGCCCAAGAGACCGTTCACGCGCACCCAGTACGTTCCTGCGGCAAATGTTTCGCCCTCGGCCATTGCCGTGCCCGGAGCGCCGTCCGCGTCGTGCACAAACTCGAGCTGGGCCGTGCAGGCATCGGTTTCGAGCTTGCCCTCGAGTGATGCCGCAATCTTGGCGCGCACGTCTTCGCCGGCCTTAAGGCCTTCGAGTCCCTCAAAATGGGGCGTCAGCGCGCGTGGATCGATATCGATGGGCACAGAGCCCTGCAGCCCCGTAACGGTCTCGTTGCCCAGGGCGTCGACATCCACGTATTCAATGGCAAACGCATGGCCCGAAGCTGTCGCGTTGAGCGCGTTGCTGCTGTCGGCAAGGCGGAAATGACCCTCGCCAACGGTCTTGCCATCCTGGAATGAGGCATCGCTCAGCGAGTCGCCGTACGTCATGCGCATGCGGGTCGGGAGATAGTACGGGAGATAGTACGAAGCCGTCTGCTTGTGCTCCGTATCGTAATTGCGCTGGTAGATGCTCCGGGCCAGCGCCGCATCAACAAAGTCGGATGCGATGATGCCAATGTGCTTGAGGTAATCTGACTTTGTATCCTCGGTGCCGCTGGGGTTGATGTACGGGCTCTTATACAGATGCTCGTTGACTACTCGTGCCGAGGTAAAAGGATTGCCTCCGTGCGACAAGCCCGTGCAGCTGGTGTAGTTGATAGACCAGCTGCACGGGCTTGCACCTTGGCCCCGTCATCGTCCACGACGTCCACCTTGTTGCGCGTGCGCCCGGTCGTTTCCTTCAGCGCATTATCGACCCAGCTGAGCTTGTCGGTTCCCGTGAGTTTGTACTTGTCCTGGGCGTATACCTTGGTGCAATAGGGCTCTTTGTCGCCTGTTTCCCCCGCGGCTTCAAAGCCCCGCGCGTCTTGGACGAGACACATAGTGGCGCTGTCGGAGTGAGCCTTGATCTTGTCATCCCATTCGGTAAGGTCGAGGCCCCACGTGTGGCCGCTTACACTGTTGCCGGCGAGCCTAAATCGACGCAGCAGAACGATCTTTCCGCGCACCTCGTGTAGCGTGGGGATTCGGCTCGACGTATAGAACAGTTTGGGGTTGTCGTCCAAAACCTTGGCGAAAGCCGTCGTAACACTTTCGTCGGTAGCCTCGTCGTTGCCTTGTGATACAAGCATGATGAGCGCTTCTGTCGGGTTTTCGTTCAAAAACGTTTTGAAGTAGCCTATGACATCGGAAAGATGCATAAAGTACGCGTCTTTTTTGAGCAGGTAGTAATCCCCGTGGTCGATACCGGGGTCGTCGCCCTTTCCGAGCCGGATATCAAAATAGCGAATGCCTTCGAGCAACTGCGTGGGAATGTAATCCTGCTGGCATTTTACTTGCGAGGATTGGGGCTCAGTGTCGTTGTCCACGCTGCAGGTGCCCGAATCGTGCGTACCCGGGATGCTCAGCTCGTCGAGGAACTTGTTGTCGTCGACGTATTTCATCCAACATGGCCCATCGACGTAGCTGCTGTACGTGATCCAGTCGAGGCTGCTAACCGTGGCATCGTTCTTTTTCATGTCGTAACCGATAAGTTCGAGCTCCCACGGAATGCTCTTACTCTTATGGCAGATCTTATTGTTGTCCTGGTCTTCGCCGTTCGATTCTATTGCCAGGTACTTAATGTCTTTTTTCTCGGTTTCTTTCTCGACCGTGCGGTCTCGGATGATATAGGTTCCGTTTGATTGACGCTCGAACGCAAAAGCGCGGCTGGGCTTGTTGTCATACTCGCCGCCCCATACGTGGATGACCTTTCCATCTTTGTCAGAGTCGTCGTCGACCGACCAAATGCTGTAGCCCGTCTTTTTATGCTCTTCGAAATTGAGCAAGGTGCGGATAGCATACCAGTTTGTATCGTCATTCTTGGTCGTTACGTTCTCAAGGATGAGCTTGCTGGACGTGCCGTCGTTAAACAGGTGGCAGACGTTGCCGCGAACGTTGCCGTCTTGGTTGACGCTCGCGGTGCGAAAAAAGCCCGCGGGGCGAAGGCGAATGACGAAATTACCGAGGTGCTCCGCCGGTTTGGGCGTGTCGTCTGCAAATGCCGCTCGCAGGGGAATGCCCGGTGCCGCGGTTTCTGGCAGGCTTGCAAGCGGCGACAGTGCCGCAAGACCTAAGCCCAGCGTAAACGCTCGGCGACTGATGGCATGATGTTCGGCCATGACTCCTCCATTCGCAGGGTGCGGTTATGCGATAGTTTTGGTCACTATACTGCCCAGATGTTTAAAGATGCTGGTTTAATTGTCTGCGCGGCGCAATAAATCGGTGGGCGGACGTGTTGGGGTGTTTGTCGTTTTCGTACTGTTGCCACATTTGGGGCGGTTCCGGCGTCCGGCATCCTCGCGTTCGTCGGCTACAGGCATAAGAAAGGGAGGGTCGGTTTACCGGCCCTCCCTGGGTACGAAGCGCTGGGGTACCGTCGCTTGTTTGCACTGCGACCGTGTTTCCCGTTGCGCTCGCCAGTCGCTTAGCGCTTGATCTCGATATCGTCGAGCTTGACGTCCATGGCCTCGGTCTTGGCCTCGGCGATGTCGTCGGCAAATTCCAGAGACTTCATCATGGTCTCGACGGCGTCCTTGTGCTCCTCGACGTTGTCGATACGCACATACACACTGCCGCCGTCAACGTCGGTGAAGTATTCGGTCGTTACGCCGCCCGAGTGTGTATAGGAAGCGTTGCGCCAAGTCTTGCCGTTGTACTTGACGGGGTCATTCTCGGTCCACTCAAAGCTGGCATTCCACTTTGCCTCGTAGTCGAACAGCTCGTCGGCGTTCTTGTCAGAGTCGAAGACGGGGATGAAGCGATCGCTGACGTGCTCGCTCTCGGTGAACCTAAACTGGGCCCTGTCGGCCGTGTCGCCTGCGACGTCGGTAATCTCGACGCCCTCGGGGACCTCGACCTTAAACCAAATGAAGTCGGTCCTCATATCCACGGCTGGCTTTTCTGCGCCGCCGCCACCGCCACTGCCGGTAGCGCCGCCGCTTCCGCCGCAACCCACCAGGGCAACCGCGGCAAGGAGACTAATGCAGAGTGTGAGAATCGCAAAGGCCTTCTTTTTCATGGTCGTGTCCTCCTCGATCTGTAACCGCCCATGGATTACCTGCCTTTACTGTACGCGTGGACGGCTCGCTAGGGTGGGCCATGTGTCCCATTCTGAGGGCCGGATTTGCGCCGACAAGTGGCAATATGCGCGGGTCCAAAAGAGGGGAGGGCCGATGCCTGTCGGCCCTCCCCGGGGTTGGGTGCCCGTTGCTTTAATGGGGCGCATGTGCGCAGGTGCGCGTAGGCGCGTGCGGGTGTCCCGTTACTTGAGCTCGATGCTCGAAATCTCGACTTCGCGCGCCTCGGAAACTGCCTCTGCCATGTCATCGGGGAATTCGATGGAGTTGAGGAGCGCCTCGGCTTCTTTCTTGTGCAGGTCGAAGTTCGAGATAAGGACATAGATGCTTCCCGGCTCAACGTCGGTAAAGAGGAGGGTTGTGATGCCACTGTTGTCCTCGTACGTTCCGACGAGCCACGTCCTGCCGTTATACTCGACGGGGTCGCCATCCTCCCACTGGAACGTTCCAGTGTGCCTTTCGGCCTGCTCTGCAAAGGACTCTTCGGCCGTCATCTTCTCTTGCCAAACGGGGATGAAACGGTCGACTGTGGTGTTCTCGTTCTCGGGGAAGGTGAGCTGGACCCTGTCGGCATTCTTGCCGGCGGAGTCGCTTACGCCGACGCCCTCGGGCATCTCGACCTTAAACCAGATAAAGTCGGTCTTCTTGGCGACGGGGGCCTTTTCCTTGCTCTCGCTCTTGGCGGTGCTGCCGCTTCCGCCCGATGCGCTCCCGCCGCAGCCGACAAGGGCAAATGCGGCAAAGAGGGCGATGCAAAGGGAAAGAATCGATAGGGTCTTTTTCTTCATGGTGGCGTCCTCCTTGTCTGCCGATGACATCACGGCGCCGCATGCTGTTGGGGTACTGATTGCGCTGGCGGCGGATGTCTCTGTGTGCTGTGCGGCTTATGCCTCCGTTCATTGCTTGTGGCCGTTGCCCGGCCGTGCCCCAACGGGTTCCTTACTTATAGATATGCCCCAGCTTGTGCTGCCCGGGAGTCTCGAAAGGTGGGCCATGTGTCCCATGTTTGTGTCGCTGCCGCCTATCGTGTGCCATAGAAATCCGCGATGGCCAGGTGCGCTGACGCCCATGTGCTTATGGGCTAGACTTAGCACCATTACGTGATCGATGCGGTCGGTCGGCGGTTGCCACCCGACCGATGTATATGACTTGAAGGTGCATGTGCATGAGCCAAGAGATGATGGACAAGACCTGCCGCGGGTTTGCCGAGGCGCTGGCCGCGCGCGAGCCGGTTCCCGGCGGTGGCAGCGCGAGCGCCTTTGTGGGCGCGCTGGGCGCCTCGCTGTGCGGAATGGTTGCCCGCTACGGTGCGACCAATCCCGCGCTTGCTGATCGTGCGGATGACCTGACGCGTGCGTTTGCCCATGCTGATGAGCTGGCCCAGGAGCTTGTCGAGTTGGTTGCCGAGGACGTTCGTGCCTATGGGCAGGTGTCCGCGGCGTACGGTATTCCGCGTGACGATCCGGCTCGAGCGACCGCGATTCAGGATGCGCTGCATGTGGCCGCTATGCCGCCGTATCGCATTATGGATGCCTGCGGGCGTGCACTGGCGCTGCTCGAGGACATGGCCGACAAGGGTTCGCGTCAGCTGCTGTCCGATGTGGCGTGCGGCGCCGTGTTCTGCCGTTCTGCTATGCAGGGCGCGAGCTTGACGCTCTTTGCGAACACCACGTCTATGAAGGATCGCGCTCGTGCTGAGGAGCTCGAGACGGCGTGTGATGAGTTGCTCGACATGTGGTTGCCGCGCGCCGATGCGCTGGCGCGCCGCGCCGCCGACGCCGCAAGGAAGAGGGGATAGCCATGGCTGAGCTACTGAAGGGTGCTCCCGTCGCCCGCGCGTTGACTGAGGAACTTGCTGCTCGCTGCGCAGCCCTGCGCGAGCGGGGCGTTGTTCCGACGTCGGCTATCGTGCGTGTGGGTGAACGCGAGGACGACCTATCCTACGAGCGCGGTGCGCTCAAGCGCTGCGAGAAGGTTGGCATTGAAGCTCGCCGCGTTTTGCTTCCCGCCGATGTTTCGCAGGACGAGCTGTTGGCGGCCATCGAGGACATCAATACCGATTCGTCTGTTCATGGCTGCCTGATGTTCCGCCCGCTGCCCGCCGGCCTTGACGAGGACGCGGTTGCCGCGGCACTCGATCCTGCCAAAGACGTTGACTCCATGACGCCGGCTTCGCTGCTCACCACGCTTTCGGGGCGCGGCGAGGGTTTTGCCCCCTGCACAGCCGAAGCCGTGCTTGCTTTGCTGGATCATTACGGCGTTGAGCTGGATGGAGCTAAGGTTGCTGTGGTCGGGCGCTCGCTGGTGATCGGGCGTCCTGTTGCCGCCATGCTTACGGCGCGCAATGCGACCGTGACGACGTGCCATACGCATACGCGCGACCTTGCTGCCGAGTGCCGTGCTGCCGACATTGTGGTTGCCGCCGTTGGACGCGCGCACACGATTGGCGTGGATGCCATTCGCGAGGACCAGACGATCATCGATGTTGGCATTAATTGGGACGAGGCCGCTGGCAAGCTGGTCGGGGACGTCGATTTTGATGCTGCGGAGCCGGTTGTTAACGCCATCACGCCCGTGCCGGGCGGCGTGGGCGCTGTGACGACGGCGATCCTCGCCAAACACGTGATCGAGGCGGCCGAGCGGGTAGCGCGCAGAGATGTGGTGTAAGAGGCGGGGCATGCCCCGCCTCCGCC
>CABJBO010000018.1 GCA_902363875.1 Coriobacteriaceae bacterium | reverse complement strand
TACCGCCTCGCGGTGACATCGTTTTTATGTCAACCTTGGTCTAACAGAGCCTACTTTTTTGGCAGCGCATGCCATCAAGCAGCTGCGCGAAGAGCGCGGCCTCACCCAGCGCGCCCTGGCGGAAAGCCTTGGCGTGACCGATAAAGCTGTCAGCAAGTGGGAATCCGGCCGCGGCCTTCCCGACATTTCCCTCGTCGAGCCTTTGGCCCAGAGACTCGGCATAAGCGTGGCTGAGCTTTTGGCTGGTGACATTCGGGCCAACGCCAACCGTGCAGGCAATATGCTCAAAGGCGTCTTTTACGTTTGCCCTATCTGCGGAAACGTTGTGCACACGCTCGGAGAAGGCAGCTTTAGCTGCTGTGGCTCCACGATGTTTCCCCAGGAGGCCGAAGAGCCGGGCGCGGACCACGCCTTTTCCATCGAGCGCATCGAGGACGATTGGTACGTCACGCTCGATCATCCCATGACCAAGGATCACTACATTAGCTTTGTGGCATATGCGACTATGGACGGCATCTGCTTTAAGAAGCTCTATCCAGAGCAATCGGTGCAGCCGCGCTTCCATATTACCGGGCGCGGCAGGATATATCTTTACTGCAACCAACACGGACTCTTTACGTCGCTGACGCCTCGCAAATAACGGCTGTCTATCCGCCCTCCTCATGCGTTCCCAGGGGACCCAAAATGAGCGTGGATAATCTCCCGGTTTTGGCCTGTGTGCGGGCTCAAAGTGGGAGATTATCCACGCTCGCTAGGTTGGTGTCCAAAAATCCACGCTCGTCGCTACTTGAGTCCGGGCAGGCGGGTGTAGGGGAACGAGCGCTCTAAGAACTCGGAGCAGCGGGCGTAATCTTTGGCAAAGTAGCTGCTATAGAGCGAATCGAGTACGTATTGCACGGCGATATGGCTGGCGAACTGCGTGATGCGGTGCGTCATGCTCTCGTGGTCGCTTACCGTGAGATAGGCGGCAAAGCCGGGGTGAATGCGGGCACAGTACGGCGTGCCGATGACGATGACCGGGACATGTCGACTGCTAAGGATCGGCAAGATCTCCTTGAGGTTGGGGGCAAGGCCGCTGTAGGAGATGATGATTGCCACATGGTCGGGACCCGAGGCGAGCGCCGTGCGCACCTGCGCCTCGACGCTGTCGTGGCACGTCGCGCTTTTGCCGGCGGAAAGCAGGCGATCGCGGAACATTCCCGCTGGATACAGGTTATGCGAGCCCGTGTAGATGTCCACGGTGCCGGCGCGCATGATGAGCTTGGCGGCGTGGTCGAGCTGTGCAGGGTCGAGCAGCTCCTGCGTTTCGGCCAAGGTGGTCTGGTAGAGCCCCTCCATGCGCTCCATCACCTGCGCAGGGGTGGAGGTGGCATCGAAGGGAAAGTTGATGTCCACGTCGCGCCGGTTGCCCGCCTCGGTCGCCTGGCGGATGAGCTCGACCTTGAGGTCTTTGAATCCCTCGAGGCCGAGCTTTTTGCAAAAGCGGTGCACGCTCGCGACCGAAACGTTGGCGCACGCGGCAAATTCCTTAATGGAAAGCCCGCGCACATCCTCGCCCATGGCGAGGGCCGTTCGCCCAAGTTGTTGCTCGGTGGGGGTGAGGCTTTTGCCCTGCGTGATCTTCCGCCTGATATCCATATGGCTCCTATGCGTTTGCGTCGCGATAAACCAATCATAGCGATAAATAAAACGTTCGGCTTGGCTGGGAGTTTTGGTCCGCCGGTCTATGAACGACGGACCGCTCGACGCTGCGCGGGCCCTTGGCACGGCACCTTGGGCTTCAATCGTCGGGCGCGTGCGGAAGCACACATCCCTCCTCTTTCGGCCCAATTTGCCGCACCAGGGGCCCGCTCGCTGTTGTGGGCTCAACATAGGGCGCTGTCCTTGTTGGGCCGTTTGCGCCCGGGGCGTTACCCGAGCACGCGTACGGGCCCCAAGAGACCGCTGGGCTCGGAGGGCTCGGTCATGCCGAACACGTCGGGGACGGCATGGTCGAGGGTGTTGATGATATCGATCGCAAGCGCGTGCTCGCCGGCCAAAAGCGCGCCGGCCTCAAAGCAGTAAGGCGGACAGATGCGCGTGCCGAGGGATTTGCCGTCGAGGGTGACGGTTGCGGTCTCAAAGACCTCGCCAAGGTCGATGACGGTGCGGGTGGCCGCTTCGCCCAGGACAAAGGAAGCCTGGTAGCGGAATGTGCCGGCCTTGCCGGGGAACTCGGCCGAGGAAAGGTCGTGCAGGTCTGCAAGCTCAACAGACTCGCCAAAGGCATCGGTGCCAGGGGCAGAGAAGGCAACCGCCCAGGGCCCGTCGACGCATGTGGCTTCGTCTTCGGCGGTTGCCACAGCAACGGAACCTGTAGCCCCAAGGACCACGATGCAGCTCTCGTAGGGAGCCAGCTCGAGCGTGCCGTCAAAGGCGGCGGGCTCGGTGCCGTTGAGCAGATCGAGGCGCGCGCCTGCAACGGGTGTGCCGTCGGCAAGCGCAATCTGAGTGGAGATACCCTGCTTGGGATGCTCGTTGACGAGCATCAGATAGGTCTCGCCCGCCCGCTCGTAGCGCAGTGCGCGCAGCCAGGGCTGGGGCTCGGCGCAAACCACGGTCTGCATGCCGGTGTTGGCAAGTGTGTCTGCGAGCTCGGTGGTCGCCAGGAGCTTGATGCCGGCGACCGCGGCTGCATCCAGGGAGGCAAAGCCCTCGCGACCTGCAGTGTCACCGTCGTAGCGCTTGTTCGGCAACTCATCCAGCGCGTACACGGCAACACCTGCGGCTGCGGCACGCGCGGCAAAGTCGAGCACGGCTCCGCCGACAAACTCGGCTCCGGGCATCACCAGGCAGCGGTATGCCTGGCCGTTCACGCCAAAGCCGCTACCGTCTGCGGCAATTTCAACGGCATAGCGCCCTGCGTCCTCAAATGCCTCTGCCGGCACGATGTCAAAGTCGACCTGCGCGCGCATAAGCTCGGAGGCGGCATGCTGCATAAAGTTCGCCTCGCCTGTCCACTCGGCGTCCGCATGGTAGAGAAGCGCCACCGGGGTCGTTGCGCGCCCGCCGCTCAGCAGGCTCGCCGTACGGTTCATGTAGCTCATGAGCTGCCCAAAGTGTGCAAACTGGGGGTTTTGGCCATGCGCATAGAAATGCGGCGGGCAGTCCCAGTCGGGGAAGGCGGCCATGCTAAAGGCATGCGGCACAAACCAATTGACGCCGCGCACCAAAAAATGATCGGCGATCCACTTCATCTCGCGTAGGCCTTCGTGCCATCCAAATGCGCCAAAGACCTCGGCCATGCAGCGCCCCTGCTTTTTGGGATCGAGGTGTGCTGCCGAGGAGCCCAGCTTGGGCAGCACGTAGTTATAGAACTCGAGGTCCCACACGCCGCGTCCGTAGCTGTGAAGGCCGCGGTCCATGCCGGGTACCAGCTGGTTGATCACGATGTCGACGCCCGCCATGTCCTGACCGCCCACGGCGCGGAAGTAGTGCCCGGCGCCCACGCCCAGGCGCGCGTGGCAGTCCTTGTCCTCGATAACGTGGCCGATGTACTGCACGCCGCGCGCGCGGCACCAGTCTCCGAGCTGGTCGCAGAAGCACTCCTTATAGAGGGTGCTCGCGATGTCCATATAGACGTGGCGTACGTGCGCGCCGGCCGGCTCGCGGTCCCACAGGTGCGGGAGCTCGGCCAGGTAGCGCTCGCCCAGTGCCGCGCGTAGGCGACGCTCAAGCTCGGCCGACCAGGGTAGGGGCGCGGTGGCCTTGCCGATGAGCGTGTCCGAGATGCCATCGGGGCCCGTGGTGCCCTTCTCGTTGGCAAATCCGGGCTCATCGGAGAAAAAGCCCAGGATCGTCTTGCCAAACTCATCGCCCAGATGCTCAAAATGCGGCTCGTAGACAGCATCGATGAGCTGCGCCACCGAGGCGCGGTCGACCATATTGATGTAGTCCTCGTTGTAGGAGGTCTTGCCGCTCGTGAACATCACGCATGCCTGCGTGAGGCCCGCAGGTGCATCGAGGACCAGGCGGCTGGGGTTGCCGTCTGCATCGTCGATTACTCGGTAAGCGACGTCGACGGGGCTGCCGTCCTGCATAAATGTCACGCCGTAGAAGCGCTCCGTTTTGTCGAGCATGTTGGCGAGCGCGATGCTCGCGGCGGACGTGGGGCCCACGATGTCGAACGTGCGGTGCGTGAGCACGATCTTGCGGAGCTCGGGCACGGCCTCCTTGACGGCGCCGTTGGCAAAGCCCGTGGGGAAGTGCGCGTCGTCCAAGATCCAGAGCTTAAGGCCCAGCTGCCTGCACTCGTCAATGACAAAGCGCAAGTCGCGCCACCAGCCCTCGCCGCAAAAATCGGGGTGTGGGCGGCTTTCGAGACAGACCTCGTGGATGTCGGCGCCGGCGATCTTTTCCAGATACTCGGCAATGGTCTTATGGCTCTCGCCCTTCATCCACAAAAACGGAAGCACGTGGTTGTCGTATGTGCCCTCGAGCACCTGCTGATAGTACGCGGTCATGGATCCTCCTTGGCTCGATCGATCTGCTGCATAGCACAGATTATGGACGCGTCGGCGCGTTCTGCTAATATCTGAATCACGACGAACTATGACCAAATCAACGATTGGCAAGCCATGGAGATCGACGAGCTCGAGCGTAGGCTCAACGAACTGAGCGCCAGTGAGATCGCTTATAAAGACGGCATGGCATTTGATTGGTCGATTATGACCGAGCATGTCGAAATCGACGGATGCCCAGTGCGCAAGATTGGCCAGCCAGGGTTTGCCTATGCCCAGCCCGGCATGCCGCGTGGCCTGACGATAAGGAAAAACTCGCGCTTTAATGCAGTTCCCGAGCACGTGCATGATTACGTGGAGCTGAGCTATGTGTATCGCGGACGCTGCCCGCAGACGGTGGCGGGGGAGAGGCTCGAGCTGGGCCGCAACGAGGTGCTTTTGCTCGACGCCCTCTGCCCGCATGCCGTGGCGGCGCTTGGTGAGGACGACATCATGCTGAGCATGACCGTTTCACGCTCTTTTTTGCGCCGGAGTCTCGAGTCGAGCCTCTCGCGCGAGAGCGCGGTCTCGCGGTTTTTGTTCAACGCGCTCAACAGCGAGACGGACCATCGGGGCCATGTCCGTTTTCATTGCGGCGAGAGCCGTCGGATTCGGCGCTACATGCAGGAGATGCTCTGCGAGCTGTACGACCCGAGCCCCAACGGTCCCGAGATCGTCTTGCGTCTGTTTCAGCTGTTTTTGGCCGAGCTCATGGATTGCTACGAGCGCGAGCTGGTGCGCGGCGCGGCGGACGGCGCAGCGGGGCCCACTGCCCTGGTGACGGGAATGCTTGGCTATATCGATCGCGAATTCGCTGCATGCTCCCTCGAGGGGATGGCGGCGGAGTTTGGCTTGAGCCCTAATTATGCGACGGCGCTCCTCAAGCGGCATGTGGGCAAGACCTTTAGGCAGCTTGTGCAGGAGCGACGCCTGGTACGTGCGGCCGAGCTTCTGCGCGGCGGCGCCACGGCCGGGGCGGCTGCGCATGCGGTGGGCTATGAAAACATGAGCTTCTTCTACCGTAAGTTTCACGACAAGTATGGCTGCACCCCCGCGGCATACCGCCGGTAAGCGCGGGGCGGATTGTCTTCGCTCCTTCGGTGTCAAAAAGTTTCAGCTGCAGCGCTGTTGCAGCGCGCGTCTGCGAAAAGAAGTGTCCAAATCGGCGCCTTCGCCCTGGCCTGGAGCGACTCGGCGGCATACTCGTTTCATCAGCAACACGCATGAGCGAGGAGGCACTTATGGGATTCCCCGAGGGTTTCTATTGGGGCGGCGCCACGGCCGCCAATCAGTTTGAGGGCGCTTGGAACGTTGACGGCCGCGGTCCGTCGGTCGACGACCACTTCTTGGGTGGCAGCTACAAGGAGCCGCGCCAGATTACGATCGACATCGACCCTAACCGCTTCTACCCCAACCATGACGGTATCGACTTTTACCATCACTACGAGGAGGACATCGCGCTGTTCGCCGAGATGGGCTTTACCATGTTCCGCATGTCCATCTCTTGGAGCCGCATCTTCCCCAACGGTGACGACGCCGAGCCCAACGAGGCCGGCCTCGCCTTCTACGACCGCGTCTTCGACTGCCTGCGCGCTCACAATATCGAGCCGCTCGTGACCCTGTCGCACTACGAGATGCCCTATCACCTGGTCGAGAAATACAACGGCTGGGCGAGCCGCGAGCTCATCGGCTTCTTTGAGAAGTACTGCCAGACCGTCTTCGACCGCTATCAGGACAAGGTCAAGTTCTGGCTCACCTTCAACGAGATCAACTGCGGCACTCAGGACATGGGCAACCTCTTTGAGACCAGCATGATTCAGGGCTTTGAGGGCCCGGCTTCGGCGGTCCATGCTACGCCGCAGGCTCGTATGCAGGCGCTGCATCACCAGTTTGTCGCCAGCGGCCGCGTCGTGCGCTACGCCCACGAGCACTACCCGCAGTTCAAGATGGGCAACATGGACTGCTTCATCCTTTCCTATGCTGCCACATGCGATCCGGCCGACGTGTTCGCCACGCAGCAGGAGATGAATACCATGAACTGGTACTGCTCCGACGTGCAGGTGCGCGGCAAGTACCCGTTCTATGCCAAGCGCTTCTGGGCCGAGAACGATGTTGAGCTCGTGATGGAGGACGGCGACCTGCAGGATATCGCCGATGGCAAGGTCGATTTCTACACCTTCAGCTACTACATGTCCGGTACCGTGGGCACCCACAAGGACCACGAGATGACCGAGGGCAACATGACCTTTGGCGGCAAGAACCCCTATCTGGAGTCCACCGATTGGGGCTGGCAGATCGATCCTCTGGGCCTGCGCATCGCCCTCAACGAGATTTACGCCCGCTACGAGATTCCGCTGATGGTGGTCGAGAACGGCATGGGCGCCTACGACGAGGTCGAGGAGGACGGCTCCATCCACGACCCGTATCGTATCGCCTACTTGCAGAGCCACGTCAAGGCCATGGGCGAGGCCATTGCCGACGGCGTCGACCTGATCGCCTACACCTGGTGGGGTCCCATCGACCTGGTGTCCGCCGGCACCGGCGAGATGCGCAAGCGCTACGGCTTTATCCACGTCGATAAGTACGATGACGGCACCGGCACCTACGAGCGCCGCCGCAAGGACAGCTTCTTCGCCTACCAGAAGATCATCAAGTCCAACGGTGCCGAGGGCCTGGCTTAATCGACAAGATGAGTGCCACCGGGGAAAAGCCTTGGGACGGGCTCGCGATTCGAGTCCCCACCTTAGCATTTGAACCATTTGGCACTATAATTACCATAGGCATGCGCATAACGTTGCGCTTAATCAAGAGGAGAAAACGTATGGGTCTGTTTGACATGTTCAAGAAGAAGGCTGAGCCTGCCGCTGCTGCTGCTCCCGCCTCCATCTCTGCTTCTGCCGGCGCCGACGTGCTGTGCTCGCCCGTCAAGGGCAAGGTCATCAAGATGGCCGACGTGCCCGATCCCGTCTTTGGTGGCGAGGTTCTGGGCAAGGGCTGCGCCGTGTGGCCCGAGGACGATCTGGTCTACGCTCCCTGCGACGGCAAGGTGACCGTCACCATGGGTCACGCCGTGGGCCTGCAGTCCGATAGCGGCATCGAGGTTCTGGTGCACGTTGGCGTCGATACCGTCAACATGAACGGCGACGGCTTCGAGGGCTTCGTCAAGGCCGACGACGTCGTTAAGGCTGGCCAGCCCATGCTCAAGATCGACCGCGCCAAGATCGCCGCTGCCGGCTACAAGGACTGCGTCGTCGTGGCTGTGTCCAACACCGTCGAGTTCGCCGACGTCGAGCTCGCCTTCGAGGCTGACTCCGCTGTCGCCGCCGGCGATGCCATCGTCAAGGTCGTTCGCAAGTAAGCTGCGGCATCCAAAGGGTGTGCAAGGGTGGTCGGGTTATCCGGCCGCCCTTTTTTATTACAATGCGGCGGAACGTTTTATTGCGCGTTGGGCGGACCGGTAAACCGTTCGGACGTTAAATCGAGCCGACTGCGCTTTTGCTTTGCCGGGGGTGTTCGTTAGCGGCTAGTATGGCCTTATTGTTACGACGTGCACCGTGTTGGGAAACGCGGTGCCGCTTGTTGGGAGGAATGTCATGAAGAAGAAGCTGCTGCTTGCGCCCCTGATGGCTGTTCTGGTCGCGTGCGTGGTTGTGCTTTCCGGCTGCGGAGGTCCTTCGGTTGAGGAGCTCATCACCGAGGATCTTACGACGCAGTTTGACGAGGTCAAGAACGGTGGCGACGACTTCCTCGCCGGCCTGGAAGAGGCCTCGGGCGACGAGTTCGAGCAGCTGGGCATCGATCCCAAGGAGTACGCCAAGAGCTATCTCGAGGGCTTTGACTACAAGATCGGCGACGTGACGGTCGACGAGGACAAGGGCACCGCAACTGCCGAGGTCACCATTACCTGCAAGTCCATGAACCAGATCGTTGAGGATTTTGCCACCCAGTATCAGGAGAAGGTCGCCGCGCTCGATTCGATGCCTTCCGATGACGAGCTGTACAAGATGGCCGGTCAGGTTATGGTCGATGTGACCAAGGCTGCTAAGACCAAGGACACCAAGGTCACCTTCAAGTATTCCTGCAATGACGACGGCGAGTGGTCTGCCGACGATTCCGCAACCAACGAGATGATGAATGCCATGATGAGCTAGGGGAGTTACGCGGTAGTTCGTTACGGCGTTTTACCAAACGCCGTAACTGCCCGACGCTGCGCGGGCACCAGAGCGACAACTTGTCATTCAAAGAGGACGACATGACCAGAAGGTCTATGCCGTCCTCTTTTCATGCCAATTTGTTCGCTCTGGTGCCCGCTCGCTGCCCGTCCTCTACCTGCGGCGTTGCCATGGTAGTCATTGAGGCGACACTTGGGGACGTTCCTTTTCTGCCGGCAGTTGGGGACACTCCTTGTATCAACGCCGTATCAAATGCTCGGGAAAATGCGACCCGGTTTTTGGCCGAATTCCGGGTCGCGGTTTCCGGATGGGGCGGGTTGCGGAAACCGCGACCCGGAATATTGCTCTGAAACGGGATGCGGTTTCCCCGACGCGCCTCAAACGGAAAGTGCATCCCATTTCGGAGCTCCAAAACGGGATGCACTTTCCGCGTGGAAGAATTGTCGCAGCTGCGTTAAGCGGTGTCGCTCGCTACTCGCCCAAGATTAGCTCGGCGAGTTCGTCCTGCGTATCTACCACGTAGTCGGCGCCGGCGGCTTCCAGCTCTGCGCGGCCGCGGAAGCCCCAGCTGACGCCCGCGCTCTTAAGGCCGGCGTTGTGGCCGGTCAGAACATCGACATTCGAATCGCCCACATAGAGCGTGGTTGCCGGATTGGCGCCCAGCTCCTTCATCACGTGCAGCGTGACGGGCGCTTCGGGCTTAGGCGGAAACGCATCGACACGGCCTTGCACCAGTGCAAAGCGCTCGGAACCAAAGTATTTCTCGATAAGCGGGGCTGCCGAAATATGATCCTTGTTGGTGAGCACAGCAAGCTGCACGCCCGCGGCGCGCAGACGGTCGAGCATCTCAATCGTGCCGGCGTAGGGTGAGGTGTGGTCCTCCTTGTGCTCGCCGTAATAGGCCCTAAACTCGGCAAGCGTCTGCCCAAACATACGGCCGTCGCCCGCGTACTCGGCGGGCATAAAGCGCTCGACCAGCTTGAGCATGCCGTTTCCCACCTTATAGCGGTAGGCGTCAACGGCAAACGTGGGCCAGCCGTGCATCTCGCAGGTATGGTTGCCGGCGGCCGCCAGGTCCTCGAGCGTGTTGAGGATGGTGCCGTCAAGGTCAAAGATCACGGTGGAAAAAGCTGCCATAGGTACGCTCCCATCAAGATGACTCATCAAAACGGCACCCATGATAGCGCGTGCCGTTCCAGTCGGGCATGAGCGGGCCAAATGTCCCTCGTGGGACTGAGGGGGCCAAAAGACCCCGTTAAAACGCTTAAATGGCCTCTAACAGGTACATTTGGCCCCCTCAATCCCACGGGGGACACTCGGCCCGCTCAATCTTGCGCACGGGGCTTATCGGCCTGTTCAACCCTGCGGGGAATGCCGCCTGCCAGATGCAAACGACCGGTCACGGGTTGTTACGAGTGCCGTGTCCATACTTCCTTAACACATAAGATAAGCTGATAACTGCATATTCAATCCGATTTACCCAGCTAAAGTGTTCTCATTACGCATATTGTTGGTGGGTAGTTCGGGCTCCGTGTGGAGGGGAGAACGTATGAGGTTACCGGCTTTTGCTAAGAAGGCGTTTAGGGGGGGCATAGTCGCGGCGCTTGTGCTTGCCATGCCCGCGCCCGCGCTCGCCTGCACGCAGGTTTACATCGGTAAGAACCAGACAACGACGGGCGATACCTATGTCGGCCGCGCCGAGGACTATTCACCTCGCTACTGCAAGACCTTTGGCGTGCAGCAGCCGATCGACAACCCTGTCTTCCGTTCTTTCGAGAACGATTCTGTGCCGGGGACCGGCTTTGAGTACACCTATCAGGGTCGCTCGTATCGTTACACCTATGTTCGTGACAATCCCGATGCGTGGGATGCCCAGGACGACGAGGCAGCGTCCCGCGTGTATTCCGAGGCCGGCACCAACGAGCGCGGTGTCTCCGTTTCCGCGACGCTCACAACGGATTACAACGACGGAATCAAGGCTATCGACCCTCTTGTCGACACGGGCATCGGCGAGTATAACCTGGCCGACTACCTGTTGAGCGTTTCGTCCTCGGCGCGCGACGGCGTGGAGAAGCTCGGCGCCATCATCGATCAGTATGGCTCTCAGGACTGCAACCAGATCGTCATTGCCGACAATACCGAGACCTGGATTTTCGCTCAGCTTTCGGGCCATCAGTGGATTGCCGTCAAGATGGGCGACGACGTGGCGTCCGTTAATCCCAACATCGGCGGCCTGCAGTATAAGGTCAATCTTGACGATGCGAGTCAGTGCCTGCACTCGGCCGATGTCGTGACGCTGCCCGAGTCCAACGGCGTTCTCGTAACCTATGACGACGGCACGCCGAACATCTTCAAGACGTATGGCAAGGAGAATTCGGGTTCGTCGCAGAATACGCGCCTGGCCCAGGGATGTGCTTACTTCGGTGCTGCCCTTGCGCCTCAGACGGACTATACCGTTGATGAACAGGGTCGCGTCACCTCGCTCATCGACCCGCAGCTGACGTTTACGCCGGGCATCAAATCCGATACGTTCACGGCGTTGCGTTCCCTCGCTGCCCGCGGTGAGCAGGATGACAGCCTCAACGCCAATCTCAACAGTGCCCTGTATGCCATCGGCAACAACAGGACGACCGAGAGCAATATCTTCCAGATTCGGTCCGGCCTTTCCAGTGATATCGCCACGATTCAGTGGGAAGCGCTTTCGCGTTGCGAGTTCAGCGTGTACCTGCCCAGCTACTCTGCGCTGTTGACGGAAGTTCCGGCTGACTACTTCCCGGCGTGGAACACGGTGGACGGCACTTATACAGGACCCAAGGACGACGTCGCGCAGGCTTTGGTCGAAAAGGACGGCAAGAACCTCGACTACGTCTTCATGGACATCAACACGCTCGCCTACAACAACCGTGCCTCGATGGGTGAGAACGTGCGCGCCTACCTCGATGTCCTTCAGAAGCAGGTTATCGCCCAGCAGGACGTTGTTGACGGGTTGATGCAGGCAACCCCTGCCGATCAGCGCACGGACCTTGCCAACAAGGCGTTTGCCGCAGTGAGCGAACAGGTCTACAACAAGGCGGCCAAGCTTCTCGATGAGATGCGCGCCTATGTGAATGCGGGAGATACCTCGAGTGCGTTTATGCCGAGCGACTATGACGCCGAGAATGGAACCTCCCGGACCCCGATTATGTACGCGTCCGCTTTTGTTGCTCCCAGCATCACGGCTCAGCCGCAGTCGGTAACGTGTGCTCAGGGCGCTGAGGCCAAGCTGAGCGTTGCCGCGACGGTTGATGACAGCGTGGATGGCTCGGATGCCCAGCTTACCTACCAGTGGTTCGTCAAGGGCGAGGACGGTAACTTCTCTGCCATCGACGGGGCGACGGCGGCTGAGTACGTCGCCGCGACGACCGAGGTCGGTTCAAAGGTGTATCGCGTTGAGGTGACGAGTGCTGCCGGGCTGGTTTCCACGTCCGATGAAGCGACGGTGACCGTGACGCAGGCTGCGCAGGAGGAGCCTGGGCAGAAGCCCGGTCAGAAGACGGATGTGAAGACGGACGTCAAGACCGATACCGCCAAGAAGGCGACCAAGGGAGGGCTTGCCAAGACCGGTGATTCGTCTGTGGTGATCGTGGCGCTTCTGACGGTGGCTGGAGTTCTGGCCGTTATGGGGGCCGTGCTTATCCGCAAGCGTGCGAATTAACCGGAGCGGGTCATAGACGACAGCCCTAACTAAAAACGGTCCCGTACGAGTAATCGTGCGGGACCGTTTGCTTGAGCTAAAGCAAAATGAGCGGGCCAAAAGCCCCCGTGGGACTGAGGGGGCCAAAAGTCCCTGTTAAAACGCTTAAATGGCTTCTAACAGGTACATTTGGCCCCCTCAGCCCCACGGGGGACATTCGGGCCGCTCAATCTTGTGGGCAGGGACGGCTCGGTGGACGGCTGGCGATATGGGCTGCCTATAGGTGGCCATCCGGGAGCCATATGGCTCGGGTATGGCGGTTTTTGTGTAGTGCATTGACCGATTTACCTGCGGTAACGTACACTTCCTCCGTTAAAAAATAGAAGCCGGAGCACGGGTGCGCGCGAGTGCATAAAGGGGAATCGGGTGAGAATCCCGAGCAAGGCGGTTACTGTGTGCGGGCGCGCCCGCGAGTCAGATTACCTGCCCGTGCTCTTCTCGAAACCGAGGGCCTCTCTGTTTGCCGCTGGATTCCGGTCTACAAGGGGTGCTGCTGAGCGTGCGTTTTGCTGCCGATAGGGTGGCTGACGTGCGCCTTTGTGCTGCCGGGGCATCGCCTGCCCCGCCTTCTTCGCCACGGCTCTATTGCAAGTTCGCGAAAGAAGGAGAACGGGTGACGCGAAACAACATTATGCTCAAGCGCCTGGGAGCCGCTGCTTTCTCGGTGCTACTCGTCTGGTCGATGCCGGGTACGTCAGCATTTGCCGAGGGCATGGCAGAAATCGCTGTGCAGGCGCAGGCCCAGGCCTCGCAGCAGGCGGATGCTGCCGAGAATGCCGACGAGACGAGTTTCACTGCGGACGAGCAGACGGGTGCTGAAGGCGCCGAGGCGTCGGCGGACGAGGCAAGATCCGACGTTGCTCCGTCTGCCGATGAGGGGCTTGCCGCCATGCTGAGTGCGGACGGGCAGAACGCCGCCGCGGTGAACGTCGACGATGACGACGCCGATGTTCAGCAGGCACGTGACGTGCGTGTCGCCAAGGCCGGCGAGACTGTGATGGTCTCTTCTGCCGATGAGCTGCCCACCACCATCGAGGCCGGGGCTGTCGTGAAGCTCGCGGCGAATATCAGTCTTGGCGCCGACCAGCAGATCGAGACCGTGGCCGGCACGCTCGATGGCCAGGGCCACAGCATCGTGCTTAACGGCAAGGCACTTGCGAAGAGCGTGACTGGCACGGTGCAGAATCTGGGCGTGACGGGCCGGGCAACCATGGGCGATTATGAGGGCGCCCTTGCGATCAATTGCTCGGGAACCGTGCAGATGTGCTGGTCGACGGCCACTTTGAGCGATGGCGGCTCTTGGGCCGATTACGGTGGCCTGGTGGGAACGCTCAACGGTGGGTCTGTAATCAACTCCTATGTTTCCGGATCGATGTCGGGCTTTTGCGCCCACGGCCTTGTTGGATATTACAGGTCTGGCACCGTGGCCAACAATCTGTTCACTGTGGGCGATCAGGCGTGCGGCTACAAGGTCGATTCTTCCTTCGGCAGCAAAATCTCTGTCGACGACCTCAAGACCCAGGCCTCGGTCGATAAGCTCAACACCGATGCTCCTGCCACCGGCTTTAGCTGGTCTGCACAGGGCGGTTTGCCCGTGCTGGTCTCGGGCAGCGCCGTGGTCGTCGTGAACAAGGGTGCCCTCAAGGCCGCCATCGACGATGCCAGCGCCAAGGTCGAGGGCGACTACACGGCCAAGAGCTGGTCCAAGCTCGCCGAGGCCCTTGCGAACGCCCAGGACGTCTACGCCAACGATGACGCCGCACAGGCCGAGGTCAACGCTGCAACCAAGGCACTCACCGATGCCACCGCCGCGCTCGAGAAACCCAAGCCCACTGAGCCCGTGGCTCAGCCGCAGAGCGTAGTGCACCTGAGCTCGCAGAGCGACCTCGACGCCTTCATGGGCAAGTTCAAGCCTGCCGACGTCGACGCCTACTACGTCCTCGACAACGACATCACCATCGACGACGAGTACTTCTTTGCCCCCACGGGCATGCTCGCGGGTACGCTTGATGGTCAGGGCCACGCCATCACCTTCACCAACGGCGGTGGCGTGAAGTCGCTCATGGACGGCGTTGCCTCCACGGGCGTGGTGCAGAACATCTCGTTCGCCGGCGAGCTGAAGCGGGCGACGGACGGCAAGGCGTTCGGCCCCCTGGGCAACAAGGTTCAGGGCGCCGTGCTCAACTGCTCCACGAGCGTGACCGGCAAGGGCGTAGCGGGCTTTGCGCGCACGCTCGACGGCGGCATCGTGTCCAACTGCGTTTCGACCTCCAAGGGCACGGCGGGCGCGCTGTTCGCGACCTATAGCGCGGGCCAGCTCGTCAACACCTACTGGGGCGCATTCCTCACCAACAAGATGGGCGCTCCCGCCTCGGCGCTCGTCAACTCCTATGCTGTCGACCCCGCTGACATGGCCACCGATGCCTTCGCCGATCTTATCAACGCCAACTGCGGCGCCAACGGCAGCAGCTGGGGTATCGATAAAAATGGCACGCCGGTCTTTGGCTCGGGCAACAGCTACCAGGCGCCCGAGGACACCACGCCCGACGACGCCTACACCGTGAGCTTCACGGCCAACGACGGCGCCAGCCAGACGGTTGCCGGCCATATGCTCGAGGTTTCGCCTGATGCTGTGGACGCCTACCGCAAACTTGGCGTCTTTGCACTTAAGGGCGACCCGGCCACGAGCACCATCACCTGGGGCACCGATGACGCCAACCGCGGCAACATCGGCATCAACGAGTCCACGGGAGAGCTCTACATCTACGACAACGCTACCGGCACGGTGACCGCCACCGAGCACAAGGCCGATGGCTCCGAGCAGACCGTGGCTACCATCAAGATCAAGGCCAAGGCCAAACAGTTCGACGACTTTGAGCTGTGGTATCGTGCCTCCGACGGCACCGTGAGCAACGTGACCGATGGTGCGGCTACCGTCCAGGGCTCCGAGGTGCGCAACCTCGAGATTCGCGTGCATTACGTCGACGCCGATAAGGGCGAGTACGTGCCCGTCTCGTTCAGCCGCTTCCACTTTGCCTCGAGCGATCCTACGACCATCTACAGCAACGACTACTCGGCCTGCTTTTACTTCAAGCATGCCGGCAGTGCCACGATCACCGTTACCCCGCGCGACGCCGCATCTGCGGGCGCCGGCTCCAAGAGCGTGACGCTGACGTCAGAAGCCGTGGCCGCCACGTCCATCTCGATGGGCTATAACGAGGACGGCGCCACCGTCTACCTGCAGGGCCGCAGCCCACTCTCCGAGCGCGGCGCGTTTTTGACCGATCACGCACGCCCCGTGGTGACGCCCGACAACGCCACCAACCGCGACAACTTTACCGTGACGAGCAGTGATCCTGCCGTGGCGGCCTACACTACCGCGGGCGAGATCGGCTACACGGCGTACAAGGCCGGCACCACCACGTTTACCGCGACGCTGCCCGACACGGACGCCGATGGCAAGGCCATCAGCGCGTCGTGCGACGTGACTTATGCCTACCAAAATCCGCTTGCGAGCGTGACGGCCGGTACGGACAGCCTCTACCTCAAGGCCGGCTCGGCGCAAAAGCTCGACCTGACCTTTACCGGTAAGAACGACGCGGATGGCTGGAGCGTGACCGAACCCGGCCTCACCTGGACGTTCAAGACGCTCGACGGCAAGGACGCCTCGGGGATCGTGAGCATCGACCGCAACGAGAAGGGCGCTTGGAAGCACGTCGACGGCGCTCCCGACGACGGCCTGTACGTGGCCTCGAGCGACTACACGGTGACGGCGCTTTCGGCCGGCACGGTGGTCGCGACGGGTACGCCGGTGGACACGACTGCCCCCGCCGAGCCCGTGACGCTTACCATCACCGTGGCCGGTGTGGCCGCGAGCCCCGCCACGAGTGAGTCCGCCTCGGCGGGCATCGACGCTGCCGCTGCGTTCATTGACGCGCGCCGCAGCTCCGACGCCTTCCAGTACGGCGACGAGTGGGAGATTTACGACTTTGCCAAGGCGGGCCGCACGATCGATTCCGGGCTGCTCGACAATTACCATGCCTCGCTGGCCGAGCACAAGGCCGAGTGGGGGAGCGCGACCTGCGCTCTGACCGAGACCGAGCGTGTGGCGCTGGCTCTCTCCGCCATCGGCGAGGACATCACCGACTATGACGGCGTCAACCTGGTCGAGCTCATTTGCAGTCGCACCGATATGATGCGCGCCAACGAGAAAATCTTCGCGCTGATGGCGCTCAATGCGAGCGGCTCGGATGCACCCGCCGGTTCCGCCTGGACGCGCGCGAGCCTCGTGGACGCCGTCTGTGAGCTCCTCGGTAGCGGCGACGCTGTGGAAGGTACGCGGCTGGGCGACGTGGACCTGACGGCCATGGCGATCCAGGCCGTGGCGCCCTATGCGGGCGACACCAAGGTCGATGCTGCCATCGAGAACGGCCTCTCCTACCTCAAGGTCAAGATGAGCGCGGGTACCTGTGACTTCGGCTCTGCCGAGGCCAATGCCCAGGTGATCCTCGCGCTGCTTTCGCTCGACCGAGACCCGGCCAACCCCGTCAACGGGTTTTCAAATGCTGTGACCAACGTGGTCTGCGCGCTAGACCTGTACCGTGTGGACGGCGGCAACGGCTATGCGCATAGCAAGGGCGGCGCGGCCAACGCCATGGCGACCGAGCAGGCGCTCCGCGCGCTCACGACGTATCGTGTCTCCTCGGGAGAGACGATTGCCTGGAAGACGGCCGTGACGGCGGGCAAGGGCTCGAGCAGCAAGGACCCGCAGAAGCCCACGGTGGCGCCGGGCGTCCTGACGCCGGGTGCCGGGTCGGACGGCGGTGCCGGCAACGGGACCGGCGGTTTTGCGGGCGTAATGGCTCCTGTGGCCGCCAAGATGGCCGGTGCTTCCTCGCGCGAGGGCGCCAAGGCAGCTGGCGATTCCAAGGCCGAGGCCGAATCCGGCAAGAAGGATTCGACGGAGTCTTCCATCGCCGGTAAGACAGACAAGAGCGACAAAAAGTCGGACACGTCCGGCAAGACCGCCGCGTTGAGCGCCGGCGCCGCCAACAAGGCTGCGGACGCGGGTTCAAACGGCTTTGCTATCGCTGGCGTTGCCGTGGGCATCGTCGGTATCGGGGCCGTTGGCGGCTGGTTTGTCTACACCAAACGCCGCGCGGCATAGCGAGCCTCTGCCTACCAGGTAAATACTGCAAGGAGTATGGTCTTGCAAAGCGAAGGGCCCTCCTGCCGATCAGCTCGGCAGGAGGGCCCTTCCATCTCCCCGCAGTTTGAGTGGGCCAACGTCCCAGTGAAAATGGGCGGGCCGATTTTGGCCGGATGCTGGGCAGCTTGCAGAGCAGCCGCTAGCAAATTCTCGGCAGCTGCTCTCCTACGAGCATGTCGAGGATGCGGGTCGAGCCCCAGCCGGTGCGTACGCGCACGGCGGGACGGGCGTCCTCGGCAAGCGGCAGCACGCGACCGATGATGGCGGCGCTCTCGCCGTAGCGGGCGGCGCGCATGGCTGCCAGCGCGGCATCGGCCTGCTCGGCCGGCACCACGGCAACCATCTTGCCCTCGTTTGCCACCTGCAGCACATCGTAGCCGAGCATCTCGCAGGCGGCCTGCACGTCGGGGCGCACGGGCACAGCATCCTCGTCGATCTCCATGGCAACGCCGCTGGCCTGGGCAAACTCGTTGAGCGTGGATGCCAGGCCGCCGCGCGTGGGGTCGCGGAAGCAGCGGGTGTCGGGGGCGGCGGCGAGCACGTCGGCAATCAGATGATTGAGCGGTGCGGCGTCGCTTTCGATGTTACTCGAAAACGCCAAGCCCTCGCGCTGGCTCATGATGGCGATGCCGTGGTCGCCTAGCGTACCCGACACCAGGATGACATCGCCGGGCCGGCAGTTGGCACCGCTGAGCGTCACGCCTGCGGGCACCTCGCCCACGCCGGCGGTATTGATGTAGACGCCGTCGGCACCTCCACGCTCGACCACCTTGGTGTCGCCGGTGATTATGGACACGCCCGCCTCATGTGCCGTTTCGGCCATGGTCTGAACGATCTGGCGGAGCTTGTCCATGGGATAGCCCTCTTCGAGGATAAAGCCGCATGAGAGGTAGCGCACGTTAGCGCCCGAGGTCGCGACGTCGTTGACGGTTCCGCATACGGCGAGGCGGCCGATATTGCCGCCGGGGAAGAACTGCGGCGTTACCACAAAGCTGTCGGTCGACATGGCGATTCGCCCGCTTGCGGGCAGCGCGGCGACGCCGGCATCGTTGCCCGCAAGCAGCTCGGGCGACCCAAAGGCATCCAGAAAGACCTCATCGATAATGCGCTTCATCATCTGGCCGCCGGAGCCGTGGCCCAGCAGGACAGTGCTATCGGTGGCGGTACGGGACATATCGAAAACTCCAATCGTGGGTGGTGCCGGTACGCGGGGGCGTCCGGGCTAGTCGCGGTATCTAAAGTACGCCGCGCAGCTGCCTTCGGAGCTCACCATGCAGGGGCCGACGGGGTGTTCGGGCGTACATGCGTGGCCGAACAGCGGGCAGTCGCTCGGCGTGATGGCTCCGCGCAGCACGTCGCCGCAGCGGCACCCGCGTGGCTCGACCGTCGCCTCAACGGGCACATCAAAGCGGGCGCCGGCATCAAAGCGCGCGAATTCGGGTCGGATGGAAAGACCCGAAGCCGCAATCGGTCCCAGTCCGCGCCACGTGGTGTCGCACGGCTCAAACACCTGCTCGACCAGCTGGCGCGCTACGGGATTGCCGTCTGCATTGACGCCACGGCGGTAGGCGTTGTCGATTGCGGGCCTGTGCTCGACAACCATCTGGACCAGCATGCAGATGCCCTGCAAGATATCGACCGGCTCAAACCCGGTGACTACGCCGGGGATCTCGAACTCATCGACCAAAAACCTAAAGGGTGCCAGGCCCGTGATGGTAGCGACGTGACCAGGCAGGATAAAGCCGTCGATGGTCGTTTCGGGGTCGTTGGAGATCGCACGCAGAGCCGGCGGCGTGGTCTTGTGAGCACAGTAGACCGAGAAGTTCTGGAGCTCGCGCGCGTCGGCCTCTAGGATGGCGGCGGCAATGGTGGGCGTTGTGGTCTCAAAGCCGACGCCAATAAAGATAACCGGGCGTTCGGGATTTTGCTCAGCAATGTCGAGTGCGTCGAGCGGAGAGTAGACGATACGGATGTCGCGCCCCGCCGCCTTTTGCGCGGCAAGCGAGGTGGACGATCCTGGCACGCGCATCATGTCGCCAAAGGTGGTGATGATGGCGCCGTCTATGTTGGAAAGCGCGATTGCGTGATCGATGTCGCGGTTGGCGGTGACGC
Source organism: Coriobacteriaceae bacterium (assembly GCA_902363875.1). Lineage (GTDB taxonomy): Bacteria > Actinomycetota > Coriobacteriia > Coriobacteriales > Coriobacteriaceae > Collinsella. The sequence goes on along the minus strand of CABJBO010000018.1, from coordinate 24,009 downwards.
AAACGGGGCACCCCGGGCCGCTTAGCAGTTTGAGTCCCGTCGGCATAATGGAACGAAAGCCATAGCGGCCAATGCTCACGGTATGCGTACCGCAGACTTCCATAAGGTTGATGCTGCGGTTGCCGACAAGCTCATGAATACGATCGATGAGCTCGCGAGCCAGCTTGGGGTCGCGAAATGCCGAAAAGTCGATACCGGAGCGAACCGGCTGCGCCGCCGCCACTAGTATGCCTCGGCCGGGTTGGTGGCGAGCTGGTCCTCTTCGGCCAGCTCGGCCATGGTATTGACGAGTTCGAGTGTCTCTTGGGCTTCCTGCTCGTCGACGATCTGAATGCCAAAGCCGGCGTGCACGAGAATATAGTCGCCTACCTGTGCCGTCGGCACGAGGCGCAGCGAAACGGGGCGCTCGATGCCCATCATGTCGACGGTCGCCTTAAGGTCGTCGTCGCGTTTGACCACTTTACCGGGAACGGCAAGGCACATAATGTTCCCCTTTTATACGTTTTGCGCTGGATAGGCGCCTAATTACCCATCAGTTGATGGTAGCGCTCGCGGGAGTCACGAGCAAACGCGTTACACCTGTGAGACGGCGGCGCGCAGGCTGGCAAAACAGCCTATCGCAATGCTGTCTACGCGAGGCGAGCGCGAGCGATGGCGGCCTGACCGTAGGCGATGCAGCCGTCGTTAACGGGCACGGCGTGGGGGATCAAGACGGCAAGACCGGCGTCTTTGAGTTCGTGGGTAAGGAGCTGAAGCAAAAGCCGGTTCATGAACACACCGCCCGAGAGCGCGACGGTATCGAGGCCTTCGTGATCACAGATCTCGCGTGCGATGTGGGTCGTAGCGTGCGTAATGGCGATGTGAAACCCGAGGGCGAGCCGGTCGGCCGGCGCGCCTGCCTCGATTCCATTCAGAAGAGCTTCGATGAGCGGTCGGGGGTCCAAGATGGGGGAGTCGTCGGCAGACGTGAATACGCCTGTATGATTGCCGTCGAGACGAACGGGCTTACCGTCAAGCGCGCGCCAGGCGGCGGCTTCGAGTTCTATGGCGGGTTCGCCCTCGTAGGTTGCCTTGTCGCAGATGCCCAGAATCGCTGCTGCGGCATCAAAGAGACGCCCCATGCTGCTGGTGCGCGGGCTGTTGATGCCGCGCTCGATCATGGTGGCTGTCACGCTGCGCGTTTGCTCGTCGAGGCTGTCCAAAAGCCGAGCGGCACCCGGGTGCTCGAGCAGGCCGAGCTCACTGAGCAGGGCAAAGGCGTTGCGGCGGGCGTCGCGCACGGAGGCCGCCCCGCCGGGGAGCGCCCAGGTGCGCAGGTGCGCGGCGCGCTCAAAGCCGCCAAGGCCGGCGACAAGGAACTCGCCGCCCCAAATGGTCCCATCGGTGCCGGCGCCGGTGCCGTCAAAGGCGATGCCAAGGACACGCGCGTCGGTTGCAAGCCGGCCTGCGACAATCGCCTCTGCCATTACGCTCGCGATGTGCGCATGATGATGTTGGACTTCGATAAGCGGCAGATTGTGCTCCCGTGCCTGTTCGCGCGCCCACTGGCTCGACAGATAGCTGGGATGCATGTCGCATGTCAAGGCGGCGGGCGTCAGATCAAAGAGGTTTTCTAGACGTGCACGGGCGGCGCTCCAGGCATCGAAGGTCGCACCGTTTTCGACATCGCCGATATGCTGCGACACAAAACAGGTTGCCTCGCCGTTCGTCCCTTCGCGCGTGAGCGCGATCGTAGCTTTTTGCTGCGGCCCGCAGGCGAGCACGCAGGGTGCAGTGCCGTCGAGCGCCGGCAACGGCAACGGCCGAGGCGCATATCCGCGAGCGCGGCGCACGGGCGTAACGGCGCCGTCGACCACACGTACCACGGAATCATCGTAGCGTGAGAAAATCGCGCGGTCGTTGCCGAGCAGCGCGTCGGCAATGCCGGCGGCAACGAGGTGTTCCCAAGCAAGGCCGTCATCAGTTTCAATCGGTTCCTCGCTCAGGTTTCCGCTGGTCATGACCAGCGCGTGCATGTCATGCGACGCGGCGGCTGCAAGCAGCAGATGCTGAAGCGGTGTATAAGGGAGCATGACGCCGAGCTCGGGTAGATCGTGCGAGACGGATGGCGCGAGTGTAAGGGCGTCGGGGGAATCTTCCTCGCCAGCAGCACACCGGCGCAACAGCACGATGGGGCGGATGCTGCCGGTTAGCAAGCCGCGCTCAGCATCATCGACATGGCACAGGCGTTCAGTATCGGCAAGGCTGCGCACCATAACGGCAAGCGGCTTGTTGCTGCGGCGCTTGCGACGGCGCAGCTCGACCACCGCCTGCTCATTGGCGGCGTTGCAGGCTAGATGGAATCCGCCCAGGCCCTTGATGGCGACAATACCGCCGCTGGCCAGCAGCTCGACACAGCGGTCAATAATGGCATCGCTGGTTTCGCGCGTGCTGCCGACGGCCGGCGTCGCCCCCGAGCCCTCGAGCTCCATGTCGCCCGCCGCCTCGCGCCAGGTAATATGTGGCCCGCAGTCAAAGCAGGCATCGGGCTGCGCGTGAAAGCGCCGGTCAAGCGGGTCGCCATACTCTGCGGCGCACTTGGGGCACATGGGAAAGCAATCCATCGACGTGGCCGCTCGGTCATAAGGCAGCGACCGGATGATGGTAAAGCGCGGCCCGCAGTTGGTGCAGTTGATAAAGGGGTAGTGATAGCGTCGGTCGGCGGGGTCGAACAGCTCGCGCAGGCAGTCGTCACAGGTGGCGATATCGGGGGAGACGAGCGTCGTGTGCACGGTCTGATCCTGCGACGCTACGATACGAAAGGCCTGCTCATCGTCGGCATCCCAAGCGTGGGGCTCCAGGTCTGCAACAGCGACATGCTCAACGCGGGCCGCGGCCGGCGCGTGCTCCGACAGCGCGGCGACAAATCCGTCGAGTGCCTCGACCGAAGCATGCGCCTCGATGTGCACGCCATCGCCCGCGTTGAGCACCCAGCCGCAAATGCCATGCGCCATAGCCTCGCGATACACAAATGGCCGCATGCCAACGCCCTGCACAATGCCCGTCACATGAATATGCACATGCCGCATGTGGCTTCCCCTCGTCAAAACCGACCAAAAAGGGACAGGTTTATTTTGGTCGGTAAAACTTCTAAACCTGCCAAAACAAACCTGTCCCTTTTTGGCAGGTGCGCTGCGGGAAATCCCGCTACAGCCCCAGGCTCTGCTTGGTGGCGGCGCAGGTGAGCTCGCCGTGCTTAACGCCGCGCAGTCCCAGCAACCGGTCCGCTAGCTCATAGACGCGTTTGCCGCGACCCTTGAGCGCCAGAATCTCCAGGCAGTTGTGGTGGTCCAGATGCACGTGCATGGTCGAGACAATCTCGTCGGTGTAGTCGTGCTGCACCTCGTCCAGACGGCGCGTCAGATCGCCGGTATGGTGGTCATAGATCATGGTGAGCGAACCGATGACCTGCTCGTCGGGCGTGCGCATCTGCTCCTTGGCGATCGAGGCGCGAATCAGATCGCGTACGGCCTCGGATCGGTTAGCCACGTCACCGCGGCGCGCGATCTGCTCGTCAAAGCGGCGCAGCAGGTCGTCGGGCGCGGTGACCGAAAAGCGGACCAGCTCGGAGCTGGAGCCGCTGTAGCGGCAGCTTGCATCGTCGTCCGCACCGTGATTGTGCGCGTGCTCGTGCTCGGCCACGTTACACCAGTTTCACAGAGCCGACGGAGTTGTGGTCGGCCTCGATGGCCTCCTCGTAGCCCTCGAGCGCATCGTGCGCCTCGTGGAGTGCCGCCATGGCGGCCTCGAGCTTGGCGCCAATGCGCTCCATGTCAAAGTTCTCGGTCGCATGCAGCAGCTGATGGCTCCACTCGTGAGCGAGCTCAATGGTGTCGTCGACCTGCTTGACGCTCATGGCAAGCTGGCTCATGTTCATTCCGACGTCATGCATGGGGAGTCTCCTTTTGTACGGGGCGATATGGTGGTTCAGATTCTACTACGCCCGCCTTGAGCGCCGCCGCATAAGAAAACGGGTGCGAGTCCGTCTGACCCGCACCCGTTCACTGGGGGCTGTTTGTATCTACCATACTATCCGTGGTCGCATACCTTGCGTTTGGCACTCCGGCGAGCGGTGCGAAACCGCTCATGGACGGCAGATGGGTAACAAGCGTATTACAGATGTTTCTCCAGCAGTGCCTGAAGTCTTGCCTTGGGTAGGGCGCCAACCGAGCGGTCGACCTCCTCGCCGTTCTTAAAGACGATCAGCGTGGGGATGCTCATGACGCCAAACTTCATGGCCAGGTCCTGGTTGTCGTCGACGTTGCACTTGGCCACAGCCAACTTGCCGGCCAGCTCGTCGGCAACCTCGTCTACGATGGGCGAGAGCGAGCGGCAGGGGCCGCACCACGGGGCCCAAAAATCAACCAGTACGGGCAGGCTATCGTTGACGACAGCGCCGAAGTTCTCGGGGGTAATCTGCTTAATGTCAGCCATGGTGACCTCCATAATACGACGCGGCTCGGCCGCGTAAAACTCAGTACGACCGTGCTTATACCCAGCGGCCCGCAAAGCAACCACTCGCGGGCGGCTCTTTTATATAATGGTGGGCACGCAAACGATTGGAGAGCGCATGCCCACGTCACAAAGCCAGAAAAAAGAAGCCATCGCTCAGGCGACCGAGCAGGAGCTCGCGTCGCTTGCAGATCGCGGTGTGCGTATCGCGGGCAACGCGTGCTCGCCGATTGTGCTGGTCAAAGGCGATTTGGATGAAGCCGAGTGCTCGGGCGGCGAGCTGGCTGCCGGCGCGGATGGCGCCGCGTTGCGCAAGGCGCTCGGCGCCATCGGATATGCCCCCGAGGATTTTTGCGTGCTGGCAAGCGTCGCCGGCGCGGGCGACGGAGCGGTCGCGGCGGGCGAGGCCCTGACGTGCGATCTGTTCCGCGAGGCGCTGGAGACCTTAGACCCCGAGGCGGTGCTGCTGCTGGACAACAGCGCGGCCGATGTCATGCGCGAGACCTATGCCGATATGCTTGTGGCGATTGATGACTTTGACACTGCCATGCTCAAGCCCGGCCTGGTCGCCCATGTGCAGGGGCGCCGTGTGCTGGCGCTCGACGGTTTTGAGGCGGCGCTCACCGACAAGGCCGCCAAGCAGCGCATGTGGGCCTACATCAAGCAGCTGACCCCGGCGGCTGCACCGCTGTAGCGAGGCTGGCGGCAGCCCCTACATCACGGCGCGCAGCTCAAACCGGTCGCCGTTAATGCGGAAATGGCAGTTGCCGTTCATGCGCTCGACGGCAAGTTTAATGCTCTTGGTGCCAAAGCCGTGCCCAGTGTGCTGAGCCACGGGCATGCCGTCGACCATGTGCGGCGCACGGCCAAACGTGTTGGAAACCAGCAATAGAAGCTGACCGTCTTCGTAGCGAAGGTCCAGGTCGACAAACCGCTTGCCTTCGGGGGCGGCGCTCGCCGCGGCGATGGCATTGTCCAGGGCGTTCGATACCACACTGAACAGATCGGCATCGCCCACGTGGACGGTTTCGGGCACGGCGGCTCGCAGGTCGGCGGTGATGCCGTGCGCGTTGATGTCCGCGGAAAGCGACGAGAGCGCAATGTTGACCGTTTCGTTGGCGCAGTAGCGGCGCACAGCGGTGCGGTCGTTGGTCTCGCAGAGCGCGTCGATGCGCTCGAGCGCCTCATCGGTGTGACCCTCTTCGATCAGGGCCGCAAGACCGCGCAGGTAGTGGCGCATGTCGTGACGGAGAACCGAGAGCTCGCGTCCGGACTGGCGCCAGGCTTCGAGCTCTTTGATGGCCGCGCTGTCGCGGGTCGCGAGCATCCAGCGCTCGCGCTCGGCGATTTCCTTTGCCTCGTATTCGCGAAGGTAGACGGCAAGAAACATAAGGTAGAACGCGCAGAGGGCGAACGCCAAAAACTCAACGGTTACTACCGAGCCCGAGTGGAAGAGCGTGGTATAGACGTTGGTGGCGTAGTCGAAGATGTAGTAGACGAGCGGCAGGATGAGCAGAATCTCCAGCTCGGTGGGGCTTTTGATCGCCAGGCGGGGGCCGATGTCGCTTGCCCAATGCAACAAGACGGCAAAGACGCCGAGCGTGGTGATGATGCGCGCCACGTAGTACGCGACCTGCGAATCGGTGACGGCGAATGCGGCGATGCCCATCCAGTTGCTGAACTGGCAGCTCAGGTAGGCACTGGTAACGCCCAGGATGGCGAGCAGGGGACTCAGGCGATAGCGTACGCACAGGTAGACGACAAGCGGCAGATGCACGACGAGCGGATAGGCCTGTCGGGCGAAAAGCTCGCCGCCAACGGCGTTGGCAAGGCCGAATGCGCATCCGGTTACGGCGCCGACCCCCACCAGCTTCCACCGTATGCCGAAAACACCCGGACGATGCCGTGCAGATCGCTTCGCTCTGCTATAGTCTCCCAAATTCACGTTTTCTATTGGGATGGTGGTTAATATGGGCGACATACTCGAATCGTTCCTGCGCGTGGCGATGGTGGTGTTCATCGTCGGTCCGCTCACTGCATGGGTCGCCCGTCGCGGCGCGCGCGAGCGCAGTGAGGCGACGGACAGCCTCGATCGCTTCACGGTGCGCATGCCCGCTGCCATTCGCACGATCATCGCCTGCTGCGCCGTCGCGTTCGAACTGCTCATGCTGGGTGTCTACGTCTGGCAGGGCGTCTCGTTGGGCGAGTGGGACCACGAACTTGTGTGGTTCGGTCACGCCATGGCGCTCGCGGGCATGGCCATCTGGGCCCTGCTGAGCATCCCGCGCATCGACGTGGACGGTGAGCGAATTCTCTCGCGTAACGCCTTCGGCATCCGCAAGGAGACGACGTTTGGCAACATCACCCGTGCAACGCTTCACACGCAGATGATGAGGATCGACCTGTTCGAGGGCGACCGGAAGTTCTGCTCGATAAGCCTCGAGGGGGTGTGCTCGCTCAACCTCCTCGCCCGTCTGGAGGAAGAGGGCATCGAGGTCTCGGACGCTGTTGACGGCCCGATGACCAAGGCGGGTCTGTGTTGGTCTGCCATCAAGCCGTTGACGATTGTTTTCAACGGTATGGCGCTCGTCTTCTCGCTCGTGATCGCCTTCATGGCTGTTTTCACCGACGCCGGTGCTCGTCTGCTCCTGCTCGTCCCATGCCTCTTCCTGTTCATAGGGGGACTCCTGCCTCTGCTCATGCTCAGCATGCCCGCCCGTGGTATCTACGAGATCGGCAGACAGGAGCGCGAACTCGGTTTCTCCTTCGCCGAGGAGATGGCGAGCCGAGGTGCCACGGGCACCTCGCTTGTCGACGACGATTGGTTCATCGAGATCAGCAACGCCCGCGTCGTGGCGTTCCGCCGCGATTATCTCAAGAAGGTCACGGCGCACGAGGATAGCGAGAGCGGCGACCGTTGCACGGTGACCACGAAAGGCGGTCGCAAAATCAAGGTGTACGCAGCGGGCAGCACGCTCGAGGACCTGCGCTCGTGGTTCAAACAGGGTGCCAAGGCCAGAAGCACGCTCGACCGTGCAGAGGACGTGCTCGAGACGACGTCTGATTGGGTTGTCTGACCTGTATCGTCTTTTCGGACACGCATGCTAGAGGCCCAATCCTTTAGAATGCATTCATCGACGACCGAGAGGACGGTATGCTATGTCCAACCCAGCCGCCAAGTACACCGACGAGTTCAGGCGCGAGACCGCCGACTACATCATCTCGACGGGCAGGCCGATAACGGAATGCTGCGCAGAACTGGGCCTGAATTCCAAGACCGTGAACAAGTGGGTGCAGAGCCGCCGGCGCGAGCTTGCCGGCGGGCCCGACCCCAAGGCCGAGGACCGCGAGCTTCGCGAGGCGAAAAGGCGCATACGCGAGCTCGAGATGGAGAACGCCTTCTTGAAAAAAGCCGCGGCCTTCTTCGCCAAAAGCCAGGCGTAGCCGCATGCTACCGGATGATGTTGGCGGAGAAGGCCGAATTCCCGGTGAAAATGATGGCCCGCGTGCTCGGCGTGAGCCGATCGGGCTTCTACTCGTGGCTCTCCAACGGCTGCCCGCGAGAAGACTGGTCGGCCGAGCGCGAGGCGGTCCGGCGCGTGTGGCTGGAGTCGGACCGCAGGTTCGGCTTCCGGTTCGTGAAATGCTTCCTGCCCGGCGAGTTCTCCGGATTGACCCTGTACAGGGTGCGCAAGCTGATGCGCGAGCTGGGAATACGCGGCTGCACGCCCAACGCCAGGAAGCGCACCACCATCCCCGACCCGAAGGCCAGGCCCCGGCCCGACCTGGTGCGCCGCGACTTCACCAGTCCCGTTCCAACCTGCAAGCTCGTGGGCGACATCACCTACCTGCGCACCGGCGAGGGATGGCTGTACCTGTCGACGGTCATCGACCTCAACACCCGCATGGTGGTGGGCTGGTCGCTCTCCGAGCGCATGACCGCCGACATCGTGGTTTCGGCGCTGGCGTCGGCCAAATCGCGCGGCTACGTGGCCGGCAACGCGATATTCCACGCCGACCGCGGCGCCCAGTACACCAGCAGGCTTCTGGCCGAATGGGCGCGCGACAACGACGTGCGGCTGTCCTGCAGCCGCGCCGGCAACTGCCACGACAACGCGGTGGCCGAGTCGTTCCTCGCCATGCTGAAGAACGAGATGTACTACAGGCGCAGCTTCCCGACCAGGGATTCCGCCAAGCACGCGGTGGTCGAGTTCATCGAGGCGTACTACAACCGCCGAAGGCCCCGCTCGACGATCGGCTACAAGGTGCCGGCCGAGGCCATGGCGGCCTTCTTCGAGAGAACCGAGCCCAAGCTCGAGGCCATGCCTATGGCCGCTTGATTTCTCGAGCTTGCGTGTCCGAAATCTTGACACAGGTCAGAAGGCCTCGATGCCAGCGCTGCGCCGATATGGGGCAGCGGCCCCCCCGTTGGCCGCCATGGCCCTGACTTCCGAGCGTATGCTGGCGCCGCTCGTCTTAAGACGTCGACCTCCATCCGGAGCCTGCGGTTCTCGCGCTCGGGCTCCAGGATCCGGTTCTACTCGGGCGTGCGGTTGTCGGCGGCGCGCGGCGAGCCGGTCTCGTTTATCGACTTGACCCGCCTCTCCACGGTGCTCTTGTCGAGGTCGCACTCGTCCATGGCCTCGCGCCTGGGCTTTCCGGCGTTGTGGAGATCGACTATCTTCCTCTTGAACTCGTCGGTGAAATGCCTCGGTCTGGGGCCGGTCGAGGCCGAGCCCCCGGTCCGGCTGGGGTAGCATGTCGCTGCGGACCATTGTCTTTCCTCTCGTTGAATATCTAGGCGCTGACGATTCTAGGCGATGGCCCTCTCTTGCTGCTTACACCTCGATTGTGCTCGCTACCCCCAGCGGGCCCGGATCGAGCGATTCGGACCCGCTTTTGGGGCCTGCTGGAAACCCGGTGGTCAAAAAGGGCCAAATATGAGTACTGTTACCAGTTTGGTGGCAGCCAAATGGCCTCAAAAATCGGTGCCAGAGGCCAAAAGTGCATCGATTTTCGTTCTTCAGAGTCGCGATCGGGCTCCAAACAAGGCGATTTTGCTGCTCTGGACCGGAAAATCGATGCTACTAATTTGGTGACAGTACTCATATTTGGCCCTTTTGACCACTGCCCCTTGGTCCAGGACAAAACGGGCTGCCCGAATCAGGGGGCGGGTCCATTTTCGGCTGTCCTCAGCTTGCCAGTTCGAAAATGGACCCGCCCCAAGATTGAATCTTTATTCCAACTTTACACCTGGCTTTACAGCTGTCTTGTCAGCTGTAAAGCCAGGTGTCATACTAAAGCCCCAAGATTCGCCAAAAGAGAGGGGCCTTGATGGCACAGAGCGCGAACATGGATGCGTCGGAGCTTGCACGCGATATCGCGGCCGGCCTAGCATCGGCAACGACGGCAACGGAGCGCGCGGCACTGGTGCCCGCAGAGCTCGTCGAGGCCATTCAGCAACTTAAAACCCAACGCGACGCGGTGATCCTGGCGCACTATTACGTGGCGCCCGAGGTTCAGGCTGTGGCCGATTACGTCGGCGACAGCTTCTACCTGGCAAAGCTCGCCAAGAGCCTACCGCAGCAGACCATCGTGTTGTGCGGCGTGGAGTTTATGGGCGAGAGCGCCAAGCTGCTCAATCCCACCAAGACCGTGCTGCTGCCCGAGCCGGGCGCGGATTGCCCCATGGCTCACATGGTCAAGCGCGAGACGGTCGACGCGGCGCGCGCCGAGTACGGTGACGACCTTGCCGTGGTCTGCTACGTCAACTCCACGGTCGAGATCAAGAGCTGGAGCGACGTGTGCGTCACCAGCTCCAACGCCGTCAAGATTGTGTCCGAGCTGCCGCAGCAACACGTCCTGTTCATCCCCGATCAAAACCTGGGCCGCTTCGTAGCCGAGCAGGTGCCGCAAAAGCACGTCATCCTCAACAACGGCTACTGCCCGCGCCACCACATCATTACCGTCGAGCAGATCGTCGATGCGCAGGAGGCCCACCCCGACGCGCTCGTGCTGGCGCACCCCGAGTGCAAGGCCGACGTGCTGGCCGAGGCCGACTACATCGGCTCCACCGCCGGCATCATCAAGTATGCCGAGGAGTCCGACGCGAGCGAGTTCATTATCGTGACGGTCCGCGGCGTGCTCTATGAGCTCGAGCGCCGCCGCCAGGGCACCGGCAAGAAGTTCTACTTCCCCGCGGTGCAGCCCACCTGCGTCAACATGGACCTCATCACGCTCGAAAAGCTCGTGCGCTGCCTGGAGACGGGCGAGGGCGAGGTGCAGATCGGCGTGTCGGACGAGGCTGCCGACCAGGCCAAGCTCACGCTCGACCGCATGCTCGAGTACGCGGCGCGCTAAGCCAATGTGACATGAGGGACCATCCCTTATGTCACATTACAAGGGAGAGGATTCCTGTGGAAACCAAACAATACCCCGATATGGAGTGCGATGTCGTCATTGCCGGTTGCGGCGTGGCGGGCCTGTATGCGGCTCTCAATCTGCCGACGAGCACGCGCGTAATCATGCTCTCCAAGGGCGCCGTCGACGAGTGCGATTCGATGCTCGCGCAGGGCGGTATCTGCGTGCTGCCCGAAGGCTCTGACTACGATGCCTTCTTTGAGGACACCATGCACGCCGGCCATTACGAGAACCGCCGCGAGAGTGTTGACATCATGATTCGCTCGAGCCGTTCGGTCATCAATGATCTGCTGGCCATGGGCGTGGACTTTGAGCGCAAGGCCGACGGCAGCCTCGACTTTACCCGCGAGGGCGCGCACAGCCGCCCGCGCATCGCCTTCCATGCCGATATTACGGGCAAGGAGATTACGACCAAACTGCTCCAGGCTGTTCGCAAGCTGGACAACGTGCAGATTCTCGAACACGTTGCCATGACCGATATCCTGACCGCCGAGCGCGATGGCGCCACGGTGTGCACCGGCGTCGTCGCCGTTGCCGTGGATGAGAACAGCTCGGTTCGTCCTGCCGACGAGCTGGCAAATACCGCCGAGGGCGTGCATGCCGGCGAGCCGTTTAAGATCCATGCCCGCCATACGCTGTGGGCGACGGGCGGTATCGGCGGCGTGTACGACCATTCGACTAACTACCCGCAGCTCACGGGCGATGCATGCTACATCGCTCAGGAGCATGGCATTAAGATGGAGCACCTGGACTACGTGCAGATTCACCCCACGGGGCTGTTCTCGCCGCAGCCGGGTCGCACCTTCCTGATCAGCGAGAGCTGCCGCGGCGAGGGCGCGATTTTGCTCAACGCCGCCGGCGAGCGCTTTACCGACGAGCTTCAGCCGCGCGATGTGGTCGCTGCCGCTATTCGCGAGCAGATGAAGCAGGACGGTACCGAGCACGAGTGGCTGAGTTTTGCCCCCGTCGAGCGCGATGTGGTGACCGGGCACTTTGCCAACATTCGCGCGCGCTGCCTGGAGGACGGCCGCGACATCTTGGACGAGCCCATCCCCGTTACGCCCACGCAGCACTACTTTATGGGTGGCGTATGGGTCGATAAGGACGGCCGCACCTCGATGCCCGAGCTCTACGCCGCGGGCGAGACGGCCTGCAATGGCGTGCACGGCAAGAACCGCCTGGCTTCTAACAGCCTGCTCGAGTCCCTAGTTTGGGGCCGCCGCGCTGCTTGGCGTATGCGCACCGGCGAGTCGCTGACCGTGGAGCAGGCCGGTGAGCCCGCGCTTGACGGACGTCACCGCGCCCTGAGCGCCGAGACCCTTGCAATCGATGATTTGGCCCGTGCCGCCGGCACGCAGGCCGTGGAGGAGTAGACCATGAATCCCATTACCATGAAGCTCGTCGTCGATGATCTGATTTTGCAGGCTCTGCGCGAGGACATCACGTTTGAGGACGTGAGTACGGCGAGCGTGTGCCCTACGGCGCGCCCCGCTACCGTTGAGCTCATCGCCAAGGCCGATGGCATCATCGCCGGCTTGGATGTGTTCGCTCGCACCTTTGAGCTGCTGGATTCGCAGAGCTCGGTGCTGTTTGATGTTGCCGACGGTGACGAGGTGCACGCCGGCGACCACGTGGGCCAGGTGCGCGGCGATGCGCGCGTATTGCTTTCGGGCGAGCGCGTGGCGCTCAACTACCTGCAGCGCATGAGCGGCATCGCTACTTACACGCATCGGATGGCGGCCGCGCTCGAGGGCACCAAGACCGTGCTTGTCGACACGCGCAAGACCACGCCGGGCATGCGCGTCTTCGAGAAGGCAGCAGTCGAGATCGGCGGTGGCAGCAACCACCGCTATAACCTGTCGACGGCCGTCATGCTCAAGGACAACCACATCGATGCAGCCGGTGGCGTGACGCGCGCGATCGAGATGGCGCGCGCCCATGCGTCGTTTACCACGACGGTCGAGATTGAGTGCGAGAACCTGGGCATGGTACGCGAAGCCGTGGAGGCCGGTGCCGACATTATCATGTTCGACAACATGACCCATGACGACATGGCCGCCGCCATCGAGCTTATCGCCGGTCGCGCCAAGACCGAGTGTTCGGGCAATGTGGACGCCGACAACATTCGCGCCCTGGCCGACCTGGGCGTTGACTTTATTAGCTCGGGCGCCCTGACGCACTCTGCGCCGATCCTCGACCTCTCGCTTAAGCACCTGCGTCTGCTGGACGGTAAATAATGAACGCCCGCGAGCGTCGCCGTGCCATCATGGGCGTGCTCGAAGGAGCCAAGGAGCCCGTTTCGGGCAGCGCACTTGCCCGCGAGGTTGGCGTGAGCCGTCAGGTCGTGGTTCAGGATATTGCCCTGTTGCGTGCCGATGGGCACGATGTCGTGGCAACCAACCGCGGTTACGTGCTGCAGGAAGCCGCGAGTAGCCCCGCCGTGCCCACGCGCTTGGTCAAGGTTCGCCACGGCGTGGAGCAGACAGGCGATGAGCTTACGAGTATCGTCGACGCCGGAGGCGCCGTGCTCAACGTGATCGTCAATCACCGCGTGTACGGTAAGATCACGGCCGACCTGGACATCCGCAATCGTCGCGATGTTGAGCGCTACCTGCACGATATCGAGAGCGGCAAGAGCTTTCCGCTACTAACGGTGACGAGCGGCTATCACTTCCATCGCATCGCGGCGGAGGACGAGCAAACCCTCGACGAGATCGAGGCCATGCTCAAGGAGAAGGGCTACTTGGCAGACCTCATGCCCTACGAGGACGATCTATCGTAGCCGACGCTGCAAACGCCCCTAAGCGGCAATCTGACGTTCAATCGTCGGTCGCGTACAAAAGTACGCTTCCCTCCTCTTTCACGTCACCTTGCTCGCTTAGGGGCGTTTTCGCTGACGTGAGCTCAACCTGTGACGGTGCCAAATTAATTATCCGCACAAAAAAGGAGGCCTCCGCGGCGATGCGGAAGCCTCCTTTTTGTGCACGGTGTACTTTTGAGTGTGCAAGTGGGGGAGTTGTTACTCCTCGACGATCTCGGTGATCGCGCCAGCGGGGCAAGCGTCCTGGCAAGCGCCACAGGCGACGCAGGAGTCCTCGTCAGCGACGGTAGCGACGTCCTGGAGCTCCAGAACGCCAGCGGGGCAGGAGTCGACGCAAACGCCACAAGCGATGCACTCGTCGGCATCAATTACGGGATGAGCCATGGTAGTTTCCTCTCTGTTGACCGACGCTACAGACGATGCGCGCCGGTTTGATTCGGGCAAAAACATACCACGGGAGCGACCGTTTGCAATACCCTCTGGCCGGCATCTTCATACCGTTCGCCGAGTATGCCAAGGTTTACTAAAAAACGCGCAGGTGGGGCCGTTGAGCTGCGCAAATGTTAGCTATAGGTGACTTGTAATATTGACCTATTGAGCGCGCCTGCGGAAAGGGCATCCCGTTATTTGGCCGAAAACCGGGTCGCAGTTTCCGGTTGGGCCCGCTAGCGGAAACTGCGACCCGGTATCAGCTCTCAAAACGGGATACGGTTTCCGGTTGAGCCTTCAGACGGAAACTGCGACCCGGAATCCACGCTCAAACCGGGATGCGCTTGCCGCAAGACGGCCCCCAGGCACCCCCGGACGCAAACCTCAGCCATCTCTACATAGATCTCAATAGATTTGCCGAGAACTCATTCAGCGCATCTACCTGCGCATTTAAGAACCTAAACTCTCAGCAATAAGAAATCTTATATGAATTGACTTAGATTTTGTATATTCCGGCCCATAAGGGGATACACTACATCCTGAAAGACAAGCCGAAGCGCCGCGCGACAGATCGTCGAGGCGGCGCGAACGCAAAAGAGAGAGGGAATTTCTAATGAGTAAGATTCTTGGTATCGACCTTGGTACTACTAACTCCGCCATGGCCGTCCTCGAGGGCGGTTCTCCGACCATTATCGTGAACGCCGAGGGCGACCGCACCACCCCGTCTGTTGTTGGCTTCCGTGCAGACGGCGACCGCGTCGTGGGTAAGGCCGCTAAGAACCAGGCGGTCACCAACCCCAAGAACACCGTGTTCTCCATCAAGCGCTTCATGGGCCGCAAGTACTCCGAGTGCACCTCCGAGATCAAGACCGTGCCGTATGAGGTCAAGGAGGGCCAGGGTGGCCGTGCCGTCGTCGATATCGAGGGCAAGGATTACACCGCCGAGCAGGTGAGCGCCATGACGCTCGCAAAGATGAAGGCCGACGCCGAGAAGTATCTGGGCGAGACCGTCACCGACGCCGTCATCACCGTCCCGGCCTACTTCAACGACGCCCAGCGTCAGGCCACCAAGGATGCCGGTAAGATCGCCGGCCTCAACGTCAAGCGTATCGTCAACGAGCCGACCGCTGCTGCTCTGGCCTATGGCCTGGACAAGCAGGGCACCGACCAGCGCATTCTGGTCTTCGACCTGGGCGGCGGCACCTTCGACGTCTCCATCCTCGACCTCGCCGACGGCGTGTTTGAGGTTCTGTCCACCTCGGGCGACAACCACCTGGGCGGCGACGACTGGGATCAGCGCGTCATCGATTGGATGGCCGATAAGTTCCAGCAGGAGAACGGTGTCGACCTGCGTCAGGACCCCATGGCCCTGCAGCGTCTGAAGGAGGCCGCCGAGAACGCCAAGAAGGAGCTCTCCGCAGCCCAGCAGTCCACCATCAACCTGCCGTTCATCACCATGAACCAGTCTGGCCCGCTGCACCTCAACTACACGCTGACCCGCGCCGAGTTCGAGAAGATCACCCGCGACCTGCTCGAGCGCTGCAAGCAGCCTGTCACCAACGCCCTGCGCGACGCTAAGCTCAAGCTCTCCGATCTGACCGAGGTCATCCTCGTCGGCGGCTCCACCCGTATGCCCGCCGTCCAGGATCTGGTCAAGACCATGACCGGCAAGCAGCCCAACATGTCCGTGAACCCCGACGAGGTCGTTGCCGACGGCGCCGCCGTCCAGGGTGGCGTGCTCACCGGCGACGTCGAGGGCATCCTGCTGCTCGACGTTACCCCGCTGTCGCTGGGTGTCGAGACCATGGGCGGCATCATGACCAAGATGATCGACCGCAACACCACGATCCCGACCTCCAAGACCGAGGTCTACTCCACCGCTGCCGACAACCAGACCAGCGTCGAGATCAACGTGCTCCAGGGCGAGCGCGAGCTTGCCCGCGACAACAAGTCGCTCGGTAAGTTCCAGCTGACCGGTATCCCGGCTGCCCGCCGCGGCGTGCCGCAGATCGAGGTCACCTTCGACATCGACGCCAACGGCATCGTCAAGGTCTCCGCTAAGGACAAGGGCACCGGCAAGGAGCAGCAGATTACTATCTCCGGCTCCACCGCGCTTTCCGACGACGAAGTCGATCGCATGGTCAAGGACGCCGAGGCTCATGCCGAGGAGGACAAGAAGCAGAAGGAAGAGGTCGAGGTCCGCAACCAGACCGACAGCCTGTGCTACTCCACCGAGCAGACCCTCAACGAGCTGGGCGACAAGGTTTCCGCCGATGTGAAGTCCAAGGCCGAGGCCGCTATCGCCGACGCCAAGAAGGCGCTCGAGGGCTCTGACGTCGAGGCCATCAAGGCCGCTGGCGAATCCCTGCAGTCCGTAGCCTACGAGCTGGCTCAGGTTGTCTACGCCGACGCTCAGCAGCAGACCGACGGCGCCGCCGGTGCCCAGCCTGCCGACGATGACGTTGTCGACGCCGACTACGAGGTTGTGGACGACGAGGACAAGTAATCATGTCCGCCCGTAAAGCTCGCACGGAGGCGGCCGCCGCTGGCGCCGCCCCCGTTGACTCTGAGGAGAAGGACGTGAAGATTCCCGTAGAGGCCGTCGACGATACCGAGGCCAACGAGGCCGAGGCCGCCGAGGCTGCCGAGAACCAGGTAGAGGATTCCAACAAGGAGGCGACGATGACCGAGGACGAGATGGTGGAAGCCGCTATCCGCGCCGGTGAGGAAGCCGCCGACAACGACTTTAAGCTCAAGTTCGAGCAGGCCCAAAAGGAGCTTGCCGACGTACGCAGCGAGCTCGATGCTGCGGCAGAGGCTCAGAAGGCCGCCGAGGACAAGGCAAAGGACGCCACCGAGCGTACCGCCCGTCTGCAGGCCGACTGGGAGAACTTCCGTCGCCGCACCGCCAGCGAGCGTATCGCCGAGCGCGAGCGCGCGACCGAGAAGCTTGTCACCGCGCTGTTGCCGGTGGTTGACGATATCGAGCGTGCAATCGACCATGCCCGTAGCCAGGAGCTTTCCGACGACTTTAAGCAGTTCGTCGATGGCGTTGATGCGGTGCATGCCAAGCTGCTCGATGTGTTTGCGCACGAGGGCGTTGAGCCCATCGACCCCAAGGGCGAGGCGTTCGATCCGCTCGAGCACCAGGCCGTGGGGCGTGTCGAGGACGCATCGCAGTACGACGAGACCGTCAACGACGTGTACCAGAAGGGCTACCGCATGGCGGACCGCATCCTGCGCTCCGCGATGGTGACGGTGACCTACGGTGGCGAGAAGCGCCCCGCACCGGAGCCCGAAGCGGCGCCCGAGGATGCTGCGGCCGATACGGCTGAGAGCACCGAGGAGTAATTGAGAAGGGCCCCGGGGCAACACCCGGGGCCCTTTCTGGCCTAGTGCCATATGACAGTATGAGCCGCCGCCCGTTGAGCGGTGGATGAAACAGGAGAGGAGCTACGATGGCTGCAGGCAAAACCTTCTATGACATCCTGGGCGTATCCAAGAGCGCCTCCGACAAAGAGATCAAGAGCGCGTTTCGCAAGCTCGCGCAAAAATACCACCCCGATGCCGGCGGCGACGAGGCCAAGTTCAAGGAGATTAGCGAGGCTTACGAGACGCTTTCGGACGAGAAGAAGCGCAAAGAGTACGACCAGATGCTCATGTTCGGCGGCATGCCGGGCGCGGGCGGCGCGTATGGCGGCGGCTACGGTGCCGGCGCGGGCGCCAGCGGCTGGGGCGATATCTTCGACAGCATCTTTAGCGGCAACGGCGCTTGGGGCAGCGATTGGGGCTCGGGCTTTGCCGGGGCTGCGGGTAATGCCGGTGCCGGTGCGGGTCGCAGCCGTGCTCGCAAGGGCGGCGACCTGTCGCTGACTGTCGACGTGACGGCCGAGGACGCGTTTCGCGGCGTGACGCACAAGGTCACCTATCGCATTCCCTCGACGGGCGAGCAGCAAACCATTACGGTCTCGGTTCCCGCAGGTGCGGTCGACGGCGGCAAACTACGCTACAAGCGTCGCGGCGAGTATGGCGTTGCGGGTGGCGAGCGCGGCGACCTGGTCGTGACCACGCATGTGGAGGAGCACCCGCTGTTTAAGCGCAAGGGTGCCGATGTGACCATGGAGGTACCGATCTCGGTTTACGAGGCGGCGCTCGGCTGCACGGTGGATGTGCCCACACCCGGCGGCGCGACGGTTCGTCTGAAGGTGCCGGCGGGCACCCAGACGGGCAAGAAGTTCCGCTTTAAGGAGATGGGCGCGCCCGATGTTAAGCACCGTGGCCGCACGGGCGCGCTGCTCGTCGAGATCAAGGTGCAGGTTCCCACGAACCTGTCCGACGATGAACGCGATGCCATGACCAAGCTGCGCGAGGCCGACACGCGCGACTATCGCGAGAAGGTCAATCGTTACAAGGCGACGTACTAGGGCGGTCGCGGCGCACGCCCACGCCCGCGGGCTTATGATGGACGATAACGAGACGGAAAGGGGTCAGGTAGCATGGCCGAGGACAATAGGAACAAACCGCTGTACATGATCAGCGTGGCGGCCGAGCTGACCGGCATGCACCCGCAGACTCTGCGCGTCTACGAGTCCAAGGGCTTGGTGAACCCCCAGCGCTCGGGCGGCAACACGCGTCTGTATTCGCGTGCCGATATCGAGCGCCTGGAGCTCATCAACCAGCTGACTGACGAGGGCATCAACCTTGCCGGCGTGGTGCGCATCCTCGATATGAAGGAGCGTGCCGAGGAGCGCGAGCGCGAGAACGAAAAGCTCCGCGCCCGCGTGCGCCAGCTCGAGGACGAGCTGCACGAGTATAAGATGCAGAAGAAGATCACCGCCCTGGCCCCGCGCGACGGCTCGGTCAACCCCGAGCAAGTCATGCGCAAACTGCTGGGCACGGGCGGCGACCTGTAGGCACTCATTGGGGACAGACTTAAATGAGTACCTGCAGAATGAGAGTGGATAATCTCCCGTTTTTTGCCTGTTTGCAGGCTCAAAGTGGGAGATTATCCACTCTCGTCATTTGAGCGTCTAAGTCTGCCTCCCCAGGACCTAACTCGTCCTTTACTTTACTGAGATAAAGTGAACGTGTAGATTCGTAACCCACTCGCAACCGTTCTATGGCACGATATTGAACGAATGTATGCTATGCGCCCAAATCTTTTGGGCAGAGTGGGAGACAGTATGGTCAAGCTGTACGAGGACGGCATCTACCTGCGCGGAGGCAGCGAGGTTGTGCCTGCGGCCGAGGCTGCCGAGCGCGGTATTACGCAGACGCCCGAGGATGCCAAGCGCGGCACCATCGCGTATTCGATCCTCCAGGCACACAATACGTCCGGTGACCCCGAGGCGCTCAAGATTCGCTTCGATGCCATGGCGAGCCACGACATCACCTTTGTCGGCATCATCCAGACGGCACGCGCCTCGGGCATGGAGCAGTTCCCGCTGCCCTACGTGCTCACCAACTGCCACAACTCGCTGTGCGCCGTGGGCGGCACCATCAACGAGGACGATCACGTCTTTGGCCTCTCGGCTGCCAAGAAGTACGGCGGCATCTTCGTCCCGCCGCACATCGCCGTCATCCACTCCTTCATGCGTGAGAACTTCGCCGGCTGCGGCAAGATGATCCTGGGCTCCGACTCGCACACCCGCTACGGCGCCCTGGGCACCATGGCCGTGGGCGAGGGCGGCGGCGAGCTGGCAAAGCAACTGCTGCGCGACACTTACGACGTTGCCTATCCCGGCGTAGTCGCCATCTACCTCACGGGCGCCCCGCGCCCCGGCGTTGGCCCGCACGATGTGGCACTTGCCATCATCCGTGCCGTCTTTGCCAAGGGCTACGTCAAGAATAAGGTCATGGAGTTTGTGGGCCCGGGCATCGCGAGCATGACGACCGATTACCGCAACGGCGTCGACGTCATGACCACCGAGACTACCTGCCTGTCGAGCATCTGGGCCACCGACGAGGACACGCACGCATTCCTGACCATGCACGGTCGCGGCGACGACTACCGCGAGCTCAAGCCCGCCGATGTCGCCTACTACGACGGTTGCGTCGAGGTCGACCTGTCGAGCATCAAGCCCATGATCGCCCTGCCGTTCCATCCTTCCAACGGCTTTGAGATCGACGAGCTCAACGAGAACCTCGAGGACATCCTTCACGAGGTGGAGCTCGAGGCCGCCAAGATCGGCGAGGGCAAGACGCACTTTAGCCTGCTCGACAAGATCGTCGACGGCAAGCTGCATGTGCAGCAGGGCGTCATCGCCGGCTGCTCGGGCGGCAACTACGACTCCGTGGTCCAGGCTGCCCGCGTGCTCAAGGGCGCCAACACCGGCTGCGGCGAGTTCTCGCTGTCGGTCTATCCCACGAGCCAGCCCGTGGCACTCGAGCTTACGCGCCGCGGCTATATCTACGATCTTATGGAGGCCGGCGCGATTGTGCGCACGGCATTCTGCGGCTCGTGCTTCGGCGCCGGCGACACGCCCGCCAACAACGGCCTGTCCATTCGTCACACCACGCGCAACTTCCCCAACCGCGAGGGCTCCAAGCCGGGCAATGGCCAGCTGAGCGCCGTGGCTCTGATGGACGCCCGCTCCATCGCGGCGACGGCTGCCAACGGCGGCGTCCTGACGCCGGCGACCGACCTGCCCGAGGACACCTGGGACGAGGCCTGCGAGTACACCTTTGACGACGCGCCGTACAAAAAGCGCGTGTACTGGGGCTTTGGCAAGGCGGAGCCCGCCGACGAGCTGGTCGAAGGCCCCAACATCAAGCCGTGGCCCGCGATGGAGCCCCTCGGCGACGACATCCTGCTCAAGGTGTGCTCCAAGATCATGGACCCGGTCACCACGACCGACGAGCTCATTCCCTCGGGCGAGACGAGCTCCTTCCGCTCCAACCCGCTGGGCCTGGCCGAGTTTACGCTGAGCCGTCGCGATCCGGCCTACGTGGGCCGCTCCAAGGAGGTCGACGCCGTGGAGAAGCGCCGCGTGGCCGGAGAGGCCGCGGGCGACCTGGCGGCGCTCGATGCCGAGCTTGCCGGCGTGTTTGAGGCGCTGGCCGGCGCGGGTGTCGCGGCAGACACCAAGGCGACTGAGTACGGCTCCATGCTCTACGCCAAGAAGCCGGGCGACGGTTCTGCCCGCGAGCAGGCCGCGAGCTGCCAGCGCGTAATTGGCGGCCTGGCCAACATCGTCCACGAGTACGCCACCAAGCGCTATCGCTCCAACGTGATGAACTGGGGCATGGTGCCCTTCCAGATGGAGGCCGAGCCCAACTTTGAGGTGGGCGACTACGTCTTTGTGCCGGGTATCCGTGCCGCGCTCGATGGCGACCTAAAGGACATCGCCGCTTACGTGGTGCGCGCCGATGGTGCGGCCGAGCAGATTGAGCTCTACATTGCCGATATGACGGCAGAGGAGCGTGCCATCGTCAAGGCCGGCTGCCTGATCAACTACAACAAGTTCAAGGCCGCTGCCGAGTAGCGCACTTAATTGTCCGCCCGGGGCTTACCCTTTCCCGCTCGCTCACGCGCTTCGCGAGGGTCGCGTTCGGGAAAGGGTAAGCCCCGGGCTACATTTCTGCGTTCTCGTTGGGTCTTGAGAGACGCTAAAAAAAGACTGGGACCACCACAAAGGGGACAGGCACCTTTGTGGTGGTTCCGTTTGTCTCGATCTGTAACATCTAGGCGGTTAAAAGTGTGCCTGGTGTTACAGATTGAGATTTTCCGACGGGGCTCTGCACTTAATCTCGACCTGTAACATCTGGGGCCCAATTTGCCGAGTAGTTGTTACAGATTTAGACAAGCGGTTGCCGTCAATCATTTCATCTAAATCTGTAACACCAAGGACCCAAAAGGGCCGCTAGCTGTTACAGGTTGAGACAGCGGAGCGCTGGAGCCGAAAACTACCACGAAGGTGTCTGTCCGGCGGGTCCTTATTTCGATGGGGTCCAGGTTATTTCGTCGTCAAATAGCCAAGTGCGTGACGAGCCACGGTCGCGCGCTGTCTGTGGATCGGGCTCGCAAGTTTGTTCGTAGGCATCCTCGGTACACCGATCCATAAAATCGACGACTGCCGTCTGGTCGCCTTCCATGACGTAGATCACGTTGCCATCCGAGATATAGACTCCCGGCCCTTCGTTGTCCACGTAGCCGGGGTCGTATGAAACGTTGCACAGTCTGCTCCCGTTTGCCGCATCGAGTTCAAGGGTCGAATAATACCCGCCATTCATTTGGCCTTTCTTGGCTCGATATATTGCGGCGCCGTACCATCGCTTAAACGTCTTGCCTTTGAGTAAACTGGTTGCCTTGCCGATAAGCTGCTCATCTTGGGTATAGCGCGTGGCTCCAAGTTCGATTCGGGGATAGTTACTGACCCCAAGCGCTGCGGGCGTACCGTCGAAATCGACGTTGATTGAATCGGGTTTGACGATATCGGTGAGGATTTCGATGGGGTAGCTTACGGTTTCAACCGCCGCCTGCGTTGCCGAGGCAGGGAGAAATGCGAGATAGATAATGCCCACGCCGACTGCGGTAATTGCAAACGCTAAGACGAGCAGGCCGATGTAGGTGGAGCGTTTCACGGCGGGTACCTCGCAAACAGCATGCATTCATTAAGATAAGTGATACCAGCTTACGACAATATTCAAAAGAAAGCGACCGCCCGGAATGAGAGGGCTAAAAGGCCCTATTGGGCTTCGATTTGATCTCTAATAGGAATATTTGCCTCCCCTCATTCTGGGCGAGGGGTCAAAAATTGAGTTCACGAGTTTTGCGCAATACTATTCTCACTAAACTCGCTATTTTCACTATAAGCACTATAAAAACGACAGGGACGATGACGAGAAAGTTGTGGCGTACGATAGCCAAGTCGTTTAGGCCGGCACCCTTGTCTTGAATCTCCATCTATATCTGCGCGAACGGGCTATCGGTGGCTCTCGATTTCGTCGCTGTGTTCTCGTTGGGTCTTGAAGGACGCTAAAAAAGACTGGGACCACCACAAAGGGGACAGGCACCTTTGTGGTGGTGGGGTACGAGCAGCTCCTTTTGGTAATAGTGCTGGCCGCGATATCATTAGTGCAGGTGGCGAAGGCTTGCATTGTGAGGTGTTTTGCTGTGAGAAGTCCTGCCCGTATTGGATTGATTGTCTTGGCGCTTGCGATCGCTGTGGTTGGCGCGGGCGCTGTCGGTATGGCATTTCTACCTGCTGCGGTGACGGAGCCGGTGGTCAAGCCTGTGACTCAATCTGTCGAACTTCTGACCGGCGACGACAAGCCCGAGACCATTACCGTTGATTTTGATGAGCAGCCGGCTGTGCTGGGTATTAGCAATTATCCGCGTATTCAGCTTGGGGCCATGCGCTATACCACGGATACAAGCCTGATCGATAGGGCGTCCGAGCTACTCAAGGGCAAAACATTTAAGCGTTGGTACGGATATGCGTCCTATCGGGCAAAAGCGAACGACATGGTTGGCGGATGCCACTCGTCCATCGAGCTGGACACTGCAAACGGCGCAAAGTTATGTGATGTCTCGTACGATCCGGGCTACGAGGGCAATGAGGGTCCGGGCATCTACATCATGGACGGCGATGTCGCCTATGTCATGGAGGGCGACCAGACCGAGCTCAACGATTTTATGGGTCAGTGTATCCAAGATGCCTATAAACAGACCTGCTTGCCTGACCCGCAGACTGCACGCGATAGTGGGTCTGCCCGTACATGGCTGTTCGAGGATGAGATGCCCTGGACCGTCGAATCGGGAAGTACGGGTTCGGCGAAGGAGTAGAGACCGCGACCACCACAAAGGTGCCTGTGAACTGCGCCCCGAAACTTGGACTGAATAAATA
>CABJBO010000017.1 GCA_902363875.1 Coriobacteriaceae bacterium | reverse complement strand
ACCGCCTCGCGGTGACATCGTTTTTATGTCAACCTTGGTCTAACAGAGCCAAACAAAAAAGCCCCCGTTTTCGGGAGCTTTCTCAACCAAAATGGCGGAGGAGGAGGGATTCGAACCCTCGTGACCTTATACAGGCCAAACGGTTTTCGAGACCGCCGCATTCAACCACTCTGCCACCCCTCCGCGTGGGGTAAAAACAAAGCAGGCTCGAAGGCCTGCTTTGGAATTAACTGGCGGAGAGTCAGGGATTTGAACCCTGGAGACGCTTTTGACGCCTACACGATTTCCAATCGTGCTCCTTCGGCCACTCGGACAACTCTCCGTTAAATGCGAAAGTCAGTATACACGAGGAATCGCAAAGTGCAAACAGAAAAGTTGGCATTTTTTAAAACGCTTGGCCGTGCTTGGCGCTGCAGTGGGGCTTGAGGTCCCAAAAAACGGCTTCCGACCAGCGTGGTTGATCAACTCAATTGTTCAAAAAAGGGTATTCATAAGCGACTTGGCAATGAATTTAAAAATCTTTGGGTGGTGCTGTGGGCCACTGGTATGCATTTTGCGACCACAGCCTTGTGCCCGCTGACCTGCGGCTTGGCTCAGCTTGTCCCCACGGCACCGTATCTTGAACACAGATCCGTCAAGCATTTGGTCAGCATTTGGTTGGAATGCGCATGAAGTGCCGTGTGAGCATGGACATATGTGGAGGTCATGAGGTTGTAGCTGCATATTCTTGCAGCCTAGGAGGTTGAAAGATATTATTACCAAGTCTTTTCCTGCTTCAGGCGCACCTTCACGACCTGAAGCCACATTTGCCCAGAGGAGGTGACAATATGAAGGCTTATGAACTGCTGTTCTTTGTTGACCCGTCGCTCGACCCCGAGACTCGTCTCGCTGTTATGAAGCGTATCGATACCACGATCGCTGAGGGCGCTGGCAAGGTCGACTCCGTTGACGAGTGGGGCAAGCGCAAGCTCGCCTACGAGATCAACGACCTCACCGATGGTGACTACACCCTCATCAACTTCCACGCAGATCCTACCCAGATCGCCGAGCTTGATCGCGTCCTGCGCATCACCGACGCTGTGGTCCGCCACATGATCGTCCGTCGCGACGACCAGGAGTAAGACTGTCGTTTTGGACTGGGCTTGTGCCCCAAGAGGAAGTAGTGAGTTATGAGCATCAATCGAGTGAACATCACCGGTAACCTCACCCGCGATCCCGAGCTGCGCGCCACCGCCGGCGGAACCCAGGTTCTGTCCTTTGGCGTCGCCGTGAACGATCGTCGCCGCAACGCGCAGACTGGCGAGTGGGAGGACTATCCCAACTTTGTCGACTGCACCATGTTCGGCACCCGCGCCGAGGCCGTGAGCCGTTTCCTGGCAAAGGGAAACAAGGTCGCGATCGAGGGCAAGCTGCGCTACAGCTCTTGGGAGCGCGACGGCCAGCGCCGGAGCAAGCTTGAGGTCATCGTCGATGAGATCGAGTTTATGAGCTCCCGTGGTGGCCAGGGTGGCTACGACCAGGGCGGTTACGCCCCCGCAGCTCCCGCGCCCGCAGCACGTCCTGCCGCACCGGTGGCTACGCCGCCCGCGGTCGACGTCTACGATGAGGACATCCCGTTCTAAGGGTTGTTCACCTATTTTTGAGTGAGAGGCGGCTTCGGTTCGCCGAAGTTGCCAAACGAAAGGTATTTTGACATGGCTAATGATTTTTCTGCACGTCAGCCGCGTCGTAAGTACTGCCAGTTCTGCAAGGAGAACACTGAGTTCATCGACTATAAGGACACTCAGCTTCTCCGTAAGTACATGACCGACCGTGGCAAGATTAAGCCCCGTCGCGTCACTGGCGCTTGCACGCAGCATCAGCATGACATCGCCAACGCCATCAAGCGCGCCCGCGAGATGGCTCTCCTGCCGTACACCGTCCCCGTGGTTTCCTCTCGTGGCAACCGCGACCGCGGCTAAGAAGGGAGACGCATCATGAAGGTTATTCTTCTCGATGAGATCAAGGGCAAGGGCGGCGAGGGTGACGTCGTAGAGGTCGCTCAGGGTTACGCTGAGAACTTCCTGTTCCCCAAGAAGCTCGCTGTTGCCGCCACCAAGGGCAACCTCAAGCAGCTTGACGAGCGTCGCAACAACATCGCCAAGCGCGAGGCCGTCCGTCTGGCTACCGCCAACGAGACCAAGGCTGCCTTCGAGGGCAAGACGGTCACCGTTGACGTCAAGGTCGGCGACGAGGGCATCCTCTTTGGCTCCGTTACCGCCGCTATGATCGCTGACGCCATCAAGGCTCAGCTCGGTATGGACATCGACCGCAAGCGCGTCGAGCTCGGTAAGCCCATCAAGGTTGCCGGTGCCCACACCGTTGCCATCTCGCTGTACCGCGAGATCAAGGCCGAGGTTGTCGTTCTCGTCGGCGTTACCGCCGAGGAGCTCGCTGCCGAGGCTGAGGTCGAGGAGGCCGCTGAGGTCGCCGAGGCCGAGACCGCCGAGGTCGAGACTGAGGCTGCTGCCGAGTAGCATTTGCTGCAACGCAACAATCTTGTTCTAAGAAGGGCGCTCTGGGAAACCAGGGCGCCCTTTTGTTTTTTGCGCTGAGTGAGTGTCATGGTGAACGTTGCGTCGAAGTCCTATATACAGGACCGTTCATCCGTTTGGTTCGGTGATGATTGGCGGCGCGCGGCGCGTTTTGGGACCGTGGCTGATACTATGGATGCTCGCAAGCGATATGAATGAGGATGCTCATGGCATATGACGATAGGGAGACCGGGCTGACGGTTGAGGACCGCGGCCCCAAGTTGGGTCTTCCCCAAAACCAAGATGCAGAGGCCAATGTACTGGCCGCTATGCTGCTATCGCCCGAGGTGGTCGAAGAGGCCCAGGTCGAGCTGCAGCCCGATGACTTCTACCGGCCCATTCATAAGACCATCTATACCGCGATGGTCGATATGTACAACAGCCGCATTCCCATCGACTCCATCTCGCTGATCGATTACCTGCGAAGCATCAACAAGCTTGATGCCGTGGGCGGCGAGGCCTACATTTTGGAGTTGATGGGTCAGACCCTATCGCTCGTGAACTGGCAGCATCATGCCGCCATCGTTCGCCGCGATTCGATGCTGCGTGAGCTGATCGGCGCCACCAACGAGATCAACGCGCTGGCATATAACGCCCCCACCGATACCAAAGAGGTTGTCGAGCTGGCCGAGAGTAAGCTGCTCAAGGTCACGGCACGCGAGGTCAAGTCGAGCTACAAGACGCTGACCGAGTTTATGGTCGAGGCCTATAACGAGGCCGAGGAAGTGTGCCAGGCCGGTGGCCAGGCTGCGGGCGTGCCCACGGGCTTCCCGTCGCTCGACCGCATGCTCATGGGTTTTCGCGAGGGCCAGCTCATCATTATCGGCGCCCGTCCTGCTGTAGGTAAGACGTCGTTCGCCCTGAATCTGGCGCTCAACGCTGCCGCTGCTGGTTATACCGTCGGCTTCTTCTCTCTGGAGATGTCGGGCAAGGAAATTGCCCAGCGTCTGATTTGCGCCTACGCCATGATCTCGATCAGTGACTTCCGCATGGGCCGCATTAGCCCCGAGCAGTGGGCCAATATCAACGAGGCCACGCAGACCTTGTCCAAGCTCGATATTCTGATTGACGATACGCCCGGCACCACAGTGACCGAGATTCGCGCCAAGAGCCGCCGCATGCTCCACAACAAGGAGAAGGCCATCATCATCCTGGACTACCTGCAGCTGGTGAGTCCTCCGCCGGGACGCCGCTCCGAGAGCCGTACCGTCGAGGTCTCCGAGATGTCGCGTGGTCTGAAGATCATGGCCAAGGAGCTCAAGATCCCGCTCATCGCGCTGTCGCAGCTCTCGCGTCAGGTCGAATCCCGTACCGGCAAGCGTCCGCAGCTTTCCGACCTTCGTGAATCGGGCTCCATCGAGCAAGACGCCGATATCGTTATGTTCTTGGACCGCTCCGCCGACGAGGCCGAGGCCTCGCGCGACGATCGACCCGACGAGGGCGTTACGCGTATCGTCGTGGCCAAGAACCGTTCGGGCCCGATCGGCGACGTCGACCTGATGTTCCTGCCGGCATCCACCAAGTTCTATGAGCTTGATGGGGCACATGCCGAGGAGTAGGACAGGCGCCCGTTGCACGGGTATACTGGGAATGTTTTGTGCTTCTGCGTGCCGGCGTGGCGCGTAGACAGTCCATGAATGTAAGGAGTAAACATGCCGTCAACCGTTTTGGTCGGTGCCCAGTGGGGCGATGAGGGCAAGGGTAAGATTTGCGACCTGGTCGCCGGCGACTTCGATGCCGTCGTGCGCTACTCGGGCGGCAATAACGCCGGCCACACCATCGTCGTCAACGGCAAGAAGTACGGCCTGCACCAGGTGCCCTCCGGCATCATGTATTCCGACCACGTGTCGGTGATCGGTAACGGCTGCGTCGTCAACCCCAAGGTTGTCCTTGAGGAGATCGACATGTTCGAGGCCGACGGCATCACCACCAAGAACCTCAAGATTAGCGGCAACGCGCATGTCATCATGCCGTACCACATCGACCTGGATGGCGCCTTTGAGCAGAAGCTCGGCAAGAAGAACATCGGTACCACCAAGCGCGGTATCGGTCCGTGCTATCAGGACAAGATGGCCCGCATTGGCCTGCGCATGCAGGATATGCTGGACGAGGCGCTGTTCCGCGACAAGCTGGAGACCGCTCTCGCCCGCGTGAACCCCGAGCTTGAGCTCATCTACAACCTGCCCACCTACACCGTGGACCAGATTTGCGACGAGTACCTGCCCATGGCCGAGCGCCTGCGTCCCTACATCACCGAGACGAGCCTGCTGCTCAACAACATGATCGATGAGGGCAAGGACCTGCTGTTTGAGGGCGCCCAGGCGACGCTGCTCGACATCGACCACGGCACCTATCCGTACGTGACGTCTTCCAACTGCACCGCCGGCGGCGCCATTACCGGCTCCGGCGTCGGCATGAAGAACGTCGATCGCGTGCTGGGCGTCATGAAGGCCTATATCACCCGCGTCGGTTCGGGCCCCATGCCCACCGAGCTTTCCTATGAGTCCGAGGCTGGCCACACGCTGACCGAGGAGGGCTATGAGTACGGCGTGACCACCGGTCGCCGTCGTCGTTGCGGCTGGTTTGACGGCCCTATCGCCAACTATGCCTCGTGCGTCAACGGCCTCACCGACATCGCCGTGACCAAGCTCGACGTGCTTTCGGCCTTCGACACCATCAAGGTGTGCGTGGCCTACGACGTCGATGGCGAGCGCTACACCAGCGTGCCCGAGCATCAGGTGCGCTTTGAGCATGCCAAGCCCATCTACGAGGAGCTCCCTGGCTGGAAGTGCGACATCACCGGTTGTCGCAGCTTTGACGAGCTGCCGCAGGAGGCTCAGGGCTACGTGGCGTTTATCGAGGATCTGGCACACACCCGCGTGACGTTCATTGGCGTTGGCGCTGGTCGCGAGCAGATTATCAACCGATTCTGGAAGTAATCGGGACTATTTGGTTATTGCGATATACCCCTTTGCAGCCCGGGTGGGCGGCCGAGGGGTATATTTGCTTGCAAGGGGCTCGCGCGGAGCGGGCCATTCATCCATAGAGGAGGCACCCTTGAAGGCGGACACTCAAACCATCGACATCCTGTTGTTGGGCAGCGGCGGCCGTGAGCATGCTTTGGCAGCCAAGCTCGCAGCATCACCGCGCGCCGGCAAGCTCTACATCGCGCCGGGCAACGGCGGCACCGCGAGCTGCGGCGAGAACGTTGTTCTCGACGACTGCGATCCTGCGGCCGTGGCGGCGTTTGCGCAGAGCCACGGATGCGGACTCGTGGTAATTGGCCCCGAGGCTCCGCTCGTGGCGGGCGTGGCCGACGCCGTGCGCGCGGCGGGTATTCCCTGCTTTGGCCCGGGTGCCGAGGGCGCCCAGATGGAGGGCTCCAAGCTGTTCTCCAAGCAGCTCATGGAGCGTGCGGGCATTCCGACGGCAGCCTACGGCTCGTTTACCGACGAGGCTTCGGCTCTCGCCTACGTACGCGAGCAAGGCGCCCCGCTGGTCGTCAAGGCCGACGGCCTTGCCGCAGGCAAGGGCGTTATCGTGGCGACCGAACTTGAGCAGGCCGAGGAGGCCGTGCGCGAGTGCTTTGGCGGCACCTTTGGCGATGCCGGCAACACCGTGGTTATCGAGGAGATGCTCGTTGGTCCCGAGTGCTCGCTGTTGGCCTTTACCGACGGCAAGACCGTGCGCCCCATGGCCACCTCGCAGGACCACAAGCGCGCGCTTGAGGGCGACCTTGGTCCCAACACCGGCGGCATGGGCGTCTACAGCCCGGTGCCCATCGTGACTGACGAGGAGCACGCCACCATGGTGAAGGTCATGGAGCAGACCGTGGCCGAGCTCGCTGCCGAGGGTATCGACTACCGCGGCTGCCTGTACGGCGGCTTTATGCTCACGCCTGCCGGCCCCAAGGTGCTGGAGTTCAATGCCCGCTTTGGCGACCCCGAGACGCAGGTCGTTCTGCCGCGCCTTAAGAACGACCTGGTCGAGGTCATGCTCGCCTGCGCCAACTGCGAGCTCGATCAGATTGAACTCGACTGGCGCGACGAGTGGGCCGTGGCCGTTGTCCTGACGAGTGCGGGTTATCCCGGCAGCTACGAGAAAGGCAAGGTCATTACCGGTATCGCCGATGCCGAGGCCATGGAGAACGTGACCGTGTACCACGCGGGCACTGCCGTGGTGGACGGCCAGCTCGTGACCAATGGTGGCCGCGTGCTTGCCGTGACCGCGCTGGGCGATACGTTTGAGAACGCCCGCAACCTTGCCTACGAGGCCTGCGAGAAGATTGATTTTGAGGGCAAGACCCTGCGTCACGACATCGGCCTGCGCGCGCTGCGCGGCCGCGACGCCTGGGATGCCTAAAATCCGAGAGGAATGAGACGGATGGACGAGAAGAACGAAGAGCTCGTGGACGCGCAGATCGTCGAAGAGGACAGCCGCGTGTATGGGCACGCCGAGGGCGAGCCTGGTGGCGAGGTCGCTGACGAGCCGGCGCTGGTGCTGGGCGATGACGACCCGCACGATGCCGAGCTGCACGAGAAGATTCTTTCGGAGGAGTGCGCCTGGAAGGGCAAGATCCTCGACGTCCACCGTCTTGAGGTTGAGCTGCCCAACGGTCGCCGCAGCGCCCGCGATATCGTTCGCCATCCGGGTGCGGCGGC
Organism: Coriobacteriaceae bacterium; assembly: GCA_902363875.1. GTDB lineage: Bacteria > Actinomycetota > Coriobacteriia > Coriobacteriales > Coriobacteriaceae > Collinsella. Next base: position 37,163 of record CABJBO010000017.1, on the reverse strand, counting down.
TGTTGTGGCACTGACCGAGAGCGGCAAGATCGTACTGGTGCGTCAGTACCGCACCGCCATCGACCGCGTGACGGTCGAGATTCCCGCCGGCAAGCTCGATCCAGGCGAGGACCCGCTCGATTGCGCCAAGCGCGAGCTGCATGAGGAGACGGGCTTTAGGGCTGGTCGCATTCGCTTTTTGACGTCGATTGTCACGTCCTGTGGTTTTTGCGATGAGATTATCCACATCTACTTGGCTACCAAGCTCGAGTTTGATGCGCCCAACCCCGATGATGACGAGTTTGTCAACGTGGACCTGGTGCCGCTGCATGAGCTGATCGACGCCGTACTCGACGGCAAGATCGAAGACGCCAAGACCGTCGTGGGCGCCTTGGCCTGCGACAGCATCGCACACCGCCTTGGGGGCACGGAGCTTTAACGAGTGGGGATAGCCCTGGGACAAGTACTACTGATTGCTTTGTCCCAGGGCCTTACGTTGCTGATATTTCTTTGAGGATCACATGCTGAAGAGGTTTCTTTCGTATTACGAGCCCCAGATGGGGCTTTTTGTTGCTGATACTGTTTGTGCTCTGGTGCTTGCCGCCATTGACCTTGCTTTTCCTATTATTCTGCGTAATTTGACCGGTGGGCTATTTACTCAGGGTCAGGCTGCCATTATGCAGGCGCTCGGCATGATCGCGGTGGGCTTGGTGCTGATGTATGCCGTCCGCTGCGCCTGCCGCTACTTTGTGAGCTATTGGGGCCACGTGATGGGCGCGCGCATGGAGTCCAAAATGCGCGAGGACCTGTTCGACCAGTATGAGCGCTTTAGCTTTGCGTACTTCGACCGCAACAGCTCGGGTGACATGATGAGCCGCGTGGTCAACGACCTGTTCGATATCTGCGAGGCGGCGCATCACGTACCCGAGTGGATCATCATCTGCGGCATCGAGATTATCGGCTCGTTTGTGATCCTCTTTACCATCGCCCCGGTGCTCGCGCTCGCCATGGCCGTGGTGACGGCGGCGTTTGCGGTCGTCATGTTTTGGCAGAACATGCGCATGCGCGAGGTTTTTAGCGACAACCGCAAAAAGATCAGCGGCATCAATGCGCAGCTGCAGGATTCGCTGGCGGGCATGCGCGTGGTCAAGAGCTTTGCCAATGAGGAGACCGAACGCTTCAAGTTCCGCGCCTCCAACAATCGCTATCTTTCGTCCAAGGAGAACATGTATCACGCCATGGGCGTCTATACCGCGACGTATGGCCTGCTCTCGGGTGTGCTCTATGTGATCGTGGTGCTGCTGGGCGGCTGGCTGGTCGCCCAGGGACAGCTGCAGGCGGTCGATATGGCGACCTTTGCACTCTATATTTCGCTGTTCTGCACGCCGCTCGAGACGCTCGTCAATTCGGCCGAAACGTATCAGAAGGCCATCGCCGGCTTTAAGCGTATGGACGAGGTACTCTCGACTGCCCCGGATATCCAGGACAAGCCGGGCGCCACGGATCTGCGGGTGACCGCCGGCGCCGTGGAGTATCACGACGTGTGCTTTAGCTACGAGGATGTTGAGTTGGGCGAGGGCGGCGCCGACGGACGCCCTGTTATCGACCATATGAATCTGTCCATCAAGCCCGGCCAGACCATCGCGCTGGTTGGACCCTCGGGCGGCGGCAAGTCCACGACCTGTTCGCTGCTGCCGCGCTTTTATGACGTGGCTGCCGGATCCATTAGCATCGACGGTCAGGACGTGCGCGATGTGACGCAGCAGAGCCTGCGCCGCGCCATCGGCCTGGTGCAGCAGGATGTCTATCTGTTTGACGGTACGATTGGCGAGAACATCGCCTACGGCAAGCCGGGCGCTACGGCGGAAGAGATCGCCGAGGCCGCCCGTCGCGCCAACATCGATGCCTTTATCGAGTCGCTTCCACAGGGCTATGACACGGTCGTGGGCGAGCGCGGCAGCCGTCTTTCGGGCGGACAGAAGCAGCGTGTTGCCATCGCGCGCGTGTTTCTCAAGAATCCCAAGATCCTGATTTTAGACGAGGCGACGAGTGCTTTGGATAACGAGAGCGAGGAGGCGGTGCAGGAGTCGCTCGAAGAGCTGGCACGCGGCCGCACCACGATTATCATCGCCCACCGTCTTTCGACCATTAAGCATGCCGATGAGATTGCGACCGTTGAGCATGGTCGCGTTGTGGAGCGTGGCACGCACGAGGAGCTTCTCGCCCGTGGCGGCACCTATGCCCGTTACTATCGAATGCAGTTCGAAGGTGCGCGTGCGCACGAGCTCGACTGATTGATATGACAGGAAGTTTATGGCTGACAAGAACCCTTTGACTCCGGAAGAAGTGACGGAGTTATTCTCCGAAATCGATGCATCCGGCGTCTTGGATCCTACGCTCGCCAAAAAGCGTACCGAGCGCATGCGCGAGAAAGAGGCCGCCGTCAAGCGCGGTGACAAAGCGGCGCTAGCGCAGCTGCGCAGCGAGGACCGCGCGAGCCAGGCAAAACATATCGACCCGCTGTCCGAGGACGATCCTTCGGGCTCGCAGGTGAGCCATACCATTACGAAGACCGCGATGGCCGTGGTCATCGGTATTTTGGTGCTGATCGTGGGCATGCAGATTGGCTACGGCGTGATGCGTCGCCTGAACACCGCCAACCTGTCCGAGAGCGTTTCGGTCGATACCGTTTCGACCGCGCTGAAGGGCGGCCTTGAGTGGGGCAATGGCTTTACGCAGTTCCCGCTCGATTTTACCGTCGATGAAGCCGATGAACGCACGGGCACGGTCGAGGTGACGGTGTTGGACACATCGTCTGCCAACGAGCTCGAGCTGCTGTCCAACGGGCAGATTCAGGCCGCGGCGCTTGCGACCAACGCGTTGCTCAACGATAAGATCGACCGCGTGGTGTATAACGTTCACGCCTATATCGACGAGAATAGCAACATTCAGCACGATTCCTTCTTTGGCATGTTCCCCGCGCGCGGCCACCAGAGCGCCATTTTGACGTTCGTGTGGACCAAGAGCTCATCCAACGCCACGAGTATCGACTGGAAGATGCGCATCGTGAGTATGGATGACACCATCGCCGAGCGCATTCAGAAGCAGGTGAACTCGGTGTCGTCGTTGATTGAGGACCCGGTGGTGAGCCAGACCAAGATTGACGAGGAAAAGGCCGAACGTGACCTGGAGCATCGTCTGCATGGCCGCGAGATTTTCCGCGGCGGCAAGCCCGATCGCACACCGTCCAAACTGCTGGAGCAGGATAAGAAAAAGTAAGACGTCATCATCCCGCGTGAGCCACAAGCCCCGCGGGATGATTTTTAATCCTCGTCCTAGAAAAATCATTATGCATAGAAAGTCATAATTATCATTTCGTAAACATTTCGATGAAATTAACGCCATGAGGCATGCTTACGGTTACAATACCGCGAGGCCTAACTACACACCTTTAAGCCGGTCCTGTGAGACCGGGAAGGAGAACTATGGCGAACAACCATACCGCGGGCGCTGCCGCCCGCACCTTCGCGCCCAGCGAGCTTTGCCAGCGTATGCTGGCCAAAACCAGCAAGGGCACCTGTGGTCCCTGCATCCTGTATCTTGAGGATGGGACCATTTTTTATGGACGTGCATGCGGCGCCGAGGGCACCGCGACCGGCGAAGTCTGCTTCAACACCTCGCTCGAGGGCTACTTTGAGGTCATGACCGACCCGAGTTATGCCGGCCAAATCGTAACCATGACCTATCCGCAGATCGGCAATTACGGTATCGACGAGACCGACGTCCAGTCGGCCTTCCCCGGCGACGCCGTGCGCCCTGCGAGCGCTCCGGCTATGCGCGGCATGATCGTTCGCGACATGTGCGCCACGCCTTCTAACTGGCGCTCGGCCGTCAGCGTGCCGGAGTACCTGCGCGCTCACGGCATCGTCGCTATCGAGGGTGTCGACACCCGCGCCCTGGTGCGCCATCTGCGCGATAATGGTTCCAAGATGGGCATTATCTCGACCGAGATCTTCGACGTCGACGAGCTTGCCGAGCGTCTGGCCGCAGCGCCCACGCTGGTAGGCGAGAACCTGGTCAAGACCGTGAGCTGCCCTGAGCCCCACGCCTTTGCCGCCGTCGACCTGCCTGCCACGCATGACTTTGCACTTGCGGCTGCCGCTCCTGCCCGTCACAAGGTGGTCGCCTACGACTGCGGTGTGAAGCGCGGTATTCTGGAGGGGCTGGTCCGCGCCGGCTGCGACCTTACCGTCGTGCCGTGGGATACGCCCGCCCAGCAGGTGCTCGACATGAATCCCGACGGTGTCTTTTTGTCCAATGGCCCCGGCGACCCCGACGCCGTGGTGGAGACCTACGAGCAGGTGCAGCAGCTGATCGGCAAGGTGCCGGTCTTTGGTATTTGTCTTGGTCACCAGATGATCAGCCTGGCCTGCGGCGCCCAGATGGAAAAGCTTAAGTTCGGTCACCGCGGTGGCAACCAGCCGGTCATGAACCTGGTGAGCCGCCGCGTGGAGATCACCGCGCAAAACCACGGCTTTGGCCTGCTGTTCCCCAGTCTGGGCAAGCTTGTCCCCGAGCTTTCGGGCGGCGAGACCGAGCATGCGGCCGATGGAGATCTGCGCGCCTGGGTGCGCCGCGGAATCGCGCCGGTCGTGATGAACGAGCGCTTTGGTCGCATTCGCCTGACGCATGTGAACCTCAACGACGGCACCGCCGAGGGCATCCAGCTGCTCGACGCCCCGTGCTTCTCGGTCCAGTACCACCCCGAGGCTTCGCCTGGCCCCACCGATGCCCACTATCTCTTTACTGCCTTTACGCGACTCATGGACGGCGAGGAGAACTACCTGGACATCGATCCCGCGAAGGACCGCCTTGCCGGCTGGAACTTTGCTGAGTCCGAGACCGCTGAGACCGAGGAGAACTAACATGCCGAAACGTACTGACATCAAGCGTATCCTCGTCATTGGTTCGGGCCCCATCGTCATCGGCCAGGCCTGTGAGTTCGACTACTCCGGCGCCCAGGCCTGCAAGGTGCTCAAGGAGGATGGCTTTGAGGTCATCCTGGTCAACTCCAACCCGGCGACCATCATGACCGACCCGGGCTTGGCCGACCGCACCTATGTCGAGCCCATCACTGCCGAATTTATCGAGCGCGTAATCAAGAAAGAGCGCCCGGACGCGCTGCTGCCCACGCTGGGCGGCCAGACCGGTCTGAACGCCGCCGTCGAACTGGCAAAGGACGGCACGCTCGACAAGTACGGCGTCGAGATGATCGGCTGCGACCTGGCCGCTATCGAGCGCGGCGAGGACCGCAAGCTCTTTAACGAGGCCATGGCCGAGATCGGCCTGGAGGTCGCGCGCTCGGGCTATGCCTACAGCGTGGCAGACGCCGAGGCCATCGCCGAGCGCGTGGGATATCCTTGCGTACTGCGTCCGAGCTTTACCCTCGGCGGCGCCGGCGGCGGCATCGCTCACACCCACGAGGAGCTCGTCTCCATCGTGAGCCAGGGCCTGGAACTCTCGCCCGCCCACGAGGTGCTGGTCGAGGAGTCCATCGAGGGTTGGAAAGAGTACGAGATGGAGGTTATGCGTGACCACGCCGGCAACGGCATCATCGTGTGCTCCATCGAGAACCTCGACCCCATGGGCGTGCACACCGGCGACTCCATCACTGTGGCGCCGGCGCAGACGCTCTCCGACCTTGAGTATCAGCGCATGCGTGTCGCGTCGCTCGCCATCTTGGAGAAGATTGGCGTCGAGACCGGCGGCTCCAACGTGCAGTTTGCCGTGAACCCCCAGACCGGTCGCTTGATCGTCATCGAGATGAACCCGCGCGTGAGCCGTTCGTCCGCGCTGGCCTCCAAGGCCACGGGTTTCCCCATCGCTAAGGCCGCCGCGCGCCTGGCTGTGGGCTACACGCTCGACGAGATCGTCAACGACATTACCAAGGCAACGCCTGCCTGCTTTGAGCCCACGATTGACTACTGCGTTGTCAAGGTGCCGCGCTTTGCCTTCGAGAAGTTCAAGGGTACCGACCCCACGCTCACCACGCGCATGAAGGCAGTGGGCGAGATTATGGCGATTGGCCGCACCTTTGAGGAGGCCTTCGGCAAAGCCATGCGCTCGCTGGAGGACGGTCACCAGGGTATCTGCGCCGGTGGCAAGGAGGGTGCCGACAAGCTGAGCGACGACGAGCTCGCCCAGGCCGTGGGCACCCCGACCGAGCACCGCATCTTCTTTGTGGTCGAGGCCCTGCGCCGTGGCTGGGACATCACCCGCATCCATGCCATCTGCGGCATCGATCCGTGGTACCTCAACCGTATCAACGACATGGTGCAGGTCCAGGAAAGCATCCGCGGCCTGCGTGTGGAGGATATCGACGCCGACGCGATGCGCTTGCTCAAGCAGTACGGCACGAGCGACGCCGAGATCGCCGCGCTGACCGGCTCGGACGAGCGCTTTGTGCGCGCCTATCGCAAGGGCCTTGGCGTGGTTCCCAGCATGAAGACGGTCGATACCTGCGCTGCGGAGTTCTCGAGCGCCACGGAGTACCACTACAAGACGTACGAGAACATCTACCGCACGAGTCCGGATGCCAAGAAGTGCGTGGCTCCCGACGAGACCACGCCGGCGGACAAGCCCAAGGCGATGATCCTGGGCGCCGGCCCCAACCGTATCGGCCAGGGTATCGAGTTCGACTACTGCTGTGTGCATGCGAGCTATGCGCTGGCGGCCCGCGGATTTGAGACCATCATGGTCAACTGCAATCCCGAGACCGTCTCGACCGACTACGACACGTCCGACCGCCTTTACTTTGAGCCGCTTACCTACGAGGACGTCATGGACGTTATCGATGTTGAGCGCCCCGACGGCGTCGTGGTGACGCTTGGCGGCCAGACCCCGCTTAAGCTGGCGCGCATGCTCGAGGAGAGTGGCGTCAACATCATGGGCACCAAGCCCGATGCCATCGACTTTGCCGAGGACCGCGAGCGCTTTGCCGCCCTGCTCGACAAGCTGGGCATCATGTACCCGCCGGCGGGTCAGGCCACCTCGTTTGAGGAGGCCGAGGCCGTCGCCGCGCACATTGGCTACCCGCTGCTGGTACGTCCGAGCTACGTGCTGGGCGGCCGCGGCATGATGATCGCCTACGATGCCGAGCACCTGCGCGATTACATGGCCGAGGCTGCGCGCATTAGCCCCGACTACCCGGTGTATCTGGACCGCTTCTTGGAGGGCGCGATCGAGTCCGATGTCGACGCCCTGTGCGATGGCGAAGAGGTCTATATCGGCGGTATCCTGGAGCATATCGAGGAGGCCGGTATTCACTCCGGCGACTCTGCGACCTGCATCCCGCCGTTCAGCTTTAGCGAGAGCCTGCAGGCAAAGCTTCGCGAGACCACGCGCCGCATCGCGATGGCGCTGGGCGTACGCGGCCTGGTTAACGTGCAGTACGCCATCAAGGGCGAGACCGTTTACGTGATCGAGGCCAACCCGCGTGCCAGCCGCACCGTGCCGTTTATCTCCAAGGCCACCGGCGTGCCGCTGGCCAAGTGTGCGGCGCGTATCATGGCGGGCGATTCCATCGCCAGCCTGGGCCTGCCGAGCGACGAGCGTCAGCTCGATTGGTTCTGCATGAAGGAAGCCGTTATGCCCTGGGGTCGTTTCCCGGGCGCCGACGTTATCCTGGGTCCCGAGATGAAGTCGACGGGCGAGGTCATGGGTATCGCCAAGAGCTATCCCGAGGCATACGCCAAGACGCAGCTGGCGATCGACTACAAGCTGCCCGACCCGAGCGCCGGCAAGGTGTTCATTAGCGTGTGCGATCGCGACAAGCGCCACATCCTTTCGGTCGCGCGTATCCTGCGCTACCTGGGCTTTGACATCTGCTCCACCGAGGGTACGGCGCGCGTGCTGCGTGGCGGCAACGTGACGTGCGAGGTCGTGGAGAAGATTAGCGGCCCGCATGACGGCGAGCGCCCCAACATCGGCGACCTCATCGCCGATGGCAAGATTGCGGTGATCGTCAACACGCCGTACGGCCCAGGTTCGCGTGGCGACGGCTATCTGTTGCGTACCGAGGCAGTGCGCCGCGGCGTGACCTGCGTGACGGCGATGTCTGCCGCCAACACGCACGTGAGCGCCATCGAGGCGGTGCGTGAGGACCAGCAGGGTCACGGCAGCGCCAACGACATGGGCATGGACGTCATCGCCCTGCAGGACCTGCCGCAGTACACGGTGTAGTGTGACCTGTCCGGCCGGGGTGGGAGGGGCCGAGATTTCCCCCTTTCGCTCCGGCTGCAAGCAGAGTCGCTCAGGAGGAAACTCGGTCCCTCCCGCCCCGGCCTACGGTGACTCGGCTGCACCGTGTACTGCCGAAGGGACTTTGCGCGATGGCTAGGGCTGAAAAAGAAAGTGAGTGTGGGCGCCGTCGTTCGTTTGAACGACGGCGCCCACGTTTTGGATTTATTGGGCTGTGGCGGTGAAGGTTGTTTTGTCGGCGGCGATGTGCACGTGCAGCTTTGCCTGACCGTCGCAGCTGATGAGCACGCCTACCTCGAACGGGGTTCCCGTCTTGTCGTAGGTCGAACGCACGATGCGCATCGCCGCCTTACCGGTGTTCTGTCCCAAAAGGCGCGCCTCATGCTTGTCGAGGTTGACCGTCTCGTAGACGGCATCGACGCTTGCGGGCAGGATGCCGGTCTTTTCCGCGATGTAGGCGTAGAGCGAGTCATCCACGTCTTTGCGTGTGAGCTCGGGGCAAAGTGACACGGGGATATAGACGTAGTTGAGCTCCATGGGTTTGTCGTTGGCGAGACGCAGGCGGCGAATCTCCCAGACGGGTGTCCCTTCGGGCACTTTGAGCCCAGAGGCGATGCCGCGGACGGCCGGTATGCTTGAAAAGGCGAGAATCTGCGAGCTCGGAACCCGTCCCGCTTCGCGCATCCGCGCGCTGAAATTCAGGGCCAGGTCGATGCCGGGTGCTGAGGTTTGGGGTTTGATGAACGTGCCCTGCCCACGTTTGCGCACCACGCGCCCCTCGATGACGAGATCTTGGAAACAACGGCGCACGGTCGCGCGCGATAACTCCAGCCGCTCACAGATTTCGAGCTCGCGCGGCAGCGGCGTCTTGGTGTCGAACGCCTGGCTGGCGATAAGCAGGGCGATTCGATGTTTAAGTTGGACATAGAGCGGCGTATCACCGCTGCGGTCGAAGGGTTCGGAGGCGAGAAACGAGATCATGTCCATGGGGTACCTCCATGTCGTGAGCATACGTGACATGGTCTGACACTGCGGGGCAAACCGGAGATGCCAGGCCCGATTCTTGCTGGTATGTATGGTGCATAAGGAACATAAAACATTTATCAGGCAATCTACCTGCTATTTTAAAAATAATTAGAAGAAAAAATAATTTAGGCACAAAAATAGTTGCTACCGTTAACCGATGAATAGTTGCCGTTCGCAACTATTTTCTTGTACCGAACATGCCCCGGCGCAACAATAATCTCGGCAAAAAGCAAAGCCGTGCGACACACGGCGGGTCGAGAGGAGACCGCATGCGGTATCTGGTAATGGTCAGTCACGGAACGCTCGCTCCCGGACTGCACAGTGTCCTCAAGATGCTCGGCAATGACGCCCCGAACATCTTGTCGACGAGTCTCGTGGACGGCATGGGCGCTGACGAGTATGTCGAGAACGTCAAGGCGATGCTCGCTCCCGTTACCGCCGATGACGAGGTTGTCCTGCTTGGTGACATCCTGGGCGGATCTCCGCTCACCAATGCCATGAACACGCTGGCCGAGAAGGGTCTGCTCGCCCACACCATTGCCTTCGGCGGTATGAATCTGCCCATGGCTATGACCGCCATGATGGGGCTTGCCACCATGGACCTGGATTCCCTCAAGCAGATGATGCTGCAGGAGGGCAAGAACGGTATGTCCGAGCTCGTTGTCCCGACCGATGACGCCGACGACGAGGACGACGACATCTAGGCAGCGCATCCGCCCAAATTTTCGTGATGGAGCGGGGGTTAAGAGGAAAGACCCCCGGTGATAAAGAAAGGGAGAACGCATGATTTCGTTCATCCGTATTGACGACCGTATGATCCATGGACAGACCGTTACCCGTTGGGCCCTCGAGTATCCCTGCGACGGTCTTATCGCCGTCAACGACGCCGCGGCGTCCAACCCCGTGCTCAAGGAGGCCTACAAGAGTGCCTCGGGCAAGAAGACGTTCGTGTGGACCAAGGAGCACTTCAAGGAGGTCTCCGAGAAGGTTCTCAAGTCCAACACCAAGTACTTCCTGATCACCAAGAACCCGCTCGACATGAAGGAACTTCTCGTCGATTTTGGCTTTAAGCCCGGCATGGACCGCATCATCGTCGGTCCCTGCAACGATCGTCCCGGCACCACCAAGCTCGGCAACAACCAGTCGATCACGCAGGAAGAGGCCCAGGCGCTCGAGGATCTCACCAACGCCGGCTACACGGTCGAGTTCGCCCTTATCAAGGAGAAGTCCATCGGTGAGTGGCCCAAGTTCCGCGGTCAGTTTGGCTTCTAGTTAGGCGCCAGCCGCATTTTGGTACCTACAGCCCTGGGGGAAAGGGCTGAGGAATAAAGAAAGGGGAAAGCATGGCAATCAATGCATTCCAAGCCGCGCTGTTCGGCCTGTTCGCCTGCCTGGCATCACTGCCTGGCATGGGTGGCACGACGATCGGCAACTACACTCTGGGTCGTCCTCTGGTCGCCGGCCTCATCGTCGGCATCATCATGGGCGATATGCAGACGGGCATCCTCGTCGGCGCTGCCATCCAGGTTGTCTACATCGCTCTCGTGACCCCCGGCGGAACCGTCTCCGCCGACGTCCGCGCCGTGTCCTATATCGGCATCCCGCTGGCGATCCTCGCCATCAAGAACTCGGGCATCGATCCCGCCTCCGCTGAGGCTGCCGGCATGGCCGCATCCCTCGGTGCCGCCGTCGGCACGCTCGGCACTGTGCTCTTCTATGGCACCGCCACCATTAACCTGGTGTGGCAGGGCATGGGCTGGAAGTGGCTCGAGAAGGGCGACCTCCACAAGCTCTACCTGGTCAACAACGTTCTGCCTTGGATCGGTCACATCGTCTGCTCGTTCCTCCCGACGTTCATCATCACCATGGGCGGCACCGCCATGGTCGACCTTATGAAGACCTACATGCCCATGGACGGCATCGCGATGAAGACGCTGTTCACCGTCGGCTCGCTGCTGCCTACCGTCGGTATCGCCATCCTGCTCAAGCAGGTCATCTCCAAGACGACGGACTTCCTCACGTTCTTCTTCGGCTTCACCCTGTCCGCTGTCATGGGATGCAACCTGATTGCCGCCGCCGGCATCGGCTGCTTCTTCGCCCTGATCAACTATGAGATCGCTTCGCTCAAGATCGACCTCGCAAACGCTCCCAAGGCAGCTATCGCCTCGGGCTCCGATGATGAGGAAGAGGAGGACATCTAATGGCAGAGAAGAAGAAACTCTCTAAGAAAACGCTTGCCAAGTCGTTCCGCAACTGGTCCTATGGCAACCTGACTTGCTTCTCGCAGGAGCACATGCAGACCTTCGGTTACCTGTGCGCCATGCTTCCGATCGTCGAGGAGCTCTACGACACGCCCGAGGAGCAGAAGCAGGCCCTCCAGACCTACTCCGCGTTCTTCAACACCGAGCCGCAGATCGGCACCATGATTGTCGGCGTCACCGCCGGCCTCGAGGAGGCTCGCGCAAACGGCGAGGCCATCGACGACGACGCCATCAACGGCATCCGCGCCGGCCTCATGGGCCCGCTCGCCGGCCTTGGCGACTCGCTGATCGTCGGTACCCTGATCCCGATCCTGCTCGGTATCGCCCTCGGTCTCTCGACCGGCGGCTCTCCGCTCGGTGCCATCTTCTATATTGTCGTGTGGAACCTGCTCATGTTCCTTGGCATGCGCTTTGCCTACAACCAGGGCTATGAGCTCGGCGGCAAGGCGGTCGAGGCCCTCGTCGGCCCCAAGGCCAAGGCTCTGCGTGATTCCATCGTGATGGTCGGTACCATGGTCATCGGTGCAGTCGGTGCTACCTGGGTCTCCATCACCTGCAGCCCCAATCTGGTGCTGCCCGGCGGCGGTAAGTTCCAGGACACGCTCGACGGAATCTATCCGCACCTGCTGCCCATGGTCTTCATCATCTTCTGCTGGTACATGATGACCAAGAAGAAGGTCAACCCCATCGTTATGATGCTGATCCTCGTTGTGATCGCATTTGTGGGCGTTCTCATTGGCTTCTTCGACCCGGCACTGAGCTACTAGTCATCATCCCCTGGCCCCCTGTAAGGCCGTGCGGCCTCAACCGCACGGCCTTCTGATTTTGCGCCGCCCTTCAAGGGCAATATGGCCAGCGACCTCCATCGCCTACACGACACCCGCTATATTGCTCTTGAAAGATGACGTATTCGACAAACGATGCACTTGCGCATGATGCACACTTTGCACGAGGAGGACCATATGCACGAGAAACATGGACACGACCTTTCGCGCGACGACTTGATTCGCGAGGCAAAGATGCAGACCGATGCTATTCAGCGGCTCAATGTTTGGCTGCGCCTGGGCTATTCGCTCGTGGCGATTGGCTTTTTGATGGGGATGTGGGGTATGCAGGGCGGCCCCGGCTGGGGTGTCCCCGTGGGCATCGTGTGCCTGGTGGTGGGCACTCCGCTTTCGATCGTGCTTAAGGTCGGCACGACCAACGCCAAAAAGAATGTCGAGCGCATGCTCGAGGCCGCTGGTGTCGACGTTGAGGAGCTTATGCGACGCAAGAAGGACGAGCAATAGACTTCCGCGTTGGGGTATCATAAATAATTGTTGCGAATGTTAACTAATGTACGGCAAATGACGGTTTTATGGCCCTTCTAGAGTTGCAAAGGACAATATCCCCAGTGGATTACGATGACGTCGCTCGAAAACTGATTGTGTACTCACGTTCCCTTGCCAAGGGATCCTTGAGTGCTGCCGGCGGCGCCAGTGTGGGCGAGGCACCGGTTTTACAGTATCTATCGGGTATTGACGGTGATGTCATTCCCTCCGAGATTGCCAAGAAGCTGAAATTCTCCCGTGCGCGCATGTCGCATATCTTGGATTCACTCGAGAGTAAGGGTTACGTTCAGCGCAGGACTGATCCAAACGATCGTCGGCGTGTGCTGGTGAGCATTACCGAGGAAGGCCGTGATTTCGCGGCGAAAAAAAATGCCGAGAGTGTGGCATCGCTCTCGAAACAACTCTCAGCGCTCGGCGAGCACGATGCCCAGGAGCTCGTGCGCATCCTGAATAAAGCTTACAGCCTTACCTATGATGCCGACGACTACCTGGACAATCTATAAGGATAAAGACAGACATTTAGGTGCATCTTGAAATGCACCCGGGACAGTTGTGCCCATCAGCCACCGTCAACATCTCATTCCAAACCAAATCAGCCAACGTACGTCATGGCAATCCCCGGTAGGTTGCAGGATGGCGGCTGAGCCTTTCCCTCGGGAAACTTCGCGAAGCCCAGTTCCCGAGGGAAAGGTATGGTCTGTGTAATACCAGATAAACAGTACATTTTTGCTAGATTGGTATTTGACTGAAGAACCAATTGGTATGGCTTATTAAGCCCACCTTGCCGTTGACGCTTATTTTGCTGCCGCTGGGAGAATTCCGAACTTGGGTGCGCAAGTGCTCCCATATGTTGATATGACCTAGTAGGTGGCTATCTGGTTACTACCAGTTGGCCCCTTGGTAACGGGTGGCCCCATTGTGCGGAATGTACCGAACATCTCCGTTTGATACGTTTTCCCATGCTGCCGGGGGGGGGGCGTCCTCGGCACCTCAGCATGTCGGAAGAAAGGAGACCAGATGCGCAGGAATTCCATTTTTACGAAACGGTGGGTGAAGGGAAGCGCGGTCCTCGTTGCCACTGCAGCGACGCTCGTGTTTGCCAATCCCCAGCAGGCGATTGCCACGCCACTCAAGGGCGTCGACTCGGCGACCGTGTCCCAGTCTGCCTCGAATGTCGTCGACATCGATTTCGCTGACGGCATCAAGGGCCGTATTACGTTCCTCGAGGACGGTATTTTCCGTTATAACGTCGACCCCAAGGGTGAGTTTTCCGAGTACGCCACGCCGCGCAGTAAGTCCCACACGGCTAAGATCCAGGCTCAGCCCGATACCTCGGACACCTACAGCAAGCCGAGTGCGACGGTTGCCGACAAGGGCGACACTATCGAGATCACCGGCGGAAAGGCGACCGTGATCCTGGACAAGGCGACTGGCAAGATGAGTATCAAGTCAGGCGACCGTGTCGTGGTTTCCGAGTCCGCGTCCCTCGACCTTGATAAGAAGGGTACCGTCCAGACGCTCGCCAAGGAGAAGTCCGAGAACTTCTTTGGCGGCGGCACCCAGAACGGACGCTTCCTGCACACCAACCAGACCATCGCCATCTCCAACACGAACAACTGGACCGATGGCGGCGTTGCCTCGCCCAACCCGTTTTATTGGACGAGTGACGGCTACGGCGTGCTCCGAAACACGTTTGCAGAGGGTTCCTACGACTTCGGTTCCACGGACTCATCGACGGTCACGACTTTGCACAGCGAGAATGAGTTTGATGCCTACTACTTCGTGGCGACCAACGAGGGAGCTTCGAACGTGGCAACTGAGATGCTGCAGGACTACTACAAGGTGACCGGTAACCCGGTACTGCTGCCCGAGTACGGGTTCTACCTTGGTCATCTTAATGCCTATAACCGTGATGGCTGGTCAACGACCTCGGGTCAAAAGAAGTGGGAGACCAAGGGCAGCAAGTCCTCGAGCGAGAAGGGCGACGTTAAGTACGAGTCTGGCATGTCGACGGGCTACAAGCTCGACGGCACACTTGCGGCCGAGACGCTCAACGGTGAGGGCCCTACGGTTGATACCGAGAACATGAAAGCGACCGATTTCGACCGCCAGTTCTCTGCTCGGCAGGTTATCGATGACTACGAGGACAGCGACATGCCGCTCGGCTGGTTCCTGCCGAACGACGGCTACGGCGCCGGCTATGGCCAGAACGGTTACTACAAGACCGGCGGCGTCAACTCCGACGGAGCGAGCTCGGCCGACCGTCTTAACGCTGTGCGTGCCAACGTCGACAACCTTAAGAAGTTCACCGAGTATGCCAACTCAAAGGGTGTGAGCACGGGCTTGTGGACCCAGTCCAACCTTGAGCCCGACAGCAACCCTGAGACCCCGTGGCATCTGCTTCGCGACTTCGACGCCGAGGTCAAGACGGGAGGCATCACTACCCTTAAGACCGACGTTGCCTGGGTTGGATCTGGCTACTCCTTTGGTCTTAATGGCATCAAGACAGCTTATGACACGGTGACGACCGGCGCTAACAAGCGCCCCAACATCATCACGCTCGATGGTTGGGCCGGCACGCAGCGCTTTGGTGGCATTTGGACCGGCGACCAGTATGGCGGTAACTGGGAGTACATTCGCTTCCATATCCCCACGTATATCGGTCAGAGTCTTTCGGGCAACCCCAACATCGGCTCCGACATGGATGGCATTTTTGGCGGTGACCCCATCATCTCTGCGCGTGACTACCAGTGGAAGACGTTCACGCCCTCTATGCTCGACATGGACGGTTGGGGCACCTACCGTAAATCGCCCATGACGCACGGCGATCCCTACACAGGCATCTCGCGCTTCTACCTCAAGCTCAAGGCGCAGCTCATGCCCTATATCTACACGAGCGCGGCCTCGGCGGCCAACATCGACACGGGTAACGGCGATGCCGGCCTGCCCATGATCCGCGCCATGCTGCTTTCCGATAACTCCGAGTACGCCGCAAGCACCTCGACGCAGTACCAGTATATGTTCGGTGAGAACTTCCTAGTGGCACCGGTGTATCAGGATACCCAGGCAGACGAGAACGGCAACGACATTCGCAATGGGATTTACCTCCCCAACTACGGCACCGACGAGAATCCCACCATCTGGATCGATTACTTCTCGGGTAAGCAGTATCGCGGCGGCCAGGTTCTCAACAACTACGAGGCTCCGCTTTGGAAGCTGCCGCTGTTTGTGAAGGCCAACGCTATCGTGCCGATGTACGCCGAGAACAACAACCCCGAGGCCGTGAGCGACACCAACACCAAGGGTACCGACCGCAGCCAGCGTATCGTCGAGTTCTTCGCCACCGAGGGCGACGGCACCTTTACGCAGTACGAGGACGACGGCTCCTCCATCGAGAACAACACGACTGAGGACGATTCCTACGGTACGATCGACAATATCTCCTACGGTGAGCATGTGAGCACCGTCTACAGATCCAAGGCCGCAGGCGGCACCGCGACCTTTACCGCCGAAGCCTCGCAGGGTGGCTACAACGGCTACGACTCCAATCGCACCACGACCTTCGTGGCCAACGTGTCCGCCAAGCCCATGAGCGTCGTCGCCAAGAACGGCGGATCCGCGCTCAACGTGGTTGAGGTCGACTCGCAGGAGACCTTTGACACCGCGACCCCCGAGGCCGGCCAGGCGGTCTACTTCTACAGCGAGACCCCTAACCTCAACCACTACGGCAGCGATGTGGACGGCACCGAGGCCGAGCGGGGCGAGAGCTTTAACAACACCAAGATCACCACGAACCCCAAGGTCTACGTCAAGTTCGCGAAGACCGATGTTGCTGCGGCGGCGCAGACGCTCGAGCTGGGCGGTTTCGTGAACGCCGACGCCACGCTCACAGCCGATCGCCTCAACGAGAGCCTCTCCGCACCCACGAACCTTGCTGCCCCCGAGGACGTCACGACCCCAACGAGCATCAAGCTCACCTGGGGAAAGGTCGATGGTGCTACCTCCTACGACCTTAAGGTCGACGGCACCGTGTTCGCCGTGGGTGATGCGGCCGAGTTCACGCACACCGACCTCGCCTACAATAGCAAGCACACCTACCAGATTCGTTCGCGCAACGCCGAGGGCTACTCCGCCTGGAGCGATGTGCTCGAGGCGAACTCCGCACTCGATCCGTGGCGGAACGTCCCCGACGCCGAGCAAATCACCTGGGAGGGCTCACTTTACGGCAGCCATAAGGCCGAGCTCGCCTTCGACCATGAGTTCCAGTCGGGCGACGGCGGTTTCCACTCCGGTGGCAACGATCTGGGCAAGGCGCTTACCGTTGACTATGGACGCGCTTACAAGCTCGATAAGCTCGAGTACTATCCGCGCGATGACGCCGGCAACGGCACTGTGACCAAGATGCGTGTTGAGACGAGTCTCGATGGCGTCCACTGGACGAGCCAGGAGGTCGATTGGGCACGTTCCGCTGATTGTAAGACGGTAGCGTTTGACGGCACCGTGGCCGCCCGTTACGTGCGCATGACACCGCTCGCCTCGGTCGGCAATTTCTTCTCCGCGTCCGAGATTGCCATCTACAAGACCGACGGCACGGATGGCTTCGCCGTGGGCTCCAACCTCAACAAGGCCACGATCTCCGACGGAGACTACTCCAACATGAAGAACTATCTGGGCCTCGAGAATCGCGAGCCCGATACCCCGACGTTCGGTTCGCAGATCCGCGACCACTTCGCCGACCTCAACGATAACGGCGTTTACGACGTCTACGATTACTCGTTCACCATGGCGGGTCTTGACGGCGGCACTAAACAAAAGGGCAAGGTCGCAGGTTCGCTCGCGGTGATTCCGAGCAAGACCGAGGTCGAGGCCGGTGATGAGATCACCGTTGATGTCTATGCGGCCGACGCCAAGAACGTCAACGCCCTGGGCGCTCTCGTCAACTTCAAGAGCGACCAGTTCGAGTTTGTGTCCGAGAGCATCGCGCAGGACGGCTCGACTGCCGGCATGGAGAACCTGTCTCGCGAGAAGGTCCAGTTCGCGGACAGAACGCAGACTATCAATCTCGCCTTTGCCAACCGCGGCGATGGCAAGCTCTACAACGGTACCGGCGCGGTGGCGAGTTTCAAGCTCAAGGCCAAGACCGCCGGCAAGGTCGAACTGCCCTCGACATCTTGGCTCATCGGTCCGGCATGCGACGCACTTGAGTTTGCGAGCGACGGCACGGTGACGATGCCGGATGTTCCTCAGCCAACGGTCGCCGAGTACGGTCAGGACGCCTTCAACATCACGATGACCAACGATGAGCTCACGACCGACGACGGGACCAACGTCGAGAAACTTATCCAGCAGAAGAGCTATAACGCGCTGTTCGATAATAACGAGGGCGACAACGGCTTTGAGTTCCTATGGAACTGGAGCGGCAACTGGGACAGCGAGGGTAAGCTTCCGAGTTACGTGAAGCTTCCCACCACGATGACATTCGCATTTAAGACGCCGTCGAAACTCGATAGTGTCGAGGTCGTTAACCGCAACGGTGGCAACGGAACCGTGCAGAAGATCAAGGCTGTCGTGACGTTCGAGGATGGCTCGACCCAAGAGTTCGCGGGCGGGGAGTACGATTCCTTCCTGGCTCGCTACGCCTTTGACCTCTCTGCCGAGAACAAGGGCAAGAAGGCGACCAAGGTCGAGGTCACGCCGCTTGAGGCATCGGGTGACCAGATGCTCACACTGCGTGAGGTCAACTTCAACTACACGCAGGGTGTCGAGGCCATCGAGGGTGTCGAGCTAGGCAAGAACCAGACCGAGTTCTTTGAAGGCGACATTACGCCCGTCGACGCCAAGGCTACGCCTGAGAGCGCTGGCTACCCCTATGTGACGGTCGAGAGCTCCGACCCCTCTGTGGTAAGCGTCTCCGCTGTTCAGGCTGGCGATAGCGTGAGCTACTACCTGCGTGCCAACAAGGCCGGCAAGGCAAAGATCACGGTGGCGTCGGTACTCGACCCCTCCAAGACCGCATCCTATGAGGTCGAGGTCAAGGCTGGTGTCGATACCTCTGCGCTCGTAGCAGCGCTTTCCAAGGCCGCGGGCTACAGCGAGTCCGTCTACACCAAGGATTCCTATGCAGCTCTCACCACTGCGGTCGAGGCGGCTCAGAAGCTCCTCGACAGCGGCCAGGGCAGCTATAGCAAGAAGGATGTCGCAGACGCCACAGCCAAGATCGAGAAGGCAATCGACGGCCTCAAGATGCGCCCTGTTGATGAGAAGATTCTCATCAACACGCCCGAGAACCGCAAGAACGTCAAGGTGGCCGGCTTCTCGAGTGAGGCCGACTACGAGGGCAGCAACGCCGTCAACGCTCTCGACGGCGACGAGCGGACGCTTTGGCACAGCGACTGGGCCCATGGGACCGGTATGCCCCAGTATCTGAGTGTCGACCTGGGCCGCGACTACGATCTCACCGACGTTACATTCCTGCCGCGCCAGGACGGCGGCACTAACGGCGATATCTTCGAGGCCGAGATACTGGTCTCCGACACTGCCGACGGTTATGAGAAGGGCACCGCCGCGTCGATGGGTACGTTCGCCTTCGACAACGATGGCCGCGTGCTCACCGACCGTGGCGACTGGAAACAGATGAGCTTTGGCGCCGCGCGCGGTCGCTACGTGACCGTCAAGGTGATTCACGCCGGCGGGGGCGACGTTGATGCCTACTGCAGCATGGCGGAGCTCAAGTTCTACGGTACGGCCGTCCCCGATCCGGTGGCGAAGGATGATCTCACTGCCGCGATCGAAAAGGTTGATGCCGAGCTTGCCGCCGGCGACCTCAAGGCCGGCGACTACACCGAGGCCTCCTGGACGGCGCTCGAGAACGCCCTGGCGAGCGCCCGCGCCATCTTGAGCGACGAGGATGCCACGCAGGACGAGGTCGACCAGGCGCTCAGGGCGCTCGAGAGCGCCCGCGACGCGCTCGAGAAGACCCCGGTGGTCCCGGTCGAGAATCCGACTAAGAAGCAGCTCAAGGCCCTGGTCAAGCAGGCGAAGGAGACTGACACCAGGGGCAAGACGGCCGAGTCTGTCAAGGCCCTGACGGATGCCATTACCTACGCCGAGGACGTCTTGGGTGATGAGAATGCTTCCGACACCCAGATCCAGGCGGCCTATAGCCAGCTCAAGCTGGCCATTGAGAGCCTCAAGGATGCCGATTCCGGCAACCAGGGCGGCTCGGGCAACCAGGGTTCCGGCAATGGCTCGAACGGCGGCAACCAGGCGGGCAAGCCCGCAGGCGACAAGGCCCAGGGCAGCAAGAAGAACGGTTCGGCGATTCCCAATACCGGAGACCAGACGGCGGCGACCGTCGCGACCGTCGGTGGTCTTGGCGCCATCATCGCCGCGATCGGCGCTTTCTTCCATCGTCGCAGCAAGGCTAAGTAGCCCCAGCAACAGCTAAGCAAGTGTGCCCGCCGTCCCACCCAAGGACGGTGGGCACGCTTTTTGAATGTAGGCAGAAAGCTCCGACCCTTCGGCCTTAATCTCGCAAAGCGTTCCGTCTCCCGCCGAACACATCAGCATCGGCGGCTATACTTGAATTATTTGCAGTTAAGGGTCGCGGATTGGCCGCGTCACCGCTCTCAACAGGAGGTCTTTGTTTATGGCAGATCAAAAGCCGGTTGTCGGGATCATCATGGGTTCCAAGTCCGATCTGGGCGTTATGGAAGGTTGCACCGCCGAGCTCGAGGCGCTGGGCGTGCCCTATGAGCTCGTCATTGCGAGCGCACACCGCACACCGGCGAAGGTCCACGAGTGGGCTTCGACTGCCGCCGATCGCGGTATCAAAGTGATTATCGCCGCTGCCGGCAAGGCCGCCCACTTGGGTGGTGTCGTGGCTGCCTTTACGCCGCTGCCGGTTATCGGCGTGCCTATGAAGACGAGTGACCTGGGCGGCATGGATTCGCTGCTGTCGATGGTGCAGATGCCTTCGGGCGTGCCCGTGGCCTGCGTTGCCATCAACGGCGCCAAGAACGCCGCCATCTATGCCACACAGATTCTGGGTGCTTGCGACCCCGAGTACCGCAAGGTTATCGAGAAGATGAAGCAGGAGATGGCTGACGCCTAAGCGTCCCACCGTTTCACCGCAGTATAAGGAGAGCCATGTCCGATTATCAGGGAAAACGATTCAAGGCTTCTCAGATTCCCGATCCGTCGAAGCCGGGTGCTGCCCGTGCGGCACAGCAGGGTCGGACATCCTCTCCTCAGCAGCCGCGCGCGCCGCGCCCCGTGACACCGGCGACGCATCGTCGACAGGACGCGCCGGCCGCATATCGTCCTTCGTCTTATAGCTCCGCTAAGAAGCCGCCCCGGTCTTCATCGCATGCCGCGCCGTCGGATCGCACCGAGCCGCCGCGCAAAAAGCGCCACTCCATTATTCCCATTCTGCTCATCATCATCGGTATCGGTCTGATTGTCGCCGCCGCCGCTATTTTTATTAATGCCCAGATTGGCTATAAGCAGGCGAGCGATTCGTATCAGAAAATCGAGAAGCAATATGTAAGCGATAAGGACGCCAGCGGCGTGCCGATTATCGACTTTGATGCGCTTGCTCAGACGAACCCCGAGATTGTGGGTTGGATTTACGTGCCGGGAACCAACATCAACTATCCCGTGGTGCAGACCAACAACAACTCCAAATACCTCAACACGCTGTTCGATGGCACGTCTAACGCCTCGGGTGCCATCTTCTTGGATAGCGATGACACCGCGCCGGGAATGGTCGACCAGCAGACCACGATCTACGGCCACCATATGAACGATGGGTCGATGTTCAACGTGATTTCGGATACGACTGACCAGGCAACGTTCGATAGCATTGAATATGTGTACTACATCACGCGCGATGCGGCGTATAAGTTGCGTCCGCTGGCGACCAAGGTGGTCGAGGACACGTATGCCAAGGCGCGCACGACCAATTTTGAGGGCGACGACGGACTCAAGAACTACCTGTCCGAGATGCTCGACGGCGCTTCTGCCGTGGCGAGTGATGCCACCGATCGTGCCGCTTCGGCAACTAAGGTTGTAACGCTTGTGACCTGTCGTTCGCTGTCGCTGAGCAACACACGCGCCGTCATGGTGCTCACGCCGGTCGAGGAATAAGTTGTTCGAGAGTAGCTAAAAAGGCCCCGTCCCAAATTGGCTACTCGACGACGGTAAGGGAGAAATGATGCTCGAGAGTGGCAAATTGATGCCTTCGATTGATGCTTGGCTGCGCGAGGCCAAGGCCGATGCTTCGGCGGCAGGCTGTGGGATGTATCTGACGCATAACGGTGTGGTGCGCGCGACGCCCAAGGCTGAGGTGCGCGGAGTCGAGACCGATGGCGTGGCGCCAGGCCACAGGGTGGGCGGCATGGTCTTTGACTACGACGCCGAAAAGGTACGGTCTGCTATCGAGGCGACGCGTGCGATGCCGGGTATCGGCTATGTGCGTGTGTGGCTGGCAAGCGGCGAGCTTGCCGTAGGTGACGACATCATGCTCGTGCTCATCGGCGGGGACATTCGCCCGCACGTGGTCGATGCGCTGCAGGCGCTCGTTGGCACCATTAAGAACGAATGCGTGAGTGAGGTCGAGCGCGAGGCGTAGAGGCTTGCGTCGATAGAAGGATCGTTTATAAAAATGCCCACCGGTACGTGTGATACCGGCGGGCATTTTGCGTTTTGGGCGCGGTGGGCGCTACACGCGCGTCGCATCCTTGGGGCTCATGGTCATGCTCTGGAAGCGGTTTTCCATGTACTCGTTATCGAAGTGCTCTCCGTAGAACTGTGCGACGGGAATGTCCGGCTCCGTGCCGTTAACGCGCTGGTACCAGTAGTCGAGCGACTGCAGCGTCATGACGCCGTCGACCAGCATGATAACGGTAAAGATGACGGTGGCCGAGTAGCGGCTCTTCCAGGGGATCTTGTTGATAAGCTTAAGCAGCCTCGGCAGCAGCAGCTTGATCCAGATGAGGCCGCCCAGGCCCCACAGGCAGGCGAAGCCCGTGCAGGTGCGTCCGCCCGTGAGGACCACGAGCGGATCGGGCAAACCGAACAGCGTTATGTGCGAGTAGCTCCACGAGACCACGCCAAACGCGGTCTGCATAAACCAGCCCACGAACACCTCAAAGCTGGCGCCGAGCAGGGCGCTCACCAGGAAAATGATGATGGGGTTCTTTTTGTAGAAGCGGTTAAGCACCATGGTCATGAGCACGGCGCCAAATCCGTAGATGGGGCTGAAGGGGCCAAACAGCATGCCGGCGCGGTTCTGATAGACGCCCGGGTCGTCGACCGTCATGTGCCAGATGTCCTCGGCGATCAGGCCGAGTATGCAGCAGACAAAGAACACCCAGAACAGGTTGAAGTAGTTGAGCTTGATGTAGCCCTCGCCGGTTTCATCGCGGCCGAGCATGCCCTCGGCGGCAGCGTCGCGGTCGAGCATCTCCTGCAGGCGGCGCTGCAGTTCGCGCTCCTGACGCAGCGTGGGGTCGACGGTTGCCGAAAGTGCAACAAGGATGCCGAGCTGGATCGCGGGACGCAGCAGGAAGGGCCCGATGCCCTGGAGCATCACGTCGACCAAAAGCTCGACGACGGTGAATGCAATAAGGATGTAGGACAGGCGGGCGGCGTTGCGGCGCTGGTTTTTGATAAGGTCCAGGCCAAAGATGATTAGGATGACGGCACTTGCCGCAGAGAGCATGATGCCGGCGACGATAAGGCCGACTGCGACGAGCGTGTTGTCGCCGAGCTTTTCGGTGGCGTTGCCGTTAACAAGTGCCGTGATGACCTGCCACATAAAGGCAGCGACCGACGGGAGCGTGCCCACGCCGGAAAGGATGCACAGGACGGCGTACACCTTAATGATGAGGGGAATCTTCTTGACCTCTGTGGCGCTGGGGACGCTGGGGTCGAGTTCGTTTCGATCCATACAGAACCTTTCTCGCTTTGTTGTCGGTTATAAGGATACGCCGCAGACCTGCCAAAAGACAGGACGAACGTCCCAATTGCAACTTTGTAATCCCCAACGGTGGACGCGGCGGCCATCTGGGGCGCGGGCGCTTGCACTGGACGGACCGATAAAATGTTTGGCCACAAAACGGATTATCTGCTCGGTGGGCTTTTAAAAAGCGCTGCTCATGCGCTGGGGAGCGCGTCGCGCCGTGCGTATAATAAGGCGGGTAACGCCAAAATACGAGGCTCTGAGGGGATGCCATGTCTCAAGAAACCATCCGCGCGGCCGAGCGCGCCGCGGGACAGGTGAACGCCATGTCGACGTATGATCCGGACTCCGACCAGCTGCATGAGGAATGCGGCGTTTTTGGTGTTTGGGCGCCCGATCGCGACGTGGCTCGACTGACGTACTTTGGCCTGCGTGCACTGCAGCACCGTGGCCAAGAATCGGCGGGAATCGCCGTGGGTGACGGCGGTACGGTTATGGTCCGCAAGGATCTGGGCCTGCTCGACCGCGTGTTCTCCAATGCCGACCTGTCGACGCTCTCCGGTCAGCTGGCCGTGGGTCATGTGCGCTACGGCACCGCCGGCGCCAAGAGCTGGGAAGCCTCTCAGCCGCACCTCTCTACCATCAATAGCGTCATTATCGCGCTCGCGCACAACGGCACCCTCGTCAACACCGACGAGCTGCGCCGCCAGCTGATCGAGCTGGGCGTGCTGTTCCTCTCCAATTCGGATTCCGAGGTCGCGACCAAGCTCATCGGCTACTTTACCCAGCGTACGGGCCACCTGCGCGAGGGCATTCGCAAGACCATGGAGCTCGTGCGTGGCGGTTATGCCATGACGCTCATCAACGAGCAGGCGCTCTACGCCTTCCGCGATCCGCATGGCATTCGCCCACTGGTGTTGGGCAAGCTGGTGGACGAGGGCCTGGACCAGGCCGATGCCGCATCCGTTTCGCAGCTGCCGTCGCAGGACGGCGCCGCGACGGTTGACGTTGCCACCCATGTCACCCGCGCCGGCGGCTGGGTCGTCGCCTCCGAGACTTGTGCGCTCGATATTGTGGGCGCCGAGTACGTCCGCGACGTCCGTCCCGGTGAGATTTTGCGCATCAGCGCCGAGGGCCTTGTGTCCGAGCAGGGCGTGCCTGCTGCCGAAGAGCCTGCTAACTGCATCTTTGAGCAGGTCTACTTCGCTCGCCCCGATTCCATCATGAACGGCAAGAGCGTCTACGCCTGCCGTTATGACATGGGTCGTCAGCTGGCACATGAGGAGCCCGTCGAGGCCGACCTGGTCATCGGCGTGCCCGACTCCGGCCTGCCGCCCGCGGAGGGCTATTCGCACGAGAGCGGCATTCCCTTTGGTGAGGGCCTTATCAAGAACCGCTACGTGGGTCGTACGTTTATCGAGCCTACGCAGGAGCTGCGTGCCATGGGCGTGCGTATGAAACTCAACCCGCTGCGCGACAACATCGAGGGCAAGCGCCTGGTCGTCATCGACGACTCCATTGTGCGCGGCACCACCATGGTGCAGCTCGTCAAGATGCTGCGCAACGCCGGCGCCAAGGAGATTCACATTCGCATCAACTCGCCCGAGGTCATCTGGCCGTGCTTCTACGGTATCGATACCGACGTGCAGTCGCAGCTTATCAGCGCCAACAAGACGGTCGACGAGATTTGCGAGTATATCGGCGCCGATTCGCTGGCCTTCCTTTCGGTCGAGGGCCTGCTTAAGGTCATGCCCAAGGGCGGTTACTGCGATGCGTGCTTTACCGGCCGCTACCCCGTGGCGATTCCCGAGAGCTTTGGCCGCGACAAGTTTATGGAGGGCTTTAAGCCCCGCAACCTGGACAAGCCGCTGCACTTTGACGACGACGCCGTGATCGAGAAATACGACGACCGCAGCTGGGAAGAGGAGCACGGCGAGGCATAAAACCTGCCATATGGGGACAGGTTTATTTTGGTAGGTTTTACCTGCTGTTTTGTTGATATGACGGCGCGTGCTGTTATGGCGCGCGCCGAAATGAACGCAACTATGAGCACCGTTTGGCGCCCGTGCGGCGCCACGGTAGTGGGAGAGGAAGGCTCAGATGAGCGACAGCAAGCATGTGACGTACGAGGACGCCGGCGTCGACACCGCCGAGGGCGGCCGCGCCGTCGACGCGATTAAGCAGATGGTCAAGGACACTAACCGTTCCGAGGTTATCGGTGGCATCGGTGGCTTTGGCGGCCTGTTCTCGGCCGCTGCGCTCAAGGATATGGAAGACCCGATCCTGATTAGCGGTACCGACGGCGTGGGCACCAAGCTCGTGCTCGCCCAGATCATGGACCGTCACGAGACGGTTGGCCAGGACCTGGTCGCTATGTGCGTCAACGATATTCTGGCTTCGGGCGCCGAGCCGCTGTTCTTCCTGGACTACGTTGCCATCGGTCACATCGAGGCCGAGCACATGGCAAAGATTATCAAGGGTGTGGCCGACGGCTGCAAGCTCGCGGGCTGCGCGCTCGTGGGCGGTGAGATGGCCGAGCACCCGGGCGTCATGGCTCCCGCCGACTACGACCTTGCCGGATTTACCGTGGGCGTCGTCGACCGTCCCAAGATGCTCGACCCCGCAAACGTCCGCCCGGGCGATGTGATCCTGGGCCTGCCTTCCACCGGCGTGCACTCCAACGGCTACTCGCTCGTGCGTAAGGTCATTGGCGTCGACGGCGTTAAGCCGGGCACGCCCGAGGCCGTCGCTAAGGCCGAGGAGCTGAGCCGTCCGCTCGAGGAGCTCGGCGGTGCATCGCTGGCAGACGCTCTGTTGGCCCCCACGCGCATCTACGTCAAGCCGATCCTGGAGCTGCTGCGCGGCGGCGCCAACGTGCACGCCATCGCCCACATCACTGGCGGCGGTATTACCGAGAACCTCAACCGTGCGCTCGCCGATGACGTCGACGCCGTGGTCACCCGCAACGGTGCCGAGATGGGTTGGGACGTTCCGCCCGTCATCACCTACGTGTCGCGCCAGGCCGAGCTTGCGCCCAACGAGGCATGCAAGACCTTCAACATGGGCGTCGGCCTGTGTCTGATCGTCGCCCCCGAGGACGAGGCCGCCGTGACCGAGGCACTGGTCGCGCTGGGCGAGAAGCCGTTCCGCGTGGGCGAGTGCGTCGAGGGTTCCGGTAAGGTCGTGTACTCCGATGAGCGCTAACGAGCAGATGGCTGCTGCCGAGGGCCTGGACTTTGTGCCCTATACCCGTCCGACTGGCACCGATACGGCTGAGCCGCTCAAGATCGGTGTGCTCATCAGCGGTTCGGGTACCAACTTGCAAGCGCTGATCGATCTGATTGCCGCCGGCAAGCTCAACGCTTCTATTGAGCTTGTGGTGTCGAGCCGTCCTTCGGCCAAGGGTCTGCAACGTGCAGAGCGTGCGGGCATCCAGACGCTTACGCTGTCCAAGGATGTCTATGCCGACCCCATCGCCGCCGACGAGATCATCGCGCACGAGCTGCTCGAGCGCGGCTGCGAGTATGTGGTCATGGCCGGCTACATGCGCATGGTGCATACACCGCTGCTGGCGGCGTTCCCCAACCGTGTGGTCAACCTGCACCCGGCCCTGCTGCCGAGCTTTACCGGTGCCCACGCGATTGACGATGCGTTTGCCCGCGGCGTCAAGGTGACCGGCGTGACCGTGCACTTTGCCAACGAGATCTACGACAACGGCCCCATCATCGCCCAGCGTGCGCTGGCTGTTGAGGAGGGCTGGGACGTCGACACGCTCGAGGAGCACATCCACGCGATTGAGCACGTGCTGTATCCCGAGGTCGTGCAGATGCTCGCCGATGGCCGCGTCCACGTGCTGGAGAACGGCAAGGTCGCAATTGATGCGCCCCGCGGCTAGCGGTGCACAGTGCAATTTAGTTGAGTGGTTAGGGTGGTCATTGGCGCCAAGGCGCGTGTGGCCACCTTTTGTTTTGGGTAGTCATCGGGGACGTTCTTGAATGACTAGGTGAGAGAGGTGAGCGCATGGCGGATAACGAAGCGCTGTTTGCGCCTGAGCTGGTGTTTTTTGATTGGGAGTGTGCGACGCCGGATGAGGTGTTCGCGCGGCTTGAGGGCGAGCTTGTACCGCGTGGCTACATTGCCGACGGTTGGTTCGACGCCGTTCGCACGCGCGAGGATGCCTATCCCACGGGTCTTGCCATGCCGGCGGCAAACATTGCCATTCCGCATACCGATCCGGGGTTTGTGGCCAAGCCCTATATCGCGGTGGTGAAGCCCGCCGCGCCCGTGACATTTAACGCTATGGCTGGCATGGGCGCTCCGGTGCCGGCGCAGATCGTCATCAATCTGGGCATCGCCGAGCCGGGCGGCCAGGTCGAGGCCCTGCAGGCGCTCATGAACATCTTTATGGACGCCGATGCCGCAGCCGACGTGCTCGGCCAGACCACGTCCCAGGGCATGGTCGATGCCATCCGCCGTCACTTCTAAGGTGCCGGCTGCCAGAGCTGTCCCCTTTGCACCAAAATGGTGCAGATTAACCTGTCCCCAATGCACCAAGCGTGCCGCGGGGGCTGCGTTGTGACACAATGGCGTTTGTTCGATTCGTTATGCGAAAGGCCAACTATGGCAAATAAGAAAAAGAACCCCGCACCCGAGCCGACGCCCGAGCAGCAGGCTCGCGCCGCCTCCAGCTCTCGCAAGAAGCAGCGCAAGACCCGCGTGTCCAAGACCGTCAAGATCGTTCTGGTGGTCATCGGCGTGCTGGCAATGCTGCTTTCCGTCTCGGCCATGGCGTGCTCCGGCCTGATGTCGCAGGCAGAGGATACCTCGGGCTACAAGCTTACCGGCGGTGTAGCTGCCACTATCAACGGCACCAACCTCACCGAGGACACCGTGACCAAGCAGATCATGAGCATGCGCACGTCCTACGGCTACACCAATGACAAGGACTGGGCGCAGTACCTGGTCGACAACGACCTCACGCCCAAGAAGTACCGCAAGCAACTCATCGACTCCTACACGCAGCAGATTCTGCTTCAACAGGCACAGAAGGAGAACGGCGTGACGGTGTCGGACGAGGAGGTCGAGAAGGCTTGGAAGGACGCATGCAAGAGCGCGAGCGGTGCCAAGGCCTTTAAGAAGACCCTCAAGACCTACGGCTATACCGAGGACACCTACAAAGACTCGCTCAAGGAGAACCTGGCACAGCAAAAGCTTAAGGACGCCGTCGCGCCCACGAGCAAGCCCAAGGACAGCGAGATCGTCGATTACATCAACGAAAACCTGTCCAGCTACAACGACGCCCGCCGCTCGTCGAACATCCTGATCAAGGTTGATTCCGACGCTTCCGACGAGAACAAGGCTGCCGCCAAGGCCAAGGCGCAGGAGTGCCTGGACAAGATCAACTCCGGTGAGCTGAGCTTTGAGGACGCCGTTGAGCAGTACTCCGAGGACACCGGTTCCAAGGAGAAGAAGGGCGATGTGGGCTGGGATAAGCTCACCACCTTTGTCGACAGCTACCAGACGGCGCTCGAGGGGCTCAACAAGGGCGACGTGAGCGAAGTCATCGAGTCGACCTATGGCTACCACATCATCAAGTGCACCGACTACTTCCATGTCGATAATCAGGTTGATGACATCAACCAGGTGCCCAAGGCCATCAAAAAGTACGTCTCCAACGTGGTGAAGACGCAAGCGGCCAGCACTGCGTACAGCGAGTGGCTGGAGCAGTACAAGAAGGATGCCGACATCACCGTCAACCCCATGCCCAAGGACGTACCCTATAACGTGAGTCTGAAGGGCGTTACCAAGAGTTCGACCGACGATTCGTCGACGACTGAGTAATCATGGGGCGGTGCTCGCGCGAGTGCCGCCCACGCTATTAGAGAGGATTTGCAGATGACCAACGAAGAGCTGCAGAAGGAAATGATCGCGGCCATGAAGGCTAAGGACAAGGTTCGCCTGTCCATCATTCGCCAGGTCAAGGCCGAGGTGAAGAATATCGAGGTTAACGAGCGCCGCGATGTGACCGAGGAAGACGTCAACAGCATGATCAAGCGTCTGATTAAGCAGACGAGCGAGACGCTGGAGATGTCCATCAAGGCCGGCACCGACCAAGAGCGTACCGACAACCTGACCGAGCAGGTCAAGATTCTGGAGAGCCTTCTGCCCGCGCAGGTTTCGGGCGAGGAGCTCGAGGCCCTGATCGAGCAGGTCATCGCCGAGCTGGGCGCCACGTCCAAGAAGCAGATGGGCCAGGTCATGGGCGCTCTGGGTAAGGCCACTGGCGGCAACTTTGATAAGCCGGCAGCAGCAAAGATCGTTGGAGCCAAACTCGCGTAATTTGTTATGCGGTTTTACCAAACCGCGTAACGGCTCGACGCTGCAAACCCGTACACACGGCAATCTGACGTTCAATTTCAAGGGCGCGACCATAAGGTCTGCGCCCTTTCATTTCACGTCACCTTGCTCGCGTGTACGGGTTTTCGCTGACTTATGCTCAACAAGGGCGGTTGTATTATTTTCGGTGCTCATTGGGGACAGACTTAAATGAGTACCCACGGGGGGTACTCATTTAAGTCTGTGCCCAATGAGTGGGCGGAAGGTTGCGGGTTCTTTACGGGGATGTAGCGTGGGCTGCGGAAACGTGGTTCTTTCCGTACAATAGTTCAACTCGTGTAAACGCAGGGAAGGGACATTCATGGCAGACATGATCGAGATCAAGCATCTCAACAAGTACTTTGGCGACCTGCATGTGCTCAAAGATATCAACCTCACCGTCAAGCGCGGCGAGAAGCTCGTAATGATCGGGCCTTCTGGTTCGGGTAAGTCGACGCTCATCCGTTGCGTCGATTATCTGGAGGAGCCTACGTCGGGCGAGGTCGTCATCGACGGTACGCCGCTCACCAAAAAGAATCACCTGGAGATGGCTCGCAAGTACAGCTCCATGGTGTTTCAGCAGTTCAACCTGTATCCCAACATGACGGTGCTCGGCAATCTGACGCTCGCGCCCATCAAGCTGCAAAAGAAGAGCAAGGAGGAGGCGACCGAGATCGCCATCGCCGCACTCAAGCGCGTCGGCATGGCGCATAAGGCCGGCGAGTATCCGCAGAATCTCTCGGGTGGTCAGCAGCAGCGCATCGCCATCGCCCGTGCCCTGTGTACCAAGCAGCCCATCATCCTGTTTGACGAGCCGACCTCGGCGCTCGACCCCGAGATGGTCCAGGAGGTTCTGGACGTTATGATTGAGCTTGCGCAGGAGGACATCACCATGATCTGCGTGACGCATGAGATGGGCTTTGCGCGCCAGGTGGCCGACCGCGTCATCTTTATGGAGGACGGCCGCATCCTGGAGGAGGGCACGCCCGAGCACTTCTTCGATAACCCCGAGAACCCGCGCTGCCGCGAGTTCCTGTCCAAGATCCTGCACTAGGCGTGGTGATGGACATGACGGATATGACGAGGGCGGCCGTGTCGCGCCGTCACTTTTTGCAGCTGGCGGGCGCTGGCATGCTCGCGCTGACGGGGACCGCGCTCACCGGTTGCGGTAACTCCGCCGGCGGCGACGGCTCCGACAAGGGCTCCAAGCTTGCGACCATCAAGTCGCGTGGGCACCTGAATGCCGGCGTTAAGAAGGATGTTCCCGGCTACGGCTATTACGACACCGCCAAGGGTCGCTTTGAGGGCATGGAGGTCGATCTGTGCTACCAGATCGCCGCTGCCGTCTTTGGCGTGAGCTACAAGGAGGCCCGCGCCCAGGAGCTGGTCGAGTTTACCGACGTAACGCCCAAGACGCGCGGCCCGCTGATCGACAACGGCCAACTCGATGTGGTCGCGGCGACCTACACCATCACCGACGAGCGCAAGAAGAGCTGGGATTTCTCGACGCCGTATCGCACCGACTACGTGGGCCTCATGGTCAAGAAACGTTCGGGCTTTACCTCGATTGAGGACCTGGACGGCAAGGTCATCGGCGTGAGTCAGGGTGCCACCACGCAGGGCCTGATCGAGCAGATGATCAAGGATAACGGCTTTACCTGCGAGCCCGAATTTAGGGCCTTTAGCGGCTACCCCATCATAAAGAGTTCGCTCGACGCCGGCAATATCGACGTCTTTGCCATGGACCGCTCCACGCTGGCCGGCTACATGAACGAGACTGTCGAGCTACTGCAGCCCGAGGTCAAGTTTGGCGAGCAGGGCTACGGCGTGGCGACCAAGAAGGGCTGCGACCTCTCGGCCGTGGTCGATCAGGTGGTCTGCGATCGCTTGGCCGACGGCTGGCTCGATCAAGAGGTCAAGACCTGGGGTCTTGTATAGGCGTATCGTCCAAGGAAGGAATCAAATGCTCGAAGGATTATTTGACGCCGACCGTTGGTCGACGACATTTCAAAACATGGGGCCCTTCTGGGAGGGCTTTGGCGTGACGCTGCAGGTGGTTGTTGCCGGACTGCTGCTGTCGCTGGTGCTGGGCACGCTGCTGGGCGTGTTCTCGACCACCCGTTCGCGTGTGCTGCGTGGCATTAGCCGCGTGTACGTGGAGTTTTATCAGAACACCCCGTTGCCCGTGCAGGTGCTCTTTATGTACATGGCCGGCCCGCAGTTTTTGCAGGCCATGACCGGTGCCGACCAGCCGGTGCGCATCGCGCCGTTCGTGCTGGGTTTCTTGGGCGTGGGCCTGTATCACGCGGCCTATATCTCGGAGGTCATCCGTACCGGTATCGAGGCTGTCCCGCGCGGTCAGATGGAGGCGGCTCAGAGCCAGGGTTTCACCCGCGCGCAGGCCTACTGGTACATCGTGCTGCCTCAGACGTTCAAGATCATCCTGCCGCCGCTGTGTAACCAGGCGCTCAATCTGGTCAAGAACACGTCGGTACTGGCGCTCGTGGCCGGCGGCGACCTTATGTATCGTTCCGACAACTTTGTGAGTCTGTACGGCTACCTGCAGGGATACATCGTCTGCTGCCTTATGTACTTCATCATCTGCTTTCCGCTCGCCATGCTGGTGCAGTGGCTCGAGCGCCGCTCCAAGGAGCGTCCGCGCGGCGTGAGCCTGGCCGAGCTGGGGCTCGACAACGTAGAGGAGGCCTAGCGCATGGAAATCTTCAACGCGACCAACCTGCTCTACATTTGGGGCGGTTTTGTTAAGACCATCGAGATCTCGGCGCTGTCGATCTTTTTCTCGCTCATCTTTGGCACGGTGCTGGCGCTTGTTAAAAGCTATGCGCCCCGCCCGTTCCGTATTTTGGTGAGCGCCTATATCGAGCTGTTCCGCTGCACACCGAACCTGCTGTGGATCCTGTTTATCTACTTTACGGTGCAGGGCTTGGACATCGTGATCTCGACCATCGCCTTTACGCTGTTTACCAGCGCCGTTATGGCTGAGATCGTGCGCGGCGGTCTTAACTCGATTCCGCGCGGCCAGTTTGAGGCGGCGCAGAGCCAGGGCTTTGGCTTCTTTGCCACCATGCGCTACATCATTCTGCCGCAGACGTTTAAGACGATCATTCCGGCGCTGTTTAGCCAGTGCACGACCGTCATTAAGGACAGCTCGTATCTTTCGGGCATTAACGTGGCCGAGCTCATGTACACGGCAAACGTCGTGATGGCCCATGCGATCGACCTGTCGCAGGTGCTTATGCTCTACGGCCTGGTGTTTGCGATGTACTTTGTGCTCAACTTTGGTATCTCGCTGCTGGTTCGCGCATATCAGAGGCGAATGGTGGCAGCGTAGAATGTGACAAAGGGACTGTCCCTTTGTCACATAGAGAAAGGAATCGCGATGAGCGATCTGGAGAATAAGAAGAATCCTGTGGTCATTACCATCGCGCGCGACTTTGGCGCCGAGGGCCACGAGATTGGTCGCATGCTTGCCGACGAGTTGGGGATTCCGCTGTACGATAACGAGCTGCTGGTACGTGCGTCGCTGCGCGCGGGCGAGTCGCTCGACAAGATGGCCGCCTACGACGAGCGTCTGGCCGTGGAGAACATGGCGTTCCTGCCCGACCGCTACGACGCGCGTTCGTACTCGGACAAGTTGTTCCAGAAGATGAGCCAGGTGATTTTGGACCTGGGCGAGACCGAGAGCTGCATTATCGAAGGCCGCCTGTCCGATTACCTGCTGCGTAACAACCCCAACCACATTGCCGTATTGGTGACCGCTCCTTTTGAGGACCGCGTCGAGATTGTGCGCAAGAAGCGTGGCCTTAATAAAAAGAAGGGCGCCAAGCTGGTCAAGCAGCAGCAGAAGGCGCGCGAGGCGTTCTATAAGCGCTACAGTGCCGGAAAGTGGAAGATGACGAGCGGCAAGGATATCGTCGTCAACCGCGCCAAGCTGGGCCGCGAAGGCTGCAAAGACGTCATAGCCGCTGCCTACCGCTACAAAGTGGCTCAACTCGAAGGCTAGCCGACCAAAAACCACCGCAAAGGGCACCTTTGTGGTGGTTTTTGTTTTAGGCCGAGGGGAAGGCCTTGGCGGCAGTGCCTATCCTCGGCTTTTGCATAGTCTCGATCTGTAACACCAAGCCAGCGAAAATGGCTCTAACTGTTACAGATTGAGATGAACCGTTCGGCCGTCAGCCCAACGTCTTGATCTGTAACACCAGGCGGCATATTTGGTCTCTAACTGTTACAGATTGAGATGCAGCGTGGCCGGCCGGCACAATATCTCAATCTGTAACAACTGCAGGGCTCAACGGGCTCCAGGTGTTACAGATCGAGACAAACTAGTCGGTCAGGCTCCCAACCACCACAAAGGGGACAGGCACCTTTGTGGTGGTCTGGGCGGCCGTTATAAAAAGTCCCCGCCGGGCGTGTGCTCGACGGGGACTTTGCCGTTTGATGGCTAGCGCTGTGGGTGATTACTCGCCCAGCAGGCTCTTGGTGATGGAGGCAGCGGCCTTCTTGCCGGCGCCCATCGCCAGAATGACCGTAGCGGCACCGGTGACGATGTCGCCGCCGGCCCAGATGCGGGGATCGGTGGTCTGGCCGGTCTCCTCGTCGGCAACGATGTAGCCCCACTTGTTGAGCTCCATCTTGCCGCCGATCTTGGCAGCGAAGGGGTTGGCGTTGGTGCCGATAGCCGAGATCGCGACGTCGCAGGGGATCTCCTCGATGGCGCCCTCGATGGGCACCGGGCGACGACGGCCGGACTCGTCAGGCTCGCCGAGCTCCATCTTCTGGACCTTGACGGCGCACACGGAGCCGTCCTCGCCAGCGACAAACTCGAGCGGGGAGACGAGCGGCAGAACCTCGACGCCCTCGGCCTTGGCGTGGTGCAGCTCGGCGCGACGGCAGGGCATCTCGTCCTCGGTACGACGGTAGGCGATGATGGCGTGCTCGGCGCCCAGACGCTTGGCGGTACGGACGGCGTCCATAGCCACGTTGCCGCCACCAAAGACGACGACGTTCTTGCCGTGCTTGGTGGGGGTGTCGTACTCGGGGAACTTGTTGGCCTTCATCAGGTTCACGCGGGTGAGGTACTCGTTAGCGAAGAAGACGTTGGGCAGGTTCTCGCCGGGGACGTTGAGGAACTTGGGCAGGCCAGCGCCGGTCGCCACGTAGATGGCGTCGAAGCCCTGCTCGAACAGCTCCTCGGCCGTGGCCATGTTGCCCACGACGGAGTTGTACTCAAACTTGACGCCCATGTCCTCCAGGCCGTCAATCTCGCGCTTGACGACTGCCTTGGGCAGACGGAACTCGGGGATGCCGTAGACCAGCACGCCGCCGCCGGTGAAGAAGGCCTCAAAGACGGTAACGTCAAAGCCGTTGCGGGCGAGCTCGCCGGCGCAGGTGATGCCGGACGGGCCGGAGCCGACGACGGCGACCTTCTTGCCGTTCTTGGGGGCCATCTTGGGCGTGGAGGCGAGCTCGGGGCGGTCACCCAGGAAGCGCTCGAGCTGGCCGATGGCCACGGGCTCGGACTTCTTGCCACGGATGCACTTGCCCTCGCACTGGTTCTCCTGCGGGCAGACGCGGCCGCAGATGGCGGGAAGCATGGAGTCCTCGCGGATGGTATCGAGAGCGCCGCCGAAGTCCTTCGCGCGGATCTGCTCGATAAAGCGGGGGATGTTGATGTTGACGGGGCAACCCTCAACACAGAACGGCTTCTTGCAGTTGAGGCAGCGCTCGGCCTCGGCCAGCGCCATCTCCTCGGTGAAGCCCTTGTCGACGGGGCGGAAGTCGCAGGCGCGCTCGGCAGCCGGCTCCTCGTTATCGGGGGTGCGGGGCGACTTCATATCGGCAACGAAACGACCGTTAACTAGTGGCATGCGCAGCTCTTTTCCTCATAGGCCTTGAGGGACTCGCCCTCTTCGGAACGGTAAGCGGCCTGGCGGGCACGAAGGTCATCCCAGTCGACCAGGGTGGCATCGAAGTCGGGGCCGTCGACGCAAGCGAACTTGGTCACGCCGCCCACCTCGACGCGGCAGCAGCCGCACATGCCGGTGCCGTCAACCATGATGGGGTTGAGGGACGCGGTGATGGGGGTGTCGTACTTCTGGGCGGTGAGGGTCGAGAACTTCATCATCGGAACGGGGCCGACGCAGAAGACCTGGCTCACGGCCTTGTCCTGCAGCAGGCGCTCCAGCGGAGCGGTGACAACGCCCTGCTCGCCGTAGGAGCCGTCGTCAGTGGTGATGTGGATGTGGTCCTCGTCGAGGAGCTCGCGGAACTGGTCCTCCATGAGCAGGAGGTCCTTGGTGCGGGCGCCCATGATGGCGTGAACTTCGTGACCGGTCTCGACCAGGTGCTTG
Source organism: Coriobacteriaceae bacterium (assembly GCA_902363875.1). Taxonomy (GTDB): domain Bacteria; phylum Actinomycetota; class Coriobacteriia; order Coriobacteriales; family Coriobacteriaceae; genus Collinsella. The sequence continues at coordinate 598 of CABJBO010000017.1, read as the reverse complement.
GCGACCGGGAAGGCAATTGCCAGGCCGACGCCGCCGCCAATGACGGCGCAGGGGCCCTCGGCCATCTCGGTGGGAACGCCCAGCGGGCCCACGACGTCGCGCAGTGACTCGCCGGCCTCGTAGGTGGAAAGCATCTCGGTGGTCTTGCCGATCACCATGAAGATGAACTCGACCCAGCCCTCGTCACCGTTCCAGCCGGCCAGGGTAAACGGGACGCGCTCGCCCGTCTCGTTGGCGCGAACCATGAGGAACTGTCCAGCGTGCGCATGCTTGGCGATTGCGGGCGCCTCGATGCGGAACTTGAACACCTTCTCCGAGAACTGCGTCTTCTCCAGGATCTTATACATAGAACCCCTCTCTTGTTAGGGCGGCCGAACCGTGCCTCCACGGAAATGGACGGCAGCCCGAATAAAACCGTACGCGCACAGGCGTTGTGCAGACATACAGTACGAATTATACCCTCATGGACATGCTGTTTACGTGTGTCTTCGGCGGTTGGGAAAAGGGTTTATCCGCTCCTTGATTGGCAACTTCATCCGAACACTTCCCACATTCATCCGTACATGTACGGATGAATGTGGGAATCCGATACCCTGAG
>CABJBO010000016.1:27868-44951 GCA_902363875.1 Coriobacteriaceae bacterium | reverse complement strand
CGCGCGGCAAGGAGATATATTGCCAGACCGGAGGGGCGCCGGGGACGGGAATCCAGCACTCCATATTTTGTTCACAAATGAATAGAACCCTCAGTTGCTTCACTGAGGCCGTATTCGAAGCAAGAGCTTCTGATATTGGCGATGACCAGCTGGTTTATAGGTGTTAAGGCATCGGTCATCTCTGGAGCGCCACTTTACTCCAAAAGCATCACCTATTTGTTTCCCGTCGGTAAAAGGCAGGTTTTGTTCGCCAAGCGTTCTTATATATAGACAAGTTCGGGTTCGAGCCCGTGCACCGGCAACAAAAATGCGACCAGCCGGAGCCGATCGCCTTCTGTTCTTTGCTGGAGCATCCAGAGGGTGCTTCCGAACTCATTTTCTCGCTGCCATTCATGCTTTCGAAGCATCGTTCGACCTCCGCAGCCTCATGTTTTGAGGATCTGCCGTGTTTATCACTGTTATTAATGAGTGTGTGGAAGTGATCCTCATGCAGATACGTGCGATTCGCCAGAGAACTGAGAAGCATCTTTCTGCAGCCCTCGTTGCCTATCCTCGCACCTCTCAGGTCTTCCGGAAATTCACAAGCAGTCTTAGGGTCAATTTGTTTCTGCTTTCAGAGACTTGTTTGAGAGTTTTTAAAGACAGTTCAAAACAATAAGTGAGACGCCATAAAGCAGAGCAAGATGTGCCGGATAGAAAATGTAGAAGAAATATTTGAGCTTCAGCCCTCGCTTGCCATTATAAAGATTGATAAGCAGCAACGAAACGACCGCGGCAGCAGCATCAGGATTAAGTACATTAGCTGTAGCAAACTCGAATCCGCCGCCAACTATATGGCATGACGAAAGGAGCACTGCGCACACTGCAGCAAAGAACATCTTGGCCTTGCTGTCGTGGAATAAATAGAATGCAGCCACAAGCAGAATGCCGTACACACCGCCATCCAGTTTAGTGTATTCAGCTGCCAGTGCTGTCAAAACAATCAGAGCAGTTTCTGCGATGTACCTTTTCCATTTTGAAAGACTTTGTATCTTTTCCAGAATAATCAAAAAGACCAAGGAAAGCAGGAGCTCACACATAACATTTTGTTGCCGAAGGTCAAATAGTTGCCCGGTTTGAACGAAATCGTATATGGGCTCCGTAATGATTGCGAAGACAAGCATATTTCGCAGGTACTTCTTTATGTCATGAGTATGCAAAAATCCCTCAACTATCAAAAAGCAAAATAAGGGAAATGCAATTCTGCCAAGAACATGAAGCACATCCGAAGCTTGGCTTAGAATCGCCCACTGTTCGTCTGATATCTGACTGTACGATGCGTGAGTCATGATTCCATTGGTCAGGACGATTCTGCTCACATGATCGAGAACCATCGAAATGGCTGCTATTATCTTTAATGTGCTGCCGCTAATTCCATATCTATCTGTTTTCATTTTGTTTTCCTTTCTTTGGGTGGGCCGTCAGGGGTTCAGCCTGCTCCGCAGGCGGCCGCTGCGGCGCTTTCGCGCCTTGCGCGCTGCGCTGGCAAACGCTCTCGCGTTTACTCAGCTCCGCGCCCCGACGGGTTCGAACCCGTGTACCGGCAACAAAAAAGCGGCCGGCATCCGCCAGTCGCTTTTCTTTTCTATGGTGGGCCGTCAGGGGTTCGAACCCTGGACCTTGGGATTAAAAGTCCCCTGCTCTGCCAGCTGAGCTAACGGCCCGCGGGTGGCATTGTACCACGGTCTGGGACTATTCCCAACTCCATTGGCCGTTCTGGAAAATCACAACTTCACGTCCATCAGGCGTAATGCCCGTAATATCGATGTCGTCCGTGCCGATCATAAAGTCGACATGCGTGCTCGAGACGTTAACGCCATGCTCCAGGAGCTCCTCCTTGGACATGTCATACCCGCCCTCGATGCACTCGGGGAAGCCGACACCCAGCGCAAGGTGGCAGCTGGCGTTCTCGTCATAGAGCGTATCGTAGAACAGAACGCCACTTTCGCGGATCGGCGTGTTCTTGGAGATGAGCGCGACCTCACCCAAACGAGCGGCACCTTCGTCGGTGTCAATGATGCTCGCAAGCGTCGCCTTGCCCACGCGGGCGTCGTAGTCCACCACACGGCCGCCCTCGAACTTAATCCAAAAATCGTCGACCTTGTTACCGTGGTGGATGAGCGGCATGGCCGAGTAGACGATTCCGTCAGCGCGCATGCGATCAGGCGAGGTAAAAACCTCCTCGGTGGGGATGTTGGGGAAGAAGGGGTGGCCATCGGGCGTCTTGCCCTTGCCGCCGGCCCACTCGTGACCCTTCGTCATGCCAATCGTCAGATCGGTTCCATTTTCCGCGATGTAATGCAGGCGGTCAAAACGATTGTCGTTCAGGAAACGCAGGTTCTTTTCGAACGCCGCGTCATGAAGCTCCCAGTCGCTCTCCGGGTCCTGGCCATCGGCACGAGCGGTGTGCAGAATCGCATTCCACAGCTTATAGATTGCAACCTCATCGGTGTCTCCCGGGAACACCTCGTGCGCCCAAGCCACGACCGGAGCGCCGGCGATGCACCACGGGTTGATGTTGTAGTCCAGTCCACGGCGGAAGACCTTGCACTGCGTGTTCCTTGCCTTGGAAGCCGCGGCGGGCTTGGCGGGATCGATACCCTTGAGAGCTGCAGGGTCCGCGCCCTCGATAAAGATAAAGCAGGCGCCATCTTGGGCCAGGGAATCCAGCTGCAGGCGCTTCCACTCGGGCGTCTGCTCAAAATAGCTTTTATCGACATGCTCGTACGTGAGCCTCGTCACGGCATCATCGGCCCAAATGACCGTCACGTGGCCAGCGCCGGCGTCATAAGCCTCCGCGACCACCACGCGGGCAAAAGGCGCGCACTCGACCGGAGACTGAACGACAACCTCCTGGCCGGGCTTGACGTTTACGCCCTTGCGGACAACCAGACGCGCATAGTTTTTAATCTTGGGCTCCAGGGCCTTCATGCCCTCCAGAGCTTCTTCGACCGTCAGGGCAGCTCGAATCATGTGCCACTCCATCTATCTATAGAACAGTAAAAAGACGCGCCGCAAAAACGACGCGCCTTATATCTTAGCGATAAGTATGGATACAAGCGCTACTTCTTCTTGGAGGCCTTCGTGTCCTCCTCGGCAGCCGCGCGCTCAATAAGAGCGTTGAGCTTGTTCTCGGACATGCCCTCGGCCTGCGTGCGGTACATGTTGCGCAGGGGACGAATACGAACGAAGTCGTAGATGAAGTCACCCAAAATGACGACGTAGGACAAAACAATGCCGACCATCTGGACAGGGCTGGACACCATGCCAGCGGGAGCGAAGTACAGCGAAGCCCAAATGGCCACGACGAGCACCATGCCGATAGTGAGCACGGCCCACCAGATGCGGCGGCGCTTGGTGTAGTCCTCATCCTGCTTGAGAAGGATATTCGACACCGTGTAGATGCGATCCTCCTTGGCGCGCTGCTTAGCCTTGCGGGCGCGCTTCTCCTCTTTAGAGAGGCCCTCGAGGTTCTCGCCCTTCTCGAGCTCTTTGCGGCGTGCCTTAGACGAAGCCGGCACGACGCGGACAGAGCTCGCTGCCTGACGGGCGGGCTTGGCGGATGCAGCGGACTTGCGCGCAACCCCGGTAACCTCGTGGGATTGCGTGCGCTTGTTCGTGGCGCTACGGGTACTCACTTATGCGTTCTCCTTCATGCTTGTGAACTGGGAGCCCGTGATGATCTGGAAGGCCTCGCGATAGCGCTCGGACGTGCCATCGATGACCTCGGCGGGCAGATGCGGGGTCTCCCCCGTCATATCCCAGTTGGCTTTGAGCCAATTGCGGACGAATTGCTTGTCGTAGCTGGGCTGAATCTTGCCCTCCTCGTAGCTGGCGGCAGGCCAGAAACGGCTGGAGTCGGGCGTGAGGCACTCGTCGATCAGCGTAACCTTGCCATCGATGACACCGAACTCGAACTTGGTGTCGGCAATGATGATGCCACGGGTCGCTGCATACTCGGCGGCAGCCTTGTAGATCTTGAGGGAAAGGTCGCGAATCTGCGTGGCGATGTCCTCGCCCACGATCTCGCAGCAACGCTCGAACGAGATGTTCTCGTCGTGGTCACCGATCTCGGCCTTCGTGGACGGCGTGAACAGCGGCTCGGGAAGCTTGGAAGCCTCGGTCAGGCCCTCAGGCAGCTGGATGCCGCAGACGGTGCCGTTCTCGTCGTAGGTCTTCTTGCCCGAACCGGTCAGATAGCCGCGGACGATACACTCGATAGGAATCGTCTGGGCCTTCTTAACCAGCATGGCGCGGCCGGCGAGGTAGTCACGATACTCAGCAAACTCCTCGGGGAAATCCGCCGGGTCGATGGAAACGAGGTGGTTGGGAACGATGCCGGCAAACTTATCGAACCAGAATGCCGAGATGCGGTTGAGCACCTCTCCCTTAAACGGAATCTCGTCGGGAAGAATGAAGTCGAACGCAGAAATGCGGTCGGTGGCGACCATCAGCAGGTTTTCACCGGCATCGTAGATATCACGAACCTTGCCACGGGAATCCGGACGACGCTCCATCGTTGTCACGTGAGTCACTCCTTACCAAAATACGACAGTAATGCGGGTTCTTTCCCGCACGTTTTCGCAAACTCGGAGCGGCAGGGACGAAACCCCTCCTTCACCGAATAGCGAAAAGCTAGTGCTCCATTGTAGTAGATGCCGCGTCCGCCGTGTGCTCGCGAGGCAGATGAATCGTAAAAGTCGTACCCTTTCCAAGCTCCGACTCCACGGATATGTAGCCGTGATGGCGCTCGACGATCTGTTTAGTCACGGCGAGGCCCACGCCCAGACCGCCCGCCTCACGGGCACGGCTGGCATCGGCGCGCCAAAAACGGCCGAAGATGCGCGACAAGTCATCCTTGGCAATACCGATGCCGGTATCAGAAACGGCAATGCTGACGTGTTTGCGGTCACTGAGCACCGACACCACGACCCAACCGCCCTCGGGGGTGTAGCGCATGGCGTTGCTCATGAGATTGATGACGCATTGTGTGATCATGTCGGGATCGGCTTCGACGACATCGTCGTGACCTTGGGTCTCGTCAGCAAAGCGCAAGCGCAGATCGCGGTCGACAAACAGGCGCTCCTGGGCATTGACGATGGAACGCACGAAAGGAACCATGTCCACCGGCTCAAGGTTGAGCGGAGCCGTGCTGTTTTCCATGCGCGACAGGTCGAGCATCTGCTGCACCAGACGAGCCAGGCGACGCGTCTCGGAAGCAACAGTCTCCAAGTGCTCATCGTCGGTAGGATATACGCCATCCTGCATGGCCTCGACCGTTGCGAGCATGGCCATAAGCGGAGTACGAAGTTCGTGAGCCACGTCCGAGGTCAAACGTTTCTCGTGTTTCATATCCTTCTCGAGCGAAGTGGCCATCTCATCGAACGTCTCGCCCAGTTGATCGATCTCGTCATCGCCGCGCAAGCCCGTACGAGCAGACAGATCGCCATCGCGAATTTGCTTGGCCGTGCTGGTAATACGGTGAATCGGCTTGGTGAGCATGCGCGACACGAGTGGTCCGATAACGACCGAAATGCAAACTGCAACAACCGCAGCAAGGGCCATAGCGTTAAAGGTCTTCTCCCTAAACGCAGAATCTGCCTTGGTGAGCAAGGCATCGGAGCCGATGGCCCACAGCTTTACTTGTCCGACATGCTCGCCGGAAGACGTTATGATTTCGACGTTTGCAACGCTATCGGAGCCGGTGGGAGCCGACGAGACCGGACTATGCGATGCTTTTTTCCCGCTCGAGCTGCTCGACGGCGATTCGTTCTCGCGCACATCGGCGGTCGCGCTTGCCGAAGGCCATGAGTCGTCATAAACGACAACGCCTTTCTTGTTGACGACCTGCATACCCAAATCGTCGGACACCAAACTCGATGTCGCGACCGTACGTAGCTCGCCCGCAGTCCAATTGCCGTTTTCCTCATACGACGTCGCAAGCTTTTCGGCAGCGGAATTTGCGATTTCGACGATATTGGAGCGCGTGTAATCCGAAAAGACCGTGCCCCACACAACAGAGACCACGCCCACCAGCACCAATACCGTCATGAGCGATGTCAGAGCAAAAGCAAGTGCCATGCGCGAGGGATAGCTCATCGTTGGCCGTGAATCGGAGCGAGGCGTGTTCCAACTAGCCTTGGAACCCGCCTCGCTCTCCTGCTTGTGCTTTTGTCCGATTTCAAAGCGCGCAGGTGTCATATGTGATTTCCCTATTTCTCGTCCGACTTATCGGTCTTGGCCGGAGCCTCGAAGCGATAGCCGACACCGTGGACGGTGTAGAGCCACTTGGGCTTCTTGGGATCATCGCCCAGCTTGGCGCGAAGGTTCTTCACGTGGCTATCGATGGTGCGCTCATAGCCCTCAAAGTCGTAGCCGAGCACCTTCTCGACCAGCTCCATGCGGTTGTAGACGCGACCGGGGTGACGGGCAAGCGTGGTGAGCAGCTTAAACTCGGAAGCCGTCAGGTCGACTTCCTTGCCCTCGACCAAAATCTTGTGGCCCGAGATATCGATGACCAGATCGCCGAAGTCGAGTACCTCGACGGCTGGCTCGTCGGCCTGATGGGCACGGCGGAACAGAGCGCGAACGCGCGCGACAAGCTCGCGCGGCGAGAACGGCTTAATCAGATAGTCGTCGGCGCCGAGCTCAAGACCGATAATACGGTCCTCGATCTCGCCCTTGGCAGTCAGCATGATGATGGGGACATCCGAGGTATCGCGAATGGTGCGGCAAACGCGCTCGCCGGGGATCTTGGGGAGCATAAGGTCGAGCACGACCAGGTCAAACTGATGCTTCTCGAACTCCTCGATCGCGGACTGGCCGTCGCCGACACCCACAACCCAGTAGCCTTCGCGCTCGAGATAGGCAGCGACGGCGTCACGGATTGCCTTCTCATCCTCGACCAGCAGAATCTTTTTTGCATCTGAAGCCATAACACGGCCCCCCTGTCTCAATCAGCTAAGAACAAGCCCATTTTAACGCACCTGAGCCCGCCGGATGCCACTATGACGCGGCAGCTCGGCGGGCGGTACTCACAATTACAACGCGTTTATTCCCCTGTTGGCGCCTTTTTAACCCCTCTAAGCTTAAAGAGAGAATAGGCGTGCGGTGACCGTCTCGGGTATACCCTGGCTGTTGCGCACCGTGGCGTACGTAAGGAATGAGTCCGATTTTCCCGCCGTAGCTGGATAATCGCCATATTCCAAAGCGCGGTCGGGCGACAGTAGCGAGCCATAGGTCTTGGCAGAAGTGTCGATGAGAAAATGCGATGACTGTACCTTAACGAGATATTTATTCTTCTTGCCGGCAGCACATGCGAGCGGCTCGCGGGACAGGAAGAGGTACGGCCCTCCCTCATTACCGATATACGTGCCCATGTTGCCCAGGCTGCCCACGCCACTATAGGTCGCCTCGATAGAAAACACGAAGGTATCGCCCATATATACGGCCTCGAAAGGCGAGACTGACGAGGGAAGGACTAGCTGGGCACGTTTGGTGTTGTTGTCATCGGTCAGATCGATTGCCGTTATGCCGTAGTAGACGCCCTCGTCGTTGCGGACACGCGGCGAGATGGTCAAAATGCCGTCGCTCACGCGCGGGGCCGACGCAAAGCGGCCCGTCGATTTCCAAATTGTCTCGGCCTTGGATTCATCAAGCGAGCGACGATAGCAAAACGAATCCCTACTCGTTTTATTGCCGCCTGCCGAAGGCATTTTATACCAGATGGCTGATGACCCGAACGCCGTAAACAGCGGCGGATCGTAGTCCTTGCCACCTCGATCGAGCTCAACCACGTCGCCAGAGAGCGAAGCGCCCGACAGATTTTGAGCGTAGAGCTTCCACGATGAACTGGCAAAGTTCATCTCAACCCACGCAAACACGCCGTCGCCGGCACGGACATCGTAAAAAGCATATCCCGTGCCCTCGATAGGATTCTCAATTAATGTGGTAAGCGAGCCATCGCCCAGGTTGAGCACACCGAGTGTGTTGGCGTGCAGTGCCGATGCGGGCGCCATCATTGCCGCAGCATAGTCACCATCGCAGTAGTACAGCAACGTGCCCGGCGGCAGCGTCCACGATGCCGCCGGCTCAAGATCGATGTCAACTGCCTCGTACTCATCAGTAATCGAGACAATCTTCGAATCGTCCTTGATAACCTGCGGCTCGCCAGCGGCATCATCACTGGTGCCTGTTTTTTTCGAACATCCGGCAAGCACCGTGGCAGCGCTCGCGGCAGCTCCACCGAGCACAAAGCCGCGGCGCGATATTCCGTTCTTGATGTGGTCGGCGATACCCATTAGGCGATCTCGGCGCGAGCGGCCTCGATAGCGCGCGTAAGCTGATCAGCGCAAGAGGTCTTCTTCATGCCGCAGGTATTGCCGGCAAGAACCTCGATCACACGGTCGGCAGGAGCGCCCTCGACCAGTTTGGAGATGGCCTTGAGGTTGCCATCGCAGCCGCCGGTAAACTCAACGCCCAGCACCTTGCTGCCATCGTCAGAGAGATTGAGGTGAATATTGCGAGAGCATACACCCTGCGGCTTGTAGTCAAAACTAATCATTGAGATCCCCTCTCAGAAAGAAATTTCAGACGTCTATTATCCCCGCCTGGGCCGACTTATTATCGCAAGCACCGATTCAACATCCTACGATGCATGGACTCGTGGGGGCAAGATTAGCAGTCCGCACCCTGTGCGTGGACCGTGCGCTTCTCCCGATACATATTGTGGTCGGCGACACGATATACATCCGCCAGCGTATTTCCAGCCGTCTCGACGGTCGCCACGCCAATCGATGCGCTGACCGTCAGGGCCTCATCGCTTACCGCGGCAAGACCGAGACGAAGATCCTGTTCCAGCCCGAGCGCAGACTCATTGTCAGTATGGGGGCAAACCAGCAAAAACTCGTCGCCGCCAAGGCGCATCGGCAGATAATCCGCACCAGCCACCCGCCGCAGCACGGACGCCGTCCGTCGCAGCAGTTCATCCCCCATCTCGTGACCATAGATGTCGTTGGTCCGCTTGAGATAATTGCAGTCCAACATAATCACACTCACGGGCAAGCCCTCGTTTACCAGGCTATCTCCGCGCGATTCAAGATAGTTACGGTTGCGAAGCCCCGTCAGTTTATCTTGGTATGACAGCTCCTCGGCATGCTTGACCATCGATATGTTGTGCGTCGCCACGACGACCGACTCCAGCCGGCCTTGCTCATCGCGATGCTGGGGGACAACCTGTAGCGAGTACCAAGCACCTCGACAATCTCGCACCTCGGCAGCCAAGCACGGTACGCCCTCCATACGTTCACGGAGCGTACTTATATCTACGAGTCCCACAACCGCTTCGCGGCTTTCGGGGCTCACGATATCCCGGCAGACCGTGTCCATAAAGTCATATGCCTCGCTGTGCTCGGCAAATATCTTCGCTATCGCCGGCGACATATTGATTCCCTCGATCTCGAGGGTGTCGAGATGCAAAAGGAAGGTCGAATCGTAGATGGAGCTTATGGCATTGATAATGCCGAGCTGTTTATCCTTTTCGACCAAATTGCGGTGGTCAACGATATTTCGAGCCAACAGCACCACGACCCAAAACGCAAGGCTCACCAAGACGCCAGCGGCGACAAATGTAATCCTGCCAGACATGACCTCAGATTTGGGATACAGCGCAAACAGGCGGTAGTCCTTATACGCCGCACGCACGGCATACCAGGTAGCCCCCCGATATTCGACACGTGTTAGACCTTCGTCTTTCCAGTCAATTCCACTATCGACGAGAAGTCGAGCAAGGGTTATATCGACGGTCGAATCGTTTGAGGAAACAATTTGCACACCACGCATCACAAGCACCGTTGGACCCTGATGGAACGTATTGTTCACGAGCACGTCGGCAATCATGTATGAATAATCATCGGCGGGCTCAGACGCAAGCGATTGATACCCCAACGCCACCCCACCACCGTACGGAATGGCACTCACGGCAAAATCGACGCCGCGACGCTCTACGACGGTCGAGTAGGACACTTTGGAGCCTCGATACATCGATGCGACCGACGAACAGGCCAGCTCCTCTCGCCACAGCATCAGCGGATCGCGACCGTCGACATCGTAATGAGCGACCATATGGCCGTCGGCGTCCATGACCAGCATTCCCGAAAGGTGCTCGTTGTGGACATACTCCTCGACCAGTGCATCGTTAATTTCGACGCGGTCAGACGGCAAGAACGTCGCGAACGACTCGACCGCAGCATCCAAATTGTGCGTCGCCTCGGTTTTTCTTCCCTGCTCATATCGGTCATATTTTTCGCAGGCGGCCTGTAAAAACACCATGGCTTCCCGGCCAAACCCAAGCGTCTTATCGAGGCAGCGATGCGTGCCGACCGTATACAGCAGGCCCAACAAGACAATGCTGGTCACAACGGCGACAGCCGCGGTAACTAAATGCTTTCGATGCAAGCGGCGCTCATCATTTGTCATGATTCCGCTCCTTGCCTGCCTGTCGTCGCCCCTGCCTTGTAACTGTCCACAATGCGCTCAATCGTGCCATCTCGGTCCATGTCGAACAGCACGGTATTGAGGTTTTTGACGTACTCCCCCTCATAGCTGTTCTCAAACGCAACGCCCAGGTCAACTGTCATAACGTTGTCGGCAAACACGCGATAAACACCGGGATACTGCGCGACAAGCCGGTCGAGCGATTGAACGTCCGCCATCCAACAGTCAACATAACCTTTGACCAGGGCAGCTTTGCAGAGTTCGGCAGAACCATACGATTTGATTTGCACATCCGGCGAGATCCCTAGGTCCCCGGCAAGCAATCGGCGTTCACTCACCGAACCCGCAATCACCGCAATGGTCTTGCTTCCGTCGAGAGACGCCAAACCCTTGATACCACTCGTTTTCTTGGCGGCAACCGAGACTGTCACGGTCAGATACGGCTCAGTCCAGTAATAATCGTCTTCGCGATAATTGGGCGAATAGTCGCACCACAGACAATCGATATCGCCGTTTTTGAGCAGGCGATCGCGATCATTCCAAGATATGTCAACAAATTGCGGTTTGACTCCAGCACGCTTGCAGGCCTCGCGGGCGATATCGATATCGATACCGGCGTAGTCGCCTGTGGTATCGACATACACATAGGGATCGTTATCCGTAACGCCGATTTTGAGCACCGGGAGATCCTTGTCGGCTTCACTCGAGGAGGAAGAACTGCTTCGAACGGTATACGTCAGGGCGCCCGCACAGACGGCAACAAGGAGTATGAGCGTAAACGAGACGATGGTGGCCCGCTTGATGCGTCTGGGCACGTGCCCCCTTTCATCGAAACAGCAGTCGGAGTTCATTTTATTACCCGGGCGCATATGCGACAGTAAAAAAAGCGCCTCGCCCAAGACGGGCAAGGCGCCAAAGGTTGAAATGCATCCGCAAGCGGTCGAATTAGGTTAACCCTACTCGAAGCTCAGCTGCTCCAGGCGATCGAAGACCGTATCGATGCGGGTGAGGAAGTCCCACGGATCAAAAATCTCGTCGAGCTTCTCCTGGCTGACGGTGCAGCGCGAATCGACCTCGAGACGCTCCTTAAAGGTGGGGCCAGAGACACAATCCTGCACCTCGTGCCAGGTGGCCATGGCGTTCTCCTGCACAATGGCGTACGCATCCTCGCGGGTGATACCCGTATCGACGAGGGCAAGCAGGACCTTGGAGGAGAAGATGAGGCCGCGGGTCTTGTTGAGATTGGCCATCATGCGGGCCGGATACAGCTGCAGGCCGTCGATAACGCGAATGAGGCACTGGAACATATGGTCAAGCGCGATGAAGCTATCGGCCTGGGCGACACGCTCGGCGGAAGAGTGCGAAATGTCGCGCTCGTGCCACAGGGCGACGTTGTCGAAGGCGACCTGGGCGTTGGACTTCACGACGCGCGACAGACCGCAGACCTTCTCCATGGTGATGGGGTTGCGCTTGTGCGGCATGGCGGAGCTGCCCTTTTGGCCCTTGCGGAAGGGCTCCTCGGCCTCGAGTGTATCGGTCTTCTGCAGGTTGCGGACCTCGGTCGCGATGCGCTCGCAGGTGGCCGCTGTAGTGGCAAGCACGCCGGCAAGATAGGCGTGGTGATCGCGGCTGATGACCTGCGTGGACAGCGGGTCGTGAACCAGACCCAGGTGCTCACAGACGTACTCCTCGACGAACGGCTCGATGGAGCTGTAGGTGCCGACGGCACCGGAGATGGCACCGAAGGCAACGTTCTTGCGAGCATCCTCAAGACGATCAAGGTCGCGCTTGAGTTCCCATGCCCAAGAGCCAAACTTCATGCCGAAGGTCATCGGCTCGGCATGGATGCCATGGGTGCGTCCGGCGCAGAGCGTATTGCGCTCCTCGAAGGCGCGGCGCTTGCAGATCACGCCGAGCTTCTTGACGTCCTCGATAATCAGGTCACACGCCTGAGTAAGCTGATAGCACAGAGCAGTATCACCCAGGTCGGAGCTGGTCATACCGTAGTGAACCCAGCGACTAGGTTTGGGCTCGCCCTCGGGAACATCGGCGTCGATATATTCCTTCATGTTGGTCAGGAAGGCGATGACATCGTGGCGCGTGACCTCCTCGATCTCATCGACCTTCGCCTTCTCAAAGTTGGCATGGTCGCGGATCCACTGGGCTTCGTCTTTAGAAATGCCGATCTTGCCGAGCTCCGCCTGGGCCTCGCAGGCCAGAACCTCGATCTCCTGCCAAATGGCATACTTGTTCTCGAGGGAGAAGATATGTCCCATCTCCGGGCGGGTATAGCGATCGATCATAGCGGCTCCTTTTTGGTTATTGGCACGTTGGTCGTAACTTAACCATTGTACCGTGCGCGGGTGCGAGTATGGGCAGCAGGCATTAACCTAACATTTTGGAATTGGAGCGGGCATGGGGACATCCGCGTATTTGCTTCGCAAATCCGCACCGGCTGCGGTCGATCTCCTCGGATTCACGGAGACGATGGGGAAGACTTTGTTGAATTGGCCGCCCCAAAGTCTCCCGCGCTCGATGGAGCGGGCAACGGGACGTCCGCGTATTTGCTTCGCAAATCCGCACCGGCTTCAGGCGCCTGCCGGCGCCTTCGCCTGCTCGCTACAAACGCTTCGCGTTTGTTTTACGCTCGCACCCTGGCGGGTTCGAGTCCCGGCGCTTTATTGAAAAAAGCACGGCACCGGAACGGTGTCGTGCTTTTACTTTTTCTGGAGCGGGCAACGGGACTCGAACCCGCGAGTGTCAGCTTGGGAAGCTGATGCCTTACCACTTGGCGATGCCCGCTTGTGTGTTGGCTAGTATAACGCGGTTGTCTTGTTCGATACAAGGGTGGCGATGCTTGTTTTAGCTGTGGAGATTCGTTTGAAAATCGCGTCAATTGTGGAGACGAGGACCTTTGACTTCCTGTTCACCTTATCTTCTACCTGCGCTTTTGCTTGATTGTTGTATTTGAGCTCAATTTGTCAGGAATTGGGCAAGCTTTTGGTCAGGCTCCGGTACTTACCCGCATGAACCTCGGGGGTAGCCTCATCCTACGCGTCGCAGCCTCCCCGTGCGGCGCACGAGGGATAAGGAGCAGCCATGTCCAACGCACCCACGCACTCTGTCCACAGCGCAATCGCAACAGGTCCGCTGCTCCTGCTCCTCTTCCTGCTTTTCGGCTGCCTGGCACCGGGAGCCGCATTTGCCGTCGATGGCTACGACCAGCTCGGCTTCCGCACTATCAGCGATGATTGTGGGCCCTTCTTTATCGGCAAGTATGAAGCTCAAGACGCCTCGATTGCCTACTGCATGAACCAGGAGCGTCCCGGCCCCACCAAGCCGGGCGGCCCATGGCTCAACTTTGATCAAGGCTGGGTGTGGCTCGACGACGAGTTCGCAGCAATCGTTTGTCACGGATATCCTACCGCCACGTCGTTTGGCGGTTACCATCTTTCACCCGATCGCGCCCGCGCCGCCACCCAGCTTGCCGTATGGATGCTCAACGGCACTACCCATGTCGACGGCACCTACTCCTACACGACCGCTCAGGGCAAAACCAAGAGCGGGCACTTTACCGCCGACGATGAAGTCGTGGCGGCTGCGCGGTGGCTCCACGACAGCGCAAAATCAGGAAGCATCAAAGCCGCTCCGCACCGCGCGCGACGCTATCTAGGAACCGTATCGGGCGGCAGCAGACGTCAAGACATGCTCTATGTACTGCCGGCGGTCTCTGTTTCCTTCCAAAAGCAGTCTGCGAACACTGTTATTACCAGCGGAAACAATACCTATCAGTTTACCGGGGCAACATTCGATGTTTTTGAGAGCGCCAGCGGCGCGCGTGTCGGCACCATCCAGATGGACGGCAACGGTCAAGCGCAGGCAGCACTTCTGCCCAACACGGCATACTACCTAGTTGAGACAACAGCGCCAGCTGGTTATATCCCCCTGCACGATCGCATTGCCTTTACCACGACGGATAACGGCGGATACGTCACCATTGATGAACAACCCGGCACCATTACCTTGCGCATTGTAAAGCTCGACGCCGCAACGAATGCAGGCCCCCAAGTTGGGGCTTCGCTCGCAGGAGCAGAATTCGTGTGCGTATCGCAATCAACCCCTGGATGGACACAAACTCTCAGGACCGATGAAAGCGGTCGAGCTACCCTCACCGATGTCCCCCTGGGAACCTTTACCATCTATGAATCGAAGGCGCCCGAGGGCTATTTGCCCTCCGGTGACAGTTGGTCTTACACCGTTGGAGCCGACCAACTCGGCGATTCAGGCGTGGTCGAGATCGAATCTCGCGTTTCCGATATCCCCATTGCGTTTGACCTTGAGATTTCCAAATTCAAGGACTACGGCAATAGCGATCAATCCGGCCTGGAGCAGCCGGCAGGAGATGTTGTCTTTGAGGTTGTCAGTAACAGCTCTCAGCAGGTTGTTGGCACACTGACTACAAACATCTATGGCTTTGCCTCCACCAAAGACCAGCCCGAAGCATGGTTCGGCACAGGCAAGCGACCAGCCGGTGTCCACGGAGCCGTCCCATACGACCGCGCCGGCTACACGGTTCGTGAGGTTCCGGAAACCGTCCCCGAGGGTTTTAAACGTGCGGGGGAATGGACCGTCGAGGCCAATCAGATTTCCGACGGCGCCGAGCTTCAATATATCGTGGACAACCACGCTCTGTCGACGCATCTCCAGATTGTAAAACGCGATGCCCAAACAGGCGCTTCTGTTCCCCTAGCCGGATTCACCTTCCAACTCCTCGACAGCAATCACAAACCTGTCTCACAAACATGCTGGTATCCAGCACATAACGTAATGGACACCTTTACGACTGACGCGACCGGCACCGTCACACTGCCCGAATCGCTCGTGCCGGGCACCTATTATGTACGCGAAACCTCGGCCAAAGAGCCCTATCTTGTCGGCGGAGAGATCGAGGTAAACATACCCGCCGATATAAACCTAACGCCCGTTGCAATCGTCTCGTATTATGACCGCGCCGCGACCGGAAACATCAGGATCGTTAAAACCGATGCCGTAGACGGCAGCAGCCTCGCGGGCGCCATCTTTGAGATCCGTGCCTCAGGTGATATCGTGCGCCCCGACGGTAGCATTGCCGCGCTCGACGGTGAGACTGTCGCTACCGTCACGACGGATGAAACTGGAGAAGCACGCGCGGACGACCTCCCGCTGGGATCTGGCACCGCACGCTACGAGGTTGTCGAGACTCAAGCGCCGACCGGCTTCTTACTCGACCGGACGCACCATATCGTCGACCTTACCTATGCCGACCAGAAAACACCCGTTGTGGAAGCACGGCTTAACGTATCCGACGATTACACCAAGGTTGATATCTCCAAGGTCGATGCAAGCGGAGAGCAGGAAGTGAAAGGCGCACAGCTCACCTTATATGGTCCCGATAAAACCGAAATAGACTCCTGGACCTCATCCGACAAGCCGCACCGCATCGAACATCTTGCACCCGGCACCTACTCGTTGCGCGAAACGATGTCTCCGCGGACCTATGACCTTGCCGAGGAGATAACGTTTGAAATAAAGGATACGGGAGAAGTCCAATCCGTCGCGATGAAGGATGCGCCCATCGAGATCAAAGGACAGGTCGACAAGCGTCAGGAACTTGTCCAACCTATCGGGAAGGGTCTGTTGGCTAACGGCGATGGAAAAAACCGCGCCGCGATGCAAACCAATACGGACGGACTTTTCTCCTATACCATCGATGCTCGAAACGATTCCGCTACTTGGGTTGATGAGTTTACGATTACCGATGATCTTGAGTGCGCCAAAGACGGCACGGCGAGATTCGTCTCAATCGAAACCCCCGTCGCCATCGGCGACCTCAACGGTCTGTGCAACGTGTGGTATCGCACGATGCCGTTGGACTCGACAGACGTCGATGAGCCGGCAAACGCGACGCTTGACGATGGGCACGAAAATCCTTGGCTTGAGTCCGACGAAGTAAAAGAGAGTCTGGGTGAAGATTGCCGCCTCGTCGATTACGACGGCTGGCACCTCTGGAAGGCGGATGTCTCGACCACGGAATCCGCCACACTCGAGGCGAAAGAACTCGACCTTGCATCCAATACCGTCGTGACGGGCATTCGCATTGAATACGGTGCAGTAGCCGCCGACTTTACGACTCGAAGCGATGCGGATTCTTGGACCCGTGATGATCTCAAAGATGAGCACGACGACCTTGACGATGCCAGAGCAATCCTTGGCACAGATGCTCGGGGCGCAGTCGTGCACATGCAGGCAACGTCGGCTTATACACCCCAAACTGCACTCACCAACAGCGCACGCGTCGATCTTTGCCGCAACGGCGGCGGCGATAAACTTGAGTCACATGACGAGGACAGTGTCATTCAACGCTGTACCCTACCGCAGGACCTACCGGCAACAGGATCAGCCCCCATCGCCGCTTGCATCACCGCGCTCCTGACCTCGGGTGCCGCAGCCCTATGGTTCGCTCGCCTTAGGTCAATCCCAAAGAAGCGCTAGCGCGATGAAAAAGCGGGCG
>CABJBO010000016.1:0-27858 GCA_902363875.1 Coriobacteriaceae bacterium | reverse complement strand
GGGGGCGAGCCAGTCCCCCGGCTCGCCCGCTTTCAATCATTTAAATCGCCGTATCTACTCTGCAGACGAAGATCCACCATCAACGATTGCTTGCTCGGACTCAGGAATCCCATCGGCACCCGTGCTCTGTTCTTGCTCCACCTCTTCGCTGATTGCGGAGGCGGGGGTCGAGCCCTTCGCGCCCACGATATAGGCGGCTCCAAACCCCAACGCAATGGCAATCAAGGTCAAAATCACGTAGACAGGCCAATGGCGCTTAATATACGAAAACACGTTGACTCCTTAGAGCTCCGTCTACGAACGGCGGATAACCTCGGTCACGACCTCGGATACCGTGGCAATGTTCGTCGGGTTGACATTGTGGGGCAGGTCGTCCTCGGTACGAGCGCAAGCCAGACGCGTGCCGTCCACGCCGGCGATGGTGAGGGCTCGGCGGCTCGCCTCGAGCGCGGCGTAGGCATCGGTCTTGGCATAGGGCATCTCGAGCGCGCCACAATCGACATGGAACGACTTGCACACCTTGCTGACCAGGTTCATGATGCGGCGATCGCCCTTGAGCAGCTGCTGTTCGCCCTCAACCGTCACCACCGAAAGCCTACCGGCGCCGACGGATTCAAGATTGATGAAGAAGACGCCGCGGAGCTTATCGCGATGCGAAGCCAAGAAGGCCTTCATACCGGCGCCATCACAATCCGAGGCGCCCGTTGCCACAAACCAGATATCGTGACCGAGCAGCTCATCATCGCCCATAGAGGCGACAGCCGAGAGCATATCTTCGGAAGAAGCGCCGTCGGAAGACGTAGCGCCGCCCTTCCAGCCATCGTTATCGTCCTCGAAATTATCCCACGAACCGATGCCGCGACCGGACTTCTTGGCATCGTAATCGTCTTCGACGCCCAGCCAATCACTCATGCTGTCCTGTTCGTTTTTCTTTTTACGACCGAACAGGCCGCCCAGGCCGCGCTTGCGAGACTTGGGTGCCGCCGGGGCGGGAGCCGAAATGGTCTCGATCGGCTGAGCGCCCGACGCAACGGGCCTAGGAGGCGCAACGGGTGCCGATGTTGGTTCGGGACCCTGAGCGGTAGCAAAGGGGTCGTTGACCTGTGCGGAGGGGTCGGGAAGGTCGAACAGCGACGTGCGAGACGCAACGTTTGCCTGCTTCATCGACGGCAGCGACGGATCGGGGACCGAAGCCAGCGGAGACGAGGAAGGCGCAGGCGACGGAGCCGACGCCGGATCGGGAACATTCATCTGCGGACGCGGTGATGCCTGGGAGGAAATCTGGGCCATAAGGGAATCGACCGTTTCGTCCTGGGTGGGAGCAACATCGGCAACCGTGGCACCGGAACCACTCGGGGCCGGCATGGTGAAAATCTGCGTGGAGTAAGGCCTCGACTCATCTGTCTCGGAAGCTTCGGAAACCGCAGGCACTTCCTCCTGCTCGACCTCGGTCGAATCATCTTGCTCGGCTGCCGCGTATTGCTCTTCGTCAGAGTTGGCCTCGATGGGCTCGTCCTCGGCGACATCTTGGATTTCGACAGCATCAATGGGCTCGTCATCGTCTGCCGCGTCGCCCTGCTCATCGGAAACAGGAAGGGGCTCGGCAATCGCGGTGCCTTGCTTTTCAAACGTTATCGTGGAATCGAACTGCGCGGCATCAAACGACATGGTGCTATCGACGTGCTGCTGAGCCTCGAAAGACGTCGTCTCCTCAACAACATCCGTGGACGCCGGTTGCTGGGACTCAAAGGACGTTGTAGCTTCGGCGGCGTCGACAGGCACGGACTGCATAGCCTCGTTCTGCTCGAACTCTTGCGCCGCGCGCTCACGTGCCGCCTCGGCTGCCTGCTGCTGAGCGATAGCCTCCTGCTCGGCAGCCTCGCGTGCGGCAGCGCGCTTCCCCTCGAAATCGTCGACAAATTTCCTGCCCTTTGCAAGCGCACCCTTAAAGAAGTTGGAAGCGCTGGCGCCAATCGAAGAGAACGCGGATGCAATATCGGCATGGGGCGTTGCCGCGGGAATCTCGGCCGAGAAATCAGTATCGCTCTCGTAAGACACGCGCCTCGGCTGTTCAGCGTAATCGTCGTCAGGCTCGTCCGTAACGTCTTGCGCCGGCGCGGCGGGAGCCAAAATGTCCAGTCCTGCCGCGGGATCGATCGCGGACACCGCCTCGGGCTCGGCAACGGCAGCGGCAACCGCGGCAGACTCATCATCCACGGCGACAACGGGCGCAGATGCAGTCACGACGGGGGCAGGCTCGGGCTCAAACGTCGGCTCCTCGCCTTCCTCGTAATCGAGCGTGCAGGACTCGGGAAGCATTCCGAGCGCACGGATGGCATCCGAACCAAAGCGGATGTTGCCGGCGGCATTGCGATAGAGCCTGGGCTCGGGCTCGGCCGCGACAGGCTCCTCCGCCGGCTCGGCAGTGGGAACCTCGTCATTGAACTCTTCGGCCTGGACAGCCTGATTCTGATCCTCGGGCACGATGGCGCCAATCAGCGTCTCGTCGGCAGACGCACCCTCAAAGCCCTCGATCTGCTCGTCGAAAGCCTCGCCCTGTTCGGGCTCGGTCTGAGCGTCGGGAGCAATCGGCTGACCGAACTCGTCCTCGGCGTAGGTAGGCTCTTCATACTCGATGGTGTTGCCGTAGTCGTTTTGCTGTTGGGCCGCGGCATACTCCGCTGCTGCGCGCGCCATCTCCTCGGCACGACGCTTCTGCTCCCCAAAATAGGTATCGAACGGAACATCGTCGGGAAACTCGTTTTCGCCCTGGAAGGGAGCAACGTTGTCCATAACGCCGAGCATAGCGGCGACAGAAGACTTGTTGCACACTGCGCCGGACGTATAGGGAAGCACAAAACGGTTAGAAATGATGTTTGCCGCGTTGGCGAGTGCAACGAGGGAAGCGAGGATCGCGACAATCCACAGCAGAACCTTGAGCGCGCCGGGGAGCGGCAGGATACGCAAGATGGCAACGGCAGCAGGGGCAACCGTGGCAACGGGCAACAGCTTGGCGATGAGCGCACGATACGAAGCATAGGGCTCGCGGGCGAGCAGCTCAGCACGGGGAGAGTCGTAGTGTGCGACAACGACCACCGGGCGGTTGCGCGGAGACGCGAGCGGGCCCGAGGCCTTGTGGTAGGCGATGACATTTTGGCTCACGCCCGTCTTGCCCAGGCGCGAAACCACGGGATGGCCCGTGCGCTCGAGCACGTAAAGAACGGCACCGACAATGGCCAGCAAGGTGCCGACCAAGCCGATGCCGCCGCCGATGCCCATCAGCAGGGCGCCGGCAAACGCAAGAATGCCGGTAACGGCAAATGCCAACCTGCTGGGCGCCGGGGCATTGAACTCCTGAACCTCGGGATCAAAGCCGTGGTTGCGGAAGATCTGAGCGATATCCTCGGCAGCCAAGCGCTCTTCTTCGCTGCATGCCGGCGTGATGCCGGTGTTCTGCAGCAGGTGGTTAATATAGTTCTGGGTGTTCGCCATGTGCGCTCCACATCCATAATCCGACAAATAGGCCCAATGCATGCACATTAGAACCGTATATAGTCGAAAGTATACCCCGAGCGAGCGCAAACGACCGAATTCGGGCCATCTTAACGCCCCGAGCGGACAAGGATATAGCCTAATCTCCATATCGGACTAAAATCATGGCAGCAAACCACCTTCTCATGCGAGGACTCTATGACGGCAAGCGACGCGACCGCGACAATTAAAAAGGGGAATTCGGAGCCCAGTTTCGATAAAACGGCTCAGCGCATCCTCAATCTTTTCTTTGTGCTCAACAGCTCCCCCGAACCGCTGACGACCGAGCAGATCGTCTTGGATTCTGACCTGGGATATGGCTCGGGCAATATCGACTCGGATAAGCGCAAGTTTCGGCGCGATCGTGACAAACTGCTCGAACGCGGCATCTTAATCAAGGAGGTTCGCCCCGCCGGCGCGCAGGAGACCGAGGAAAGCTCATGGACAATCGACCGCGAGCACACGTTTGCTGCAGGCGGCCTCATCACCGCAGACGACGCCGATATCCTGCTCAACGCCATCGACCAGACGCTAGCGGCCGGCTCATCCACTTTTGCCGCGCCGCTTGCCGATATTCGTTCCAAGATTGCCTACCTCACCGGCATGTCGGCGGTAGACGAAGCACCGATCCGCCGCTCTCCCACCGTCGATGCGGTATGGAGCGCCTTTGCCGAGCGATGCGCGCTGCGATTTTTATATCAGAACGGACGCGGTGAGCAGAAAGAGCGTACCGTCTGCGTCTACGGCATGTTCGAGCGCGAGGGCGTTGCGTACTTCTGCGGCCTCGACAATGCCACCGGCGACATCAGGACATTCCGCTGCGACCGTATCGTTCGCGCTTGGCGTCCTTCGAAGGCCTACGTTATCCCTGCGGACTTCAACCTCAGCGACTACCTGTTCTTTGAATTCGATTTTGCCGACCGCCCGCCCGTTGCGGCTACGTTCTCGTTCGCCCCGCAGACGCAGATCGATATGATCAACGGCCTCACGCGCGGGCGAGGTGAGCTCGCACACACCGATTCGGGATGGACTTGGACCGTTGACGTGCGCGATCTTGAAGCCGCCGCCTCATTTTGCATGGCCCACGCCATGGACGGCATGAGGCCCATGGCCCCCAAATCGCTCAAGCAGGCGTGGAACCACCTCATTGAAAGGACGGTGCACGAGCATGCCCGTGCGTAAACTCACCAGCGAGCAGAGGCTCTCGCGCGCCATCGACATCATGGAGGCCCTCTACGCCGCCGGCGAGAGCGGCATGACACGAACTGAGATTTGCAGTCGCTTTGACATCACGGGAGTGTCGCTCGACGAGATTCTCGAGATCGTCTCGACGCTCGCGGACCGAGAATCGGGTGCGCGCATCATCTGCGAATGCCACGGCGAACGTGTGGTCCTCACCGGTGACGCCGGACGTGTGCTACCGCTGCGCTTGAGTACCGCCGAGGGCGCTGTGCTCAACCACGAACTTGAATCGTTGGGAATCGAGCCGCAGACGGCAGCTCGGATTCGACACGCTCTTCTACCCGAAGAGCTCGGCTATAACCAGCGCGTCTTTGACACCGTCAACCACGGGTCGCACTGGCAGCAGCTGAGCTGCGCCATTCAGGACGGCGTTCGCTGCCTCATCTCGTATCGCTCGATGGACGATGCACGGCCACGCGAGCGTCTGGTCGACCCCTTGCGCATTACGGCAAACGGCGACCAAACATACCTGATTGCCTGGGACATCGCAGTCGATGAACAGCGCACCTATCGCATGGATAAAATCGAGGGACTCACCTTGACGGAAGATTCCGTCGTGCCTCACGCACCGGACGTTGCATCCCTCCACGATTCCCTTGCCCGGACGCAGCGTAGCGCAAAGCTCTTGATGCCATTCGACATGGCGGAGCATCTGGACTGGGCCGGCATCACCCTCATCGAGCGCAGCGGGGCAGACATGGCAACGGTAACCGTGCATTACGGCTCCGAGCGTTGGCTACTGAGCCAGATAATCGCAGCGGGCGGAGCCATCCGCATCTTGGATGACCCCACCCTGTCAAAGCATCTGTGCGATATGGCAAAAACCCTCGTCTGTCCGCTTTAGCGCCGCCGCTCGTGGCGTGCACGCCACAGCTGTAGATAGTGCCCGATCTGCGCCGATTCGATGCGCTGGTAGGAGCTCGTGGGCAGCGACGTTAAGAACTTCTTGCCATAGCCCTTCGTCACCAGGCGAGGATCCGCCAAGATCAGCACGCCGCTATCGGTCGACGAGCGAATCAAACGCCCCGCGGCCTGCTTAACCTCGAGCACCGCCTCAGGCAGCGAATAGCGCGCCCATGCGCGGTCTTCGCGCAGGTTGCGCTCGCACGAGAGCGGGTCCGTGGGGCTCGAGAACGGCAACTTGGGAATGATGACGCAGCGCAGCGTCTCGCCGCTGGCATCAAACCCCTCCCAGAAGGCCTTGAGCGCAAAAAGCGACGAGGTCGGTTCGTTGATAAACCGGTCGCGCAGGCGACGAGGAGATGAGTTGCGCTGCTGGCAGTTGAGCTCCAGACCCGCACGGGCCATCTTGGGCTCAACGCGGGCGTATAGGTCCTCCATGTCGCGCCGATTGGTGAACAACGTGAGCACCGATCCGCCCATGGCAAGATGGGCGTCGACCAGTACGCGCTCGAGCGCCGTAAGATAGCTCTCACGATCGCGCGGATCGGGGATATCGCCCGCAACGACTACAGCCATGTTCGAATCGAAGTCGTAGCTCGAATCCAAGTGCAGCGATGACGACGTTGAAGCACCGATGCGATCAAGGCCGACCGCATGGTTAAAGTGCTCAAAGCTTTTGGACACCGTCATGGTCGCCGAGGCAAAGATAGCCGTGTGAACCTCGGGCAGCCACTCGGTTGCCAAGGCCTCGCCAATGTCGATGCGCTCTGCGGTCATTGACTCTCCGCCGGCACGCAGCCTGCGATTGACCTGCAGCGAATACACGTAGTGTTCATCGGTACCATCAATGATGAGTTTTAGGTTCTCGGCCAGCTCGTGCAGGCGGCGCGAGATATCACCCAGGTCGACAACAACCTCGGGCTTGTCGGCGGCGACGGCTTGTACCAGCGCGTCGACGCTCTTGTCAGCTTGTTCCAATGTGCCGATGGCAGCGTAGGCCGACTGTAAGAAATCATGCCAGTCGTCAGATTCGCGCAGCTCGGGGCCAATCCATAGATTGGCATTGTCATAGCCCCCACGGGCACGGCGACCGAGCTCGCGAACGCCATCGAACACGCCGGCGATCGCCATGCTCGCGCGCGCAACCGTCGACGTCGCCTTGGCAGTAAGGCCCAGATAGAGCGTAGAGCCCTCGGAGGTTGCCAAATCACGGGAAACCTGGCTTAGCGCGCCGGTGCTCGAGCCACCCAGACGCTCAAACAGAACGCGTGATTCGTCCGCCGACACCACGCGCGCCCATTGACGGCGTGCCTCGCGCTCGATGGAATGGGCCTCGTCGATTACCCAATGACGAATCGGGGGCAAGATTCTGCCCTCGGCCGCAACATTGCGGAACAGCAGGGAATGGTTGGTGACCACCACATCGGCATGCGCCGCGCGACGGCGGGCGCCGTGGACTAGGCACTTATCGGGGAAAAACGGGCATAGGCGACGGGCGCACTCGCGCGACGCCGTCGTAAAGTCGGGACGGTTGACGCTGCGCCAGCGAATGCCGAGCGAGTCGAGGTCGCCATCGGCCGACTGACACACGTACGCCATGATGACCGCGACCGCCGTGAGCGTGTCCGCCGGATCGCGCTTGGTGGTAATCTCGACCTGGCCGCGGCTCATGCGCTCAAGCTTGCGCAAGCATGGATAGTGGTCATAGCCCTTGAGGGCGCAAAACGATAGGCCTCCGTCCAGCTGCTCAGCAAGTTTGGGCAGCTCGTGATACATGAGCTGGTCGGCAAGATTATTCGATTTAGTCGCGATACCCACCGTGATGTTGTTGCGGCGCGCGGCCTCGGCAAAAGGCACCAGGTAAGCCATCGATTTGCCGACGCCCGTCCCCGCCTCAATCACGCGATGCGTTCCCGTAACGAGCGCGTCACGGACCTCGAGCGCCATCGCGATCTGCTCATCGCGCGGCTCGTAGGTGGGATACATGCGATTGACCAGGCCGCCCGGGGCATAGTCCGCCTCGATTTCCTCGCGGCTCGGCATCTTAAGGACCGGTAGCTCGTCCGCATCAACGCGATCATCGGCCCGATCGGCCTTGAGAACGTCGGCGCGGGCGGCGCTGAGAGAGAAGATGGAACCGGGGTTCTGTCCCGCCAAGAAGGAGAAGATGGGACGATAGGACCAGGGTACGTCGGGGTACATGTCGGCCAGGCGCGTCATCAAGCCCTGAGGCAAGTCGGTGAGCGCCACGAGTAACACGCGCCACACACCACACAAGGCGTCGACATCGGCGTTGGCGCGATGCGACACCGAGTCGCAGCCAAACAGGTCGGCCATGAAAGACAGCTTATGCGAGGCCAGGCGCGGAAGCGCGATGCGCGACAGTGCCAACGAATCGATCCAGATGTCACTGACGTTGACGCCGCCCTTGACCGACTCGATAAACGAGCGGTCGAAGGTGGCGTTATGTGCGATCACCGGGCAGCCGCCGACAAAATCGGCGAGAGCGGCGACAGCCTCAACGGCCGACGGGGCATCTGCCACATCGGCGTTTGTAATGCTCGTGAGCTCGGTAATCTCGGCGGGAATCAGCTGCTTGGGATGCACGAAGGTATCGAAGCGATCGACAACCTCGCGGCCCGAAAGGCGAGCCGCCGATATCTCGATAAGCTCGTTTTCCTGCACCGAAAGACCCGTGGTCTCGGTATCGAGGACGATAACATCTTCCTCGATGAGACCAAACGCTTGGGTTTTGGCGCGCTCGGCAAGCGTGGCATAGGAATCGATGACAAACTGCGGCGTTCCCGACGAAACAGCGTCCTCGATTAGCATGCAACGCCCGCTCGACGAAGTCCCATGCGAATCAGGCTGTCACAGACCTGCGGGAACGTCATGTCATCGGTGTGGCGAATCTCATCCGGATACAGCGACGTATCGGTCATGCCGGGAATCGTGTTGGTCTCGAGGATAACGGGGCCGTCCTCGCTCACGATAAAATCGCTGCGCGAGATACCCAGGCAGCCGAGTGCCTTATGGGCAGCACAGGCAAGCTCCTGGGCACGAACGTAGTTCTCGGGCGAAATCTGCGCCGGAATGCGATGGATGTCCGTAGGGTCGACATACTTCACGTCCAGATCGTAGAACTCGCAGTCCTCGGGCTTACGGATCTCGACAATCGGCAGGGCGCGCACGTCATCCTCGCCGTATACGCCGACGGTGATCTCGGTACCCTCGATACACTTCTCGACCAGCACTTTGTCGCCAAACTCAAACGCCTTGGCGATAGCCGCAGGCAGCTCGGAGGGCTCGTGGACCAGGGAAATGCCATAGCTGGAACCGTTGTCGGCCGGTTTCACAAAGCAACGCTCGCCACAGACCTCGACAACGTGATCGATATCGACTTCATCGTCCACTTCGAGCGCAAGGCCGGGGGCAATGGGAATGCCCGCCTTGGCGTACAGGAGCTTCGAGACCTCCTTGTCGGCACCGCAGGCGCTGGCAAGTACGCCCGAGGCCGTGTAGGGGATACCCAGGGTCTCCATGGCGCCCTGCATGGCGCCATCCTCACCGCCGGCGCCGTGCATGGCGATAAATGCCACATCGAATCCGCCGGTCGCCATGGTTACCATAAAGTCATCAGCGGCCGTGTCAAGCAGCTCCACCGAGGTGTAGCCGGCTTCCTTCAGTGCCACCACAACGTTCTTTCCCGAATCGAGCGAGATCTCGCGCTCGGCGGAATGACCGCCCGCCAAGACCGCTACGTGCATGTTCTCTAGGCTTTTACCCGGCATGGGCAGACTCCTCCTCTATAATTTCTGCAGTTGATACCATATTGTAGCGATACCCTCTACGTTTCCCCAAAATCGAAAGGCTTCCATGAATCCCAGGACTAAATCTCAGGACATTCGCGACTTGAGCCAAAACGATATTCGCGAGCTCGTGGCCGAACTTGGCCAGCCCGCCTTCCGCGCGAAGCAGCTCATCGAATGGGTCTTTGAGAAGAACGTTTGTTCGTTTGACGATATGACCAACCTTCCCAAGGCTTTCCGCGAGCAGCTTAAAGAGGCTTTTGCCTTTGATACGCCGACTGAACTCACCAAGCAGGTTTCCAAAGATGGCTCGCGCAAGTATCTGCTCGAGTACCACGATGGCATTTCCGTCGAGACTGTCGGCATGCCCCGTCGTAACAAGCTTTCCGTCTGCGTTTCCACCCAGGCAGGCTGCGGCATGGGCTGCGCCTTTTGCGCCACCGGTCTCAACGGCCTCAAGCGCTCTCTGACCGCTCAAGAGATCGTCGACCAGGTGCTTCATGTATCCAACGACTTTGGCGAGCGTGCCACAAGTGTTGTCTTCATGGGCCAGGGCGAGCCGTTTGCCAACTACGACGAGGTTCTCAAGGCACTGCGTATCCTCAACGACCCCGATGGCATCGGTATCGGCGCTCGTCACCTCACCGTCTCTACCAGCGGCGTTATTCCCGGTATTCGCAAATTTGCCGATATCCCCGAGCAGTTCACTCTTGCCGTTTCCCTGCATTCCGCCATCCAGTCGACGCGCAATAAGCTCATGCCCGGTGTTAAGAAGTACACGCTGCTTCGCCTTCACGAAGCGCTTCAGCTCTACACCGAGAAGACTGGCCGCCGCCCGACCTATGAGTATGCCATGATCGAAGGCGTCAACGACACGAATCCCGAGATGCAGGCACTCTGCGACTTCTGCGAGGGAACGCTTTGCCACGTTAACCTGATTCAACTTAACGACATCGAGGGCAGCCCGCTCAAGCCGTCGCCGATTCATAAGGTTGAGGATCTTCAGCGTCGTCTTGAGTCCCGTGGCATCGAGACCACGATTCGTAACTCCCGTGGTAACGATATTGACGCCGCTTGCGGACAGCTGAAACAGCGCTACAAAGTTCAGAAGAACGCATAGGGGAGTCGCACTCCAAAACGTTTCATGTGAAACATCGAACGGCCCCGGTTGCAGGATATGCAACCGGGGCCGTTTCATTTATTGACCTCAATTCTGAATCAGTTGCTTCCTGTCCCATTTTTTACGGCCAAAATAAGGGGCCCTTGTCTCATGAATCAGACAAGGGCCCCTTAGAATATGCTGAGTAATTGTTAGGTACCTAATAGCCTACATTTTCCCATTGGTTGCTAACCCAACCTTGATTAATCTTGGGATTCTTCGTTACCTGAGCAGTACGCATGGCAACATCTTCTGTCATAACATCCATTTTCTTCTTGGATGTATCAACGATATCTTGCGCTCCACGAAGCAAACGACCTCGAAGTTCATCGTCTGTCGCGATCTTATAGCCAGCAAAGGCACCAGCCGCGACAGTCGTCACCAATGCAATCGCAGTAAAAATCTTATTCCTCATCTTGGCCTCCCTGATCAAACTGAATCATTTCACCAAGAATACGAGAGAGCTCTTCCTCGTCTTTAAACTCAATCTCAATCTTATTCTTTCCACGCGAGCTCTTCACACGCACGTTGGTATTAAATACCTGACGAAGTACACGCGCAGCCTTTTTAAAAGACTGCGGCGTTGCGGGCCGCGGCGTCTTAGGTGTCTCTCCGGCAGAAAACAATGGAGCAAGATTTTCTGTCGCTCTTACGGAAAGGCCCTCCGCAACAACCTTCTCTGCAAGTCGAATTCGAGCATCCTCATAGGGAACTGCAAGAATCGCACGTGCGTGACCAGCAGTAAGTTTACCCTCAAAAATCATCTGCTGAACTACTTCGGGGAGATCGAGAAGGCGCAGCGAGTTTGTAATTGCAGAGCGTGACTTGCTTACGGCCTTCGACAATGCCTCCTGGGTCATACCGCTAGCTTCGATGAGCTGGCGATAGCCCTTAGCCTCTTCGACGGGATTCAAATCAGAACGCTGAAGGTTTTCGATAAGAGCAAGAGCCAGCATCTCTTCATCATTAACATCTTTAATGATGACAGGCAGTTCCTCAAGACCAGCAAGCTTTGACGCCTGGTAACGACGCTCACCAGCGATGATCTCATAGCCGTTTCCATGCTTGCGAACCAAGAGCGGCTGCAGAACGCCATGTTCTTGGATTGACTCGCTCAACTCGCGAAGTTCAGTTTCATTAAAGTGAATTCGCGGTTGATTAGGGTTGGGAACGATATCCTCAATAGGTAGTTTTGTTTCAGATGCGGCATTTGAAGCAGATGCAGCAGAACCACCGGTCTCATACTCAGCCTCTGAGACCAAAGCATTGAGTCCGCGTCCCAATCCACCACGTTTCTTTGCACTAGGCACGCTTGATCACCTCTTTTGCAAGGTTCATATACGCTTTTGCACCCTTATTTTGAGGTGCATAGGTAATTACCGGTTCTCCAAAAGACGGAGCTTCAGAGATTTTAACCGTACGGGGAATCAGCGTCTTAAACGCCTTATCACCAAAGTACGATTGAACTTCCTCAACAACCTGATTCGACAAAGAAGTACGTGAGTCATACATGGTCATAAGCACGCCATAGGTGTCTAAGCCCTTATTCAGACGTGATTTGACCATCTTCATTGACTCAAGCAGCTTCGTAACGCCCTCGAGTGCGTAATACTCACACTGGATTGGAATCAAAACGCTATCTGCTGCGGTCAAGGCATTGATAGTAAGCAGGCCGAGCGAAGGAGGACAGTCAATGAAAATAAAATCGAACTCGTCCTGAATCGGCTCAAGCAAATCTTTGAGGCGGGTTTCACGAGCAATTGCGCTTACGAGCTCAATTTCGGCACCTGCAAGCTGAATCGTAGCTGGAATTACGAATACCTTTTTGCAATTTGTATCAAGAACAAGCGATTCTGCCGGCACATCATTCAACAATGCATCATAGATGCAGTGATCAAGGTCTTCTTTTTCAATTCCAAATCCACTGGTGCTGTTTCCCTGCGGATCAAAATCGACAATCAGGGTCTTACGACCCTGCTCACCCAGTGCTGCTGCAAGGTTTACAGCCGTCGTTGACTTACCGACGCCGCCTTTTTGATTGATGATTGCAATGATACGCGTGTCTTTTGCGCTCTTAGAACGCTTAACGTCGCGAAATCCCACGGTCCCTCCTGGTGTGTATTAAAGCTGTCAAACGGAGGATGTTTCACGTGAAACATTCCGATTCGATATCAACCGCCATGTTTCACGTGAAACACTGCAAGTTGTTAGTATCCATTATGTTTCACGTGAAACATCTAGGCAAGCGGATTCTTCTTTGCCATGCCATTTGCACGAGGCAATGAAACGGATGCTGGATGACTCTTTTTAAGAACAATGAACTCCCTGTGGCCCAAGCCCTCAGGCAAATCGGTTGCGTCATTCAGAAGCAAAGTGAAGCCGCAAATCTTAGCTGCTGACATGCCGGAAGCAAGCTCCTCATCCGAAGGATTGCCCTTGGTGATAACAAATAGCCCTCCATCCTTCAGGTACGGAGCCGCATACTCAACAAGAATCGGTAGAGGGGCCAGTGCGCGGGCGGTTACGACAGAGAACTGCTTCTTATGGCTTCGAGCATATTCTTCAAGACGGTCATGAACCGCATGAGCATGTTTCAATCCAAGAGCATGAACAAAAGAATTAACGGCATCAACCTTCTTGCCAACAGAGTCAATATAAGTAGCTTTACGATGCGTGGTTATGGTTAAAGGAATGCCAGGGAAGCCCGCACCTGTTCCCATATCGAGCAAAGCTCCCTCAGGAGCCATATTGATATAGGGGAGCAAAACAAGAGAGTCGAGGATATGAAGTACCGTAGCATCTTCAACGTTAAGAATACGGGTGAGATTGGTTGTCTTATTTGTTTCGAGAACCAAATCCAAATGCTGAATACATTTCCTCAGCTCAACATCAGTTACGCTCAAGGAATACTCTTTGCAATAGGAAGTTAGGCGACTCAGCATCTCGTCAGCCTGCTGATCAGTAAGTACTATCAACGAAAGCTCCTTTCTGACAAAAATCAGTGTATCGAGAACTTTTGACAAAAAAAGGGGACGTGGAAACCACGTCCCCTTAGCATAAGCTCGAGTAGATTATCGAGCAACAATCACCACATGGCGATCGGGGTCAGAACCCTCAGAATGAGTATCAACGGCATCATTACCACGAAGTGCAATGTGAACCAGTCGGCGCTCGTAGGCATTCATGGGCGGAAGCGAAACACTCTTATGAGTGCGGATGGCACGCTCGGCAGCAGACTGAGCCATGGAGGCAACCTTGTCCTGACGGCGGCTCTTGTATCCCTCGACGTCCACTACAACAGGATACCTAAAGCCGAGCTTGCGGCTCACCAGCAATGAGAACATAACCTGAAGGGCATCAAGGGTGCGACCATGACGGCCAATGAGAACAGCAAGGTCGGGAGCCGTTACATCCAAAATCAGCTCACCCTCGTCGCCCTCATACTCATCGATAGGAGAGTTGGCGGCATCGAAGTGCGAAAGGATGGAACGCAGGATGGAAATCGCGACATCGGCAATGGTGTCGAGCTCCTCGTCGGTCAGCTCTTCACCGGCCTTGTAGCGCTGTGCAATCTCGGGATAATCGCCCGCGACCTGCGGGGCAACCTCCTCAAGCATATCCTCGATGATCTCTTCAGACATAACGTACTCCAAAAGTTAGGTACCTAAATAAGATTGATATCCCGCTACTTCTTCTTGTGCGGGCGCGGCTTCTTCTCGCGACGAGTGACCTCAACCTGCAGCGGCGCGTTCTTAAGGCGCTCCTCCTCTTCGGCCTTCGCCTTGTCGATGACCTTCTGCGTCACAAAAATCTGCTGGATAACCTGCCAAGCAGACGAGACGTCGTAGTACAGCAGAACACCAACGGGAAGGCTCCAGCCCATCCAAAGCATCATGACCGTCATGACAACGGCCATCATACGCATGCTCTGAGCCTGCTGGCCGGTCTGGTTGCGCGACATATAGAGCTGCGGAATCAGGGTCAGGACAGCGAACAGGATCAGGCAGACCAGCGCAGGCAGCGCGACCATAAAGCCATCGGCAAAGGAGGCACTCGGCGTGGTGGTCAGGTCGGGCAGAATATTAAAGAACGAGAACGTGCCGTCGTTAAAGTAGTTCGGCAGGTTACGCAGCAGCGTAAATAGGGCGAACAGGACAGGCATCTGAATCAACAGCGGCAGACAACCAGCCATCGGGTTGAACTTGTTCTCGCTGTAGAACTTCTGCATCTCCTCGGCCTGACGCTGGGGATCGTCGGCATAGCGCTCCTGGATCTCGAGCATCTTGGGCTGCAGCACCTGCATACGAGCCGTCGACTTAGTCGACTTGAGCATAAGCGGCGTCAGCAGCAGACGGATGATGACCACCAGGATGATGATGGACAGGCCCCAGTCGACCGCAAAGGTCTGGATGAGCTTGAGCAGCTCGAAAAGGATGTTAACGATCCAATCCCACATGTAAGTTTTCCTCCGATAGCGAGTGCCCGCTAGGGCACAGGGTCATAACCGCCGACGTGCAGGGGATTGCAGCGAGCGATGCGCCTCACGGCAAGCCAGCAGCCTCTCAAAACACCGTACTTCTCAATCGCCTGGACGGCGTATTGCGAGCACGTTGGGTAATAAATGCAGGCGTCAGGCAATAAGGGCGAAATAACCTGTTGATATATGCGAATAGGAGCGATGGCAACACGTCGCAAAACGTGATTGCTCATCGCTCCTCCCCGGCAACGCCGGCGCGTTTCATAAGCGAACGCAATGCATTGTCCATCTCCTGCGGCGAGGAAATCCTCGTCTTGGGAGTTGCGAACAAGATGATGTCATAACCCGCAACGGGAAATCCACAGCTGCGGGCGGCCTCGCGCATCACACGCTTAGAACGGTTGCGCACGACAGCACAACCGAGCCGTTTAGCACCAACGAAGGCGACCCTTCCGGAGTCGCCTTCGCCAACCGATTCACATATGGTCATTCGAATCAGAGGGTGATTGAAACGACGCCCCTGACTGAACACATGCTCGAAATCTTGCCGAGACTTAATAGTCTTCATGCGAGATGTGTGTATCGCTGCTAGACAGTGAGACGCTTGCGGCCCTTGGCGCGACGACGGGCGAGCACGGCACGACCACCCTTAGTGGCCATACGGGCACGGAAGCCATGGGTCTTGGCACGCTTACGCTTATTAGGCTGATACGTACGCTTCATCTTAAGTTCCTCCTGCTGCATTTCGAGTGTCCGCGGGGGCGCGGACGCAGATATAGACACGTGAGCTTGAAGATTGTAGGGAAATCAATGTTCAAATGTCAAGAAATCAAAGGTAAAAGGTTGCGCAGTTCACACGGTTCCCCCATAAGCCGAGCTCGATTTAGCGGTGCATGGCAACTTTTCACGATATTTCATCGAGTTTTCAACAGGTCATGTTGGCAATGTTGAGAACTTTTCGTCCGTTTTCCAAAGTTTTCAACAGGTTTTGAAAAGTTGTCGAAAGATGAGAAACATTGCACGGTGAGCTACTATTTGTTCGAAACCTTTTGAAAGATTGCGAGCGGCATGTCTGACGACTTTTACACCATGGTCGATTCCGGAGACCCGGCACCCGACAACGAGCACATCACCGGCGTGCGCGAAGAGCGTAAGGAAGGCGAGCAGACGACCACGCAGGCGCCAAAAGCCATGTACGCCGCGCGCATCGCCGTCTATGACGACATGCTGTCGACACCGCGTGTGATCGTCATTGATCCGCAAGATGTCCGCACGTATTTGGAAGAGACGACCAACACCGTCTACCAGTGCATGAAAGAACAAGGTGGCCATATCTCGCTCATGGTCATCCGCGAAATTGTCGAAAACTTTATCCACGCGCACTTTGCCGAGCCCATCATCTCGATTCTGGACGGCGGAGACACCATCCGCTTTGCTGATCAAGGACCCGGCATCGACGACAAGGAACGCGCTTTCGACTTCGGAGTTACCAGCGCAAACAGCAAGATGAAGCGCTATATCCGTGGAACCGGAGCAGGGTTTCCCATGGTGCAGGAGTATTTGGAAAACGCCGGCGGTGCCGTATCCATCGAGGACAACATGGGCAACGGCACCGTGGTTACGGTAAGCCTGAATCCTAAACGCGTGCAGGAAATCGAGCGTGCCGGCGGACGCGGCGCTGCCGTGCGGCCCGAGACGGAGCAGCCCACATATCCCCTGCCGGGAGCTTTTGCGCAGCAGCCCATGGCAACGCAGCAGATGCAGCCCCCCGTGGGACAGATGCAGCAGCCCGGAATGCTTCCCACACAAGAGCCCCAGGCGGCATCGATGTCGATGCCGCCAAACGCGCCAGAGGCCATGCCGCCGGCGGATCAGGATGCAGCAGCAATGCAGCAGGCGACGGGGGCACCGGGTGGCCAGCAAATGGGCTATCAGCCGTACCAACAGGGATATCCATATCAGCAGATGCCGCCACTGGGGTATGGCCAGCAGTTCCCGCAGCAGTACCAGCAGGGATATCAGCAGCCGTACCAGCAGATGCCGCAGCAGCAGTACAACCCCTGGGCCCAGCAGATGCCTCCGCAGCCTTACCAACAGTGGCCTCAAAGTTTTCAACAGCAAATGCCGCCGATGCAGAGTTCTCAACAACCAGCAGCTCAAATGATGTATCCTAATGCAGCAAATCAGTATGCGCAGCCACAACCGGACGTGTTCGTAAGCGATCGCGGCAACGCCGCGCTGGGCTATCTGGCGCAAAATCAAGCGTGCGGTGCAACCGATCTGGCGAGGGCGTTTGGAAACTCGGCCCCCACTTGGTCACGCACGCTCAATGACTTGGCGCAGGCCGGCTTGGTCATCAAGCATGGCCAGAAATACCATCTGACCGAACTCGGCGCCGCTCGCGTGCGAGCTCAGAGCTAAAGAACGGGAGAGACAGTGGACGAGGAAGCAAGCATCATCCTGGGGGATGCCATCGCCTTTTGCCAGCGCGACGGCCAAGATGCACGCCTCATCAACATGCTGGGGCAATCGCGCGCCATAAGCCTGACCGAAGATACGCTCACGATCGAGGCCCCCTCGCGCTTTGCCATCGCGCAGCTCAAAAAGCATCAGCCGACTATTGAGGCCTATCTGGAAGAAATCGCCTTTGCACCGATCGCACTCGACATCGTGGCACCGCAAGGAGCCGTGGCGGAATCCGCTGCCGCGACGGCGCCCGGCGCTGCTCCCGCTGCTTCCCCGGCGGCGCCGGCCTCCGCAGGCGACGTGCCGGCAATCGAGCACCAGCACAGCGATGTTTCCCGTGAAACCATGGCACCGTTGCCGACCGCCGCTGCGACGTCAACGAACGCACCCGTCACGCACATGCCCATCGCTCACGACGCAGCGGCGGGCGCGGATTCGGGTATTGCAATCAAGAACACGCTCTCGGCCGATGATTTTCGTCGCATGATGAACCAGATGAAGGGCGGAGCGCCGACTAAATCCACGCAAGCTGCGACCCCCGCTTCACCCATGCCAGCACCGACCGTACCGGCCGAGCAGAATACGGATGGAGCCCCGCTCGCCGCGAACTCAAAATTTACTTTTGAGAACTTTGTCTACGGCCCCGAGAACAGCCATGCCTATCGCTCGGCACTCAAGTTTGCCGCCCTCGCGGACGAGCGCGGCACGTGCACATCACTGTTCATCTACGGCAAATCGGGCCTGGGCAAGACGCACCTGCTGCTTGCCATCAAAAACGAGCTCGCCGAGAAGTCGCCCGAGATCAAGGTCAAGTATGCCAACTCCCAGGCATATCTGGACGACCTGATGACCGAGTTCGACCGCCAAAAGAAGAGCAACGCCCCCATCATGCAGGCATACCACGGCGTGGA
The DNA here is from genome assembly GCA_902363875.1 of Coriobacteriaceae bacterium. Lineage (GTDB taxonomy): Bacteria > Actinomycetota > Coriobacteriia > Coriobacteriales > Coriobacteriaceae > Collinsella. Next base: position 9,360 of record CABJBO010000016.1, on the reverse strand, counting down.
CGTGCTCATCATCGATGACATCCAAAACATCATCGGCAAGCGCGCGAGCGTGGATTACTTTTTCCAGCTCATGGACGAGTTCATCCGCAACAACAAGAAGGTCGTCATCGCGGCAGACCGCGCCCCCAAGGACCTGAGCATGGACGAGCGTCTGACCAGCCGCTTCAACGCCGGCATGCTTTGCCTGGTCGCAGAGCCCAGCTACGAGATGAAATACAAGATCTTGCAGCGCTATTACGAGAACACCATCGTCGCCGCTCCCGAGGCAGGCGACGACTCGCTGCTGGCGGCCTATGGGGGCGACAGCGGGCACCTGACCGACGAGCACTTTAAACACATGGCCGAGGTCTCGGGCACCAACATCCGCGAACTCGAGAGCTTTTGCGAGCGCTGCGCCGGCGAGGCGGGCGACCGCGAGCGCGAGGGCGGGGAGCTCACCTTTGACGATATCGACGCCATCGCCAACCAGTACTTCGACACATCGGCCAAAAAGATCAACGTCCAGACGGTTCAGTCCGTCATCGAAGAGCAGTACGGCGTGACGCACGAGGAGCTCATCGGCCCGCGTCGCAACGCCAATATCGCCAAAGCACGCCATATTGCCATCTATCTGGCCATCGAGATGTGCGAGATGACGACCACGGCGGTGGGCGCCGAATTTGGCAACCGCAACCACTCGACCGTCAGTACGAGCTACAAAAAGGTCCAGAAGATGATCCAGGAAGACCGCACCGTCACCGAAGACCTCAAGTCGCTGCGCGATAAAATTACACTGCGCTCGTAGGGAAATAGAGACACCTGTTGAAAACTTGTCGAAACCACGGGCATAAGGTGTCTAAAACCCAACCCGCGGTGATGAAAAGTTTTGCGCAGGTTTTGAACGTGGAAAACCACCCCTGTTGCACACAGGTTGCTGTCGATTCTCTTTCTGGGTCTGACCTGCGTCTTTGGGAGTAATCAACAGTTTCGTCAGTGCTATTACTATTATTAAGATATTTATATCTATAGAAAGGTATTAAAAGATGAAGTTCACCGTCAGCCAGAGCTCGCTTACACAAGCCATCGGCGTCGTTATGAAGGGTGTCGCTTCGGCATCCACCCTCCCCATCCTGTCGGGCGTGCTCGTTAAGGCCCAAGACGGCATCTTGGAATTCCAGACCTCTAACTACACTATCTCGATCCGTCATCGCATCGCGGCGCATGTCGAAGAAGAGGGCGAGATGGTTATCCCCTGTAAGATGCTCTCCAATATCACCAAGACCCTCCCCGATGCCCCGGTCACCTTTGAGCTGTCCGAGCGCCAGGTGCTGATTGGTTGCGAGAAGAGCTCTTTTAGGCTGAACACGCTCGATGCCAATGACTTCCCCGAGTTTCCGGCCTATGCCATCGAGAGTGCCGTGGAGCTGCCGACCGATGTCTTGTCCGAAATGGTCGGCCGCGTGTGGCGCGTCACCTCGACCGACAAGGCTCGCCCCATCCTGGGCGGCGTGCACATGAAGGTCGAGAACAACACCGTACGCCTGGTGGCGACCGATTCCTTCCGCTTGGCCGTGTGCGATACGCAGGTCGAGACCTCGACCCTCGAGGGCTCCTTTGAGCTCAACGTTCCGGCTGACGCCTTTAACGACGCGCTGAACATCATGGCCAGCCAGGCGACCATCATGATCGGGGCTACCGACACCCAGGTCGTCTTCGAGGCCGGCAACACCACCTACGTGTCGCGTCGCATCGAGGGCGTGTACCCCAACTACAAGCAGCTCATCCCCGATTCGTGCGTGACGAGCGTCAAGATCGATGTCGCCGCCTTTAACGCCGCCCTCAAGCGCGTGGCCGTTATCGCGAGCGCCAACCCCGCCGTCAAGTTCGAGATCGATGTCGAGAACGGGCAGATGGGCCTGTCCTCCATTTCCAATGACCAGGACCTTGCGCAGGAGACGATCGATGTCGAGGCTGAGGGCGAGTCGGGTACCATCGCCTTCAACTACCACTACATCTTCGGCTGCCTCAATGCCCTGTCCAAGGAGAAGGAGATCACGCTGGAGCTCAAGAGCTACTCGCAGGCGGGCATCTTCAAGTCCTACGACAAGATCAACTACCTGTACCTGGTCATGCCGGTCCGCATCTAGCGCTGCGCCATGACCATGTTCGCCCGCGATCTTTCCGTCGCGCACTACCGCAGCTTCGATAGCTATCGCCTTGCCCTGGACGAGGGCGTGACGATACTTGCGGGACCCAACGCGGCGGGAAAGACCAATCTCATAGAGGCGCTGCAGCTGCTGACGAGCGGCGCCTCGTTTAGGCATCCGACCGCAGCCGAGCTCGTCCATGACGGCGTGGGCTCGTGCAAGATCGAGCTGAGGCTCGAGGGCGACGGCCGCGTGCTTGATATGGGATTGAGCGCGGAGGACGGTAAGCGCTCGTTTAGTCGCAACGGCAAGAGATGCTCTGCCGCCGGTGTGCGCGGGATTCTGCCGAGCGTGCTGTTTTGCCCCGACCATCTGGACATGGTTAAGCGAGGCGCCAGTGTGCGCCGCGCCGCCCTCGATGACTTTGGCATGCAGCTGAGCGCGCGTTATGCCGATCTTGCGAGCACCTATGGGCGCTGCGTGACCCAGCGTAACGCCCTGCTCAAGGAGACCTGGTGCTGTCGCGAGATGCTCGGCGCGTGGAACGATTCGATTGCTCGCGCGGGCTCGGCCCTGCTCGTGCACCGGTTGGCCCTACTCGACCGGCTGGCGGGCCATGTGCACACTGCCTACGGGCAAGTGGCGTCCGGCGAGGCTGCCAACGTGACCTATGCGTCCACGCTGGGGGATTTGCCCCAGGTCGAGGATCGCGAAGAGCTGAAGGGTTGGGCGTACGAGCGTATGCTGGCCGCCCTTGACGAGCATGCCGACGAGGAAATTCGCCGCGGCGTGACGTTGGTGGGACCGCATCGCGACGAGATTGAGTTTACCGTGGCGGGTCGCTCCGCCCGTTCATTTGCCAGCCAAGGACAGCAGCGCACGCTGGTACTGTCCTGGAAGGTGGCCGAGGTTGCCGTGGCTCGCGATGTCCTGGGCACCGCCCCACTGCTGCTTCTGGACGACGTGATGAGCGAGCTCGACGGCGAGCGTCGCGGCGCTTTCCTGCGGCTGATTGGCGATGATATCCAGACGGTCATAACCACGACCAACCTGGGGTACTTTACCGATGACCTGCTTGATCGAGCCAAGGTGGTGAGCATGGGTGAGACGTGCTAATTACGAGCGCGAGAGCGAGACAGTCGCCTTCAGCGGGTTTTTGAACGCAGAGCGCCAGCGCATCCTGGCGGCTGCAACGCCTAAGCGCCGTGCGCAGATGGAGGCCGCCGAGGAGTCGCGCACGGTCTATCGCGCATGGAACGCGGTGTGCTCGGGCACGCGCGAGGGGCGGCATGTGACGGGACTGCGTTACCTGCCCGAGTCCAATGAGCTGCTGGTGTATCTCGACTCGCCCTCGTGGACGCAGGAAATGACGCTGTTGCGCGAGATCATCCGCGCGCGCATGGAGCGCGCCGGTGCGCATGTGGACGGCCTGGTGTTCAAAACCACCGCGCCCGGTCACACGCCGCCCGCCGCCAAGGAGCGCCTGCGCCCGGCGACGACCGAGCGACCGCCGGCCCCGCATGCCGACCTAAGTGAGGCCGAGCGCACCGAGATTGAGCGCCAAGTGGCGCCCATCGAAGACCAAAAACTGCGCGAGGCCCTCGAGAATGCCATGAGAGCCAGTGCCGAGTGGGCCAAGGGCGTGCAAAGCAGAAAAGAGCCTTAAATCGCATCTGGTGGCCTTGTAGAGCCAAATACCCTCGTTCCCGAGGGTATTTTTTTACGATAAACTAGTAAGGCTGTACACATTTTCTTGACTGAAGGAGGACGTGTGGCAAACGAAAACGATTACGATGGCGGCGAGATTAAGATTCTCGAAGGTCTCGAGGCCGTTCGTAAGCGCCCGGGCATGTATATCGGCTCGACGAGCGCCAGCGGTCTGCATCACCTGGTGTGGGAGATCGTTGACAACTCCGTCGACGAGGCCATGGCCGGTTTCTGCACCGAGATCCAGGTGACGGTCCACGCCGACAACTCCATCACGGTCGTCGACAACGGGCGCGGCATCCCCGTCGACGAGCACCCTGTTAAAAAGATCCCGACGCTCGAGGTCGTCATGACGATCTTGCACGCCGGCGGTAAGTTCGATAACTCGGCCTATAAGGTCTCGGGCGGCCTGCACGGCGTGGGCATCTCCGTCGTCAACGCACTGTCCAAGCGCGTGGTCGTTCAGGTTCGCCGCGATGGCAACACCTACGAGATGGAGTTCTCGCGCGGCAAGACCGTCAAGAAGATGGAGGTCGTGGGCACCTCGGATTCAACGGGCACCACCGTCACCTTCTGGCCCGACGACGAGATCTTCGAGACCTGCATCTACGATTTCGATACGCTGCACAACCGTCTGCAGGAGACGGCGTTCCTCAATAAGAACCTTAAGATTGTGCTGACCGACGAGCGCGAGGCGACTCCCCACGTGGAGGAGTTTTGCTACGAGGGCGGCATCATCGACTTCGTCAAGTTCCTCAACGAGGGCAAGGACGTCCCCGAGGCCTTTAAGGAGCCCATCTACATCGAGGGCAAATCGGATCCGGACGCGCCTGTGACCAAGATGGGCGAGGTCGAGGTTTCCCTGCAGTGGAATAGCGGCTACGGCGAGAACGTCATGTCGTTCGCCAACGACATCTACACTCCCGAGGGCGGCATGCACCTTGAGGGCTTCCGCACCGCGCTCACCCGCGTAATCAACGATTACGCGCGCAAGCAGAACCTGCTCAAGGAAAAAGACGCCAACCTGACCGGCGACGATGTGCGCGAGGGCCTTTCGGCCGTTATCTCGGTCAAGCTGCCCGATCCTCAGTTTGAGGGCCAGACCAAGGCAAAGCTCGGTAGCTCCTATATGCGCGCGCTCACGCTCAAGATCGTGACCGACGGCCTCGCCGATTACTTGGAGGAGCATCCCAAGCCCGCCCGCGAGATTGTCAAGAAGGCGCAACAGGCCTGCAAGGCGCGCAACGCCGCCCGCAAGGCGCGCGAGGCGACCCGCCGCAAGAGCCTGCTCGAGACGGCGTCCCTGCCCGGTAAGCTCGCTGACTGCTCGGTGCGCGATGCCGAGCTGACCGAGCTCTTCATCGTAGAGGGTGACTCGGCAGGCGGTTCGGCCAAGGACGGCCGTCGCCGAGACATCCAGGCGATTCTGCCCCTGCGCGGCAAGATTCTGAACGTCGAACGCGTTGGTGACCATCGCGCGTTCTCGAGCGACACCATCCAGTCGCTGATTACCGCGATCGGCTGCGGTGTCACGACGAGTGCCGGCGACGGCGGCGACTTCGATATCACCAAGGCGCGCTACCATAAGATCATCATCATGACCGATGCAGACGTCGACGGTGCGCATATCCGCATCCTGCTGCTGACGTTCTTCTACAAGTACATGCGTCCGCTGATCGATGCCGGCTACGTCTATGTTGCCTGCCCGCCCATCTTTGGCATTAAGGTGCGCAACAAGATCCACTACGTGTATCCCAACGGCCGCCAGCCCGAAGACGAGATCCTGCGCGACACCATCCAGAGTCTGGGCCTGAACCCCGACGACAACGACGAGGACGGCAAGGCCAAGGACGGCAAGATCACCAAGAAGCGCAAGGGCTATACCGTCCAGCGCTACAAGGGCCTGGGCGAGATGGACCCCAAGCAGCTTGCCTCGACGACGATGGATCCCAAGACCCGCATCCTGCAGCGCGTGTCGATCGAGGACGCCGTGGTGGCGGACCGCGCCGTGCGCGAGCTGATGGGTTCCGAGGTCGGCTATCGCCGCGAGTACATTGAAAAACATGCGCATGACGCGCGTTTCCTTGATGCTTAAGAGGAGGTAACGTGGCAGACGATATCAACAATAACGAGGGTATGGGCGAGGCCGGCGATGCCGGCATGCCCGACGATCTGAAGCGCCTGCTTGCCCGTGCTGAGCAGGGCGAGGACGGCGATCCTGACGCCTATAACCCCGATGCCGATGATGAGGAAGAAGAAGACGACGCCGAGCTCGAGGAGAGCTTTGGCGAAGTCGACCGTGGCGCCTCGGCCGGCGAGGATATCAACGGCGGCCAGCTCCAGATTTCGGAGTTCGGTCGCGAGATGAAGCAGTCGTTTATCGAGTATTCGATGTCGGTTATCACGGCGCGTGCCCTGCCGGACGTGCGCGACGGCTTAAAGCCGGTACACCGCCGTATCCTGTATGCGATGAACGAGAGCGGCATCTACCCCAACCGTCCGCACAAGAAGTCCGCTTGGACGGTCGGCGAAGTTATCGGTAAGTACCATCCGCACGGTGACTTCGCGGTCTACGAGGCAATGGTTCGCCTGGCGCAGTGGTTCTCCATGCGCACGCCGCTCATCGACGGCCACGGCAACTTCGGCAACATCGACGGCGACGGCGCCGCTGCCATGCGTTACACCGAGAGCCGCCTGGCAAAGCCCGCCATGGAGCTGCTGCGTGACCTGCAGAAGGATACCGTCGACTGGCAGCCCAACTACGACGAATCACTCGCCGAGCCCGTGGCACTGCCTGCGCGCTTCCCCAACCTGCTGGTCAACGGCAGCCAGGGCATCGCCGTCGGCATGGCCACCAATATCGCCCCGCATAACCTCACCGAGGCGATCGAGGCAACCTGCTACCTGATCGATAATCCCGACGCCACTGTCGACGAGCTCATGCAGATCATGCCCGGTCCGGACTTCCCCACCGGCGCCATCATCATGGGCAGTGCCGGTATTAAGCAGAGCTACGAGACCGGCCGCGGCTCCATTACCGTGCGCGCCAAGGCTCATGTGGAGTCCACCAAGACCGGCCGCAGCCGCCTGGTCTTTACCGAGATTCCCTACATGGTCAACAAGGGCACCCTGCAGGAGAAGATCGCCCAGCTCGTCAACGACAAGCGCATCGAGGGCATCTCGGATATGCGCGATGAGTCCAACCAGAAGGGTATCCGTCTGGTCATCGAACTCAAGAAGGGCGTCATCCCGCAGGTCGTGCTCAACAACCTGTACAAGTACACCTCGCTGCAGACGACCTTTGGCGCCAACAACCTGGCGCTTGTCAACGGCGTTCCCAAATGCCTGAGCCTGCGCGAGATGCTGCAGCACTACATCGACCACCAGGTCGACGTCGTCACCCGCCGCACCCGCTTCGACCTTAAGAAGGCCCAGGCCCGCGCGCATATCCTTGAGGGCTACCTGATGGCCCTTGATCATATCGACGAGGTCATCAGCATCATCCGCTCCTCGCAGACTGATTCCGAGGCCAGCAGCCGCCTGATCGAGCGCTTTGGCTTTACGCCCGAGCAGACCACGGCCATCCTCGAGATGAAGCTGCGCCGCCTGACCGGCCTGGAGCGCGACAAGATTCAGGAAGAGCTGGACGGCTTGCGCCGCGCCATCGCCTACTACGAGGACCTGCTGGCGCACGAGGAGAAGATCCTGGGCGTCATTAAGGAAGAGATGCGCGAGATCTCCAAGAAGTTCGGCGATAAGCGCCGCACCGAGATCAGCCATGTCGAGAAGGACCTGGACGTTGAGGACCTCATTGCCGACGAGGACATGGTCGTGACCATTACCCACACCGGCTATGTCAAGCGCATCCCGGTGGCCGCCTACCGCGCCCAGAAGCGCGGCGGCAAGGGCGTGTCGGGCGTCAACCTCAAAGAGGACGACGTTATCGACGAGATGTTCATCGCGTCCACGCACGAGTACGTGCTGTTCTTCTCGAACAAGGGTAAGGTCTATCGCCTGAAGGTGCACGAGCTGCCGGTGGGTACGCGCCAGGCGCGCGGTACCGCGATCGTCAACCTGCTGCCCTTCGAGGAGGGCGAGAAGATCGCGAGCGTCATCAGTTGCCGCGAGTTCCCTGCCGACGAGTACCTGATGTTTGCCACCAAGAGCGGCATGGTCAAGAAGACCGTAATGAGCGCATATGACCGCAGCCGCCGCGACGGCCTGATCGCTATCAACCTGCGTGACGACGACGCGCTGCTGAACGTGCGCCGCGTGCGCGAGGGCGACAAGATTATCCTGGCCACCACTGCGGGCAAGGCGATCATGTTCTCCGAGGAGCAGGTGCGCGCCACCGGCCGCGATACTAGCGGCGTTCGCGGTATCGGTATGAAGGACGGCGTGAGCGTTCTGGGCATGGAAGTCACTAACGGCAACGGCGATCTATTCGTCATCACCGAGCGCGGCTACGGCAAGCGCACGCCGGTCGCGGACTACCCGGAGCAGAATCGCGGCGGCCAGGGCGTCTACACCATCCAAATGACCGAGCGTAAGGGCAACCTCGCGGCCATGAAGACGGTGGGCCCGCAGCACGAGTTGTTCATCGTGACGGAGGGCGCGACGGTCATTCGCGTCAAGACCGATGAGATTAGCCAGACTGGCCGCGCTACCCAGGGCGTCAAGATGATGACCGTCGACGACAACGACCGCGTATGCGCTGTCGCCCGCATGACGGCCGCCAAAGAGAAGCCCGAGGGCGAAGGTGCCGAGGCCGCAGCAGACACCGAAGAGGCCCCAGTCGACCTAGGCGACGGCAACGACATGCCAGAAGATCTCCTAGACGAGTAAGAGAAACTAGCTGGTAGAAAATATCAGACCCCATATATCGGCGGTCGGCGCACCTGCGCGCCGACCGTTTTTTTGAAAACCTTGGGACCCCATGGTCGCCGGGCTGACGAGATGGTTTTGGTTTGTCGCGAGTTCCGCACGCAAAGAAGGCCACTTAATGTGGCCTTCGTCTTGCGCAGGACTGTCCGAGCAGCAAACCAAAACCATCTCGTCAGCCCGGCGACCACCCCTCCCAAAGATTTTCAAAAAAGTTGTTGACGTGCGCGTAACGACTCGTCTAATATATCCCTTGCGCGATGGACCTGTAGCTCAGTTGGTTAGAGCGTCCGGCTGATAACCGGGAGGTCACAAGTTCGAATCTTGTCAGGTCCACCACTTTCTTTCGCAATAAACACCCCAGCGAGAGCCGAGTCGCCGCTGGGGTGTTTATTACTGTCTCCGTGGGGGTTTAGCTCAGCTGGGAGAGCGCGGGCTTTGCAAGCCTGAGGTCAGGGGTTCGATCCCCCTAACCTCCACCATGATGGACCTGTAGCTCAGTTGGTTAGAGCGTCCGGCTGATAACCGGGAGGTCACAAGTTCGAATCTTGTCAGGTCCACCATCAAAACTGTGAAGAGCCCTGGGGCGTTGCTGAACTGCCTCCCATTTCTTGGACACAAGAAATGGGAGGCTTTTTTATGGCTG
>CABJBO010000015.1 GCA_902363875.1 Coriobacteriaceae bacterium | reverse complement strand
TTTCATGCAGCAGGGGCTCTCAATGTTTTTATGTCCTGCTCATATCGTCTCTGTCGGCAGTTTGGGACGGTCCTTAGAGCTGCAGTGCGCCATGAGCGACGAGGCGAAGCGGATCATCCTGTCTTTCGAGTTCTAAGCAGAATTCCCCGTCTCCGAGTAATGATTAGTGCGCATTTGTGCGTATTTGCGTGCGTAGGATTGCGTGGCTATGCGTGTATAAGCGCCGTCTGCGGCTGTATTTTGACCATTTGGCGGTTATATACGCAAAAGCACGCACATACGCGCTAATTTGTGCGAATATAGAGCTGTCAGAAATGCAAGACGTTCTATGACACAGGAGACACATAATGGCAGATTCCAAGCAGGCTCCACTCGACTCCGCGGCAGCAGCAAAGGCAGCGTTCGCTTCGGTTCAGGACAAGCCGTTCCCTAACGACATCTTTACGGCACCCGAGCTTCGCTGGGCTGTAATCGGTTGCGGCGTTATCGCCAACCAAATGGCCCAGTCCCTCGCTCTGGCCGGTCGCAAGCTTGCGGGTGTCGCCAACCGTACGCTGTCCAAGGCCCAGGCTTTTGCCGAGCAGTATGGTGTCGATAAGGTGTATGAGACGGTTGAGGACCTCTACGCCGATCCGGACATCGATGCCGTCTATATCACCACACCGCACAACACGCATATCACCTATCTGCGTGCCGCGCTGGCCGCCGGCAAGCACGTGCTCTGCGAGAAGGCCATTACCCTCAACTCTGCCGAGCTCGACGAGGCCCGCGCCATCGCCGATGATCACAACGTGGTCCTTATGGATGCCACCACGGTGCTCCACATGCCGCTGTATCAGGAGCTGCGCCGTCGCATGGATGCTGGCGACTTTGGCCGCATGAACCTCGCCCAGCTTAACTTTGGCAGCTATAAGGAGTACGGCGACCTGACCAACCGCTTCTACAACCGTAGTCTTGCTGGCGGCGCCATGCTCGATATCGGCGTGTATGCCCTGTCCGTCATGCGCCTGTTTATGGCCAGCCAACCCGCCGAGGTCGTGTCTCTGGGCAATACCTGCGAGACTGGCGTTGACGTCGCGGGTGGCATTGTCTGCCGTAATGCCGAGCAACAGCTGGGCGTCGTGAGCCTTACGCTCCACTCCAAGCAGCCCAAGCGCTCGGTCATCAGCTTCGATAAGTGCTATATCGAGGTCAACGAATATCCGCGTGCCGATCATGCGACGATCGTGTGGACTGCGGACGGTCATCGCGAGGAGGTCGCCGCGGGCACCGAGGCTTACGCCCTATGCTACGAGATGGCTGACCTCGAGAAGGCCGTCGCCGGAGATGATTCCAAGCGTGAGCTTCTGGATTATGCTTCTGATGTTATGGAGCTGATGACCAAGCTCCGTGCCGATTGGGGAGTCGTCTACCCCGAGGAGGAGTAAGCGATGCTCGCGGAAGATAGGCTCAATGCGATCGTGTCGATGGTGCAGCAGGCTGGCTCAGTAACGGTGCCAGAGCTTGCCGATGCCCTGGGTGTGACGGCTTCTACCATTCGACGCGACCTGCAGACACTTGACCGAGCGCACCGCATCGCCAAGGTGCACGGCGGCGCGACAAGCCTTGAGCGCGCGCACGTGACGCGCGACTTAACGATCAGTGAGCGCAGTGATCTCCATAACGACGACAAGGAGCGCATCTGCGCTCGCGCCGCGGCGCTCGTGGAGCCCGAGAGCTTTGTGTACATCGATTCGGGTTCGACGACGCTCAGGCTCATCGAGCATCTTCCGCGCCTTGACGGCGTCACCTATGTGACCGACTCCGTGCTCCATGCTCAGCATCTCGCCCTGCGCGGCATGCGCACCGTGGTGCTGGGTGGCGAGCTCAAGCCCGAGACCGAGGCGCTCGTTGGCCCCGATGCCTTGGCAACTCTAGACCGCTATAACTTCAACTGCGGCTTTTGGGGTTCCAACGGCATTGCTGCCGAGCAGGGCTTTACGACGCCCGATATCGAGGAAGCGCAAGTAAAGCGTATGTCGATGCGCCATACGGCCAAACGTTACGTAATCTCGGACGCCAGCAAATTTGGCATGGTGGCGCCCGTCAAGTTCGCGGACTTCCGCGATGCAACGATCATCACCGCGGGCGAGGTGCCCGCCAAGTACCAGGCGATGGAAAACGTCATCACGGTCTAGCAACGGGGCGAAGTAAGGCCAAAACCATTTAGTTTTCTCAATAGAAAAGCGGCAACATCCATTACGGGCGTTGCCGCTTTCGTTGTCTACCGGTTTTGTCTAAGTCTGTAACAACTAGACCGTTAAAAGTGGGTTAGATGTTACAGATGAGATTGTTTGGGGCGACGCTGGTGGTTTGTCTAAATCTATAACATCTGAGGCTGATTTTGCCGAGTTACTGTTACAGATTGAGATTTTCCCTTGAGGGGGATTCGAATGTCTCGATCTGTAACAGATAGACCGGAAAATGGGCTCTAACTGTTACAGATCGAGACGTTTTGGGACCGCGGCTGAGTCATCGTGGCGGCATGACGTTTGACCAGATAAAACCTGTCAAAATAAACCTGTCCCTTTTTGGCAGGATTTAGGGCTCCCAGGGGCAGGGGGCTTCGATGTGGATGTGCTCGCCGGTTGCGGGATGCGTGAAGGATACGCTGTGGGCGTGGAGCATCAGGCCGCAGGGACGCGGCGTTCCGTACAGGTCGTCGCCAATCAAGGGATGATGCTCGCTTGCCAGGTGCACGCGGATCTGGTGCTTGCGGCCGGTGAGCAGCTCGACATCAATATACGAGCGCGTAGGCAGGCCACGGCGGCTCTTAAGGCGCTTGAGTACCTTGACGCGCGTCTGAGACGGCTTGCCGCTGGCGCCAACGCGCATCTTGCGGCTATCGTGGCGGTCGCGGGCGATAGGCTTGTCGATGAGCTTCTCGTTCCAGTCGATTTTGCCCTCGGCGAGCGCTAGGTAGTGCTTTTCGAACGCGTGGTCGATAATCATCTGGTCAAAGGCGGGCTGCGTCTGCTTGTCGAGTGAGAACAGCACCACGCCGGTGGTGTCGCGGTCCAAGCGGTTGAGCGGCTGCATGTCGGTCGCGGCAAAGCCGTCGCCCATCGCCAGCAGCAGGTCGCTGGCGTAGTCGGTGAGCGTGCGCTCGCCGGTGCCGTCGCCGTGGACGATCATGCCGGCGGGCTTGTCGATGGCCATGAGCCAGGCGTCGCAGTAGAGGACTTGAGGTTCTTCGTTCACGTGTAAGCCTTTCGGTTAGCTGATTCCCACAAACATGCAGCCCGAGGTGGCACCGCGCAGGCGGGCGGCGGGCTTGCGGCCGGCTTGCGCTGCCTCGACGGCGCGGCGGACGCGAGCGGTGGCGCGGCCCACCTCATCCGTCTCGAGCAGTGTGCCGTCCACCATAAGACGACGGACGCCGGCGTCGAGCAGCTGTGGTACCTGCGGCGTGAGGTCGATGGGGTAGGCGTCGTACAAGCGTGAGCGGCCGTGGATGTCGGTACGCACGGGCATGACCTTTCCGTCGATATTCTTGAGCGAGAGCTTACGGGCACGCAGGCGGCAGCTGGCACAATCGTGGATGCAACCGTTGGCAACCTGCAGAATGCAATGCTCGCTTGTCATAACGCGCGGGCGGCCAAAGACGGTGATGCCTAGAGCCGCGGGCGCGGCGGCGCCGAGCGAGACAATCTCGTCGAGCGTGATCTCGGGCGAGAGCCAAAACGCACCGGCTCCGCGCTCGGCAAGCGCCTCCATGCAGGGCGTGTTGTGCACCGGCAGGCAAGAGCGAATCTCGGCCGTGGCGCCAACCTGGGCGGCCAGGGCAAGCTCGGAGATGTTGCCAATAGCGACCGTGGCGCCGGCAACAACCCATGGGTCAACGCGGACGTGGTCAACGGCGCGGCAGACCTCGTCGAGTGCGGGCACAATACCCTGCTCAAATGCATCGGCAGGGGAGAGTCCGACAGCCTCGAGCGCGTCGGTGGTCATGTAGATGCGCGTTGCACCCTCCGCGCGAGCGGCCTCGGCGGCCTCGAGCGAGGTGACGGTAGCGCAGATCTGCGGCTCATCGCGGTAGTGCTCGGGCGCGGGGCGGGAATCATTGGTGACAATCGCCGGTAGCTCGAGCGTGCGGGCGCGCTCCTCGTACGGTGCCAGAATGGCCTCTTCCAGCGCCTTACAAGCGGCGGCGCGCACCTTGTGCACGGCGGAAAAGCCCATGCCGCAACTCTCGTCGAGGGCCACGTCAAAGCTCGCGGCCTCAAAGGGAGAGGAGCCCATGCGCCCGACGTGCTCAACCAGATCGGATGCCTCGACGGCGCGGGTCTTGGCGGCCTCGACGGTGAAGCCCGTGGCGGTGGCGGTGAGCGCGGGGTCGTCACAGCAGGTGAGCGTGACAGTAAACGGCTTGCCCAGGCGCGCCACGACGGATACATCAACAGCTCGGCGGCGCAGCACATCGCGCTTGAGCGCGGCGCTGGCAGCGTCAATAGCGCGCTGGCTTCGAATCACGCGCACGCGGCAGCCCTCGGGCATGCTACGGGGCACGCGACACTCGATAACATCGCCGGCAGCGGCATCATCGGCGGCGATGGTGGTCAGGAACTGGTCGAACTCATCGTCGTGGCGAAGCTCCAGCAGGTCGCCCTTGCCCACGGGCTCAAACAACTCAATGCGGGCGATGGCGGCGCGGCGACGGCGGTCGTCGGGCTTGAGCCCGCGCACATCGCGGTTGGCCAGGTGGCTGCCGAGCACCGTGCCCACGATCTGGCCGCGGTTGTTGGAGCGCTCGTAACTCATCATCTCGTCACCCGAGGTACCGTCCTGATAGGCGTGCGTAAAGTCGCGGTTAAAGCAGCGCTTGAGCTGGCGCTGGCGGGCGGCTTCCTCGTCCTTGGCAACGGTGGCTCCGGATAGCATGTCGTCAATTTCGTGACGATACACATCAACGATGGAGTACACGTAATCGGGCGCCTTCATGCGGCCCTCGAGCTTGAGCGACGCGGCGCCGGCGTCATACAGACGGCGAACAAGCTGCGAGGTGTTGGTGTCACGCGGGCACAGCGCGCGCTCGCGACCGGCAGGGGAGAGCGAGCGACCGTTCTCGTCGATCAGCTCGTAGGGCAAGCGGCAGGGCTGGGCGCACATGCCACGGTTGGCCGATCGTCCCGCCATGGCAAAGCTCGAAAGCAGACACAGGCCCGAATAGCAAAAGCAGATGGCGCCATGGCTAAAGACCTCAAGGTCCACATCGGGCGCGGCATCGTGAATGGCGGCAATCTCGTCGATGGAAAGCTCGCGCGAGAGGGTCACGCGGTCGGCGCCCTGCTCGCGGCACCAAAGGGTTCCGCGGTCGTCGTGGATGTTCGTCTGGGTCGAGATATGCGTCTCGATGCTGGGCATCGTGCGTTTGACCTCAAAGAACAGGCCCCAGTCTTGGATGATAAAGGCGTCGGCGCCCAGCGTGGAGCAGCGATGGATGAGCTGCAGCGCATCGCTCATCTCGGATTCCTTGATGACGATGTTGACCGTGACGTAGACGCGCGAGCCGGCCAGATGCGCGGCGCGGCAGGCCTGCTCAAAGGCCTCGTCGGTAAAGTTGGTGGCCTTGCGGCGGGCGTTGAAGCTGCCCATGCCGCAGTAGATGGCGTCTGCCCCGGCGGCGAGTGCGGCGGCAAAGGGCTCGGGCCCTCCGGCGGGCGCCAAAAGCTCGGGTCTGCGGTTGGTGGTTCGACTGGCGGTTGCGGTCATATCCTGCCTTTCAAAATGCTCAGATAATCAAAAGTATAGTGGTGCCGTCGCGGCAGGCGATGCCCGTGCTCTAAGCGGGATAAAGTCTTCAGCAGCTTGGACTGGCTGCTTCACATGAGAACCGTTCAGCGGTCCGGGGAAACCGTTGGGCGATAAAATATTCTCGCAACGTGATAATAATCTTGCATCGCGCGGACACCTTGAGTACTATCCCAATCAAGCGCGGTGTTCAGACCGAACTGTGCCTCCCGGTGTGAACGCCGCGCTCCCGTTCCCTTTTACTTGTAAGGAGAAAAACATGAGCAAGACCGTCGTGTCTTCCGATAACGCACCCGCAGCCATCGGCCCGTATTCCCCTGGTATCCAGACCGGCAACATGGTGTTCCTGTCCGGCCAGCTGGGCATCGATCCCGCAACTGGCAAGATGCCCGAGGGCGTCGAGGCCCAGGCCAAGCAGTCCCTTGCTAACGTCGAGGCCCTGCTGACCGCTGCCGGCGCCACCTTTGCCGATGTCGTCAAGACCACAGTCTACCTGGCTGACATTGCCGACTTCGCCGCCGTGAACGAGATCTACGCCTCCAAGTTCGAGGCCCCGTTCCCCGCGCGCAGCGCTTTCCAGGTTGCCTCTCTTCCGGCTGGCGGTCTGGTCGAGATCGAGGTCGTCGCCGCTCTCTAAGGCGTTGACCACAACTAAACATGACATGCAAAAAGACCCTGCAGCGCGTGCGAGCTGCAGGGTCTTTTGTCAGGTGACGAATCGCTTGTGGAGCCGCGCTCCATTTTGCTCGTTAGCCCTCCTTGCGGACTTTTTGCAGGTAGCGGTACACGCTGGGCTCCGAGATGCCCAACGCGGTGGCAGCGCAGGCCACGGCGCCCTTGAGCATGAACACCCCGTTGCCGTTGAGGTGGCGAATGACGTCCACGCGGTCGTTCTGACCAAGCGACGCTACATCCAGCCCGCGCGCGCTCAGCAACTCGGCAATGCTGCGGTCGATGAGCTCCTGGGTGGACTCCGAAAGGCTTTCGACCTCGATAGGGGCGGGCTCCGTGCGCGTCGGCGCTGCGTCGAAGCACGCCATGAGCTGCTGCGCCATGGCGTTGATGGAGCGTACGGTCGAGAGGTCGGTGTTGACGCAGAGCATACCGACGATCTCGTCATCCTCGCGGATAAAGAACGTCGCGGACTCCAACGTCTTGCCGCCGGCACCGCGCCCCTCGTAGCCCGTAATAAACGGCAGGTCGCGATACTTGGGGTCGTGCATGATCTTGAGCGCCAGATCGGTGGCGGGACCGCCGATCTTACGGCCGCTCACGATGCCGTTGCGAATATCGACGATGGCGTGGTCGGGATCCGAGAAATCGTGCAGCACGATTTCGCTGTTCTTACCGAGTATCTGCTCCAGGAAATCGACCATCGGCAAAAAGCGACGTACGGTCTCGTTCACGGGCAACTCCTTTGGGTGAAAGCGGAAGTTTCATAACAATTTTTTCTCATGGTAACACGCTGCTCATCATCTCGTATATCCGCAGGTACATGACGTAATGCAGACGAACGGTATGATTTTGGCGGTAAACGGTTGACCAAAAGAAAAGTTAGATGCTATTTTGACCAGACACTTTCCTGACCTGCGGAAATGCATTATCTCAGCTGAAGAATAGTCTGATAACAAAAAATTATTATTGAGAATGAGAATCATCTTTAATACGATATGCAACGAAGGCACAACCTCAACCCCGCACTGCGTCACAATAGAGCGTTAGATGCGAAAACAACTATTTCGAGGATTGGTGGTCAAATGACCCAGGAGACGGTTACGAACGGCACTGAAGCCCTGTTCACTCGTGAAGGCATGCCTCCCGTTAAGGAAATGATCCCGTGTGCCCTTCAGCACGTACTGGCATCGTTTGCCGGCATCATCACCCCGGCTGTCATCATGGCCGGCGTCTACGGCTTTAATAGCCAGCAGAGCACCGACATCATCCAGGTCGCGCTCATTCTTTCGGCGATCGACACGGCCCTTCAGGCCTTTGCCCCCTTCCGTCGCATCGGCGGCGGCCTGCCCATCGTCATGGGCGTTTCGTTCGCGTTCCTCCCGGCCCTGCAGGCCATGGGCGCCTCGGGCTTTAGCTTTGGCGCGCTGTTGGGCGGCGAGATTGTCGGCGGTGCCGTCGCGGTCCTCTTTGGTCTGGCCTACAGCAAGATTAAGTGGCTGTTCCCACCCGTCGTGACCGGTACGGTCATCTTCTCCATCGGCGTTTCGCTGTATCCCACGGCCGTCAAGTATATGGCCGGCGGTATGGGTACGCCACTGTGGGGCACCCCGCAGGCCTGGTGCGTCGCTCTTATCACCTTCGCCGTGGTCTTTGCGCTCGCCAACTTTGGCAAGGGCACGCTCAAGCTGGGATCCGTGTTCTTTGGCATGATCGTTGGCATGATCGTCTCCATCCCCTTTGGCATGATCGACTTCTCAAGCGTCGCCACCGCTCAGGTCTTCGCCCTTCCCAAGCTCATGCCCTATGCGCTCGAGTTTGATCCCGAGGTCTGCATTACCCTCGCCGTCGTGTTCCCCATGGTTGCCATCCAGGTTATCGGCGACGTCTCCGCCGCCTGCCTGGGCTCCATCGACCGTATGCCCACCGAGCGCGAGCTCTCCGGCGCTATCGTGTCCCAGGGCCTCACCTCTATGGTCGGCGGCCTGCTGGGCGGTCTTCCCACCAGCGCCCTTGGCCAGAACGTGGGCATCATCTGCTCCAACAAGGTCGTCAACAAGTGGGTCTTTGTGATCATCGCGGCCGTCTTTGCCATCGCCGGTCTGTTCCCGCAGCTCTCTGCCGTCCTTTCCGCTATCCCGCAGCCCGTCATCGGCGGCGCGACCGTCGGCGTCTTTGGCACCATTACCATGAACGGCGTGCGCATGTTCACCCGCGAGGGCCTCACGCAGCGCACTACCACCATCGTCGGTACCTCCGTCGTCTTTGGCCTGGGTATCTGGATGGCCAGCGGTTGCCTTGCCGGCGAGGGTATGCCCGCCTGGGTGTCCACCGTCATCGGCTCCAATGCCGTAACCCCCACCGCCATCATGGCCATCGTCCTTAACCTGATTCTTCCGCAGACGCCGGTCGTGGCTCAGCACATCGATGCTGCCAAGGACGCTGCCGTGGATCTGGTCTTGCCCGAGAGCAAGAAGTAACCAATTCGGTGCTATTCGTCGGCGGACGCATCGCCTCGTCCGCCGACGTCATGCGGCGTCAAGCCGCACTTCAAAGGGTTTGTCCCTTTGGTGAAGCGTTGACGGGAGAGGGCCCGTTTCCGGTGTAGGCCGGCGCTTCGCACTCCGCCATGTCAGAGGTGTCAAACCCCGCCTCTGATGTTGAAGGGAGCATCCATGCTTCTGGTCGCTAACGGTTCCGTTTTTACCCGCAACGCTCAGACCCCGTTTATTCCAAACGGTGCGGTCGCCATTGACGGAGATACGATCGTCGAAGTGGGCCCCGAGTGCGAGCTCAAGGTCAAGTACCCGGATGCCGAGTACGTCGACGCCCAGGGCAACCTCATCATGCCCGGACTCATCAATTGCCACACCCACATCTACTCGGGTCTGGCTCGCGGCCTTGCCATTAAGGGCTGCAACCCCACCAACTTCCTGGAGAATCTTGAGCAGCAGTGGTGGAAGATCGATGACAACCTGACGCTCGACGGCACCAAGGCCAGCGCCTATGCCACGATTCTGGACTCCATCCGCGATGGCGTCACAACGATCTTCGATCACCACGCGAGCTTCTGCGAGATCCCAGGCAGCCTCTTTACCATTAAGGATGCAGCTCAGGAGCTGGGCATGCGTTCGTGCCTGTGCTACGAGGTCTCCGACCGCCGCGGCCAGGAAAAATGCGACCAGGCCATTGCCGAGAACGCCGAGTTTGCCCAGTGGGCCGCCAAGGAGCGTCGCGATAACGACAATCACATGATCGCCGCCATGTTTGGCGGTCACGCCACCTTTACGCTTTCGGACGAGACCATGGACAAGATGGCCGAGGCCAACAACGGCCTGACCGGCTTCCACATCCATGTGTGCGAGGGCATGAATGACGTGTGGGACTCCCGTCTCAACCGTGGTGGCATCAGCCCCGTCGAGCGCCTGCTGCAGCACAATCTGCTGGGTCCCGACACCATGCTCGGCCACTGCATCCACGTGACGCCCGCCGAGATGGATATCGTCAAGGAGTCCGGCACCTGGCTGGTCAACAACCCCGAATCCAATATGGGCAACGCCGTGGGCTGCGCTCCCGTGCTCGAGTTCTTCCGCCGCGGCATCCCCGTGTGCATGGGCACCGACGCCTACACCCACGATATGCTCGAGAGCCTCAAGGTCTTCCTGATCATTCAGCGCCACAACGCCGCCATGCCCAACGTGGGCTGGTGCGAGGCCATGACCATGCTGTTCGAGAACAACGCCAAGATGGCGAGCAAGTACTTCGATCGCAAGCTCGGTGTGCTCGAGGCCGGTGCTGCCGCCGACGTCATCGTTATGGACTACAAGCCCTTTACGCCGCTGAGCGAGGAGAACATCGACGGCCACATGCTCTTTGGCATGATGGGCAAAAATTGCCGCACCACCATCATCAACGGCCGCGTCCTGTACAAGGATCGCGAGTTCGTTGGCATTGATGAGGACAAGATCAACGCGTGGACCATGGCCGAGTCCAAGAAGCTCTGGAGCACGCTCAACGATCGCGCCTACTAATTACAAGTAGATTTGCGCGCGTCAGATGTTTCGCCGCATCCGACGCGCGTATAGGCGACCTCCGCGGGGTCGCCGGCGCTGTGCTAGCGCTACACCGTATTTGCGCCCGCCGCGCGGTCTCGCCGGGCGTTACAGAGAGGAGCTCACTATGAGCGACATCATGAGGCCGATCCCGTTTTCGCAGCTGATGAACTGGATCATCGAGGAGCACAAGACTCAGGGCGCCGTCTTTGGCGTGCGCAAGATGGCCACGACCAACCAGGAGGGCGCGCTTCCCATTTTTGACGAGCGCATCGAGACTCCGTTTGGCCCGGCCGCCGGCCCCAATACACAGCTTGCCCAGAACATCGTGGCCTCTTATGTGGCCGGTTCTCGCTTCTTTGAGCTCAAGACCGTCCAGGTTATGGACGGCGAGGAGCTTTCCCGTTGCGTCAACAAGCCCTGCATTGTGGCGCAGGACGAGTGCTACAACTGCGAGTGGTCGACCGAGCTCGAGGTTCCGCAGGCCTTTGCCGAGTACGTGAAGGCATGGTTCGCCTGCCACCTGATCGCTCGCGAGTACGGCCTGGGTAGCCCGGACGGCTTTGTCTTCAATATGTCCGTGGGCTATGACCCGGAGGGCATCAAGAGCCCCAAGGTCGACGCCTACATCGAGGGCATGAAGGACGCCAGCGGATCTGACGTCTGGAACGAGTGTCGCACATGGGCGCTCGCCAATCTGGACCAGTTTGAGCATGTCGATGCCGCGTTTGTCGAGTCCATTCCGGCGCGCGTCTCCAACTCTATCACCGAGTCTACCCTGCACGGTTGCCCGCCAGCGGAGATCGAGCGCATCGCGACCTATCTGATCACCGAGAAGGGCCTCAACACCTACATCAAGTGCAACCCCACGCTGCTGGGCTATGAGTTTGCCCGCCAGCGTCTGAATGAGCTGGGCTTTGACTACATCGTCTTCGACGATACGCACTTCCGCGAGGACCTGCAGTGGGCCGACGCCGTGCCCATGTTCGAGCGCCTGATTGCCCTGTGCGCCGAGCGCGGCCTGGAGTTTGGCGTCAAGCTGACCAACACGTTCCCCGTCGACGTGACGAGGAACGAGCTGCCTTCTACCGAGATGTACATGTCCGGCCGTTCGCTGTTCTCGCTGACCATCGAGGCCGCCCGCCGCATTACCGAGCAGTTCGATGGCAAGCTGCGCATCAGCTACTCCGGCGGTGCCACGGTCTACAACATCCGCGCTCTGTACGATGCCGGTATTTGGCCCGTTACCCTGGCGACCGACGTGCTCAAGCCCGGTGGCTACGAGCGCTTTAGCCAGATGGCCGGCGAGTTTACCGACCTGGATGGCAAGCCGTTCGCGGGCGTCTCTCTCGAGGCCGTGACCGCGATCCAGACCGACTCGCTCACCAACCCGCTCTATAAGAAGCCGCTGCGCCCGCTGCCCGACCGCAAGGTCGCCGGCAAGAGCCCGCTTTCCGACTGCTTTACCACGCCGTGCCGCACGAGCTGCCCCATCCAGCAGGATATTCCCGCCTATCTGGCGGCTGTTGACGAGGGCCGTTACGAGGACGCACTCAACATCATCATCGAGCGCAACGCCCTGCCGTTCATTACCGGCACCATCTGCCCGCATCCCTGCGGCCGTGCCTGCGAGCGTGCGTTCTACGAGCCCGAAGGCGCCCAGATCCGCGCCAGCAAGCTCAAGGCCGCCCGCGAGGCCATGACCGCCGTGCTGCCCAAGCTGCGCGCCCAGGCCGTCGCCAACGACGGCGAGCGCAACGTTGCCGTTATCGGCGGCGGCCCGGCCGGTCTGGCGACGGCGTTCTTCCTGACGCGTGCCGGCGTGCCCGTCACCATCTTTGAGGCCCGCGACTCTCTTGGCGGCGTGGTCCGTCACGTAATCCCCGAGTTCCGTATCGCGAGCGACGATATCTCCCACGACGCCGAGCTCTGCCTGGCCTTTGGCGCCAAGGTGCAGCTCAACGCTCGCGTTGATTCCATTGACGAGCTCAAGGCCCAGGGCTTTACCGACGTGGTCGTGGCCACCGGTGCCTGGATGCCCGGCTCTGCGGGCTTGGGCGAGGGTGCCGAGCTCGATGTGCTGGAGTTCCTCGAGGCCGCCAAGAAGGGCGAGAAACTCGAGCTGGGCGAGGATGTCGTGGTCATCGGCGCCGGCAATACCGCTATGGACGCGGCCCGCGTGGCCAAGCGCCTGGCTGGCGTGAAGAACGTGCGCCTGGTGTATCGCCGCACCAAGAAGCAAATGCCCGCCGACGAGGAAGAGCTCGATCTTGCTCTTGCTGACGGCGTTGAGTTCTGCGAGCTGCTGGCGCCCAAGGCGCTCAACGGCGCCGTGCTGACCTGCGATGTTATGGAGCTTGGCGAGCCGGATGCAAGCGGCCGTCGCAGCCCTGTCGCCACGGGCGAGACCGTCGAGCTTCCCGCCACCACGGTGATCTGCGCCGTGGGCGAGGGCATCGATGCCAGCCTGTACGATGCCGCGGGCGTCGAGCACGACCGTCGCGGCCGCCTTGCCGCCACCTCCACCGGCGTCGAGGGCGTCTGGGCTGCCGGTGACTGCCGTCGCGGTCCGGCCACCGTGGTCGAGGCTATCGCCGACGCCGCCGAGGTCGCCCGTGCCATCGCTGGCGTGGACTTTAACAAGTACGCCGACCAGAATGCTCAGGCCGGTCGCGAGGACGCCTGCTACGAGCGCAAGGGGTCGCTGTGCCGCGACAAGCGCAATTGCACCAAGACCCGCTGCCTAGGCTGCGGCTCGGTGTGCGAGGTCTGCTGCGACGTATGCCCCAACCGCGCCAACGTGGCAATTAAGGTGCCGGGCCTGGCCAAGCACCAGGTCGTCCATGTCGACGGCATGTGCAACGAGTGCGGCAACTGCGCCGTGTTCTGCCCCTACCAGGAGGGTCGTCCCTACAAGGACAAGCTAACCCTGTTCTGGAGCGAGCAGGACATGGAGAACTCCGAGAACGAGGGCTTCCTGGCCGTGGACGAGGATCACTTTAAGGTCCGCGTCGCCGGCACGGTCCGCACCGTCTCGGTCGATGCCGTCAACACCGGTCTGCCCGAGGCCGTCCGCCTGACCATCAAGGCCGTGCGCGACAGCTATCCGTACCTTCTTAAGAAATAGGCGAGTCTCTTATGGCCAAATCCATTCAACATAACGTGGCCTACGTTGCCTGCGGAAGCGGTTGCGCCTCCGCAGGCGGCGACGCCCGCTGCAGCGAAGGCTGCATTGGCTGTGGCGCCTGCGTCACGGCCTGCCCCTACGGTGCCATTGCGCTGGTCGACGGCATCGCCCGCGTGGATCGCTCCAAGTGCACGGGCTGTGGCCTGTGCGGCATGGCGTGCCCGCAGCGCGTGATTGCCTTCGTGCCCGGCTACCAGAATATCCTGGTGCGCTGCAACAACACCGATAAGGGCGCCATCGCCCGCAAGATCTGCGACACGAGCTGCATCGGTTGCGGCATGTGCGCCAAAAAGTGCCCCGCCGGCGCTATCCGCATCGAGGACAACTGCGCCCATATCGACGGCGCGGACTGCCTGTCGTGTGGCATGTGCGCTGTCGTCTGCCCGCATGGCGCCATCCACGACCGCACCGGCATCGCCGCCGGCGTGTAGAAGGGAATCACCATGGCACAGGAATTCACTTTTACCGTTAACGGCGTCGAGCGCACGACGACCCAAAACAAACCGCTGCTGCGCTACCTACGCGATGACCTGCATATCCATTCCGCCAAGGACGGCTGCTCCGAAGGCGCTTGCGGCACCTGCACCATCCATGTGGACGGTGCGGCCGTCAAGGCGTGCGTACTGACCACCGCTCTTGCCGCCGGCCGTAACATCGTGACCGTTGAGGGCCTGCCCCAGGACGTGCGCGAAGCCTTTGTGTACGCCTTTGGTGCCGTGGGCGCCGTGCAGTGCGGTTTTTGCATCCCCGGTATGGTCATGGCGGGTGCAGCGCTCATCGCCGAGGACTCCGAGCCCACCGAGGAGCAGATCAAGTACGCCATTCGCGGTAACGTCTGCCGCTGCACCGGCTACAAAAAGATTATCGAGGGCATCTCGCTGGCCGCTGCGGTGCTCCGTGGCGAAAAGCAGATCGACAAGGACCTGGAGCGCGGCGATGACTACGGCGTGGGCAAGCGCGCCTTCCGTATTGACGTGCGCAAGAAGGTGCTCGGTGAGGGCAAGTACCCCGACGATATCGACGAGCTCGATCAGCCGGGCCTGACCTATGCCAGCGCCGTGCGCTCCAAGTATCCGCGCGCCCGCGTGCTCTCCATCGACACCTCCAAGGCCGAGGCCCTGCCCGGTGTGGTGGGCATCCTGCGCGCCGAGGACGTGCCGGTCAACCAGGTCGGCCACCTTATCCAGGACTGGGACGTCATGATCGCGGCGGGCGATATCACCCGCTGCGTGGGCGATGCCATCGTGCTGGTGGTTGCCGAGGACGAAGCGACGCTCGAGAAGGCTAAGAAGCTCGTAAAGATCGATTACGAGCCGCTGGAGCCCGTGCGTAACATTGTCGAGGCCAGGGCTGCTGACGCCCCGCGCCTGCACGACAGCTTCTTTGCCTTTGGCAACACGGTAGAGCTCAAGGACAACGTGTGCCAGAGCCGCCATGTGACGCGCGGCGACGCCGCCAAGGCGTTGGCGGAGAGCGCATTTACCGTGACGCAGCGCTTTACCACGCCCTTTACCGAGCATGCCTTCTTGGAGCCCGAGTGCGCCGTCGCCTTCCCGTACAAGAACGGCGTCAAGGTGCAGTCGACCGACCAGGGTGCCTACGATACGCGCAAAGAGTGCGCCCACATGTTTGGCTGGGATAGCGAACCCGAGCGTGTGGTCGTCGAGACCATGCTCGTGGGTGGCGGCTTTGGCGGTAAGGAGGACGTTTCGGTCCAGCACCTGGCCGCGCTCGCCGCATATAAGTTCCAGCGTCCTGTGAAGTGCAAGCTCACGCGTGCCGAGTCGCTCGCTTTCCATCCCAAGCGTCATGCGATGGACGGCACCTTTACGCTGGGCTGCGACGCCGAGGGCATCTTTACCGGCCTGGACTGCGAGATCAACTTTGACACCGGCGCCTACGCGTCGCTGTGCGGCCCGGTGCTCGAGCGCGCCTGCACGCATGCCGTCGGCCCCTACAAGTACCAGAACACCGACATCCGCGGCTTCGGCTACTACACTAACAACCCGCCCGCCGGCGCGTACCGAGGCTTTGGCGTTTGCCAGTCCGAGTTTGCGCTCGAGAGCCTGATCGACCTGCTGGCAGAGAAGGTTGGCCTGGATCCGTGGGAGATTCGCTACCGAAACGCCATCGAGCCGGGCGAGGTTCTGCCCAACGGTCAGATTGCCGACTGCTCCACGGCGCTTAAGGAGACGCTGCTCGAGGTCAAGGATGCCTACTACGCGCATCCCGGCCACGCCGGCATTGCCTGCGCCATGAAGAACGCCGGCGTGGGCGTGGGTCTACCCGATGCCGGCCGCTGCAAGATTCGCGTCGAGGATGGCCGCGCCGTGGTCTACGCCGCCACGTCCGACATCGGCCAGGGCTGCAACACGGTCTTTTTGCAGGACGTTGCCGAGGCCTGCGGTCTGCCGCTGAGCTGCATCGCCAACGGCGAGTGCTCCACCGAGAACGCTCCCGACTCCGGCACCACGTCTGGCTCGCGCCAGACGGTCGTGACCGGCGAGGCCGTGCGCGGCGCCGCCTTCCTGCTGCGCGATGCTATGGTTGGCATCGAGGCCGGCAAGCCTGCACCCGATGCTCCCGTGAGTGCGCACGGCGACGGCGTCAAGATCGAGTATGACGACGGTCGCGCCTACCAGCTGCGCACACAGGAACTCGTCGCCGGCCAGGGTATGCATCCTCAGGACCCTGCGGCCACCATCAAGGCGCTCGAGGGATGCGAGTTTGGCTACGTGTATCTGGAGCCGACCGACAAGCTGGGCGCCGATGTTCCCAACCCCAAGAGCCACATCTGCTACGGTTTTGCCACACATGTGGTCATTCTGGATGATGACGGTCGCGTGAGCGAGGTCTATGCCGCACACGATTCCGGCAAGGTGGTCAACCCCATCTCCATCCAGGGTCAGATCGAAGGCGGCGTGCTCATGGGTATGGGCTATGCGCTGACCGAGGACTGGCCGCTCAAGGACTGCGTACCCCAGGCAAGGTACGGCACGCTCGGACTGTTCCGTGCGCCCGAGATTCCGGATATCCACGCCATCTACGTGGAGAAGGACGAGCTGCTGCCCGTGGCATACGGCGGCAAGGGCATTGGAGAGATCGCAACGATCCCCACGGCGCCCGCCGTGCAGAACGCCTACCGCGCATTCGACGGCAAGCTGCGTCCGGATCTGCCCATGGTGGATACGCCGTACAGCCGCGCTCGTCACCGCGGGTAGAGTAGAGCGCGGACGGCCATTACTGACGGGCTGTCCATGCTCAGCATCAACTGCATACGCTGCGCCTTTGGCCCCGGCTCCATCGCGA
Source organism: Coriobacteriaceae bacterium (assembly GCA_902363875.1). Classification (GTDB taxonomy): domain Bacteria; phylum Actinomycetota; class Coriobacteriia; order Coriobacteriales; family Coriobacteriaceae; genus Collinsella. The sequence continues at coordinate 31,600 of CABJBO010000015.1, read as the reverse complement.
GCCGGGGCCTTTTGTTTGGAGCGGAAACTGCGTCCCGGAATTGGCGCTCAGAATGGGATGCGCTGCAGAGCCTCAAATGGAACATGCGTTCCAGGACCCGCAACGGCGCCGCCGCGCAATTTTGTGTCCGCACGGGCAGCTACACTTGCTGTGATATGACCGTTCGAGAAACGAGCGGCAAGCAACGGAGAGAGGCCCTAACCGTGTCAGCTGAAAAGATGCCGGGTGTCTCGGCTGTCGATACGACGAACTTTGCGCGCCAGATCGTGCTGGACTTTGAGTTTGCGCCGGTGCCAAAGCAGCGTCAGCGCCGTGGACTGTGCAATGAGATTATCGAGGCCGGCGCCGTCAAGCTCGATTACCACGGCAACGTTATGGGCGAGTTCTCGCAGTTTGTACAGACGGAATTTACCGAAGGCGTTGCGTTCCCCGTTCGCGAGCTCACAGGGATATCGGCCGTGGGCACCGCGATGGCCGATCCGCTCTACATGGTGATCAAAAGGCTCAGCGATTGGATCGGGCGCTACTCCGCCCAGGTGGTCTGTTGGAGCGGGGCGGATCGTCGACAGCTTTTGATCGAGTGCCAAGCAAAGCACATCGATCTTTCCGCATTTCCTACGGACTGGGCCGACCTGCAGGCGTTTTACACCTCGATCATGGACATGAGCAGCCACGGGTGCGTCTCTTTGAGTGACGCAGCGACGTGGTTTGGCATCGAGTTCGACGAGTCGACGGGTCACGCCCACAGCGCCCTAGCCGATGCGCGCGTGACCGCCAAGCTGCTCAAGCAGATGATGGACGGGGACTACCGCGTGAGCCCGCGCGCCCAGGAGGTCCGTCAACGGTGGGGGATGGGCGGGCGAGCTCAGACGCGCCTTTCCAGCAAGTGCTCCGAGCTGGGCGACCTGCTGCTAAAGCTGAAGGCGGAGGGGGTAGGCCTTTTGAGAACGCCATTCGGTTTGGCATGGCGGGGCTGTAAGCGCGAGCCCGCCCTGCTGTTTGAATCGAAGCGTCAACCAGTATGACGAGCTGTCTGGCCTGTCTGCCTACGCCCCCGCAATCCCGCGGGCCGCACTCAACAGCTCATACTCCCTCTGGCTCCACTAGTACAGCTCGGCCGTGCGTACGGCGTCGCGGCACAGGTCCAGGAATGCCTCGGCTCCCTCGCAGAAGCACTCTCGGGCAAAGGCGCCGGATCCGTCCGCAACGCATATGCCGTCAGCAAAGAGCTTCCAGCTAGACGGCTCGCGAGAGTCGTCTCCAAGCAGCTTGATCTGCAGCACGTGCGGGCTGCCGGCGGCGCAGAGTTCTTCCTAGAGCACCTGCACCGTAAAGCGCATCTGGTGGGAGAGGCTGCTCTTGATCATGGCCGAGGCGTAGCCATTTGGCTTATCCAGAAGATGCATGTGATTCGGTTTGACGATCAGGTTGTGGAAGTTACGCTCGCTGCGCACGGAGAAATTGTCCATACGGACTCCTTTCATCGATGTTGGCAGGGCCACCGTGCCTCTTGGCCGGTTGGCGTCGGGATCGTGGAGCCAACTCTCTACCCCGACTCTGGATATAATGCGCCCGCTCCTTGCGGGCAAGAGGAAGTCTATCAACGTGTACGGACAGAAATCAAGCGCCGCCTGCGAAATGACGCGTGAACGGCGTTGGTTTCCCAAGTGATTATTCGGCTTTCATCCGGAAAAGTGTCGAAATCAGCCGTGTAAAAGTACGGAAAAGTGTCGAAATAGGCACCTTAAAACTTCGGAAAAGTGTAGCTGGATGACAAAACAGCACTTAGAAGCCGGTGCTGGATGCGGGATCCTGCGGCCGCCTTCAGCTCTCGCTACTCATCGTCTCCGTCGTTGGGGTCGCCCTTGAGGGTGTTGATGTCCAGATACTCGTTATCGTCCTCTTTTTGCTGGGTCTCCGACTCCGCTTGGGTGGGGCCGGAGAACAGCCGGAATCCCTCAAACGCAATGACGCCGAGCAGGGCAATGACAATGGCGATAAAGGCAACCTTGACTGCCTGCGGAAATTCCGAGAAACGCAGCGCCTTTTCCTCGGCGTAATAATCGGCGAAGCGCTCTTCGCCCGTGCTTTTGGTATACGCCGGCGCGGACGCGGCCTCCGGGTCATATTCCGGTGCAGGCGTGGCAGCGTACGGATCGTTGAGATAATCGCTCGATGCGGTGCCATAATCCTCGGTCTCGATGCGATCGGTGCCAGTATAGCCATCGGAATAATCGGAATATGCCGCACCGCCCTCATAGTCCGCGGCGCTCGTGTTGGCGGCAAAAAGCGGGTTAACTGGAACGTCGAGCGCCGGCATGTCGGTAGAGGTCTCATCCAGATCGGCTGCAGCCCAGGAATCGTAGGCAACCTGATGGGCAACGGGCTCATCGAGCCTTGTGATCGGAGGCTTGCGTGCCGCAGGAACAGGCAACTGCTGGGCGCTGTACATAACGGTGCTGTCGGCCGATTTGCCCTGCGTCGCTGCAGCGAGAAATGCCGCCGTCTCGGACGGGTCGCTTGCGGGGTGGGGAGCGGGCGCGGGCGCCGAAATGGGTGCGGGCGTAGATGCGGGCGTCGAAACAGGCGGCTGCGCAGGAGTCGGCGCAGCCGCGGGCTTAGGCGCAAGTGCGGGATTGGGGCTTGACGGGCGAGCCCCACCGCCCATGAGTTCGTCGGCGGTCCACGGGCGATCATCCATCACGTCGTCAAGGCTCAGCGAAAACAGGTCGTCTTCACCCTCATCGAACATGCGGTGCACATGTCCACCAATTGCCGGAATCAATCCGCGACCGGTGCATGATGCCTTGCTCAACGCCATTCTATTCCACCCTTTCGAAATACTAATGACATCGATTATATGGAACTTCCCAAGCGGCTCGGTCTTGGATTCGAGCTTTCCAGAACTCGCGCCCAAAAGGGGAGGGGCAATCTAGGCGAGTGTCTACTTGTCGTCGGCCGCCGCCTTGGCCTCATTGAGGTAGCTATAGAAGCTGTACTTGGAGATGCCAAAGAACTCGCAGGCGCGCTCGCTCGACTTGGAAATGAGGAAGGCGCCGCGACGGTCGAGGTAGCCAATGGCGCGAATGCGCTCATCTTTGGTCATGAGCGCCGCGGGCTTGCCCACAAACTGCTCGCACTCGTGCAGCAGGTCCTCGAGCAGGTCGCCGATGTTCTTGGTAATGGGCTCGGGCTCGGTGTAGCCCGTGCCGCCGGTGCCGGTAAAGGCGTCGAGCGAACGCTCAAAAGCCTTCATAAGCGTAATGTCAAAGTTGATGCCCAAAATGCCGACGGGCTTGCCTTCGTCGTTGCGGATAAAGATGGTCGAGGACTTGAGCAGCTTGCCATCGGTGGTTTTGGTGAGGTATGGCTCGCGGTCGTGCACGTCGGTGGTGCCCTCGTGCATGGACTCAAACACAATATGGCTGGGGCCGTCACCCAGTTTGCGCCCGCTGACGTGGCCATTTTCGATCACTACGATGGAGTGGTCCACGTCCTCGGTCTCCAGATCGTGGACGACGACTTCGCAGTTGGGGCCAAATTGGAGCGCCAGACCGTGTGCAAGGCGCTTGTAAAACTCAATCTGTGCGGGGGTCATGGGTGCCTTCCTAAAAATTAGTTTGGGCACACTTTGCCATAAACCACACTTGTTCGCAAATAACGAAAGCGTTGCTGCGTTATGTGACCGTTCGGCGGCGAAAAGGTACCGATTGCGGCAACAAACAATTTGTTAGGTTATCCAATCAAAAAGTGTGATAGAACATTGCTAACAAACTTTTTGTTTGGCATCCACATAAAAGTTCAGCCGTGTGAATGGGATCGGGCTGAAACGCGTATGCGGGGGCCGGCAAGAGAGGACTTAAGGAGTTCACCGTATGGCCGATAAGATCCAGTGGGCGGGCAACACGATGCCCAAGAGCGATGACAAGCACTTGGGAATCATGAGCCTCGACCACGTGAAGAAGGCCCGCGCCTTCCACCAGTCGTTCCCTCAGTACACCGTTACTCCGCTTGCCCGCCTGGACGGCCAGGCCGCGCGCCTGGGCCTGTCCAACCTGTGCGTTAAGGACGAAAGCTATCGCTTTGGCCTCAACGCCTTTAAGGTCCTGGGCGGCTCGTTTGCCATGGCCAACTATATTGCCGACGAGACCGGCAAGGACGTTGCCGACTGCACCTTCGATTACCTGACCTCCGATCAGCTGGCCGAGGACTTTGGCCAGGCTACCTTCTTTACCGCCACCGACGGCAACCATGGCCGCGGCGTGGCATGGGCTGCCAACAAGCTGGGCCAGAAGGCCGTCGTGCACATGCCCAAGGGTTCCACCAAGCCCCGCTTCGATAACATTGCCGCCGAGGGCGCCACGGTGACCATCGAAGAGGTCAACTACGACGAGTGCGTGCGCATGGCCGCCGCCGAGGCCGACGCCTGCGAGCGCGGCGTCATCGTTCAGGACACCGCCTGGGAGGGCTACGAGAAGATCCCGTCCTGGATCATGGAGGGTTACGGCACCATGGCTTCCGAGGCTGCCGAGCAGCTGCGCGAGATGGCTATCAACCGCCCGACGCACGTCTTTGTCCAGGCTGGCGTAGGCTCGCTCGCCGGCGCCGTGGTGGGCTACTTCACCAACCTGTATCCCGATAACCCGCCCACCTTCGTCGTGGTTGAGTGCGCACCGGCCGCCTGCCTGTACAAGGGCGCTGCCGCCGGCGACGGCGACCCGCGTATCGTGGACGGCGACATGCCCTCCATCATGGCCGGCCTGTGCTGCGGCGAGCCCAACATCCTTGGCTGGGATATCCTGCGCAACCACACCACCGCCTTCGTGTCCTGCCCCGACTGGGTCACCGCTCGCGGCATGCGCACCCTGGGCGCTCCCGAGAAGGGCGACCCGCGCGTCATCTCCGGCGAGTCCGGCGCCGTGACCACCGGCCTGGTCGAGACCCTCATGCTCGATCCCGAGTACGCCGAGCTCAAGGAGCTCATCGGCCTGGACAAGACGAGCTCCGTGCTCTGCTTCTCCACGGAAGGTGACACGGACCCGGATCAGTACCGTCGCATCGTCTGGGAGGGCGAGTATCCGACTTGCTAATACTGGGCGGAGCAAATAGGTATCGCTCTGCCACCTCACAGGTAGATTCCTTCGTTTGAAAGGTTATGAACAATGACTAAAGAACTCGATTTCGACGCTATCAAGGCTGCTGCGGAGTCTCATCGTGCTGATATGACTCGCTTCCTGCGCGCCATGATCTCTCACCCCTCTGAGTCTTGCGAGGAGGGCGAGGTTGTCGCTTGCATCAAGGCCGAGATGGAGAGCCTTGGCTATGACGAGGTCAAGGTCGACGGCCTGGGCAACGTCATGGGCTTTATGGGCGAGGGCGACAAGATCATCGCCATCGACTCTCACATCGACACCGTCGGCATCGGCAACATCGAGAACTGGGATGCCGATCCCTATGAGGGCTACGAGACCGACGAGATCATCTACGGCCGCGGCGGCTCCGACCAGGAGGGCGGCATGGCTTCTGCTACCTACGCTGCCAAGATGATGAAGGACATGGGCCTCATCCCCGAGGGCTACAAGATCATGGTCGTCGGCACCGTCCAGGAAGAGGACTGCGACGGCATGTGCTGGCAGTACATCTACAACAAGGACGGCATTAAGCCCGAGTTCGTCATTTCCACTGAGCCCACCGACGGCGGCATCTATCGCGGTCACCGCGGCCGCATGGAGATCCGCGTCGACGTTCACGGCACCTCCTGCCACGGTTCCGCTCCCGACCGCGGCGACAACGCCATCTACAAGATGGCCGACATCATCGCCGACGTCCGCGCCCTCAACAACAACGGCTGCGACGAGTCGACCGACATCAAGGGCCTCGTCAAGATGCTCGACCCCAAGTACAACCCCGAGCACTTTGAGGACGCCCGCTTCCTGGGCCGCGGCACCTGCACCGTCAGCCAGATCTTCTACACCAGCCCCAGCCGCTGCGCTGTCGCTGACTCTTGCGCCATCTCCATCGACCGTCGCATGACCGCCGGCGAGACCTGGGAGTCCTGCCTGGACGAGATCCGCAACCTGCCGGCCGCCAAGAAGTACGGCGACGACGTGAAGGTCTCCATGTACATGTACGACCGTCCGTCCTGGACCGGCGAGGTCTACGAGACCGAGGCTTACTTCCCCACGTGGATCAACAAGGAGACCGCTCCGCACGTCAAGGCCCTCGTCGACGCCCACAAGGCCATGTTCGGTGACGAGCGCATCGGCTGCGAGCCCAGCATGGACAAGCGCACCGGTCGTCCGCTGTGCGACAAGTGGACCTTCTCCACAAACTGCGTTTCCATCCAGGGCCGCTATGGCATCCCCTGCGTCGGCTTTGGCCCGGGTGCCGAGTCTCAGGCTCACGCTCCCAACGAGGTCACCTACAAGGACGACCTGGTCACCGCTGCCGCCATGTATGTGGCTGCCCTGAACCTCTACGATCCGAGCCAGGCCGATGGCGACGCTACCGTGTTCCGCGCCGGTCTGACCAACAACAAGATCGACTAGTCCCATTCCTTGATCTTGTTGAGCCGGGGGCCGCTCGTGTCCCCGGCACCCCCTGTTGACTTGGGGCCCGCGGTCGTTATCTCCCATGCTTCCTCAACGGTAGCGGGTCCTCGTCATAGCGCTCTGCATGTTCTAGCCACACGCGCATGCCGGAGCACATCTACTCATTGCGATCGTTTCATCTATGGAAAGGATATTTACATGGACGCCAAGTTTACCGAGCTCGTCGAGCAGCTGAACGGCCTCGATTTTAAGGGCATGTACGGCAGCGACTTCCTGCACACCTGGGATAAGACCACCGATGAGCTCAAGGCTCTCTACATCGTTGCCGACGCCCTGCGCGAGCTGCGTGAGAACAACGTTTCGTCCAAGATCTTCGACTCGGGCCTGGCCGTCTCCCTGTTCCGCGACAACTCCACCCGTACGCGCTTCTCCTTCTCTAAGGCCGCCAACCTGCTCGGCCTCGAGCTGCAGGACCTGGACGAGAAGAAGTCCCAGATCGCTCACGGCGAGACCGTCCGCGAGACCGCTACCATGATCTCCTTCATGGCCGACGTCATCGGCATCCGCGACGACATGTACATCGGCAAGGGCGACGCCTACATGGCCGAGGTCTCCGAGTCTGTCCAGCAGGCCTACGAGGACGGCGTTCTGGATCACCGTCCCACGCTCATCTCCCTGCAGTCCGATTCCGACCACCCCACGCAGTCCTCTGCCGACATGCTCTACCTCATCAACGAGTTTGGCGGCCTCGAGAACCTCAAGGGCAAGAAGGTTGCCGTCACCTGGGCCTATTCGCCTTCTTACGGCAAGCCGCTGTCCTGCCCGCAGTCGCTGATCAGCCTGCTGCCCCGTTTTGGCATGGACGTCACCCTGGCCCACCCCGAGGGCTACGATCTCATGCCCGAGGTCGTCGAGCGCGCCAAGGGCTATGCCGCCGAGTCCGGCACCACCTTTAAGCAGGTCAACACCATGGCTGAGGCCTTCGAGGGCGCCGACATCGTGATCCCCAAGAGCTGGGCTCCGTTTGCCGCCATGGAGAAGCGCACCAACCTGTACGCCGAGGGCGACGACGCCGGCATCGCTGCGCTCGAGAAGGAGCTGCTCGCTCAGAACGCCACCCATCAGGATTGGTGCTCCACGACCGAGCTCATGGAGAAGACCGCCAACGGCCAGGACACCATCTTTATGCATCCGCTGCCCGCCGACATCTCTGGTGTCTCTTGCGAGCACGGCGAGGTCAACGCCGACGTCTTTGACATGCACCGCGTGGGCATGTACAAGGAGGCCAGCTACAAGCCGTACGCCATCGCAGCCATGATGTTCCTGCAGAAGGTTGCCGATCCCGCCGCTACCCTCAAGGCCCTCGACGAGCGCAACACCGCCCGTTGGTTCCAGGCCTAAAGCCGCGCTGAGGTAAGCCATGTAAAGGGGGCGCTCTGCCAACCGGCGGGGTGCCCCTTTTTGCATCGTGGGCGTGCGGGATAAGCGCTTTCGATGTAGATGCCCCGCGACGCGAGTTATGGGTACGATGGTTTCAGGGGAGGTATCGCCATGAAACTCGGTTGCGTCATTATGGCTTCGGGCGAGGGCAAGCGGTTTGGCTCTAACAAGATGCTTGCCGATATCTATGGCAAGCCGCTGATTGCCCGGACTATCGATTCGGTTCCCCGGGGCTTTGACGTCGTGGTTTCGACGCGTTGGCCCGAGGTCGCCCAGATTTGCGAGGACAAGCATTGCCCGTGCGTGCTGCACGATGGCAAGCTCAGGAGCGAAAGCGTCCGTGCGGGCCTTTCGTGGGGGGCGAGCCGCGGCTGGAAGGGTTGCCTCTTTTTGCCGGGCGACCAGCCGCTCGTGAGTTCGGATTCTTTTGAGGCCATGGTTCGCGCGTTTGATGAGCGTGGCCGCAAGTATCCGGTGCGTCTTGCGTGCAACGGTGAGCCTTCGAGCCCGGTGCTCTTTCCGGCGGAACTGTTCGATGCACTTATGTGTCTTGAGGGTAAGGACGGCGGCGGTTCGATCCTCAAGGACCGTACCGACGTGGTGCTGGTCGAGGCGCGTGCCTACGAGCTGTGGGACGTCGATACCGTCAAGGGACAGCGACGCATAACGGAGCATATCGCCGCCTGCTCGTATTTTGATCGCGTGGCCAACTGCATCAATCAATAAGGAGCAATTATGATCATCATCAAAAACGGCGCACTCGTGACGCCCCAGGGGCTTCGCCGCGCCGATCTTGCCATGGATGGCGATAAGATCGTGCGGATTGCCGCGGCGATTGAGCCGGCCGAGGGCGATACCGTCGAGGATGCTGCGGGCTGCTGGGTGTTCCCGGGCTTTATCGACGGCCACACACACATGCAGTGCTGGACCGGCATGGATTGGACGGCCGATAGCTTTGAGACCGGTACGCGTGCGGCTGCCTGCGGCGGTACGACGACCATCGTGGACTACGCGACGGCCGATCGCGGCGTGACCATGCCCGATGCCTTGGCCGAGTGGCATCGCCGCGCCGACGGAACCTGCACGGCCAACTACGCCTTTCATATGGCACTCGCCGAGTGGAACGAGCGCAACCGCGCCGACCTCTCGGCCATGCGCGAGGCGGGCGTATCGTCGTTCAAGACCTACTTTGCCTACGATCATCTGCGCCTGGACGATGCCGAGACGCTCGAGGTGCTGGAGGAACTCAAGCGTATTGGCGGCATACTGTGCGTGCATTGCGAGAACGGTACGCTGGTGAATGAGCTGCAGAAGCGCGTGTTTGAGCAGGGTATCCACGGGCCCGAGGGCCATGCGCTCAGCCGTCCGGATGTGTGCGAGGCCGAGGCCGTGAGCCGTCTGCTGTATCTGGCACACCTGGCCGGCGACGCACCGGTCAACGTGGTACACCTTTCGACCAAGTTGGGGCTCGAGGCCATTCGCGCTGCCAAAGCGCGCGGGCAGAAGAACATCTATGTCGAGACCTGTCCTCAATATCTGATGCTCGACGATACGCGCTACTTGGAGCAGGGCGAGGACGGCTTTGCGGGCGCCAAGTATGTGATGAGCCCGCCGCTGCGCCATGCCGGCGACCGTGCGGCACTGCGCGAGGCGCTTGTGGCCGGCGAGATCGATACGATTGCGACCGACCACTGCAGCTTTAACCTGCACGGGCAAAAGGACCGCGGGCGCGATGACTTCCGCGCGATTCCCAACGGCGGGCCCGGTGTGGAGCATCGCCCCGTCGCGATCGCTACGAGTTTTGAGGGACAGCTGGGCCCCGAGGATCTGTGCCGCTTGATGAGCGAGAACCCGGCGCGCGTCTTTGGCATGTATCCGCGCAAGGGCTGTCTTGCCGAGGGCTCCGATGCCGACGTGTGCGTGTGGGATCCCAAGGCGCGCTGGACGATTAGCGCCGCGACGCAGCATCAGGCTGTGGACTATACGCCGCTCGAGGGCTTTGAGGCGCACGGCCGCGCCAAGGCCGTGTTTGTGAACGGCGTGCTGGCTGCGCGCGACGGCGAGCCCACCGGAGCCCAACCCGGCCGCTACGTGCCCCGCTAACGGGAAGACCGCCGGGGTAGCTAATTTGGGAGATGATTTTTTGGGACGGGGTAGCAAAAAGAGCCCCGTCCCAAATTTGCTACCCCTGGAGGCTGGTGGCGATGAGGGGGCGGCCGAGGGCTGCCTCGAAGCAATCTGCCATCGTTGGATCGGCAAGCGTGTCGACTTGGTTGAGCATGATGCGGGCATTGTCGAGGTTCAGCATCTGCAGCTCGGCATTGAGCACCATGGCGACGCGCTCTGGGGTGGCAGCGTCGGTGGGCTCGCAGCCGCAGCGCTCGCAGAAGAGCTCGGGGCGGTGGACAACCTTGGCGACGGGCTTGCCCAGCCCTGAGGCGCCGACGACCCAGACAACGTTTGCCGTGGCGGCGGGAATTACCGGCTCCCAGGCGGCATGCGCCTTGAGCGGGAGTCGCTTGCTGCCATCTGCCTCGGCCAACACATAGTCAAAGCGCTGCGCCAGCTGGTCGAGCGGCTCAGCGGGGGCGGAGAGCTTGCCTGTCTCCGGGTCCAAGACGCCTGCCTGGCAGATGCTTCCGCGCACAAGGCCCGCGCAGGCCTCGCAGGTGCAGCCGGGGGCATGCGCGGCACCCGGCTTCCAAGGCGCGGCATCCAGGCGACGGTTTGACCCGTCCCACGGCACGCCGGCGACGGGAAACATGTGCGTGGTGGTGCAGAGGAGCACGCGGCCGCCAGCGCGCATGAGCTCGAGACCCAGCGTCTTTAGCAAGGTCGACTTACCGCCACTGCCGATAATCGCGGTAATGCCCGACTCGATCCTGAGCGCGGAGGCAAGATTGCCGCTAACCGTTTCCATCTGTTCACCGCCGTATAATACTGTGATAATAAATAATCATCAGAGTAGCGGCCGAACCGCTTTTGCTCTGCTCAAACCGTAGCACAGGGAGGTGCCCCGGGAATGCTCGTTTATGTTCGCGGCGCCGGCGATATCGCCACGGGCGTCGCCGCTCGCTTGGTGCGCGCCGGCGTTTCGGTCGTTATGGCCGATATCGCGGTTCCCACGTGCATCCGCCGCACAATCTGTTTTTGCGAGGCCATTCGCCTGGGCGAGGTCGAGGTCGAAGGCATTCGCGCTCGCTTGGCACAGACGCCGGCTGAGGCGCTTGCGATTGCCGAGGCTGGAGACGTCGCCGTTGTGGTGGACCCTCAGGCCAAGATGCTCGGCGAGCTGAAACCCGCGGCTGTGGTCGACGCGATTTTGGCTAAGCGCAACTTGGGCACCACGCGCGACATGGCGCCCGCCGTCATCGCTGTGGGGCCGGGCTTTACCGCGCCGGTTGACTGCGACGCCGTGGTCGAGACCATGCGCGGGCATTTTCTCGGCCGTGTCATTACCCAAGGTTCGCCCCAGCCCAACACGGGCGTGCCGGGCATTATCGCCGGCTATGGCAAGGAACGTGTTATCCACAGCCCCGCCGCCGGCGTGTTTCGGTCCGACCGCGCAATCGGCGACATCGTGAGCGCCGGAGACGTGATTGGCTACGCGGGCGATACGCCCATGTGCACGCAGATCGATGGCTGTCTGCGCGGGCTTTTGGCGAACGGCGTGCAGGTGACTGAGGGCTTTAAATGCGCCGATGTCGATCCGCGCGGCGACGCCAGCTACATCAACTATATTTCGGACAAGGCGACGTCGGTCGGCGGCGGCGTGCTCGAGGCACTCGCTATGCTCACCGATGTCTTTAGAGGATAGAAGGCGGCAATGGAAAAGCTCGATGTTGTGAATGCGGCGCTTGCCGCCCTGCGTGCTGGCGAGACGTGCGAGCTGGTGGTCGTGGCCGGTACGGCGGGGTCGTCCCCGCGCGGTGTGGGCGCCTGGATGGCCGTCTTTGCCGATGGCAGCCAGGCGGGCACTATCGGCGGCGGCAAGATTGAGCTCTTTGCGCTGGATGAGGCGCGCGAGCTCCTGAGCGCGGGACAGTCGCGTCTGGTCCGCTACACCATGGGCGGCGAGAACTCCGATACCGGCATGATCTGCGGCGGAGCCATCTGCCTGTGCTATCTGCGCCTGGATGTATCGCAGGCGCCGTTGTTCCAGTCGGTTGCCGACATCTTGGCCTATCGGCGCATCGGCGACTTCGTCATCGACTTTGAGCCGTTTATCGCGAGCGTGCTCGAGGGCGATGTGGCCGAGTACCATGGCGAGGAATCGCGCCGCACCATTGCGGGCTGCCCCGGGCTTTCGCTGGTGGAGGAGGGGAGTAAGGTCACCTACACCAACGCCGCCTCCGAGATTCCCACGGCGCACATCGAGACGCTCTGCCCCGAGGGCCTGACCTATATCTTTGGCTGCGGCCACGTGGGTGCTGCGACGGCGCGGGTGCTCACGGCGGCGGGCTTTGCCGTCGTGGCTTGCGACGACCGCCCCGGCACGCTGACCCCCGAATGGGTGCCAGGTGTCTACGACCGTCGTCTGGTCGACTACAAGAACCTGAGCAAGCAGTGCCCCATCGGCCCGCGCGACCTGGTGGTCGTCGCCACGGCGGGTCACAAGTCCGATATCGACGTGGTGATTCAGGCCGTGCGCGCCAAACCCGCCTATCTGGGCTGCTTGGGTTCGCGCCGCAAGACGGCCTTTGTGCGCGCCCGCCTGGAGCAGGAGGGCTTTACGCAGGAGCAGATCGACGAGCTGCACCTGCCGATCGGCGTTTCCATCGAGGCCGAGGACCCCGAGGAGATCGCTATCTCCATCGCCGCCGAGATGATCCACCTGCGCCGCACCAAGCTCGTCCCCCGCAAGCGCTAATCGCATCCCCATATATGAGTTGCGGTGGAATACGGACTGTTTAAGCCAGTTAAGCCGTCAAACAGTCCCTATTTCACCGCAACTGCCAAGGGATCCGTTTTCCTCCGTCGCATGCGGACGCATTTGTGCGGGGGAGTTGTGGAGTTGTGCAGGCAGACGAGGTTTTTCTGGAAATACGCTCCCGATGCGCGTATAGTACCGATTGTTTTGTCGGCTCCTGCTGCGTCGAGTCCAAACCGCAAAATGCCATGAGCGGCGCGGATGCAGCCAGGAGGCACGAGGACAACCCATCGTGGCCACGCCCCGTGCTTAAAACCCCAAGAAGGAGTGAACAATGGCAGAAGAGAAGTATGTGCCGCGTCTGAAGACCAAGTACAACAACGAGGTCAAGCAGCAGCTTCAGGACAAGTTCCAGTACGAGAACGTCATGATGATCCCCAAGTTTGAGAAGATCGTCGTGAACATGGGTGTCGGCGAGGCCGCTACCGATTCCAAGGCCATCGACGGTGCCGTGCGCGACCTGCGCGCCATCACCGGCCAGCAGCCGATGATCACCCGTGCCCGCAAGTCCATCGCTACCTTCCGCCTGCGCGCTGGTATGCCGATCGGCTGCAAGGTTACCCTGCGTGGCGACCGTATGTGGGAGTTCTTCGATCGTCTGACCTCCGTCGCGATCCCCCGTATCCGCGACTTCCGCGGCATCTCCGCCAAGAGCTTCGACGGCCGTGGTAACTTCTCCATGGGCGTCACCGAGCAGCTCATCTTCCCCGAGATCGACTTCGACTCCGTCGATCACCAGCGTGGTATGGACATCACTTTCGTGACCACCGCCAACACCGATGAGGAGGCCAAGGCCCTTCTGGACGCCTTCGGTTTCCCGTTCAAGAAATAGGTTCACCTGCCCTATAAGCGCCGTTCCCACAAGGGGGCGGCGCTTGGGGCGAACAATACTCTATGTGAGGAGGATATAAGTGGCTAAGACATCGATGATCGTCAAGTGCAATCGCAAGCAGAAGTTCTCTACTCGTGAGTACACGCGCTGCCAGCGCTGCGGCCGTCCGCACTCTGTGTACCGCAAGTTCGGCCTGTGCCGTGTCTGCTTCCGCGAGCTTGCACTCAAGGGCGAGCTTCCCGGCGTTAAGAAGGCCAGCTGGTAAGTCACTACCAGCGTTTCAAGCATCAGTTTGGAACAGGGAAAACGCGCTAAAAAGGCTTTGCCGTTAAGGGCGGCGAAGAACCAAGAGCACGTGTTCATCAAGAACGAAGGAGAATCTGTATGAACCTTACAGACCCGATCGCAGATATGCTTACGCGCATCCGTAACGCTAACTCTGTGAACAAGGCCACGGTCTCCATGCCGAGCAGCAAGAAGCTCGTCGAGATCGCTCGTGTTCTGCACGAGGAGGGCTACATCGAGGGCTACGATGTCGAGGACACCGTTCCCCAGAAGACTCTGCACATCACGCTTAAGTATGGTCCCAAGAAGGCTAAGGTCATCAACGGCATCCGCCGCATTTCCAAGCCGGGCCTGCGTAAGTACACCGGCGTTGCCGACATGCCCCGCGTCCGCGGTGGCCTTGGTACCGCCATTATTTCCACCAGCCATGGCGTCATGACCGACCGCGATGCTCGCAAGCACAACGTCGGCGGCGAGATCATTGCTTACGTCTGGTAATTCGCTCGGTAGGTAGAAGGAAAGGAGATCACCGTGTCTCGTATCGGTAATAAGCCTGTCCAGATTCCCGCCGGAGTCGAAGTGGCAGTCAACGGCAACAACGTTGTCGTCAAGGGCCCCAAGGGCCAGCTCGAGCTCGATGTCTTTGAGAAGCTCGCTATCAACGTCGAGGACAACGTCCTCACCGTTTCCCGTCCCGACGACGAGCGTGAGACCCGTGCCCGCCACGGCCTCACCCGCGCCCTCATCCACAACATGGTTGTCGGCGTTTCCGAGGGCTTCGAGAAGAAGCTCGAGCTCGCCGGCGTCGGTTACCGCGTGCAGCAGAAGGGCAAGAACCTCGAGTTCTCCCTGGGCTTCTCGCACCCCGTGATCGTCGAGGCTCCCGAGGGCATCACCTTCGAGGTTCCCGACAACACCCACGTGAACGTCAAGGGTATCAACAAGCAGCAGGTCGGTCAGATCGCCGCTGAGATCCGCGGTCATCGTCCTCCCGAGCCTTACAAGGGCAAGGGTATCCACTACGTTGGCGAGCACATCCGCCGCAAGCTGGGTAAGGCCGCCAAGTAGTCGTAACCGACTCACTCGCATAAGACCAGCACCCCGTCAGGTGCTGGCAAGATCAACCTTTTTAGGAGTTTACGTATGAACAAGCATAAGGCGAAGCTGGAAGGCCTCAAGCGTCGTCAGCGTCGTGTTCGCGGCAAGGTCTCGGGTACCGCCGAGCGTCCGCGTCTTCGCGTGACCCGTACTAACGCCAACATCTATGCCCAGATCATCGACGACAGCAAGGGCTCCAGCCTGACGCTCGTCTCTGCCTCGACCCTCGAGGCCGAGTTCAAGGGCACCCACACCTCGAACAAGGAGGCTGCGGAGAAGGTCGGTCAGCTCGTTGGCAAGCGCGCCATCGAGGCCGGCATCACCAAGGTCGCCTTCGATCGTGGTGGCCGTATCTACCATGGCCGCGTCAAGGCCCTCGCCGACGGTGCTCGTGCCGCCGGTCTCGAGTTCTAGGAGGTATGTAGCACATGGCTCGTAATCAGAAGCAGCAGCGCGAGGCCTCCGAGTTCGAGGAGCGCGTCGTTTACATCAACCGCGTGTCGAAGACCGTCAAGGGTGGTCGTCGCATGAGCCTCGTCGCTCTCGTCGTCGTTGGCGACGGCAAGGGTAACGTCGGCGTTGGCATGGGCAAGTCCGCTGAGGTGCCCCTGGCCATCTCCAAGGCGTCTCTCGATGCCAAGAAGAACATGTTCCACGTGCCGGTGACCGAGCAGGGCACCATCCCGCACGAGGTTCTCGGCCACTTTGGTGCCGGCCGCATCATCATCAAGCCCGCTGTCGAGGGTACCGGCGTTATCGCCGGCGGCGCTGTGCGTCCCCTCTTTGAGCTTGCTGGCATCAAGAACGTCCTGTCCAAGTCCCTCGGTACCGACAACGGCCTCAACATCATCAAGGCTGCCGTCGAGGGCCTCAAGGAGCTCTCCAGCCCTGAGGACGTCGCGGCTCGCCGTGGCCTGACGGTCTCCGAGATGTTCGTCGGTAAGGAGAACTAAGCATGGCTGACACCATCAAGATCAAGCAGGTCCGCAGCACCAACGGTTGCAAGCAGGACCAGGTCCGTACTGTCCGTGCCCTCGGTCTCCACAGGATCCGCGAGGTTCGCGAGATTGCTGACAACGAGTCCGTCCGCGGCATGATCTTCAAGGTCAAGCACCTTGTCGAGATTGTAGAGGAGTAGCAAATGCAGCTTCACGATCTTACTCCCGCGCCCGGTTCCACCAAGAACCGCAAGCGCGTCGGCCGTGGCAATTCTTCGGGTCACGGCACCACTTCTGGCCGCGGTCAGAAGGGCCAGGGTTCCCGCTCTGGCGGCACCAAGGGTGCCGGCTTCGAGGGTGGCCAGACTCCGCTGGCTATGCGCCTGCCCAAGCTTCCGGGCTTCCGCAACCCCCGTCGTATCGAGTACACCGCTGTTAACGTTGAGCGTCTCGAGCGTAAGTTCGAGGATGGCGCTGTGATCGACGGTGCCGCTCTTAAGGCCGCTCGCATCACCAAGAGCGAGTTCGAGCCCGTCAAGGTGCTCGGCAATGGTGAGCTCACCAAGAAGTTCACGGTCAAGGTCGACAAGGTCAGCGCTTCTGCGCAGGCCAAGATCGAGGCCGCCGGCGGAAAGGTCGAGCTGCCGTGCTAAATGGTCTTAAGAATGCTTTCCGCATCAAAGAATTGCGCGAAAAGATTCTTTTTACCATAGCTATGCTCGTCGTGTACCGCTTTGGTGCGCACGTTCCTGTGCCCGGCATTCCCTTCCAGGGGATGCTGGGCCTTTTCTCGACCGATAACAATTCGGTCGCCGCAGGTGCTATGGCCCTCCTGAATCTTTTCTCTGGCGGCGCGTTGAGCTATGTGTCGGTGTTTTCGCTGGGCATCATGCCTTACATCACCAGCTCGATCATCCTCCAGATGCTCCAGGCCGTCGTGCCTTCCCTGCATGAGCTTGCCCGCGAGGGCGAGGTTGGTCAGACCAAGATTACGCAGTATTCGCGTTACCTCACCCTGGCTCTGGCAATCCTCAACTCCGTGGGTTACCTCTTCCTCTTTAAGAGCTTCGGCATCAGCTTTAATGGCGCCGGCGCTCCCGAGATCATCTTTGACTTCATGATCGTCGGTACGCTCACCGCGGGCGCCATGCTGATCATGTGGATTGGTGAGCTCATCACCCAGCGCGGTATCGGCAATGGCATGTCGCTGATCATCTTTGCGAACATCATGGCCGGTCTGCCGCAGGCTATCTTCTCCAGCACCGAGGGCAATGCCGGTGGCATCATCACCATGGTGATCATCTGCGCCATCATCCTGCTGGTTATCCCGCTGATCGTTTTCCTTGAGCGCGGCCAGCGCCGCATTCCGGTCTCCTACGCCAAGCGCGTCGTGGGCCGTCGCATGATGGGTGGACAGACCACCTACCTGCCCATCAAGGTCAACACCGCGGGCGTCGTGCCGATCATCTTCGCTTCGGCGCTGCTGTACTTCCCGGCTCAGATTGCCGTGTTCTTCCCCGGCATCGGCTGGATTCAGGCAGTTGCCTCTGCGCTTTCGACCGGTTGGCTCAACTGGGTGCTTAACGTTGTCCTCATCGTGTTCTTCGCGTACTTCTACACCTCCATGGTGTTCAACCCCGATGACACGGCCGATAACCTTAAGAAGCAGGGCGGCTTTATTCCGGGCGTGCGTCCGGGTAGGGCTACCGCGGCCTACATCAAGAACGCGCTCAACAAGATTACGCTTCCCAGCGCTGTCTTTTTGGCGCTCATCGCCATCGTGCCTTCGATCATCTTCTCCTTCACGGGTAACCATCTGATCCAGGCATTTGGCGGCACGTCCATCCTCATCATGGTCGGCGTCGTGCTCGACACGGTCGATAAGCTCGAAGGCCAGATCAAGATGTATGATTACGATGGATTCTTTAAATAGGCTAGAGGAGGATTGCTCATGAACCTCGTATTGCTCGGAGCTCCGGGTGCCGGTAAGGGCACCGTCGCACAGGAGCTCGTCGCCGAGTTTGGCGTCGCTCACATTTCCACGGGCGACCTGCTGCGTGCTGCCGTCAAGGGTGGCACCGAGCTTGGTATTCAGGCTAAGAAGTACATGGACGCTGGCGAGCTCGTTCCCAACCAGCTCGTGATCGACCTTGTCAAGGAGCGCCTTGCCGCCGATGACGCCCAGCAGGGCTTCATCCTCGATGGCTTCCCGCGCAACACCGCCCAGGCTGTGACGCTCGATTCCGAGCTCTCCGCCATGGGTCGCGAGATCGACTGCGCCCTTCTGGTCGACGTGGCCCCCGAGGTCATCATCGATCGTCTGTCTTCGCGTCGCACCTGCCGCGCCTGCGGTTACACCGGCACCGCTGCCGATGCTACCTGCCCCAAGTGTGCCGGCGAGATGTATCAGCGCGACGACGACAAGCCCGAGACCATCAAGAACCGTCTCGACGTCTACGAGAAGTCCACGAGCCCGCTCGTCGACTACTATCGTGGCCAGGGTCTGCTCAAGTCGGTCAACGGTGACCAGGCTCGCGAGACCGTGTACGGGGATGTCAAAGAGGCTCTCGGTCTATGATCAAGATTAAGTCTGCAACGCAAATCGAGCAGATGAAGAAGGCAGGAGCGCTATCTAAGATGGCGCTCCGCCACGTTGGAGCCATGGTGCGCCCTGGCGTTTCGACTTTTGAGCTCGATCAGCTCGCGGAGCAGATTATCCGCATGCATGGCGGCACCCCGGCCTTTAAGGGTTACGGCGGGTTCCCGGGAACCATTTGCGCATCGATCAACGATGCCGTGGTCCACGGTATTCCCAACCCCGACATGATCCTGCGCGATGGCGATATCATTTCCATCGATACGGGAGCCGTTGTCGACGGTTGGGTCGGCGATAACGCTTGGACGTTTTTCGTTGGCACCCCAACGCCCGAGGCCAAGGCCCTGTGCGAGGTTACGCGCGATTGCCTTAAGGCTGCCATCGAGCAGGCTGTCCCCGGTAACCATATCGGGGATGTTGGTTATGCCGTTCAGTCTCTCGCCGAGTCTCACGGCTATGGCGTTCTTCGTGACTATGTTGGCCATGGCATTGGCCGCGTGATGCACGAGGACCCCAACGTTCCTAACTATGGAAAGAAGGGGAGGGGCGTTCGCCTCCAGGCCGGCATGGTCATTGCCATCGAGCCGATGGTTACGATGGGTTCCAACCATGTGAGCACGGGCTCCGACGGTTGGATTGTTACGACCAACGACCACCTGCCCGCCGCGCACTACGAGAACACCGTCGCCATTACCAATGACGGTCCGGTGATTCTCACCACGGATGCCCAAGGTGCTTGGTGTTCGCTCCAAGGCGGAGAAATGTAACAAGTTCCACTTAGTTGTGGAGCCATTACGAAGTTATTACGATGCGTGCATACGTGTTGTAGAATACTCAATCGCTGTCGTTTTCTAGAGAAAGATGATTGCTTGTGAAGAAGGAAGACGCAATTGAGCTCGAGGGTACGGTAAAGGAACCGCTGCCCAACGCCATGTTTAAGGTCGAGCTCGAGAACGGTCATTCGGTTCTATGCAACATTTCTGGCAAGATCCGAATGAATTACATCCGTATTCTCCCCGGTGACAGGGTTGTCGTGGAGCTTTCCCCGTACGACCTGACCCGCGGCCGCATCACCTATCGCTACAAATAGCGGCACGCATACACGCACTCCATTTCCGACTGCAGGCTTAGCTCAACCTACGGTCGGATTGTGTGTGAAGACCAGCCATAGTTTTAAACGCCTGCGGCTGGGCGAGTAGATAGTAGGGAAGTAGTTTGAGCGCTACCGAAAGGAAGAACGATGAAGGTACGTCCTTCGGTCAAGAAGATGTGCGATAAGTGCAAAATCATTAGGCGCCATGGCAAGGTCCTCGTCATTTGCGAGAACCCCCGTCATAAGCAGCGTCAGGGTTAAGAGAGGAGACTACGTTGGCCCGTATTAATGGTGTCGACCTCCCGCGTGAGAAGCGCGTTGAGATCGGTCTGACCTACATTTACGGCATCGGCCGCACCACTGCGACGAAGATCTGCGTCGAGTGCAACGTTAACGTGGATACGCGCGTTAAGGACCTCACCGAGGATGAGGTTAACGCCATCCGCGATTATATCGATAAGAACCAGATCATGGTTGAGGGCGACCTCCGCCGTGAGCGCAACCAGAACGTCAAGCGCCTTATGGACATCGGCTGCAACCGCGGCCTTCGTCACCGCAAGGGCCTCCCGGTCCGCGGCCAGCGCACCCACACTAACGCTCGTACCCGCAAGGGCCCGAAGCGTCAGATCGGTGCTAAGAAGAAGAAATAAGGAGCGCTAGATAGATGGCTACTGCTAAGAAGAACGTTCGCGCTGCCCGTCTGAAGCGCGCGGACCGTAAGAACATTTCCGTGGGCCAGGCTCACATTCGTTCTACGTTTAACAACACGATCGTTTCGATCACCGATCCCCAGGGCAACGTCATTTCCTGGAAGTCGGCTGGCCAGGTGGGCTTCAAGGGCTCCCGTAAGTCCACGCCGTTCGCTGCCCAGATGGCTGCCGAGGCTGCTGCCAAGCAGGCCATGGAGCACGGTATGAAGAAGGTTTCCGTCTTCGTCAAGGGCCCCGGCTCCGGTCGTGAGACCGCCATCCGCTCCCTCCAGGCTGCTGGCCTCGAGGTCTCGAGCATCCAGGACAAGACCCCCATTCCGCACAACGGCTGCCGCCCCAAGAAGCGTCGCCGCGTGTAACTGAAAGGATCGTATCAATATGGCAATCGACAGGACTCCTGTTCTTAAGCGCTGCCGTCAGCTCGGGATCGATCCCGCTGAGCTCGGTTACAGCAGCAAGAAGGAATCTATCCGTCAGCCCAAGCGCCGTCGCAAGGAATCTGAGTACGGCATGCAGCTGCGCGAGAAGCAGAAGGTCAAGTTCATCTATGGCGTTCTGGAGAAGCAGTTCCACGGCTACTTCAACAAGGCCCGCAAGATGAACGGTGTCACCGGTGAGAACCTCATGATCATCCTTGAGTCTCGCCTCGACAACGTCGTCTTCCGTCTTGGCTTCGCCCGCACCCGCAAAGAGGCTCGTCAGTCCGTCCGTCACGGTCACTTCACCGTGAACGGCAAGCGCGTGGACATCCCGTCCTACCGCGTCAAGGCCGGCGACGTCGTCGCTGTCGGCGAGAAGTTCCGTGACCTCCTCCCCATCAAGGAGGCCCTGATTTCCTCCGAGCGCTTTGAGGTCCCTGGCTGGCTCGAGGTCGATATCGAGAAGCTGTCTGGTAACGTGCTCGCTCTGCCGACGCGTGAGCAGATCAGCGGTGATATCAACGAGCAGCTCATCGTCGAGCTCTACTCTAAGTAGTCCATCCGGGCTGCTGAGGCTGGAGGTAATACATGTCAGAATTCATTAGGCCTCAGGTTCAGGTCGAAGAGATCAACGAGACGTCTGCTCGTGTCTCCGTCGAGCCGCTCGAGCGTGGCTACGGCGATACGCTGGGTAACTCCCTTCGCCGCGTACTTCTGTCCTCGCTCGAGGGTGCCGCCGTCGAGGCTATTCAGATCGATGGTGCACAGCACGAGTTCATGACCATCCCTAACATGGTCGAGGATGTCACCGACATCGTCCTGAATGTCAAGGGTCTTGTCTTCAGGGCTCTCGGCGCGACCGACGAGGCGACCGCCACCATTTCTGTTGACGGCCCCTGCGAGGTCACCGGTGCGGACTTCTTTATTCCGTCCGAGTTTGAGCTGGTCAACCCCGAGCAGCACATCGCTACGCTTACCGAGGGTGGCCATCTCACCATGAGCATGCGCATCGGCTATGGCCGCGGCTATGTCTCTGGCGAGGCTAACAAGCGCGACAACGATCCCATCGGTGTGATCCACGTCGACTCGCTGTACTCGCCGGTGTCCCGTTGCGCCAAGCTCGTTGAGGCTTGCCGTGTCGGTCAGCACACCGACTACGACCGCCTTGTCCTCGAGATCGAGACCAACGGCTCCATCGCTCCGCGCGACGCCGTGGTCCAGGCTGCCAATATCATCAACCAGCATATGGCTGCCTTTATGAACCTTGCCGAGACCCCCGAGGTCGAGGAGGAGGCTTCGATCTTCGCTCCCGAGGTCACCAACGACAACGCCGAGCTGGACAAGCAGATCGAGGATCTGGACCTTTCCGTCCGTTCCTACAATTGCCTTAAGCGCGCCAGCATTCACTCGGTCCGTCAGCTCGTTGAGTTCTCGGAGAACGATCTGCTTAACATCCGTAACTTCGGTGTTAAGTCGATCGAGGAAGTGAAGGACAAGCTTGAGTCCATGGGCCTGAGCCTGAAGGCTTAATGCTTCGCATATTTGAGGAGAAACTAGACCATGCGTCACAACGTTAAGAAGGGCCTGAAGCTCGGCACCGATGCGAGCCACACCAAGGCCATGAAGAAGAGCCTGGCCAAGGCCCTCTTCGAGAACGACCGCATCAAGACCACCGAGACCCGCGCTAAGGCGCTGCGTTCGGTCGTCGATCCGATCATCACCTGGGCCAAGAAGGGCGACCTGCACTCTCGTCGTCTGGCCATCGCCAAGCTCGGCGATAAGCAGCTCGTTGCCGAGATCTTCGACAAGGCTGCCCAGGGCATGTGGCAGGACCGCAACGGCGGTTACACCCGCATCATGAAGCTCGGCAATCGTAAGGGCGACAACGCTCCTATCGTTATCATGGAGCTCGTCACCGAGCCTTGCACGCCTAAGGCCAAGAAGGCTGCTCCGGCCCCCAAGAAGGCCGCTGCTCCCAAGAAGGTCGAGGCCGTCGAGGAGGCTCCTGCTGAGGAGACCGCTGAGTAGACAATCCGTCTGCATAGGCTATATTCGAGGGGTACGTTCGCGTACCCCTCTTTTTTTGTCGCGATACCGTTGATTGTTTGTTGGGAGCGCCCATGACCGCGCCGTCTGATTTCAATTCGATTCCTGAGCTCGATGCCACGCTTGTATTCCGTGTTGCCTATGATGGCTCGTCCTATAGCGGATTTGCCGAGCAGCCGGGCCAGACGACCGTTGCGGGCGAGTTACGCCGCGCTATCGAGACGCTGCTGCGCCGCCCGATCGATCTGACGTGTGCGGGTCGTACCGATGCCGGCGTGCATGCGGTGGCCCAGTACATTAGCGTGCCCGTAACGGACGCTGAGCTCGCTTGTACGCGCCGTAGGTGGCTGAGGGCTATGGATGCCCTCCTGCCCAAAGATATCGCCATAAACGAGGTCTACAAGGCCCGTAGGGGCTTTTCTGCCCGCTTTGACGCGCGGTCCCGTACGTATACGTACCGTATTGCCGATCGCGATGCGCGCCCCGTGCTCTCGCGCGGTGCGGTGTGGTGGCATCGCTATCCCCTCGACGTCGATGCGATGGCGGCCGCCTGCCCTGCGCTTTTGGGCGAGCAGGACTTTAAGAGCTTTTGCAAGGTTGCCTCGGCCGTTGGCAAGCCCACGCATCGCTGCGTGATGCGTGCCGAATTTGGCCATGAGGTTGCGTTTGGCGAGGACATCCTGACGTTCACCATCGAGGGCAATGCGTTTCTGCATTCGATGGTCCGTACGATCGTGGGCACGCTTGTCGAGATTGGCATGCATCGCCGTGAACCCGAGTGGATGCGCGAGGTTATCGATGCTTGCGACCGTACCGCTGCGGGCCCCACGGCTCCTGCCTGCGGCCTTACGTTTATGGGCGTGGATTACGATCCCGCCGAGCTTGTCGTGCTCGACTAGGGGAGGGCTCGACGTGTCGTGCGTCGACACCTGTCATCTGTGGGCTGCGCGTGTGCAACATCTGTTCTTGGCGTGCAATGCAACCGGTGTCTCATTGCTTTTATTGCCGGGGTGTACCATGAACCACGGTTTGATTCATTGCTGTCGAGAGGACGGATAATTTGGTTCGACGTGGCTCGCATCCGCGACTTTCGGTGATCCTTGTGGTAGAAGGTTCGCCCAGCTATGCGATGCGTGCGCTCGAGAGTATCCAGAACCAAGACCTCTACGATTTGCAGATTGTCGTTGTCTGTCGCGATACTGCGCCCGGTGTGCGCCATTCGCTTCAAGTTGCTGCCGACAGGGACATCCATATTGATTTGATTGACGTCGAGGACGCGACGCGCGGCGCGTGTCTTCGTGCCGGTTTTGCTGCCTCGCGCGGCTCTCAAATCATCGCCATGAACGCCGATGAGTGGTTTGCTCCGCAATCCCTTTCCAAGATGGTCGATATCGCGTGCGATACTGCGGCAGACATAGTGTTCCCCACGGTGTCGCTCGACCGCTATGATGCACATCGAGAGCGCCATTCGCGTGTCTTGGATGCTGCCTCTATTGTCATTGAAGACAAGTCTTCGATGGTGGCCGGGCTGCCTCAGTTGATTTTAGGCGGCTTGGTTGCTCAAGTCTCTGGCGTGATGTATAGCCGTCCGCTGTTTGAGGCATGCCTTTTGTGCGACAAGGCGTTTCGCACAGTTGGGTTTATGGCATGCGCGCTCTCGCAGGCGCAGCGCGTCTCCGGATGCGGCGACGCTTGTTTCCACGCGGTGGCGCCTAAGCTTACAGATGCCTTTGATCCCACCATGTATGCCAGGGTATCCGATGACACCCGAGCACTCGACGAGCTTGCGGACTCACTCTCGGAAGCAGATAGCGGTGGCCGGCTCAAGCTGGCAAGCCAAAAGTTCTACTTTGCCGGACTGGTCGCCTGCATCGAGAATTTGTGTCTGAGCCCGCATGGGGTGTCGTCAATCGAGCGTTCCGCCCGCATGCGTGATATGCTCGAGGCGCCTCGAACCCGTCAGATGGTCGCCGCGCTCAAGGATAACCATCGGGGGCTCGGTCTGTTGTTTGGGCCGATCGCTAGCGCCAAGCCCGCGCGTTGCGTGATGTGTACGCATCTGGCAGCTTTTCTTAACCGGACGGGCGCAAAAACCGCCTAAACGGCTCATTACGAAACAAACTTGCATAGAATTGTTTCGAAATGCGTTCTTATACACAAAAGCCTTCAAATAGCGTTAAACTATTCAATCACTGATTGATTGTCTCCGCCATCTTTTGGAGTGAGGGTTTGTATGGCTAAAAAACGCAATGGGCGCCAGGATGCCATTAGAGATATTGTGCGCAATAAGGACGTCCGCACGCAGCGTGTGCTGGTCGATGAGCTCCGTGCTATGGGCTTTGATTGCACGCAGGCGACTGTCTCTCGCGATATTGCCGATATGGGGCTGCGTAAGCTCCCTGAGGGCATCTATGTTCTGGCAGAGGACCTGCACCTGCAGCGCATGGTTTCCGAGCTCGTAACGGGCGTTCTGCGTACCGATAATCTGGTTATGATCAAGGCTCAGCCTGGCACGGCTTCCGGCATCGCCGCCGCCGTTGATGCGGCAGAGTTGCCCGATGTGCTTGGCTCGCTTGCCGGCAACGATACGATTTTGGTTATTGCCCAGACGGCCGAGGACGGCGAGCGTCTCGAGGCGCTGATCAATAAGCTGAGCAATTCTCGCAAGTAGGCGTGCGGGTCGTGCGCTCGGCACTGCGTGCGCTTACATAGTGGCTTGTAAGGGGTGTCGACGTTGGTCGGTATCCCTTTTTGTTTGCCGGTATAAAGACCGCCCACCAGGTCGCTTCAAACTAAAAGGCCCCGAGCAGTTCAATAAGCTGCTCGGGGCCTTGTTGGCTTTAGTCGCGTACTTCTTAGCCGACCGTATCGTCAGGCGTGGGCGAGGGGTCGGGAGTGGGAGTGGGCGTAGGCGTAGGCGTGCCGCCATCGCCGCCGGTCGAACCACCAGTGGAGCCGCCCGTCGAGCCACCGGTCGTACCGGTGCCGCCGGTGGTGTCGCCGCCCGTGGTCTCGGTGGTCGTGGTCGTCGTGGTAGTCGTTGTGGTGGTTTCCTCTTCCTCTTCGTCCTTGTCCTTGTCGTCGTTCTCCGACTTCTTGGTGTTATTGGTGCCGTAGAACTTCCAGACGCTGTTGTTCTTGTAGGTGGGCGCCGTTCCGGTCGCAAACTCCTCGCGCTCGGTACCGGTCAGAACGGTGTTCATAAACCGCTTAAAGACAGGCAGGTTGGTGCTGTCGCCCAGCAGGTCCGTGCCGTACTTTTGGATGGGGATCTCGCCCGCGGAATAGCCGGTCCACAGGGCGCACGCCAGCTGCGGGGTATAGCCGCAGAACCACAGGTTGGTGGTGTTGTCGGTGGTGCCCGTCTTGCCGGCATAGGGCTGGTTGACACTCAGGGCGCCGGCAGCACCCGTACCGCTGCCCTTCATGACGCCGGACAGAACATCGGTGACCGCGGCGGCCTCGCCCTCGGTAAGCACCTGTGAGGGATTGTCGGTGTGCTGGTACAGCACCGAACCGGTACGAGAATCAATCTCGGTGATGGCGATCGGCTGGCGATAGTAGCCGCCGTTGGCAAACGTCGCGTAGGCGGCGGCCATCTCGAGTGGCGAGATCGAGCCGGTGCCGAGCGTCATGACGGGAACGTCCTCGATGTTGTCCTTGGCGGGGTCGATGCCGAGCTTTTTGACGAGCGAGATGATCTTGCTGTTGCCGACGGCTTCCGCCACCTGGATGTAGCCGGTGTTGGAGGAGTATGCCGTCGCCTGCTTAAGAGTGATGTTGCCATAGCTCTGGTTGGCGTAGTTTTGTACCTCGGTTGTGGTGCCCTTGGCCTTGAGCGGCGAGTTGCAGTTGAGGGTGACGTTGGGGTTCATGCCGTTTTGGATGGCAGTTGCCAGCGTAAAGGCCTTAAAGGTGGAGCCGACGGGACGCTTGGCCGTGGCATGGTTTACGTGGTTCTCGTCGGCGTTGTAGTCGTAGCCGCCCACCATGCACTTGATGTAGCCGGTCTTGGGGTCGACGACGACCATGCCCATGTCCAGGCCGTCAAGCGAGAGCGTGTCGAGCTGCTCGCGGACGGCATTCTCTGCCACCTGCTGCATCGTGGGGTCGATGGTGGTCTTGACGGTCAGGCCGCCCTTAAAGAGCACGTCGGTCGAGAACTCCTGCTCCAGTAGCTGCTTGACGTAGGAGACAAAGTAGGGCTGCGAGTATACGTCGACGCCGCTGCCCGAGATTTCGGTCACGTTGAGGGTGATGGGCTCGGCCTGTGCGGCATCGTGCTCCTCCTGGGTGATGTGGCCCAGGCGCAGCATGTTGTCGAGAACCTTGTTGCGGCGAGACAGTGCCAGATCGGGGTTGACCGTGGGGTCGTACTGCGAAGGCGAGTTGGGAAGGCCGATGAGCAGCGCGGCCTCGCTGAGGGTGAGGTCGGCGGCGCTCTTGGACAGATAGGTCTCGGCTGCGGCCTCGATGCCGTAGGCGCCGTGGCCGTAATAGATGGTGTTGAGGTACATCATGAGGATCTCGTCTTTGGAGTACATGTCCTCCATCTTGATGGCGATGTAGGCCTCGCGCACCTTACGCTCAATGGTCGAGTCGAACTGCTCCTCCTGCAGGATGGTGTTGCGCACCAGCTGCTGGGTGATAGTCGAGGCGCCTTCGTGCCCGCCGCCGAGGGTTGCCACCGCAGCACGCGCGATACCCCACAGGTCGATACCGCCGTGCTCGTAGAAGCGCTCGTCCTCGACGTCAACGGTGCCCTGCAGCACGTAGGGGGAGACCTCGTCCTTGGTGATGGATTTGCGGTTTTGCGTGTAGAAGCTCGCGATCTTGTTGCCGTTGCAGTCGACGATCTCGGTGGGCTCGCTCACCAGATACGCGTTGGCGTCGGTGTAGTCGGGCAGATCGGACAGCCAGCGGTTGACGTTGCCGACCATGCCGATGCCAAACGCCACGCCCGCAATCAGCAGAAAGCCCAAAAACGAGAGCAGGATTATGGGCAGGGCGTGCGTCTTTGAACGGCTGTGTCCCTGTCGTTGGCGAGGACCCATATATTGACCTCCAGGTATGTCGTGCCGGACGGTGGATGTGCCGTCGGGGCAGGATGGACATAAGTTATTACACGATAAACCAAACGGGGCGCGCGAGGCCTCGTGTATGCTGGAAGACGGCATTTTTCAGAGTGAATGCATACCTTGGTAAGGAGTTTGTCGATGGCGATTCGGGCGATGGGGCCGAGCGGACAATGCGAGACTGGATTGGATGTCGTCAGTGCGGCGCTGCCCGAGCTGCTGGCGCCGGCGGGCGGACTCGACCAGATGCTTGCGGCTATCGCCGCGGGTACCGATGCCATCTATGCGGGGTTGGGCGGCTTTAACGCCCGTGTGAGCGCCCACGGCTTTACGGATGACGAGTTTGCGCGCGGCTGCGCCGTGGCGCATGCCCATGGCGTGCGTGTGTACGTAACGCTCAACGTGTTCGTGTTTGACGATGAGTTGTCCGACGCGGTGGCGTTGGGAGCTCATGCACTGGAGCTGGACGCCGATGCTCTGATTGTCGCCGATGCCGGGTTGGCCTGCGCGCTGCGCGCGGCGATTCCCGGGGTCGAGATTCACCTGTCCACGCAGGCGGGCGCTCATAGCGAGGGTGCCGTGCGGCTTGCCGCCGATGAGCTGGGGGTCGAGCGCGTGACGACGGCACGCGAGCTGACGGTCGACGAGATTGCGGCGCTCTGTGCCACGGGCGTGCCCATCGAGGTATTCTGCCACGGTGCGATTTGCATCGGCTATTCGGGGGCGTGCGAGTTCTCGGCCCTGCGGCGTGGACGATCGGCGATGCGCGGCGACTGCACGCAGCCGTGCCGTCTGGCGTACGACCTAGTGGACGAGGCGGGACAGAGCGTTGTCGCCGTCGAGGGAGATCGTCTGCTGTGTCCGCATGACTATCTGGGTATTGCGCATCTGCCCGAGCTTGTAGATGCTGGCGTTGCGTCGCTCAAGATCGAGGGGCGCATGAAGAACCCCGATTACGTATTCAACGTGGTGCGGGCGTGGCGCCGGGCGCTCGATATGCTGCGCGACGGCGCGTGGGACCCCGGTACCGTGGAAGAGCTTGAGCGCGAGCTGGGAAGGTCGTTTAACCGTGGGTTTACCGATGCGTACCTGCGAGGGCGTTCGGGTGCCGAGCTGATGAGCTTTGAGCGTGCAATTAACCAGGGCGTGCGCGTGGGGCGCTTGGTCGCTGTGGGCCACGAAGAGGTGACCGTTGAGCTCGATGCCGCCGTGGCGGCGGGCGATACGCTCGAAATCCGATTTTACCCGGGTGCCGACGCGCGTCCCGATGTGCCCAAGCGCTGGCCACAGGTGCCTTGCCCCGTGGATGCCGCTGCGGGAGAGCGCATCGTCGTGCATTGCAAACGTAAGGTGGACGCGGGCTGCGAGGTCTATCTGATTCGCAGCGCCGGCGTGTTGGATCAGACGGCGGCGGTGTTGGAGCGCATGCGGGCCGAGGCGGATGCGATTGCGCCCGTTGCGCGTGCCGTTGAGGTGCTGCCCTTTGAGGACGCTGCGGTGGATGGCGGTGCGTCGACGGAGTTGGTGGGGTCGGCGGGGCCGGCAAAGCGCGAGGATTTTGCTCGTATGGTCTTTGCCTGGGAGCTGATGGATGTGGGTCCGCGCGATGAGCGAGATCTGTCCGATACAACGGTGGTGCTCGACGAAGTGTGCCGCGCGGGCGACGCCGAGCGGACTCGGGCGCTTATGCAGCGTGCCGGGCGCGTCGTCTGCCGCAATCTGGGACAAGTGGCGATGGCCCGCGAGCTGGGCACAACGTTTGACGTGGCGGCGCCGGTGTTCTGTGCCAATCGGGCCACGCTTACCTGGCTGCGCGGACTCGGTGCGGGGCGGGTGTGCTTGTCGGCCGAGTTGCTCGGCAATGATGCGGAGCGTGTTGCCGAGCTTGCCGCTTGCCCCGGTGTCTTGGGGCCTGTCGATGCCGACCGTCCCGAGCTCATGGTGTGCGAGCACTGCTTGCTGACTGCCGAGGGCGCCTGCGCCACGGATGCAACGGGGCAGGTCCGTTGCCGTGACTGCTCGCGCCGTCAGCAGGCGCGCTTTTTGGTCGAACGTGACGGCACGCGTTTGCCGGTCGTTATCGACGCGTGCGGCAGGACGAGGATTTTCCTGTCGTAGGTGCCGCGTCGCGCTGTTTTGGTTATTATTAGTGGGTTTATGAACTTCCAGCACCGCCGTATCCGGTGAGGGTGCTATAGCAAAAGGAGGATACCCAATGCTGTCTGTTGACGAGCAAATGCGTATCATCACCTCGGGTGCAGCGCAGATCGTCCCCGAGGCCGACCTTCGCAAGAAGCTTGAGAAGGGCGAGCCCCTCAACATCAAGCTCGGCGTCGATCCCACCAGCCCCGACCTGCACCTGGGCCATGCCGTGCCCCTGCGCAAGATGCGTCAGTTCCAGGACCTGGGCCACAACGTCACCCTTATCATCGGCAACGGCACTGCGCTGATCGGCGACCCCTCGGGCAAGAACTCCACCCGCCCGCAGCTTTCGCAGGAGCAGATCGAGGCCAACGCCGAGACCTACGTGAGCCAGGCCATGAAGATCCTGGACCCCGAGAAGACCACCATCGTGCACAACGGCGACTGGATCCTTTCGATGGACCTGGCCGGCCTGCTGCAGGTGTGCTCCAAGTTCACCGTCGCCCGCATCCTCGAGCGCGACGACTTTACCAAGCGCTACCAGTCCCAGACGCCGATTGCCCTGCACGAGTTCCTGTACCCTGTGATGCAGGCCTTCGACTCCGTGCAGATCAAGGCCGACGTCGAGATGGGCGGCACCGACCAGCTCTTTAACCTGCTCGCCGGCCGCGAGCTCATGGAGAAGATGGGCATGGAACCGCAGATCGCGCTCACCATGCCGCTGCTCGAGGGCACCGACGGCGTCCGTAAGATGTCCAAGTCCTACGGTAACTACATCGGCCTGACCGATGCTCCCAAGGATATGTTCGGCAAGACCATGTCCATCCCCGACGAGATGATTGGCAAGTACTATCGTCTGGCCAGTTCGCTCACCCCGGCCGAGGTCGACAAGATCGATGCCGCCCTGGCCGATGGCTCCGCCGACCCCTACGAGCTCAAGCGCGCTCTAGGCCGCGACCTGTGCGACACCTACCACGGTGCTGGCGCCGGCGACGAGGCTCAGGCCGAGTTCGACCGTGTGTTCAAGGAGGGCCAGCTTGCCGACTTCCCCGATAAGCACGTTGAGCTGACCGTCAACGACGAGGGCCAGATTTACCTCGCTGGCCTGCTCAAGGACCTGGGCCTTTCGGCCAGCGCCGGTCAGGCCCGCCGCGACATCGACGGCGGCGGCGTCAAGATCAACGGCAAGGCTGTGGCTCCCAAGAGCTACAACATCGATCCGAGCGCCCTCAAGCTGGGCGACACCCTCTCCGTGGGCAAGCGCAAGGGCTTTAAGTTGGTCTAACGAGCGAGTTGACCTCACAAGTGCAATAAGGCCGCAGCCGGGATTTCCGGCCGCGGCCTTTTAGTTACGCGGTTTTACGAAACCGCGTAACGGCTCGACGCTGCAAACCCGCCAGAGCGGCAATCTGCCTTTCAACTTCGGCGGCATGACCAGAAGGTCA
>CABJBO010000014.1 GCA_902363875.1 Coriobacteriaceae bacterium | reverse complement strand
TCCCGGTTCGACGAACAGCCGATCGTGTCAAATGTGGTCTAACAGAGCCAATCATTATGCCGACACAAAGGCCGGGCACCGAGTATACGACCTGAAAGGTACCGCCCACCAGGGCCGGAATGGCGAAAAATGCCAAGGTTCGATAGATGGCCTTCGTCTGCAGGCTCTCGACCCTGCGAGATTGCACAAATGCATGCAGGGACGTATGTATAACGTAACAGTAGCTGACGATGGGCTGGATCATATAGGCAAAGCCGCGACGATACACGCCCTGCGAATCGATATAGAACAGGGCGTGCGTCCAGTAACTGGTAAACGCCAGCACGACCACCAGAGCCGTAGGCAACGCTACAAGCACCACCCTATAGCGCGAGGTCAAAAGGCGAGAACCCTGCACCGTCTCGGAATAGATAAACCAAATGAGACACGCGATAGCAAAGAGCGAAAACGAAACCGCGTTGGAAATCCAGTTGGCAGCAATGCCCAACGTGCCGTCCACACCGTCCGAAAGCGTCCAGATCATATCGAATAATATGTACGCGGCAGAGGTGTAGCCAAGCATGCTAAACAATAGCTGCTGGGTGCTCGAGAACAAGGAGCGACGACTTCGCACGGCAAGCCCGATAAGAACAATCATGCATAGCACGAATATCTCAATCTTGAGTGCCTTAACCACTAGCGCCATCCCTTCAATACCCAAGTGGTCAGAATCGCCCAATTCGAATCAGGGCAATAAACACCCCTTTACTCCACAGGGGTAAAGGGGATAATAGCAGAGCGCCCGAACATCACTGCAAAACAGTTTCTGTTCGGGCGCCCATACGGCGCGAATTGCACACGCCGGCATCATTGATGGGTATCGATTGCTACTCGCCATCGATGTCAGTCGCGACGGCCTCCTCTATGGCCTCGACACCGACAGGCGACAGATCCTCCTTGCCTTGGCAGAACTTCTTGTCGACCCAGCCAGTCAGAATCGGAGCCATGATCGCCGTGATGATAACGGCGGTGGCGATCTGAGCGTACGCGATGGGCGCAAGCTCGGCGTAGCGCGGTGCGACCTCGGCGAGGGCAACCGGTGTGGTCATAGCCGTGCCGGCAATGGTGGAGCAAGCCACAGCGGCCTTGCCATTGCCGCCGCACAGACGCTCGAACGCAAAGGTGATGGGACCGACGACAAACAGCGTGACAAGGCCCAGCAAGATGCCGGAAATACCGCCGGTGATAAAGCTCGACAGGCTCATGGACGCACCGAGCTGAAATCCGATGACGGCAATCGCGGGATTGGCACCGGGAACCAGCAGGTTCTTGATAAACGGGAACAGGTTGCCCAGAACCATGCCAATAACGAGTGGCAAGATGGAGCCGATAATGGTGCCAATGGGAATGTTGGCGAGGCCGGAAACACCGAGGATGATCATCGTGACGGCGGGGCCAGCCGTAAAGAACAGGATACCGACGGCGCCCTGCTCAGACTCATCACCGAACTCGCCCATGATGCCCGTATAGAGCGCCATGTTGCAAAACGTGATGCCGCCGATGATAGACACGGAGCTCAGACCCAGGAAGTTGTCGTTAAAGAAATATGCCACGCCCAGGCCGAGAGCCGCTGCGACGACCAGCTTGGGGATCAGCACGACGATACCGGTCTTGATGGCACCCGGCGTGGACTTAAAGCTGATGCCGGCGCCCACAAACAGCAGGATCGCGGCGACGATGGCATTGGAGCCACCGCGGCAGGCAGCCGTAAAGAAGCCGCCGATCTCAAAAACCTGCGGGCAGAAGGTGTTGAGCAAAAGACCGACGATCATCGGATAGATCATGATGTCGCCCGGGATGCGCGGGACCTTGAATTTCTTTTGCTCGTTGGCGGTCGCTTCCTGTGCCATGAAACCCCCATTTCCGCTGACGGGGTACAAAAGCCCACGTCACGCTTTGCTACAGTAAAGTTTGACCATGGTACCAGAAGAAATAGACCAGCTCGGTGAGAAATTCGATTCGTTGGACAGGGGCGCTAAACGTGCCCCGCTCTTATATGAGGCTCAAAACGATATAGAACACGATGCCCGAAACACAGCACCACAGCATCGATTTTGTCTTGACCGCCACGGCCACGACGCCGGCAGCCGCAATCCAGGGAACCAAGGCAGGCCAGGGTCCCGCGTCGAACGCGCCGGGGCTCACCAAGTCGTTGGCGACCAGCGCGGCAAAGGCAGCGGGCGGGATATAACCCAGGGCCTCGGTAATGCGGGGCGACAGCGTTCTCCCGCGCAAGGCAAACGCCGGCGCGATGCGAAAGAACGCGATAGCAGCCCACGACGACAGCCACAGAACCAAGAACTCGTTAACGGGCATCGCGGGCACCTCTTCCGTCAAATACAGCATCGCACGCCAACGCAATGGCAATGCCGGCCACGACGCTTGCCGGCACGGCAATATTCGTGAGGCCCAAGAACTTGCATACGGCGACGGACACCGCGCCCGAAACCGCCGCGACAACGTTGCCGCGCGACAGCCGCTGCGAAAAGAGCAGGCAGATAAAGAGCGAGGTGCAGACAAAGGCTGCAATGGC
Source organism: Coriobacteriaceae bacterium (assembly GCA_902363875.1). Lineage (GTDB taxonomy): Bacteria > Actinomycetota > Coriobacteriia > Coriobacteriales > Coriobacteriaceae > Collinsella. The sequence continues at coordinate 46,985 of CABJBO010000014.1, read as the reverse complement.
GGTGGGAACATCGACAACGGCGCCGACGATGGCGCCCATCGTACACGAAACGCCCCATGTTGCGATGAGAATCACGTTGAGCACGAAGGACTCGCGCGGGCCCCAATCCTCCCCTTCAACCAACTTGGCAAGCGAGATGCCATATGCCTCCTCGGTAAGTGTCGCGGCAACAGCCAGCGTCTGACGCTTCGAGGCACCCGTCAGATGCGGCGCGATCGATGCCGAGTAAAGCGCAAAGCGCGAGGAGATGGCAGCAACGCTCGCGACGATCGATGCTGCAGGCACGCCCGCCAGCCAAAGATTGCAGATCATAAACTGGCCGCTGCCCGTCACAAACGTGCTGCTCAGAGCAAAGACCATCCAGGGCTCCATTCCCGTCTGCCCCATGATCATTCCGCACGGCGCGCCTATTGCAATATAGGTAAGCATCACTGGCCAGACGATTTTAAAGATCCTAAGGACCATGCCACTCCCATTCTGGTAAGTCGTCTGCAGCGCGCCTTGCAACGCAGCAGAAATATCAACCGGTGGCAATAAAGTTCACCTACAATTGCCACCGGATCGAAAGACACAACTTTTTAGGAAGTCATTATGACAGCTATCGATCGAGACCGGGCGCGCGCGGCCTTCAAAAGCTACACCGATGCCTACGACGCCACCAACCCACGCATCGCGCTCAAAATCGAGCATACGTACCACGTGGCCGAGGCATGCGATGCCGTAGCGCGCGAGCAGGGCTGGTCGTCAGAAGATATTGACCTGGCATGGCTTTGCGGCCTGCTACACGATATGGGCCGCTTTGAGCAGTTGCGGCACTGGGACACCTTTAAGGACGCCGAGAGCATGAGCCATGCAGCGCTGGGCATCGAGGTCCTCTTTGGCGAGAATCCCGCCGATGCACCCGCCGTAACGAGCATCCGCGACTTTATCGATGACCCGGCAGAGGACGAACTGATCCGCGCGAGCATCGCCCACCACAGTGATTTTCGCCTGCCCACGGAACTCGACACCCGTACACGGAGCTTCTGCGAGATCGTGCGCGATGGCGACAAGATCGACATTATGCGCACCATCGCCGACAGCACCGTCGACACCATCCTCAAGGTGGATGAGGACACGTTTCTCGCCAGCCACTTCTCGACACCGGCGCTTACCGCCTTTGACGAGCACCGCTGCGTCGCACGCGATGAGCGCGATGAGCCCGCAGACTACCTGGTGGGACTCATCTGCTTTATGTTTGAGCTCGTCTATCCAGCGAGCCGCGCGCTGGCGCGCAAACAGGGCGATATCCACCGCCTGCTCGACGCGCCCTTTGGCATTACGCGGCCCTTTACCGACCCCGCCACGCAGGCAACCTGGAGCCGCCTAAAGGACGAGATGCGCGACTGGCTGACGCGCGCTTAGCGCTCAAACTGAGCCAGCAGCCCCTCAACGATCTCAACGGCATCGCCGACGACCTTGTACTGGGCGGCACCAAAGATGGGGGCATCCGGGTCCTCATTGATGGCGACAATGCACTCCGCCCCACCGATGCCGGCGAGATGCTGGATAGCGCCCGAGACACCGATGCTCACGAGGAGCTTGGGCGAGACCGATACACCCGTCTGGCCAATTTGGTGGCGATACTCCAACCAGCCTGCCTCCACAATGGGACGCGTGCAACCAAGCTCGGCACCCAGGGCATCGGCGAGCTTTCGCATCAGGGGCAGATTCTTCTTGGAGCCGATGCCGCGGCCCACCACGACCAGACGCTCGGCATCGGCAATTGAGGCCTGCTGTCCCCACTCCTCGGCGGGAATCGAGATCTCGACGCGGGCCTTAACGTCATCCGCAAGCACTACCTGGGTAATCGTGCCGGAGCGGCTATAGTCAAACTCGGGCGCCTTAAAGATGCCGGGGCGCACCGTTGCCATCTGAGGACGGTGGTTGGGGCAGATAATGGTGGCCATCAGGTTGCCGCCAAACGCCGGGCGCGTCTGCTGCAGCAGACCCGTCTCCGTATCCATAGAAAGCACCGTGCAATCGGCCGTAAGACCCGTCTGCAAGCGCACGGCCACACCGGGCGCCAGCTCGCGACCAAAGGCGGTCGCGCCGTACAGAATGGCCTCGGGCTTGCGCTCGGCTACCAAATCGCAGATCAAGCGAGCGTAGACCTCCGCGTCGTTCTGACGCAGGCGCTCGTCACGACAGACCAGAACTTCGTCCGCACCGGCGCAAATCAGATGCTCCAGGTCCCCGAGTGAGCCCTCGGGGCTCATGCCGACCAGTGCCACCAGACGGCAGCCGCGGGCATCGGCAAGCTCGCGCCCCTTGCCCATGAGCTCGAAGGCCACGGATGCAACGGCATCGTGCTCGTCAGTCTGCACGAAGATCCAGATGTCTCGATATGCGTCAAGGTCTGCCGCGCCGGCGGCCTCGTCGCGCTCAATCGAGATGGCGTTGACGGGGCAGGCGTCGACGCACCCACCGCACAGGATACAGCCGTCGGTTACGCGGGCACAGCGATTGGGGCGCTCACCCTCCACCACAATGCCGCCCGAGGCGCAGGCGCGAACGCAGCGACCGCAGCCGATACAGGCTTCGCTATCGATAATCAGCCCGCTCATCTATGCCATCCCCTCAATAATCTTGGCAAGTTTTACCGCCTGCTCGGACGCCGTTCCCTCAACGGCCTCGCACGTTTGGTCACGGTCGGGCACAAACGAGCGCACGACCTGCGTCGGTGATCCGGCAAGGCCGCAACGCGAGGGGTCGGCGTTCACGTCGGCGGCACTGATCACGCGCACGTCCGCCCCCTCTGCCGCGCGAATACCGGCAATACTCGGCATACGCAACTGGCCAATCTCCTTGGCAGTCGTCATCGCACACGGCATCTCCAGGTACACCGTCTCCTCGCCGGCATCGCAGCCGTGAACGAGCGCCAGCGAGCCACACGTCGTAAATCCCGCGCTCTGCACACAGCTCACGTCGGTCACGCAGGGGACCCCAAAGGCGCCGGCCAGCTCGGGGCCGATCTGGGCCGTATCGCCGTCCACTGCCATCTTGCCGCAGATGAGCAGGTCAAAGTCCTCATCGAGTGCCTCGATGCCGCATTTGAGGGCATAGGTGGTGGCTAGGGTATCGGCGCCCGCAAAGGCGCGATCGGTCAGCAGCAGCGCGTCGTCGGCACCGCGGGCGATGCAGTCGCGCAGCAGCGATTCGGTCGCGGGGATGCCCATCGACACCACCGTCACACGCACGTCCATGCCAAAGCCGATAAAGTCGTCCTTCAGCGCTAGCGCACATTCGAGGGCACTTGCATCGAAGGGATTAACGACCGCCTGCTTGCCATCACGCACGATAGTATTGGTCTTGGGGTCCATCTTGACCTCGGTGCTTCCGGGCACCGCCTTGACGCACACCACCATATGGAAATCACTCATCTTCACGCGCCCCCTTTCTGGACGAGTTCATCCAAGAGCTTCTCCGTAAACAGGTTGCCGCGACCCAGCTGGCCGGCAGGATCAAGCTGGAGTTTGAGACGCGCCGACTCGACCATGGCCTCGTGGCCGTACATCGTCTCCAAGAAGCCCGCCTTGATCTTGCCGACGCCGTGTTCGGCAGAAACGGCACCGCCCATGGCCGTGACCTCGGAAGCCCACTGGGCAAAGAGCTCTCCACCACGACGGTAGTCTTGCGCATCGCGCGGCAGGATGTTCACATGCAGATGGTTGTTCCCGATGTGTCCCCAGGCAGCAGACTCAAGCCCGCTTTCGGCCAGCGTGCGGCGATAGAGGGCCACGACATCGGCAAGGCGTGCATTGGGCACCGACATATCCGATCCCAGCTTGGTAATGGTGGGGTCGGTGCGGCGACGCTCGTCAATGAGCATGTTGACGCTCTCGGGCACCGCGTGGCGGAAGAACCGCTGGCACTCGCGATCGACTTCGTTGCGGGCGACCCATGTCGCATCGTCGCGGCCGCCCGCAAGCTCCAGCACCCATCCCAAGTGGTACAGCTCCTCGGTCGCCTGCGCCTCGTCATCGCAATCGAGCTCCACGTAGACACATACCTTGGCCTCTTTGTCGAGCGCCGGCAGCGAGGCAAACGCCGTCGACTGCTCGCGCTGGCGACGTAGAATATCCAGGGCGCCAGCATCGAAGTACTCGATGGCAGCCGCATGGGACAGGACAGGGCGCACGGAATCGGTAAAGGACACCGCCTTGTCCTCGCTATCGAAAAAGCAACTCACACCCCAAACGACCGCAGGCGCCGCCTGCAGGGCAATCTCGAGCTCGGTGATAACGCCGAGCGTGCCGCACGCGCCGATAAAGAGGTCGATGGCGTCCATATCGTCCGCAACGAAATAGCCTGAGGCATTTTTTGTCTCGGGCATGGTATAGCCGGGAAGATCGAGCTCGAGCGTACGGCCCTCTGCCGTCACGAGCGACAGGTGGCGGCCCTGGGCAAAAGCCTCGCCGCGCTGAAGCTCAAGCAAATCGCCATCAGCCAGCGCGACGTGGAGTCCCGTGATATGCGGGCGCATGGGGCCGTAAGCGTAGCTGCGGGCGCCGGAGGCGTTGCATGCCGCCATGCCACCCAGACAGGCAGATGCCTCGGTGGGATCGGTGGGAAAGAACTGCTCGGGGGACTCTTGGAACTCCTCGTAGGCCTCAAGCGATGCCTGGTCCCAACCAGCGGTCGGCAGTACCTTCTTGCTCAGCTGCTTACGCAGCTCCGAGAGCACAACGCCCGGCTCCACGCGCAGCAGAAATTGGCTTTGTTCATCGCGGCGAAGGCCCAAGTAGCGATTCATACGGGAAGTATTGAGGATATGCCCACCGTGGGGCACGGCACCGGCGGCAAGGCCGGTTCGGGCGCCCTGAACCGTTACCGGGACACGCTCGGCATGGAGCGTTTCCAAAATGGCACGGACCTCGTCTTCCGTTGTCGGAAACGAGATGCTCGATGCTTCGCCCGATGCACGAGATTCATCGCGGCCATACTCTTCGAACTCATCGGTGAAGGGTTTAATGGTTGCAGACACGCGAACTCCCCCTTTAGCTAACTACAGTGTTTGCAGGGAGATGTTACCGCATCGTTTCGTCGACGTGTTCGAGACCGTCTCCATAATTGGCGATTTTTACGTTTGTGCAATTCGGCGAACGGCAAGGCTTCCTCGGCAGACGATGCTTTTGACACATATCGCCCCGCCGTCGCCGACCGCTCGATTGTCGCTCGAAAAAAGTTGGAGTAATTTTTTCCACCTTTTACCTGCGGAGATGTCAATCCGTCAAGCATTTGGTCAGAAATTGGTCAAGTAGCGGCTGATACGGTCGGCGTCGACAACCAAAACCGATAGAAGTTTTGGCCCCAGAAGCAGGGAGGTTCCCATGGCATATTACTGGCCCCAGTACGGCGTCGCCATCGAGGTCGACGACGATCCCTATCTCCTGCCTTTCGACGAAGAGGCGTTCCCCGATACGGCGGTCTACCACGTCACCACCGATGTTATCTGCGACCCCGAGTCGTTCTCGGCGCTCGCCCACCACATCGCGCGTATCCACGACATCGAGCTCCCTCACGACTTTGACGAGCTCATCTACTCGCGCCGCCTGATGCTTCACATGCTCTTTGGAGCGGACCCGTCCACGTTCGCACGTGTCTACACCACCAAGGACGCCGCATGAGTGCGAAGAAGCCGCCCCGCCTCGCAGGACTGGGGCGTCGCAAGAAACTCGTCGTTGTCTGTCTGGCTATCGTCTGCGCCCTTGTCGCCGTAGGACTATACGCCTGGCAGTCGCAGCCCGTGCCCGAAGCGGGCGCCTCAGTCACGACGGCAGAGGGTAAATCGCGACAAGAAATCCAAGATGAGCTCGATGCCATCGTCCGCGACAACATGATGACGATTTCGGTCGCGCCGGTCGCTCAGCTACAGGAGGACGGCAAGCTGCGCGTCAACGTGCAAAACGTCCAAGACAATAAATTTCCCCAGCGATTCCGCGTCATCCAAAACGACGAGACCATGTACGAATCCGGTGTGGTCGAGACCGGCAAGACAATCGAGACGTGCCCCGCCGGCGACATCAAAGAAGGCGAGGCATACATCGAGGTCCAGGCACTCGATGCCAAGACCCTCGACAGCCACGGCAATCCGACACGTGTCAAGGTACGGGTTGAGCAAGCCGAGAACTAGCTTTTTCGACCGACGCGGCACCGCACGCAATTCACCAGCATTCGTCCAATCATCGCGGGGACGGCCCGCGGCGAATAGAAAGGAACGACCATGGACATCACCAGGAACATGAACGGAGCCAGAGCGCTCGTCGTGGGCGCAGGGCTCGCGCTCGCGCTCGCAATGGGCGCCGCCCCGACGCCAGCTCTGGCAGCCGGGCGCGTTGGAACCACAAAAGTAATGGTCAGGACCGAGATCGACAACGTAGAGTTCAAAGTTCCGACGGTTATTCCCTTCGTCGCCAAGGCCGACGGCACGCTTCAGGGCCCCTCAGAAGACGCGACCACCATCGACAATCATTCGGCCTACGGCATCCATGTCACCAACATGAAGATCGACGCCATGAACACCTGGACCATTGCCGCCGACGCCAAGGCCGGAACCGCGCAGAATTCCATCGACTTTAAGGTCGGCCCCAACGGCGCACTCCAGAACGCCAGCGCCGCAATGCAGGAGACGGGCCTCGATCTTTCCAAGAATGCAGCCTTCGACATGGGCTACCAGGGCATTGCCGGCGGCACGGACAAAATTAAGCTCAAGACAAGCGGAAACGTCGCCCGCGTCACGCGCGACATCTTCCGCGTAACCGGCGAAGGCGATCAGGTCGCAACGATCACCTGGACGGTCGAGCCCGGTGCGCACACGGCATAAGGCCGTCGCCCTGGCCGCCGCCGTCAGTATCCTAGCGTTTGGGCCAGCCATGACCTTTGCCCAGCAAGAACAGGCGCAGGCCGCCACGCAGGTGACGGTCGACCTCTCGGAGCTCGACCGCGGCTGCCGCGAGGAACCGTTGGCTCAGACAGGCGACAGACGATGGCTCTTGGCAGCAGGCGCCACGGCAGCAGGCGCGGGAACCGCCGGCCTCGGTCTGCACATCAAACGCAGCCAGAAACGAAACACGGACAGGCCACACTAAATTAGCTAAGGAGACCCCATGGCATCGAAGAACCTTTTGCCCGTCGTCGCACTCTGCGGCGCGCTCGCAACCGGAACGCCTGTCGCCGCTTGGGCGACTCCCGTCATGGCAGACTCCTTACCAGCAGCCCTAAGCTCCGCACCAAATCCGTCGAGCGCCATTGCGTGCAAGCGTTTTTCGTTCGCACAGGCCGCAATCTCAACCTCGGGATGCCTTCGTCGTAATACGGACGGCTCGATAGTCGTGGATATCAATCGTTCGAACAAGGCAAACGGCTCCCAGGCGGGGTGCGCCGTCTGCACGTGGCGCTCGATTGTGCTCGATGCAGATGGCGATCCGTGCGATTTGGGGTTGCGCATCGATATCGCTTCGGTCGATGACTCGGCGAACGGAGCGAAGGTCGCCTTCGACGGTGCGTTTTTCGAGAAAGGAGGCGGTATATGTCTGGGCTGCGCCGCCGCGAATGCAGACGATGTGCAGCCCACCCTCTCATTCACGGCATCGCTGCGGCTGACCAAGGCGGGCACCGATGCCATCGCGGCGGGAGAAGCATCCCTGCTGTTCTACGCCGCCAGTACCGAAGACACAGACATTCATTTCGAGAAGCCGGCCGGATCGCTCAGCCTTACGCGCGGGACGGAGGCAGGCCCTATTGCGATCGATACCCACACGCTAGGCAGGCAACGCATTCTTGCCGACCCGGCGCTTCTCGAGATGGAGTGGAACGGATCCGGAGCCGTCGGGATTGTCCCCTCCGCGCTTGACGCCAAGACGCTCCCCTCAAACGACGAACCCATCAACGCAACCATACAAGAAGAGAGCACGGACAAAGAAGCAGGTGCGGGCGACACGCCGTCGCCGACAAACAGCGTCCCAGCTTCTTTCGAAGCACCGAATGAGCCCGCTACCGGTCCAAACGATCCCGAGCTCGCGGACAGTCTGGGGCTTGCTGATCCTCAGGAGATCGATGAAGGTAACTGCTGCGTGCTTGCCGCCCTCGACCACACAGAGGTCATCGACGCCGCGAGCATCGAAGTTGCCGCCGCCAATCAGCCCGTCCGCAAGTCGGCCATCATCGCATTTCCCGAATCCATCGAAGTCGTCTTTTTGCCATCGGGCGAGGTCGTGGCCCCAACACTGCTCACCTTGTTGGGCGCCAAGAATACTCGAAACGAAATTAAAAAGGTCACGGTTGTCGACCCTGCAACCACCGCTAAACTGCGTCTATACGCCGTTGCCCCAGACGGAGGCAAGACCTTGGAATTCGATGGCGACACACTTCTAGCCTGGCGCCGTCTGGACATTATGCAAGACGTCTCGTATCAGATCGAACTCGAAGGGTTTGATCGTGCCCGCGATGCCAATATCATCGCCGCGGCTATTGAATCCCCACAGCGGCTTATGACACTGCGCTTTGACTACTATCCCTATGTCCCGACAACCACCTGAGGCTTAAATGCTGCGCATCATTCCTAATACCACTTATATAACGTATTAGATGAGTCGCGATGTGCCTCGCATTTCGTTCTGCTACGATTGCCACGTTGGCATCAATACAGGAGGGCTCATGCCGGGCTTGGGAACAATCATCAACGTTGCGCTTTTAGTTGCGGGCGGTCTTTTGGGATTAGCGGGCGGCCGCTTCATTACACCGCGCATCCAAGACACGCTCATGAAAGCATCGGGGCTGTGCGTCCTGTTTATCGGCCTGGGCGGCACCATGCAAAAGATGCTCATCATCGATGGAAAGGCGCTAGCGACCACCGGTACCACCATGCTCATCGTCTCATTTGCGCTCGGTTCGCTCATCGGCGAAGCCATCAACTTGGAGGCCGCCATCGAGAACCTTGGCGAATGGCTCAAGCGCAAGACTGGCAGTGAGGGCGATAACGAGTTCACCAACGCTTTTGTCTCGACTTCACTCACCGTGTGCATCGGCGCCATGGCCATTGTGGGATCGATCCAGGACGGCCTGCTCGGCGACTGGTCAACGCTTGCCCTCAAGGGCGCACTGGACTGCATCATCGTCTGCACCATGACGGCCTCGCTTGGCCGCGGCTGCATCTTCTCCGCCCTGCCCGTCGCCGTGTTCCAGGGGACGATCACGTTGTTTGCCGGCGCGCTCTCCCCCATCATGACCACAGCAGCCCTCAACAGCCTTTCGCTCGTAGGCTCCATGCTCATCTTCTGCGTCGGCGTCAACCTCATCCGTCCTCAGACCTTCCGCACGGCCAATATGCTTCCCTCCGTCGTCATCGCCGTCATATACGCCCTCCTGTTCTAAATCTATCAACGCAGCGGTATCTCGAACATCTGTTTGATGCTGTGCTATGATATGAGGTCACCGTAGCTGCGTTCGAGAGGAGGAGCGGTGGCCGACCAGGACATCAAGATGCTCATCGAGCGCATTATGGCCGAGGCCCGGACCCATCAGTCCGCCCGCTTCTCAAACGAAACCTACGCAGACGAGCCGATTCTCAAAACCGGCCGACAGATGCAGAATTTCCTCCCCGACCAGTACCGTAAAATGCGCGAGATATCGCGCTGGCAGGATGACCCCAAGGGCGGTGCGGGCCGCTGGCTTTCGGAAGCCGAGCTTTTTTACCGCCAGGGCCTGCTGATGGCCGACTTTGAGGACGACTGTCCCTACAACGGCACCTTTAAGTCGTACTTTCCCACCTACAACGCCATGAGCGACCGGCAACTGCGCGGCTACTTTACCTGGCGTGCCCAAGTGCGCCGCGGAACCGTCGAGGAAACGTCTACGTCCTTTGCCTTTCTGTATCTCTATGAGCTGATCTGCGGCATTGGCGTAGATAATCCACTCGATGGTTTTAACAAGATCAAGGCTTTTTGGGATGTCTATCGCGCCTTCGAGCCCGGCATCGACCGGTTTGCGCGCGTGTGGCTGCAAGATTACGCCGTGTTCCACGGGCTCGACCCCAAGCTGCTTCGCGACTCTAAAACCGTCATGTTCGATAACGCCCTTATCGAACTGCGGCGCGCGGCACGAGACCTTGTACCGGCACCGTCCGGCCAGACCCCTAAGCGTCGCAAAACCTCCGAGCCCACGCTCCCCCTTCCGCCCGATGAGGTGCGCGAGGAGCGACTCATGGCCGCCATCAACGCCCTCTCCACGTACAACCTAAGTAGCTCGCGGCTCGACCGCAGCCACCACCGTGATCTGCGCCACGTGGCGTGCGCCGTGTATGTCCGCATGGCGCGCTACTATGACACGCACCGAAAGACCGGCATCGTGGCAAGTTTATTTGGGGAGGAGACGGCCATGCCCTACACCATGTTTGCCTCGGCCGTATTCTTTGCGCCCGAGCGCCACGAGGACTGCGAATACCGTCTGGACCCCATCCATATCTACCGTTGCCAAAACGGCTTTTGGGAATGCATGCGTATCCACGGTAGTAGGCAAAAGAGCAGCAAACTTGGCGAGATGATGCGCGCCTGCGACCAACGCCTGCGCCTGGCGCTGGACCCTGCCCATCCCCTTAAGGAAGAAAAGGTCCCCAAATATCTGGCCAAGATTATCGATGACGAGATTGTGGCATGGCTTTCGTGGGACGCCGCACACCAGCCCGTCAAGATCGATATCGATCTGAGTCAGCTGGGGCATATTCGGAGCGCCGCCGCACAAACGCGCGAGGCGCTTTTGATTGACGAGGAACGCGAGGACGGCGCGCCTGTGGAAGTCGAGGCGACGCTTATCGAGCAACCGAACACCGAGTCTGCGCCCGACATGACTGCCGAACCTGGCGAGATGACCATACGGCAAGACGAACCCGACGAGCCGACCGTCTCCACCGAAGAGTTTGGCGTCGTGGCACCGCTCCTCGTGTCTGCGCCCGCACCCGTAACGCCCGCGCCCATCGAAGCTGCGAACAAACTCGCGCCCGCCGCAGATGCCTTCCTTCGCGCACTGCTCGAGCAAAACGTAGCGCAAGTGACATCGGCAGTGGCGCACTCGGGGCAGAGCGAGGACATGCTCGTCGATACTATCAACGAGTCGCTCTTTGACCTGGTGGGCGACACCGTAATTGAATTTAGCGCGGCAGGGCCGCAGATTATCGAGGACTACGAAGCAGACGTGAGAGGATACCTAGACCATGAGTGATACCGCATCCGCAGCGCCCCGCGTGCCCAAGCGCGTCGCTGCCGTTATTCTCAACTCGCTCAAGGGCGGCGTGGTCCCGCGCATCGGCCTTCCCTATATCACCGTAGGGCGCGAGGTCGAGATCCGCGCCCTACTCACCGACTTGAACCTCATCGCCGATGGCGGCGCGAGCTTCCGCTTTCTAGTCGGTCGCTACGGCGCCGGCAAGAGCTTTTTGCTCCAGACCATCCGCACGCACGCCATGGGCGAGGGATTCGTCGTCGCCGATGCCGACCTATCCCCCGAGCGCCGCCTACAGGGCGGCCAGGGACAGGGCCTTGCCACCTACCGCGAGCTCATCCGCAATATATCGACCAAGACGCGCCCCGAGGGCGGCGCGCTCAACCTTATCCTGGATCGCTGGGTCGCCTCGTGTGCCGATGCCGACGAGTCTGCCGTTAATGCCCAACTGGCCCCGCTCGAAGAGATGGTCCACGGCTTTGACTTTGTCCGCATGCTCCGCCGTTATCGCACGGCCGTCTCGGAGGGTGACGAAGAAGCTATGAGTCGCGTGACCAAATGGATTCGCGGCGAGTACCGCACCAAGAGCGAGGCGCGCGCCGAACTGGGATCCTCAACCATCATCAGCGATGACGACTGGTACGACTACGTTAAGCTCATTGCGCGCTTTTTGGTCTGCAGCGGCTACAAGGGCATGCTGGTGCTCATCGACGAGCTCGTGAATCTGTACAAGATTCCCAACGCGATCACGCGCCAATATAACTACGAGAAGATCCTGACCATGTACAACGACACGCTCCAGGGCAAGGCACAGTACCTGGGCGTGATCATGGGCGGCACGCCGACCTCTATCGAGGACCGCCGCCGCGGCGTCTTTTCCTACGAGGCCCTTCGGAGCCGTCTCGCTCAGGGCCGTTTTGCGCGCAATGACCTCAAAGACATGCTCGCGCCCATCATCCGCCTGCAGCCGCTCACCTACGAGGAGCTGCTGGTGCTCATCGAAAAGCTCATGCAGATCCATGCCGGCTACTTTGGCTGGACGCCCACGCTTACCGAGAACGACTTGGTGGACTTCCTCAAGATTGAGTTTGGCCGCGTGGGGGCAGACACGCACCTGACGCCCCGCGAGGTCATCCGCGACTTTATCGAGCTGCTCGATATCCTATGTCAAAACCCCGATGCTAACGTGGCCGAGTTGCTGCAAGGCGTCGGTGGCGACGCGCTGGTGCCGGCAGCCGCAACAGACGACACCGACACCGCAGACGATGACCGCAGCTTCGCCGAATTCACCATTTAACCTGCCAAAAAGGGACAGGTTTATTTTGGCAGGTTTTATCTGGGCAAACGCCGATGTTGCAATTCGACGACCCATTGCCCGTTGCGTTTGATAGCCCGTTGTTGAAAGGAGGCCCCGTGAACGCCTTTGACCGCTATGCCCCGTTTATCCAAGACTTCATCTACTCCCACGATTGGGAGAGCTTGCGCTCCATCCAGGTTGCGGCGGCAGATGCCATCTTCAACACGCAAGACAATGTGCTCCTGACGGCATCCACGGCATCTGGCAAAACTGAGGCGGCCTTCTTTCCCATCCTGACCGAGTTTTGGGAGAACCCGCCCGCAAGCGTGGGCGCCCTCTACATTGGCCCCCTCAAGGCGCTCATCAACGACCAATTCGTCCGCCTCAACGACCTGTGCGAAGAAGCCGATATCCCCGTCTGGCACTGGCATGGCGATGTCTCACAGTCGCACAAGGCAAAGCTCATCAAAAAACCGAGCGGCATCTTGCAGATTACGCCCGAGTCACTCGAAGCGCTCTTAATCCATAAGCACATGGCAATCCCGCGTATGTTTTGTGACCTGCGCTATGTGGTCATCGACGAGGTTCACTCGCTCATGCGCGGTGACCGCGGCGGGCAGACGCTCTGCCTTATCGAACGCCTCTCGCGCATGGCGGGCGTGCGGCCCCGCCGCATTGGCCTTTCGGCCACCATCGGCGATCCCGAGCGCACGGGTGCCTTCCTGTCGCAGGGGACGGGACGCGACTGCGTCATCCCCCGCTTTGAGGAGCCGCGCCGCGTTTGGCGTATCTCCATGGAGCACTTCTACAACTCGGGTCCCCAGGCGCAGCAACGAGGATTCACGAGCACAGGTCCGCAGGAAGCTGAGGTGCTCGCATGCGAGCGCATTGAGGCGGCACCACCCGCGGCGCTGCCCGCATCCGGACAAGACATGCGCCATAGCGGACAACTCACACAGGAGGAACGCCGCCAACGTCGCGAGCAGGCACGGGGCAAGGCTGCCCCCAAGGACCGTCGCACTTCCTCAGCCCCCGAGGGCAAAGTCGACATTCCGCAGGCAACCGAACAGGCACTGCTCAACCCCACCGACACCGCACCCGACAACGCCGATCCCGGCATGGGCTACATCTTTGAACATACCCGCGGCCGCAAGTGCCTGGTCTTTGCCAACTCGCGCGAGGAGGCAGAGGCCGTGTGCTCCATGTTGCGCAGCTACTGTGAAAACCGGCACGAGCCAGACCGCTTTCTAATCCATCACGGCAACCTCTCGGCATCGCTACGCGAGACCGCCGAGGAGCTCATGCGCGACGAGGAACAGGCACAGACAACCGTCACCACCTCCACGCTGGAGCTCGGTATTGATATCGGCCGTCTGGAGCGTGCCTTCCAGATCGACGCGCCGTTTACCGTCAGCTCCTTTTTGCAGCGTATGGGGCGCACGGGCCGCCGCGATCTTCCACCCGAGATGTGGTTTGTCATGCGCGAGGAGGAGCCCGAGCCGCGCACGATGATGCCCGAAACGATACCTTGGAAGCTCCTGCAGGGCATCGCGCTCGTACAACTCTATCGCGAGGAAAAGTGGGTCGAGCCACCCGAGCTCGATCGTCTCCCCTACAGCCTGCTCTATCACCAGACTATGTCGACCCTCGCCAGCACCGGCGAGCTCACGCCGGCCGAACTTGCCCAGCGCGTGCTCACGCTCAGCTATTTCCACCGTGTCTCGGCAGACGATTACCGTGTGCTGCTACGTCACCTCATTAAGATCGACCATATCCAGGTCACCGAAGGTGGCGGGCTCATCGTGGGTCTCGCGGGCGAGCGCATCATCAACAACTTTAAGTTCTACGCCGTGTTCCAGGAAAACGAGGAGTTTACCGTCCGGAGCGAATCGGCCGAGCTGGGCACGATCGTTAATCCGCCCCCGCCCGGTGAGCGCATCGCCATCGCCGGACACTGCTGGATTGTCGAGGAAGTGGACTGGAAGCGTCATACCGTCTTTGCCACGCAGGTCAAGGGCCGTGTGCCGGCCTACTTTGGCGACTGCCCCGGCGACATCAATACACACGTACTCGAGCGCATGCGCAAGGCGCTCAACGAGCACGCGGCATATCCGTACCTCATGGGCAACGCACGGGCTCGCTTGGCGCAGGCTCGTCATACCGCCGAGATTTCGGGCGCGGGAACTAAGCCGCTCATCAATCTGGGTGGCGACACCTGGGTGCTCTTCCCCTGGTTGGGCAGCTACGCCTTCCTAGCACTCGAGCGCATGCTTAAAATCAAATGCGCCGCTGAGCTGGGCCTTCGCGGACTCGACCCGTCACGCCCGTACTTTATGCAGTTTAAGATGAAGGCCGACGAGGAGACGTTCTTTGAGGTGCTCGCCGCCGAGGCCGAAAAGGACTTCGATCCCATCGAGCTCGTCTATCCTGGCGAGGTGCCTTACTTTGACCGCTACGACGAGTTTGTTCCCGAAGAGCTCGTGCGCAAGGGCTTTGCCGAAGGCGTGCTCGACATAGAGGGCATGAAGCAGCGCGTTCACGGCTGGCGCGACCACGCCTAAGACCAGTCTTTTTTGGGACGGGGAGACTTACTTGTCGTGAAGGACGGTGCCGAGGAAGTCGGTGTCGAAGGGCACGGCTTCGGCAAAGGCGTAGTCGCCGTCGCTGGCGATGAGCAGGTAGTTTTCCTCGCCGCTGAACTTCGCATCGCCACATGGGACCACCCAGGCGTGGACGAATACCTCGAGTGCCGTGGCAGCGCAGTCGCGAAGGAACGTCACATCGCTCCCCTCGTTTGCGCTCACGATATTGGCCACGTAGATACCCCCCGGGGTTCAGGCTGCCCCGCACCAGGCGCAGCGCCTCAACGGTCGCCAGCTCGCGCACGGGCTCGGCACCGCCAAAGTAATCGCTCACGACCACGTCATAGCGACGATGGCCCACGCTCGTCACACCCAGATACGAGCGAGCCTCAGCGGTAATCACCCGCAGGCGATCGCCCACCGCGTGCTCCAGTTCATCCAGATAGAACCAACGGCGCGCCAAGCGCGTTATCTCTCCGTCATACTCGATGACGTCCATGCGCAGGACCTTGTGCGACATCAGCGCAAATTTGGGATAGGCAAACCCGCCGCCACCTAGCATAAGCATACGGTTGATACCGTGACCATAAGCGTCGCGCATCGCATCCTCGGCCTCAAACACGTCGTCAAACGCGCGATAGTACGCAAAGACGGGCTCCGCCCAGCGCTCGCCAACGTAACTCGCGCTTTGGTAGACGCTGCCTTGCACCAATACGCGAACTTCGTCGCCGCCCTCATCGTGCACGCGCTTCACACGTGCCAGCCCATTGCGGGTCCTCGCGACCTGCAGACAGGCAGCACGAACAGCGACAGCGGCCGCACCAAGCGCCGCGGCTCCCAGAGCAACGCCGGCAACGACGCCGGCAGAAACACTCGGCTTGTTCATCTAGAGCTCCTTTTGCAGATAAAGGCCATGGTCATAAAATCCAAGATGGCGATAGTACTCGCGCGTACCGATCGCGCTGATCACGTTGATGTACGTATAGCCAGCGTCCCGAGCTATCTGGCACGCACGCTCCACGAGCAAACGTCCCAATCCATGGTGCTGCGCTGCCTGGCCCTGATCGCCCACACGTGCCGCCATACCATAAACGTGCACCTCACGAATCATCGCCTCGTCCGGCATCGTCGGCAGCTCGTCCGCATGTGCGGCAACAAAAGCGCGATCGGGCAGCGACAACCGCAAAAAGCCCGCGATCTTGCCCCGCGGCGTCACCCACTGCAAAAAGCGCTCGTAAGTCACCGGCGTCTCGTACGCTACTTCCTCATCAAGAGATAGCTTATCCAAGTCGGCACCCGCCGTGCTGATCTCGCGATAGCGAATCTCACGCACCGTCGCACCGTCACCCCGAGCAGCCAGGCGGTTCTCGACGAGCTGACGCAGGTTGGGCTTCTTGTTGCCCACCATGATGTCATCGGAACTAAAGTCGCGAATCATGCGGCTAATGCGGCAGAACGCCGGCGTCACCACGATGTCGTCGGCCAATACATCGAGCAGCTCTTCCTCGGTATAGGGGCGCCACTCGCCACGCTCGTAACAACCCACCAGGCGCGAACCCTCGATGAGCGCACACGGGTAGACCTTGACCTCGTCGGGCATAAAGGCCCCTTCGGCCATAAAGCGCTCGTAGTCGCGCTTGTCCCCCTCAGGCGTGGCGCCCAGCAAGTTGAGCATAAAATGCGCGTGGATTTTAAAGCCAAACAGGCGCGCGAGCGAAAACGCCCGCTCGATCTGCGCCACCGAAATGCGACGTTCGTTGATATCGAGCAAATGCTGGTCGAGGCTCTGGATACCCATCTGAATCTTGGTGCAGCCCAGGCGGCGGATGAGTGTGAGCGCCTGCGGTGTCACAGCATCGGGGCGCGTCTCGATAACGAGCCCCACCACGCGATGCTTCGCCGTCTCGTTGATGCGCTGCTGCCGCTCGAGTTCCTCCATCGTGGCGGTCTGCCACTCGGCAACCTCGCCCCACGGCGTGCCAGGGCCGTACAGACGACGCACCGCGCGGTTGTAGCCGCCCACAGCAACATCCACGTGCTCTTGCTCGTCGGCAACACCGCTCGCAAGCTCGGCCTCGTCGGTCGCAATGCCGGCAGCCCGATAGCGCTCGCGGCGCTCTGTTACCACCGGCGGCAGGGCATCGGCGGGAGCATCATCGAGCAGGCGCCCTGCCTCGGCACGGCTGATGCCCGGACGCGCCAACATGGGGTTTGCCGCCACGCCGGCGACGGCATCGTCATTGAGCGCACGGAAGAGCTCCGACATAAACCATGCCTGATACCCTTGCGGATAGTCGCTCCAGGTACCACCGAGCACGATGAGCTCTATCTTGTCGGTCGCATGCCCCATCTGCGAAAGCGCGGTCAGACGAGCGCTCACCTGCAGATACGGATCGAAGCAGTTTTGCTCCGCACGGGCACACGCCGGCTCAGCGTGCAGATAGCTCTTGGGCATGCGCAGATCGTTGGGACAAAATAGGCAATCGCCCGAGCATGGCCAGGGCTTGGTGATAACGGTAATGGTCGCCACGCCCGAAGCCGTGCGGCGCGGCTTCATGCGCAGCACCTGCAGCAGTTGGCGTTCCAGATCGGAATCGACATTCCACGCAGCCCACCGAGCCGGCTCCTCACGTTTAACCCGCTGGTAGAACGGCAGCAGACGGCGCTTGGCCAAATCGCGTTTGTCGGCACCCTCACGGCGCGCCTCGGCATGTATCAGTTTGACGAGCGCCTTGTCGTCCACGGTCTCACCGCGACGCAGAGCCTCGAGTATGTTCAAGATAATCTGTTCCATGCCCCCATTGTAAAGGCAAAGGCGCCGGAGCCGTGACGGGCTCCGGCGCCTCCATCAAAGAGCGTGCCTATATGTACCGATCTCCGAAAACCTCATGTCACTCCGGATCAAACGACATGTCGCCCGAACCGACCTTAAAACGATACGTGGCTGACTTATCACCGTTGTCGAATTCAAGATTCAATATGGTCTCGCCATCGTAGCCAAGCGGAAGGAAATCGCTCTCGAAGTCACCACTGCCCACGGTGAGGCTCGCCTTAAAGCCCGTAGAGTTTGGAACCGTTATCTCCACATCGCCCGAGTCCACGCTTACGTCCATCGACTTCGCGGGGGCCTGGTAGAGCTCGAACGTCACATCGCCCGAACCGACCTCAGCACTGAGCGCATCAGTCACGCTGCCTGTAAACTCTACATCTCCCGCACCCAGGAAAAGGTCAAAACCATCACAGATGACACCGGCAATCTGCAAATCACCCGAGCCCACGTGCGCGTTGATCCCCTTCAGATGTTCGGCAACACGGCGCGGCAGCTCAACCGTAACCGAGCGATCGATTGCCTTACCGTCATCACTTCCAAACTGGGAAACCTTAAGCGTCGAGTCCTCGACGGATGCGATGTTTTGCGCCGCGGCCTTGGAGGCATCCATACCCTTGGCAACGCGCCCCCGCTCGATAACGCGAGCCTTGTTGCCATCAACAACCTTGACGTCCACCGAACCCGCATTGATATCGAAATCGAGGTAGCGGAACATATCGGCATCAAAAGTCGTACTCGAAAGCTGCTGAGGCTGAGCGGAATAGCCGCCGCCATCGTTCATAAAATCGTCATCGTCAACCACATCGTCCCTACCGGACAGGCCGGATACAACATCGTCGAGATCCCACGGGCCATCAAAATGAATCAATGTCCGCGAAACGCCAAATACAAGCCCAACAATGAGCACGAACGCTCCGATGCCAACGCTCAAGCGTACCTTGGATTCATGCGAAAGCTTCATCATTCATCACCCTCTTTGGCGATCGGGCCAGCGGTAGTCGCGGTAGCCACGCCAGCATCAACCGCAGCGGAAGCATCCTGCACCTGAGTCCTAGCCGTCACCGGTGCCGAACCAACCTGAATATCCCCGCGCGCCCAATCACCATCGAGTGCACGCGCCACCCAGTGATAGATGGGAATCGTAAAGAAGATCAGCGCGGCAAAGGGGCCGGCACCAAACGGGAACATCAGCAAAAAGAACAGCAGCCAACACACAGCCCAATACGGGAACGACTGGAACGGGCCCTTCACCGGAGTCGAGCCAACCGCACCGCCACTCGTCGCCTGCGCCGTAGCGGCATTGGCGGCCTGTGCACTCCAGCTTGCCGCTTGCGCCGCCTTGGCCGCAGCATCACTCGCCTGCGTTGCCGCCTCGGTAGCGCGTGCCGCCGCCTCGTGGGTACGGGCACGCTCCGCCGCCTCGGCCTCGCGCTGACGGGCGCGGTCCTCGTTCTCAAACTCGATATCGTCCTCGATCTCATCGCTCGGATTGAGCAGCTCATCCAGACTCACACCATAGAGCTTGGCGAGCGAAATCAGGTTCTCGGTATCGGGCGAGCTCTCCGCGCGCTCCCATTTGCTGACCGCTTGGCGCGACAGTCCCAGCTTTCGTGCCAGCCCTTCTTGACTAAAGCCTTTGCTGCGGCGAAGGTCGGCGAGCCGCTGCGCAGTTTCTACATTCATGGTTCCTCCTATGTGATGCCAGCCGTGCCGCCGGACCGTTTTTGTTCTTAAGGCGCCTTGCACAGTTAAAAATCTATCCGCCACCGCCAAAAGCACGCCACCTATTCTAGTGAGATTTTTGACAACCGGCGGTTGCGAGTGCATATGAGCTGCGGAAATGTGTCCAAACAAAGCAATGACCCGTAGCTTGGTTGTCCCCGTTGCGGCGTTAACGGTAGTATGGTCGTACTGTTTATTCCGCACCGCCAACGAAGGGAGTTCCGCGCCGTGAACCGCGATTTCGCCTCGTCGCTCATCCAGCTCAACAACACGTTCTATCGCGAGCACTCCGCCTCCTTCTCCGATACGCGCCAGGCCCCGTGGCCCGGCTGGGTGCGCACCATGGACATCGCGCTCGAACAGCTCGATGTCGCCACGATTGAGCATCCCGTCCGCGTCTTCGATCTTGCCTGCGGCAATATGCGATTCGAGAACTTTGCCGCCGGCGGCGCACTTGCCGCCAAGGGCGTCGACGGCGCAAACCCCTCGGCAGATGCCAGCTGCCCGTTTGAGTTCTACGGCGTCGACTCGTGCCAAGACCTGGCCATCGATGCACATGGCCACGCGCTGCGCATTCCCAACCTGCACTTCCAGGAACTCGATGTGCTCGATGCCCTCATGAAGCTCAACCCCGCCGAGACACCCGATGTGCTTTTCGACGCCCCGCTCGCCGAAATATCGGTCTGTTTTGGCTTTATGCACCACGTGCCGTCATGCGAGTACCGCGTACGCGTGCTCGACGCCCTGGTGCGTCAGACACGCCCGGGCGGCATCATCGCCATCAGCTTTTGGGAGTTTATGAACGACGAGCGCATGGCGCGCAAGGCCGTTCGAGCCGAAGCCCGCGCCGAGCTCACCCCACCGTTTGAGGGTTACGATTCCGCGCAGTTTGAAGCCGGCGACCACCTCATTGGCTGGCAAAACGACCGCCACGCCTACCGCTATTGCCATCACTTTGACGATCAGCAGATCACCGATCTGGTGCGTGGCGTCCGTACGTTCTACAAGAGCGGCGAGGTCCCCGTGCGCGAGCTTGAGCGCTTCCATGCCGACGGTCGCAGCGGCGATCTCAACCGCTATGTGATTCTCAAGCGCCTGTAGGCATCGACAACTCGCCGCCGAGCCGCATCGCATCTTTTGGGCAAGCTATGCCCGCCCTTTTCAACCCATTGACGGAACGCGTAGCTATGCGTTCCATACTTATGACCAAGGAGCCTCATGGGAGCCGTTCACGTTCGCACCCCTAAGAACTTTGTGCTCGAGGAGCGCCTGGAGCGCTACGCCAATGCGATTGAGACGAACCCCGAGGCCTATGTCGGAGATTGGCGCGCGGCTTGCGCGCCAGTTGGCAGCAAGCCTTTCGAACACCTGCACCTGGATCTTGGCTGCGGCAAGGGAACCTACCTTGTAGAGCGCGCGGTCAACGAGCCAAACACGCTCTTTATCGGTATGGACCAGGAGCCCATCTGCATCGCCTATGCCGCGCAGAAAATCTGCGAGCAGGAACTGACCAACGCACTCGTCCTGCCCCGAGGCGCTGCATCGCTGCCGCAGCTGTTTGCCGCAGGCGAGCTCGATGCCATCACCATCAACTTTCCCACGCCGCAGCCCAAGGCCAAATACGCCAAAAAACGACTCGTCCATGTCGACCATTTGATGCTCTACCGCCCGCTCTTTGCAGCCGGCGCCACCGTCACGCTGCGCACCGACAGCAAGCCACTACGCGACTACGCCCTGGGGCAGTTTGCCGCGGCCGGCTACGACACGCTGTGGGCAAGTGACGACGTCCGTCGCGACCATCCCGAGCACCCCGAGACCGAATACGAGCAGCGCACCCGCGATATGGGTGCCGTCGTCTATGGCATTTGCGCCACACCCGGCGCGCAGCCCACCGACGAACAGCTCACAGCGGGTCGCATGCAGGAGCAAAGTCTTGCCTGCTACCTGCCCGATAACCTCGATGAGCTCACCTATGTGCCTCTGGGCATGGAAGAAGCCGTCGAGAACTTTAGAAACCGCGCCCGCAAGGGCAAGAAGCGCTTACCGCAGGAGTCCTAGGGGCTTCTGATGGTCGCGGCATCGGCAGACAAGCGCAAATAAGCGCCAGCGAACGATCCTCAGACCTAAGTGAGTAGACTTTTTAGCAATAGCCAAGCACAACCCGCATAGCGAAAACTAAAACCGCAGGTAGAGCCCTTGCGCAAAAGCCATGTGCTCGCGATATTGCAAAAAGTCTACTCACTTAGCTGGCAACTGCACCAAACGGCTGGGCAGAACGCCCATTTCCTGCATTTTCTCGCGCGCTGGCACCCCGCGCCGCCGCTACGCCATAATAGTTGGCGGACAATCGCGAGAGAAAGCAAACACATGGCACAGACCACGACAGATACCGCCGCCAGCACCGTCTCCGGCGCCGGCGCCGCCAGCTCATTCTCGGGCGGCACGGGAACCGAGGCAGAGTTCGGTTCGCTCGGCGCGCTCTCCCCCACCTGGTGGGAGCCCGAGGACGGCAGCGAGCCCGAACCATGGCTCACGCCCGATCAAGCCTTCGAACGCTTCTTTGAATGGACGAGCAATCGCGGCATTGAGCTGTGGGATCACCAGGAAGAAGCCCTCATGGATCTGGCTGCCGGCGATCACGTCATTTTAGGCACACCGACCGGATCGGGTAAATCTCTCGTCGCGCTGGGCATGCTCTTTATGGGCATGGCGCAGGGCAAACGTTGCTATTACACGGCCCCCATCAAGGCCTTGGTCAGCGAAAAGTTCTTCGACCTGGTACAGGTGCTCGGCCGCGATAACGTAGGCATGATCACCGGCGACACGCATATCAACACCAAGGCGCCCGTCATCTGCTGCACGGCAGAGATCCTTGCCAACGATGCACTGCGTGAGGGCGAGGACGCCGACGTGGGCTGCGTGGCCATGGACGAGTTCCACTACTTTGCCGACCCCGATCGCGGCTGGGCCTGGCAGGTGCCGCTGCTCACCCTGCCCCACACGCAATTCATGCTCATGAGCGCCACGCTCGGCGATGTCACCGCGATCGCCGCCTCGCTCGAGGAACACACCGGCGCTACCTGCGACTTGGTCGTCGATGCCCCACGCCCCGTGCCGCTGAGCTACGACTACGTGACGACCTCGCTTGAGGGCACCGTCGAGCTCGCAATGCGCCGCGGCGAGGCCCCGCTCTACATCGTGCACTTTAGCCAGGACGCCGCACTTGCGACGGCGCAATCCCTCGCCAACTTTGGTATTGCCAGCAAGGAGCAGCGCGAGGCCATCAAGGAGGCGGCCAAGGGCACGAGCTTCTCGACGGCCTTCGGCAAGATCCTCAAGCGCTTGCTCGGCTGCGGCGTCGGCGTGCACCATGCTGGCATGTTGCCGCGCTATCGCCTGCTGGTCGAGCGCTTGGCGCAGCAGGGCCTGCTGCCCGTCATCTGCGGTACCGATACGCTCGGCGTCGGCATCAACGTACCCATCCATACCGTGGTGCTCACCGCGCTCACCAAGTTCGACGGCTACAAGATGCGTCGCCTGCGCGCCCGTGAGTTTCATCAGATCGCTGGTCGCGCCGGTCGCTCGGGCTTCGATACCGAGGGCATGGTGATCGCCGAGGCACCCGAGCACGAGATCGAGAATGCCAAGCTTATGGCCAAGGCGGGCGACGATCCCAAAAAGCTCCGCAAGATTAAAAAGAAGAAGGCCCCCGAGGGCTTTGTCACCTGGAACAAGCAGACCTTTGAGCGCCTGTTCGAGACGCAGCCCGAAACACTCAAGCCGCGCCTTCGCATCACACACTCCATGGTGATTAGCGTGGTCGAGCAGGGCGGCGACGCTCGCGCCCGCGTGCACGACCTCATAGAGACAAGCCTGCAAACGCCCGAGGAAAAGGCGAAGCTCGAGGTTCGTGCCGACGAGATCTTCGCCACGCTCATCGACTCCGGCGTCGTCGTGCGCACCGAGGTGCCGCCCGCACCCGACACCCCGACTGACGCCGCACCAGACATCGACTATGCGCTGACGGTCGATCTGCCCGAGGACTTCGCGCTCGATCAGCCGCTCTCGCCGTTCTTACTTGCCGCATTGGAGCTGCTCGATCCCGAGAGCGAGACCTATACCATGGATCTGATCTCAATGGTCGAGGCAACGCTCGAGGATCCCAAGCAGGTGCTGCGCGCACAGGAGCGCGCCGCACGCGATCGCGCTATGGCCGAGATGAAAGCCGACGGCATTGAATATGAGGAGCGTCTGGAGCGCATTCAAGACGTCACGTATGAAAAGCCGCTCGAGGATTTGCTCGACGCCGCCTTTGACAAGTACTGCCAGGAAGTGCCCTGGGCCAACGACTATCAGCTCTCTCCCAAGAGCGTCCTGCGCGATATGCTCGAAAGCGCGAGCGATTTTAAGGGCTACATTCAAAAGCTCGGCATCGCCCGCTCCGAGGGCATTTTGCTGCGCTACCTGGCAGAGGCCTATCGTTCGCTCGACCGCACCGTGCCCATCGAGAAGCGCGACGAACGCCTGCGCGACATTATCTCGTGGCTGGGCTTTGTGGTGCGCTCGGTGGACTCGAGCCTGGTAGACGAGTGGGAGAACGCCGGCAACCCGGCAGCCCTCGATGCCGCACCGCCACAGGGCATCGACGAGGTCGTGGCGGACCGCCGAGGCTGCACGTTGCTGGTGCGCAACGCACTCTTCCGCCGCGTGACCCTTGCCGCTCGCGAGCACGTTCGCGACCTGGGCGAGCTCGACGACGACTGGGGCATGAGCGAGATCCGCTGGCAAAAAGCACTCGACGCTTACCACGAGCAGCACGAGGAAATCCTCACCAACGGCGACGCCCGCAGCGCCGCGATGTTTTCCATTGACGAGTCCGACGAGAAGACCGCGCACGTATGGCACGTGCACCAGATCTTTGCCGACGAGGATGGCGACCACGATTTTGGCATCATGGGCGATGTCGATCTGGACGCCACGCAAGACGGCGGCGAGGTCATCTTCAAAAACTACCGCGTCGGCTTTATCGAGGACCTGCTCGAGGACTAGCCGAACATACTGGAACGAAACGAAGCGGGGCCGTTGGCAATATCGCCAGCGGCCCCGCTTTTGCACGATCCGCTATGCCCTACTCGGCATCCTCGACCTCATACGAATCCGCCTCGGCCGGCTTATCGTTTGTCTCTGACGCAGCCCCGCGCGCCTCGTCAAACGCCGCCTTCATGGTCTTGTTGCCCCACGTGAGCTTGCGAATGGTAAGATCGTCGGCTTTCTTGTTGGCTAGGCGCAGATTGTTCTCGGAGGACAGCAACGCCTCCTTGGTTTTCTGTAGATGGCTAATCGTCTTGTCGATCTCATCAATCGCCGTTTGGAACTTGCGGCTCGCGATCTCGTAGTTGCGACCGAAATCATTCTTGAACTTTTCCATCTTGGCTTCGAAGTTCGTGACGTCGATATTCTGCTGTTTGTACTCCGCCAGCTCCTGCTTATAGCGAAGCGAACCCATGGCGGCGTTGCGCAGCAGCGTGATCATGGGAATGAAGAACTGCGGGCGGATTACGTACATCTTCTCGTAGCGATAGCTCACGTCCACGATGCCGGCGTTGTAAAGCTCGCTCTCGGGCTCGAGCAGCGTGCAGAGCACCGCGTACTCACAGCCTTTCTGGCGACGATCGTGATCGAGTTTCTTAAAGAAGTCCTCGTTTTTATGCTTGGTCGCAGTCTCGTCGTTCTCGTTTTTCATCTCGAACATAATCGAAATGACCTCGTTGCCGCTCGCATCGCACTCGCGGAAGATAAAGTCGCCCTTGGTACCCTCGGACGCATCGTTATCTTTCTCGAAGTACGCGTTGGGAAACGCCGTCATGCGCAGACGGTTGAACTCAGTCTCGCAGTGCTGCTCGAGCGACTCGCCCACCATCTTGGTGGACAGGCGGACCTTCATGTCCTTAAGGCGCTCAATCTCTTCATCCTTGTAGCGAATCAGGTCATCGCTCGCGCGCTTGGCCTGCGCGAGCTCGAGCTCGTGTGCCGCCTTGGCTTGCTCCTCGCGAGAATCGCGCACCGCCAGCTCGCTCGTCAGCTTGGCACGTGCCTCATCGCGCTCTCGTTCCGCCGCGGCGACCGCCTCCGACAGGTTCATTTTTGCCTTCAGCTCCTGCTCGCGCAGCTGCGCACGCAGGCCCTCGGCCTCCTGCTCAGACTGAGCCTTTGCGGCGGAAAACTTCTCCTGTACCGTCGCACGGTAGTCAGCAAGTGCGCGCTCGGCCTCGCTGCGAGCGGCATCGAGCTCACGCTGCGACTCGGCCGCAGCAGCGGCAAGCGCCATCTCCTGGGCCCTGTCCGCCGCGGCAAGTCTGGCCTGCAGCTCGGCAATCTGCGCATCGCGTGTGGCTAAATCGTTTTGAGCGGCATTGCGCGCCGAAGCCTCGGCAAGCTTGGCTTCGTCATCCTTGCGTCCCAGCTGCGCACGCAAATTGTCGATCTCGCGCTGAAGCTCGGCATTCTCCTTTTGAGCGTCGGCACGGGCCTCAACCGCCGCGCGCTGGCTTGCGCTCTCGCGCTCTGCGGCAGCGCCCTCGAGCTTGGCGCGCAGCTCGTAAAGCTCGGCATCGCGCTTGGCAACCTCTTGTGCCAGCTGTTGAGCTGCAGCGTTCTTCTGCTCGGTAAGTTGAGCGTTGCGCTGAGACTCTGCCTTTTGCAAGGCAGCCGTCGAAAGCGAGCGCTCAAGCTCCAGCGCCTGCTCGCCCTCACGCTGGACTGCCTTCACACGCTCATCCAGGTCGCGCGAAAACTCGGCATTGCGCACTTGTTTGACAATCTCCGCATAGCCGGACGCATCGACCTTAAAAACTTCGCCACAATGCGGGCACTTGATCTCGTTCATAGCAGCTCCTCGATGGACGCAAATTTCAACCGCCTACACTCTACCGCGCCGCACGGACAAAAAAGGCGCCGCTGCCATAATGGCAACGGCGCCAGAACCACCGCAAAGGGGACAGGCACCTTTGTGGTGGTTTGTGCGGTGGTTCGAGAATTACAGTCCAAAAAAACCGAGAATCTGGTCACGGCTTACGGGCTTGTAATCGTTGGCGTCGAGGCCGACATCGTAACGAAAGATGGGGCGCTCGCGGTCGCGATTGCGCGCGTTGGTGCGGTCTCCTCTGCTGTGGATATGCCCGTGCAGCATGATGGCGCCGCGCGCCTTGCCATTCCAACTGAGCATGGGGTAATGGCTCATCACCAGGCGATGACCCTTGGCATAGCCGGGAGCAATCTCCAGGTAATCGCGCACGTCTTCCCAAATCTGCGGTGCGTCGGGATCTTCCCAGTCGCCGTCATGGTTGCCACGGATAAGCGTCACATTCTTGCATTCGATACGCTCGCGCAGGCGCACAGCATCCGCCAGGGGCAAACGATAGGTAAAGTCACCCAGAATATGGAGGCGATCATCCGCAGCCACGCACTCATTGATGGCATCGATGACCTTGCGATTCATCTCCTCGACCGAGCCAAACGGCCGGTCCATGTCGTGCAAGATATTCGTATCGCCCAAGTGCAGGTCGGCGGTAAACCACATCATCGTCTCTGTCCTCATTTCGCAACGCATCAAACTCGTGCTAAGTATACAGACACAGCGATGCGGCGGTTAGCCAAAGAGCCCGCCGAACAGACCGCGTCGGCGCTTGTCTTGCTTTTTCGAAGCGTCGCCCTGAGTTTTCTTACCCTGCCGTTTCTTGCGGTCCTGCTCCAACTCATCGTCATCGAGCAGCATATCCCACTCAAACGGATCATCTGTCAGATCTAACAGGTCATCGTCATCAAACATGACCGCCTCCATCGCCGACTAGCGAGCATCCACCACATAGAGCCCAACGCGCACCTGATGCCACGGGCTGCGCTCGGGGGCAACCTGTTGCACGAGGGCCTCAAATACGTCTTCGTGGCCGTAATACATCATCAAGGACAGCGGGCCGACCTCGTTTCCCGGAACATAGCCAAGCTTGGTGTTGCCGTAATAGATCGCAACCGCCTCGGGGTCATGGGGATTATCGCGCTCGGCACACAGCGTCAGCTTATCGCCCACTTTAAGATCGCCCAAGACCAAGGCGCCATCGGCATACTGAAATCCTGCAATATGAAACGACAAAAGAACACGTGAAGGCTCGTACATGGCAACTCCTCTAACGGCTGGATAAACCAGCGTTTAACCTTACAGAGAAGTCTACGAACTCGCGCGGCCACAAATTCGCCCCACCCGCGCCTTTTCGACCGTTTGTCGCTATGCCATCTGATTCTAATGCACAAACATGCGCACGAACTTGTGCTTCCAGCTTGCATAAGGGGCATAGCGGAATGGCACGTCCAGCCATGTTGCTTTGTTCACGATGCTCTTCTTGTGGCTAAACGTATCGAAGCTCTCGCGGCCATGGTACTGGCCCATACCGCTCGCACCCATGCCGCCAAAGCCCATATGGCTCGTAGCCAAGTGCATGATCGTGTCGTTGACGCAGCCACCACCAAAGGGCACGCAGCGCACAAAGCGCTGCTGAGCCGCACGGTCCTGGCTAAAGATATACAGGGCCAGCGGCGTCGGACGATCCGTAACAAACGTCTCGGCCTCGTCTAAGCTCTCAAACGTCAGCACCGGCAAGATGGGACCGAAGATCTCCTCCTGCATCACGGCGTCATCGAGGGTCACACCGTCCAAAATCGTCGGCTCAATCTTGAGCGAAGCCTCGCGTGCGGCACCCCCAAGCACGACCTTATCGGGATCAATCAACCCGCGCACGCGCGCAAAATGCTTGGCGTTGACGATATGCCCGTAGTCCTCGTTATCGAGCGGATGTTCACCAAACATACGGCGGGCCTCTTCCTTGATAAGGCCCAGCAGCTCGTCGTGCACGCGCGCATCGACCAGCAGGTAGTCGGGCGCCACGCAGGTCTGCCCCACGTTGAGCCATTTACCAAAGGCGATACGCCGCGCCGCGACCTTCAAGTTTGCCGTCGCATCCACGATGCAGGGACTCTTTCCGCCCAGCTCAAGCGTCACGGGCGTCAGGTTTTTACTTGCGCGCTCCATGACGAGCTTGCCGACCGGAACGCTACCGGTAAAGAAAACCTTGTCCCAGCACTCATCGAGCAGTGCTTCGTTCTCGGCACGGCCGCCTTCTACAACCGTCACCAGGCGCGGATCAAATGCCTCTTCGCAGATTTGCTTGAGCACCGCGCTCGATCCCGGGGCATAGGCGCTCGGCTTGATGACCACGGTATTGCCCGCGGCAAGGGCTCCAGCGAGCGGCTCGAGCGTCAACAAAAACGGATAGTTCCATGGAGCCATGATGAGCGTGACGCCATAGGGCACGGCCTGCGTCTTACACACGCTCACGGCGTTGGCGAGGTCGCACGGGCGCAGGCGCGGGCGACTCCATCGAGCAACATGCGCAATCTGATGTCGAATCTCGGAAAGCGACGTGCCGATCTCGCACATATAGGCCTCGTCATGCGACTTCCCCAAATCGGTCTTGAGCGCATGGGCGATATCGGCCTCGTGGGCCCGCACCGCATCGCGTAAACTCACGAGCGCGCGACGTCGAGCATCGACATCAAACGTGGCGTGCGTCTTAAAGTAGGCGCGCTGATCGCCGACGATGCGCGCAATTTCCTCGGTGTTCATGGACCCTCCTAGTTCTCGTCTTCAAACATACCACCCGCAACCACCTCGTACATACGCTCGAGCTCCAAACGGTCCATCAAAAGTGGAACGGGGTATAGCGGATTGGCCTCGGCATCGGCATGGGCCGCCATTTGCGGAATATCGGAGCGGCGAATGCCCGTCACATATTTGGGAATGCCCAAGGCGGCATTCATGCGGTCGACCCAATCGATAAAGGCCTCGGCCGCAAGACTGTCCTGCGCGTTAGCCGGCGCGATACCGGCCATGCGAGCAAGATCGGCAAGCTTGGGGGCGGCGGCGTCACCATAAGCGCGAAGCATGTGCGGCAGGATGATCGCGTTGGCCAAACCGTGCGGAATTCCGTATCGGCCGCCCAGACTGTGCGCGATGGCATGCACGTATCCGACATAGGAGCGGGTAAATGCAACACCCGCTTTATACGCCGCCGAAAGCATATTGCGACGAGCGCGCATGTCGTCGCCATGCTCATAAGCCTCGGGCAAATTGTCGTGGATGAGCTGGACCGCCTGACGCGCCATCTTGCGCGTGTAGGGCGTGGTGCTACGGCCGATAAAGGCCTCGACGGCATGCGTCAGGGCATCCATGCCCGTCTGCCCCGTAATGGAGGCGGGCAGGCCGCGTGTAAACTCGGGGTCGTGCACCGCAAAGCGCGGGATAAGCACAAAGTCGTTAATGGGGTACTTGTAGTGCGTCTCGTCATCGGTGATAACCGCCGCGAGTGTGACTTCGCTTCCCGTGCCTGCCGTGGTAGGGACGGCGATGAGCAGCGGCAGGCGACGATGAATCCGCAGCAGGCCGCGCATCTTGTTGATGGGCTTGTTTGGCTGCGCAATACGTGCGCCCACGCCCTTGGCGCAGTCCATGGCTGATCCTCCGCCAAAGCCGATAATGGCCCGGCAGGCGCTCTCTCGGTACAGGGACGCCGCTTCCTCCACGTTTGAGACCGTGGGGTTTGCACGCGTTTCGGCATAGACCGAAACGCCAATCCCCTTGGATGCGAGCGCCGTCTCGAGCGGTGCCGTGAGCCCCAGACGGGCAATGCCGGGATCCGTCACGATAAGGACCTTCTGGATCGAGCGCTTTTGAAGCACCGCGGGCACATCCTCGGCATGCTCTAAAATGCGCGGCTCGGTATAGGGCAGGATTGGCAATGCAATGCGAAAAACCGTCTGATATGTTCGGCACCAGGCACGACGGGCTAGATGCATAAAGGAAACTCCTTCATTTGTTGATAGGTCAACATTTGCTCGCCCGATTGTACTCAGCGGCGTCCGTATATGACTTGCAAACCGTTAATCAATCAACATCTTCACATCTCAAAATTATTTTATTAAAAATCATTCCTAATAGGCTTCACATTTGGTTGCATTTATGGATAATAGAACTCGTCAAGAAGCACGTCCGGAGAGGGCCCTTACGGGACCGGACGAGCGCACAATCGCCATCGATCGAAAGGATCGAATCATGAAGTTTGTTTGCCCCGTTTGCGGTTATGTGGAAGAGTTCGACGGCGACCAGCTGCCCGAGGACTTCAAGTGCCCCCAGTGCGGCGTTCCCGGTTCTCGTTTCCTGAGGCAGGAAGAGGGTCAGCTCGAGTGGGCTGCCGAGCACGTCGTGGGCGTCGCCAAGATGGAGGGTGTCTCCGAGGACATCGTTGCTGACCTGCGCGCCAACTTTGAGGGCGAGTGCTCTGAGGTCGGTATGTACCTGGCCATGGCTCGCGTCGCTCATCGCGAGGGCTATCCCGAGATCGGCCTGTACTGGGAGAAGGCTGCCCACGAGGAGGCCGAGCACGCCGCCAAGTTCGCCGAGCTCCTGGGCGAGGTCGTGACCGACTCCACCAAGAAGAACCTCGAGATGCGCGTTGAGGCCGAGAACGGCGCCACCGCCGGCAAGACCGATCTCGCCAAGCGCGCCAAGGCCGCTGGTCTCGATGCCATCCACGACACCGTGCACGAGATGGCTCGCGACGAGGCTCGCCACGGCAAGGCTTTCGCCGGCCTGCTAAAGCGCTACTTCGGCTAAGCCAAACGCCTGAGAGACATTCTCTAGCTTTATAAGGCCCGGACCGCATGGTTCGGGCCTTTTTCGTGTCTTGCAAACCAGTTAACGTCCCAAAAATAGGACCACCTTTGACATCGGCTTCGCGTCAAAAACTAAGCGAGTAGCCTTTTGGGAACTTGTCGAGCAGACCACCCGTATTGCTTTATAAAACCGCAGGTAGATAGCTTGCCGCAAAACAATCTGGTCGCCATCACGCTAAAAGTCTACTCACTTAGATTTGCAACCGTCCATGATCGGGCCTTTTTGTGTCTAACGGGCATCTTTTTGTCGATTTCTCCCAGTTTTGACCAGTCAACGAATAGCTCAGACCGAAGTAATGCCTCGGCCCCTTGCTCCTCCAAGCTTTTATCGCGATATTCAACATCGAGCAACCTGCATACGGCCTTAACAATCGCATGGAATCTATCATCATCGGATATCTGTCCGTGTGTCAGGAGAAATACATCGTAGCCCATGGCCTGAAGCGCCGTCATGCGGTCGGCGTCACGCAAACCATCCCCGGCTCGCCCGTGTGAGCCCTTTCCTTGGCATTCAATGGCCACCTGTCGCTCTCCGTCCGGCGAAGAAAGAAGTAGGTCGATATATACACGGGACTTGCCTACAATCGCCCGAGCACTTGCGCTTAGCGCCACTTCGACATTGAGCTCTATGCCGCAAAAACCTTCGCCTCCCAATGATCGTGGCAACCCAAGCAACAAATACGTCTCAACCTCAAAAGGCGATGCGGCACCCAGTGGAACGAGATGCGATACCGCGACAAATCGCTTGCCGTAACGCATCCCACAAACATCTGAACAAAAACGGTCAAGATCTCCGTCCAAAACCAAAGCGTCGCGCCGCCACAAATTTGAGGCGGCACCGTCCTCGGACGGGCAACGTGCCCAACCAAAGGTTGCCGGAATCGCGCCCGACTCAATTGCACGCGAAAGCTCTGCCTCGAGTGCTGCTGGCAAGGCACAAACCGTAAACAAGCCGCACATCTCCGCCAATACCAAAAGCAGCTGGAGATCCGTCAGATGCCGCGACATGATGAATGCCGTCAGCAAAGGAGATGTGACCAAAAACCCATGTTCCGTTTCCAGCACGGATTCCCTGGGAAGCTCACCAAGGAACAGCCGTTGCCTAACGCTGGCAGGACAAGTCCGCTTATTTCTCGTCCCAACCAATGTATGCAACGGCAAGCCGAGCGCAACCGCAGCCGTCGGGTTACGGGCGAGGCCATATCGCTGCCGGTCTTCTTCCGGTCGTGGAAGTGGCGGACACAAAGCGAGGGCTTGAGGAGGCAAACGCCAGTACCTAAAAGCCGATATGTCACAAAGTAGATCCTTCATAGGCACAGGAAAACACGGATTTCAACCCGGGTACTCCCGCATTGGCGCGAACGTACCGAAAAGGGCGCCGAACGGACTGTTAAGTTTTCAACAGCCTTCCCCAACTGGCCAAAAGCTTGCCAAGAACTGGACGGAGTCCTGTTGAAAACCCGCTATTTCTCTCATGCGGAAGCTTTGCACAGCAAGTGAGTAGGCTTTTTGGAAACTCCCGAGCAGGCAGGCCATCTTGTCTTGCAAGGCCGCAGGTAGACGACTTGCTGCAAAACGGTCTGGTCGGCATAACGCCAAAAGTCTACTCACTTAGGCTAGAGGGCACCCCCATTAGCTGTGATTCCAGGGTGTTTAGCGCATTTGGACTCAAATCGTCATACTGGACAAGGATTCGAACCAAGTTTTTAGGGACAGATGCGCCATCGGCACACCAAAAGCAGTCACCGATATCGATATAAGGGATATTCGAGTGCATAAGTGCCCGCGTAAAAGAGCTTCCGCCCGCGCCACGCTCCGCAACCACGATGCAGTAAAG
Source organism: Coriobacteriaceae bacterium (assembly GCA_902363875.1). Lineage (GTDB taxonomy): Bacteria > Actinomycetota > Coriobacteriia > Coriobacteriales > Coriobacteriaceae > Collinsella. The sequence continues at coordinate 13,680 of CABJBO010000014.1, read as the reverse complement.
GCCCGCGTCTGCATGCTCGATCGAGACTTCCCCTGCCGGAAACGCCTTTCGCACAAGCGCCGTCAGGCCATCACGCGCCTCGCGAGCTCGAACGCGCACGCGGTTCACATGTCGCTCGTAATCACCCGATTCCAGCAAGCGAGCCAAAGCGACCTGGTCAACAGAACTCACCGACGAGGCGTAAAAACCAAGGTTGCGCCTAAACCGTTCCATCAGCTCATCAGGCAGGACCATATACGCCAAACGCAGGGCCGACGACAGACTTTTTGAAAAGGTGTTGGTGTAGATGACCGATTGGGCGGCATCGATCGACGCGAGCGCGGGAATCGGCTTGCCGGCAAGGCGAAACTCACAATCAAAGTCATCTTCGATGAGATACCGGTCCGGCTGCTCGGCGGCCCAGCTCAGCAGGGCATAGCGACGCGCAATGCTCGTCACAAGGCCGGTCGGATATTGGTGAGACGGCATCAGGTGAAGGACATCCGCCCCGGTTTTCTGCAGAGCGCTCAGGTCCACGCCGTCGTCATCCAACGGGATATGTCGTACTTGGCAGCCCATAGCCTGATAGATGCGCGTCAGGCGCAAATAGCCCGGATCCTCAACGGCATACACCTTGTCGGCTCCAAGCAACTGAACCAACATGGTATCGAGCAGCTGGGCGCCCGCACCGATAACAATGTTGTTGGAGTCGACATTCATACCCCTTATCCCGCGCAGATGGCGAGCAATTGCGCGTCGCAGCCGAGCAGTGCCCTGCGCCGGTGCGGGCGAAAAGATTTCGCGCTCATCTTCGGATGCCAGCGTCGCCCGTAGCGCGCTTTGCCAAAGCCGCGCCGCCTCCAAAGCAGAAGGAGAAAGCGCATCGAATCGCTCGACCTGTCCGTTGACATCATGCACGATGGGGCCCACAGAGACGGCATCTCGGTCGATGCCCTCCGCAGCCGAAGCCAAAACCGGTGCATCCGGAAGCTCGCAAGCGTAGTAGCCACGACGTGGCATTGAGCAAATATAGCCCTCAGCGAGTAACTGGCTATATGCATTCTCGATGGTAATAACACTGATTCCCAGATGACTGGCAAAGGCGCGCTTGGACGGCAGATGCTCCCCCGCCGTAATGCGTCCAGCTACGATATCATCTCGGATTTGCTGGTAAACATACTCATAGAGCGATGCTTCGCCGCGTTTTTCCAAATTGTAGTCAAGCATGAGTATATCACCTGACCTTATCGAGCTGTTCAATCTGGTATTAGGCTGACCTTATTATTATCTCGAAAACTGAGTATTTTGCCATGCCCAGCTCCCCGATAGGATTTTCCGTCAAGCAATGCACATGCCAACCAAGGGAGCAACCATGGCAGAACAGACCAGCAAGGCAGATCGCGTCAAACTCAATCGCGAGCTCGCGCAGATGCTCAAGGGCGGCGTCATCATGGACGTCACCACGCCCGAGCAGGCACGTATCGCCGAGGAGGCAGGCGCCTGCGCCGTCATGGCTCTCGAGCGCATCCCGGCCGACATCCGCGCCGCCGGCGGCGTGTCGCGCATGAGTGACCCCAAGATGATCAAGGGCATTCAAGAGGCCGTCTCCATCCCCGTCATGGCCAAGTGCCGCATCGGCCACATCGTCGAGGCGCAGGTCCTTCAAGCCATCGAGATCGACTACATCGATGAGTCCGAGGTTCTCTCCCCCGCCGACGATGTCTACCACATCGACAAGACCCAGTTTGACGTCCCGTTTGTCTGCGGTGCCCGTGACCTGGGCGAAGCGCTGCGCCGCATCGCCGAGGGCGCCACGATGATCCGCACCAAGGGCGAGCCGGGCACGGGCGACGTCGTTCAGGCCGTGCGCCACATGCGCAAGATCAAAAAGCAGATCCGCGACGTTGTTGCCCTGCGTGACGACGAGCTCTTTGAGGCAGCCAAGCAACTGCAGGTGCCGGTCGAGCTGGTCCGCGAGGTCCATGCCATGGGCAAGCTCCCCGTCGTGAACTTTGCCGCCGGCGGCGTAGCGACCCCCGCCGACGCCGCGCTGATGATGCAGCTGGGCGCCGAAGGCGTCTTTGTCGGCTCGGGCATCTTTAAGAGCGGCGACCCCGCCAAGCGCGCAGCCGCCATTGTCAAGGCCGTGGCAAACTTCACCGACGCCAAACTCATCGCTGAGCTTTCGGAGGACCTGGGCGAGGCCATGGTCGGCATCAACGCCGACGAGATCGAGATCATCATGGAGGAGCGCGGACGCTAGTCCAGCAGAAAGGATCGCACATGAGCGATTACGCAGACCAGACGGTCGCCGTGCTGGCGGTCCAAGGTGCTTTTGCCGAGCACGAGGCGAGGCTGTCCGAGCTGGGCGCACGTTGTATTGAGCTGAGGCAGGCGGCTGATTTGAAGCAGGACTTTGACCGTCTAGTACTTCCCGGCGGCGAGTCTACCGTTCAGGGCAAGCTACTTGCCGAACTCGATATGCTCGAGGGGCTTCGCACCCGCATTGTTGAAGGTATGCCTGTATTGGGAACTTGCGCCGGCTTGATTCTGCTGGCGCGCGACCTTGCCGCCCATGACGATAAGGGCACGCCGCGTTTGGCAACCATGGATGTACTTGTCGAGCGCAATGCCTACGGCAGGCAGCTCGGCAGCTTTCGAACCAAGGGGCAGGTAGCCGGCATCGACGGTGAAGTGCCGCTGACGTTTATCCGCGCGCCCCGCATCATCGAGGTCCACGGCGACGCCAAGACCCTAGCCGAAGTCGATGGCCGCATCGTCGCTGCCCGCCAAAACAACCAGCTCGGCGTAACCTTCCACCCCGAACTCGACGAAGACACCCGCCTCCACGAACTGTTCCTACAAATGTAGGCAGAATTAAATCGAGCGTGAATTTTCGGACACATAAATAATGAGAGTGGATAATCTCCCATTTTGAGTTTAAACACGGGCTCAAACCGGGAGATTATCCACTCTCACGCTATGTAGTCGTTGGGGACGTTCTTAAACGACTAGTCAAACAAGAACGTCCCCAACGACTACCTTCTGGCAACAGAGAGAATGCCGATGTTTTGGAAACGACAGCGAGCGCCCACCAGAGCGAACAACTTGGCATGAAAAGAGGACGGCATAGACCTTCTGGTCATGCCGTCCTCTTTGAATGACAAGTTGTCGCTCTGGTGGGCGCGCAGCGTCGAGCTGTTACGCCGTTCGGTAGAACGGCGTAACTAACCTAGAAACGATTGCCGCGGAAGCCGCCACCGTTGCGGCCGCCGCGATCGCCACCGCGACCGCCACGGTCGTTACCACGGTTGCCGCCGAAGCCGCCACGGTTGCCACCGCGGTCACCATAACCACCACGGTTGCCGCCGAAGCCGCCGCGACCGCCACGGTCGCCGCCACGGTCACCAAAGCCGCCACGGCCGCCACGATCGCCACCGCGACCGCCACGGTCACCGCCGCGGCCACCGCGATCGCCAAAGCCACCGCGGCCACCACGGTCGCCGCCACGGCCACCGCGATCGTCACGGCCACCGCGAGGACCGCGGTCCTCGTCCAGGCCCATGGCGACGAGCGGAGCGATAACCTTATCGAGAGCGGCCATCAACTCGGTGGCCTCCTCGTAAGAAAGCTCGGGCAGGAGCTTCTCCTTCTTGTTGGCAAGCTCGACCAGGCCCTCAGCAGCATCCTCGGCAGCGAAGACGACGATCTTGCGCATATCGCCCTCGGCGTCGTCGATGCGGCCGACCAGATCGGCAGCCTCGGCCTCGGCCATCAGGCCATCGAGCTCACGAAGGCGCATGCCCAGCAGGTCGGACATTTCCTTCTGCTCCATCTTGGGCTTGAGGTCAAGAAGCTTGATGGCACGCTCGATGTTCGCCATGCGCTCGGCCTTGGCCTCCTCCTCCTTGGAAATAGCAAAGCGACGGCTACGCAGCAGGCGGGCGGCCTTCTGCATCTTGTCCATCAGCTCTTCGTCATCGTAATCAACGGCGGCCTCGACAACCTCGGCCTCCTCCTCGGCGGGAGCCTCGTCAGCAGCCTCAACCTCGGCAGCTTCGGTCTCCACGGTCTCGACTGCCTCGACCTCGGCAGCCATGGTCTCGTTCTCGGTCTCGTTCATGATCTCTTCGTTCTCGGACATGAGACTCCTTCTTGGCCCTCTCGGGCATCATCGCCCCATTCGCGGGGCCCGTCGCGCACTCTTTGCGCTTTAAACATTCATGCCTCTCGGCAAAACGTCCATTAGTTTATGGTGTCGCCATCCAATCTAGCTGCAGAATCTATGTGCACACATTAATGCGACATGTCGCGGTATCATGACCTGAACCAAACGTGTCCACCTTAAGGAGCCCGCCATGATTAAGCCCATCATGAAATCCGAGTTCTTTTTGCGTCTGCCTTCCGAAGACGCGGGACCCGACGATGCCGCGACCGGGCAGGACCTCCTGGATACGCTCCTTGAGCATGAGCACGAGTGCGTGGGCCTCGCCGCCAACATGATCGGCGTGCGCAAGCGCATCATCTGCGTAAAGGACGGCAACAGGACGCTGCTGATGTACAACCCTCAAATTCTTGAACAGGTCAATGCCTATCAGACGAGCGAAGGATGCCTCTCGTTGATCGGTGAGCGCCCCTGTACCCGCTACCGCCGCATTAAGGTGGAGTATTTGGACGAGAACTTCGTCCACCGCATCAAAAACTTCTCGGGCTACACCGCCGAGATTATCCAGCACGAAATCGACCATTGTTGCGGAATCGTTATATAGTTCCGCCGATTCAAGAAAGCTCCCTGCAGCAAAACAACTGCAGGGAGCTTTTCATAGTGCGGAGCTTCTATCCCACTAGCTCTGGCGGTAGTGATCAAAGAAGTCAGCGAGATCCTCGAGCGACTCTTTGAGCACTTCCATGCGCGGCAGGTACACGATGCGGAAGTGGTCGGGCTCGCCCCAGTTAAAGCCGCCGCCGCGCGTGATCAGGATCTTCTTCTCGTGTAGCAGGTCAAGGGCAAACTGCTCGTCATCGGTGATGTTGAATTTCTTGACATCCATCTTGGGGAAGATATAGAACGCCGCGCGGGGCTTGACCACCGAGATGCCGTCGATCTTGCTGAGTGCCTCATACACAAAGTTGCGCTGCTCGTAGACACGACCGCCGGGGCGGATATAGTTGTTAACAGACTGATGGCCGCCGAGCGCCGTCTGGACGATCGACTGAGCTGGCACGTTGGAGCACAGGCGCATGTTCGAGAGCATGTTGATGCCCATAATAAAGTCGCTCATGCAGCGCTGGTTGCCCGAAAGCACCATCCAGCCAATACGATAGCCCGCGATCATGTGCGACTTGGAAAGGCCGCTAAAGGTGACGCAGGGCAGGTCGGGGGCGAGTGATGCAATGGAGACGTGCTCGTAGCCGTCCATGCACAGGCGGTCGTAGATCTCGTCGGCAAAAATCATGAGCTGGTGCCTGCGCGCGATCTCAACGATGCCCTCGAGCACCTCGCGCGGATAGACAGAGCCCGTGGGGTTGTTGGGGTTGATGATGACGAGGGCCTTGGTCGCGCTCGTGATCTTGGACTCCATATCCTCCAGGTCGGGATACCAATCCGCCTGCTCATCACACAAATAATGTACGGGATGACCGCCGGCAAGGGTTGCGCACGCCGTCCAGAGCGGATAGTCGGGGCTGGGGATCAGGATCTCGTCGCCGTTATCGAGCAGCGCGTTCATCGAAAGCTGAATGAGCTCGGACACGCCGTTGCCCGTGTAGATGTGCTCCATCTGAACATTGGGCAGGCCCTTGATCTGAGAGTACTGCATGATTGCCTTGCGCGCGGAGAACAGGCCGCGCGAGTTGGAATAGCCTTCGCAGTCGGGCAGCTGCTGGCGCATGTCCTTAATGACCTCATCGGGCGTGCGGAAGCCGAAGGGGGCGGGGTTGCCGATGTTGAGCTTGAGGATGCGCTCGCCTTCGTCCTCCATACGGGCGGCTTCATCGACGACGGGGCCGCGGACGTCGTAGAGGACGTTGTCGAGTTTGGTGGATTTAGAAAAAGTACGCATGGGGACGCTCCTTGCAATTTGGGCTGAGGGATTGAGTTCGGGCTTGGAAACGTTGCGGGGCGATGATGTCTCGCCTTGATCGGCGTCACCGGCGAGCAGCCAGGTAACATCGACCTCCAAAATACGGGCGAGCAGTTCTGCCACATCACGCCGTGGAATCGTTTTGCCGCTCACATATTGGCTCATCTGACTCTTGCCGAGTTTTTTGCCGAGCATCTCCGATGCGCGGATCACGTCCGACTGGCGAACGTCGCGATCGGACATAGTCTGTCGCAGGCGATCGCTAAACGTCTCTTGGGCCACAGGAACCTCCTTGCTGGCAAAGTTCAATTTATAGGACACGAATTGAACCAAGGTTCAATTTAGCAAGCAGTATAGCGCCGTACCTCATTCGAAAGTTCAATTTCATAAGAAAACGTACCGAACTCCGAGATTTGCCCAAAGCGGACAATAACGTGCACGCGTTTAGAGGTATTCAAGGAATCGAGCAGCAGCAAGCGAAACGTCGGCCGTTCGATATATGGCGTTAATCTGCCGATGGGGACGTCCCTCGAGCGGACGAATGGCGACATTGAACTGACAGCGCCGCAAGATGAGCGCCGGAAGGATGCTCACGCCCAAGCCGTCCTCGACCATGGCCATAATCGCATAGTCATCCCAGGTCGACAGTTTTGAGCGCACCGTCAGCCCCGCCCGACGGAACAGCGGCGTAATCTCGTCATCGGTGCCGCGTTCCAGCAGAATAAACTGCTCGTTGGCCAAATCGGCAAGAGAGACAACCTCCGCAGTGGCGAGCAAAGAATCGGCCGGTACCACCGCCATCAGCTCGTCTTGCACCAACGCCCGCGAGGCCATACCGCCCCCTCGGGGCTCATGCGGGATAAAGCCCAGATCGCAGCGACCCTGCGCCACCCATTGCTCGATCTCTGAATAGTCGCCCATCAGCAACTCGTAATCGACGTCCGGATAATCGGCGCGAAAACGCGCAATCACCGGCGGCAGCACGTGAGTCGCCACACTCGAAAACGTACCGATGCAGATTTTGCCACGCATGAGCCCACGCATCTCATCCACCCGCCGCTGCAAGCGAATGAATTCCTCGCAGAGCGCCTCGACAGCCGGCATGATCTGCCGCCCGTCGGCAGAAAGAACCACGCCTTCGCGACTGCGGTCGAGCACCTTAAAGCCCCAGTCGGCCTCAAGATCGGCCACCATGCGGCTCACACCCGATTGCGAATAGCTCAGATGCTCGGCGGCGCGCGTAAAGCTTCCGGCGCGCACGGTCTCGAGCAGCACCTGCATCTTTTGGATATTGGTCTCCACGGCACGTCCCCACCTTTGCATGAGTTTTTGTCATGTTATCCATGTATTATATTCGCTTTTCTTCTAAATCCACCTCGCCCATAGTGAACATGCACGGATATAGAAGGGCGGCTGCGCATGAACAACGGACTGTTTAGGTATTTGGCAGCACTGTTGTTGTTTGGCTCCAACGGCATCATCGCCGCTGCCATCGCGCTGCCGAGCTCCGATATCGTGCTGCTGCGCACCTTTCTGGGAGCCTTCTCGCTTGTCACCATCCTCGCCATCACCCAACGCCATAAGCTGCAGGCGCCGTCTCGTCCCCGCGAAGCTGCGGCCCTGATCCTCTCGGGAGCTGCGTTGGGCGCCAGCTGGATTTTTCTGTTCTGCGCCTATCAGACGATCGGCGTCGGTATCTCCTCGCTGCTGTACTACTGCGGCCCCATCATCGTTATGGCCCTCTCGCCGCTCATCTTTGGCGAAAAGCTGACCGGCGGCAAAATCGCCGGGTTTATCGCCGTTGCCTGCGGCGTCTTTCTCATTGCGGCACAAGGTCTAGGCGGCAATATGCCCATTGCGGGCATCGCTTGCGGCATCGCCTCGGCATTTTGCTACGCGCTGATGGTCATCGCCAGCAAGGGTGCGCCACACATCGAAGGCCTCGAAAACTCCGCGCTCCAGGTGAGCGCCGCCTTTGCGACCGCGCTGGTCCTCACGCTCGTCACCCAAGGCGCCCCCTCGTTCTTCTCCCCCGGTATCGCCGCAAGCATCGATTGGCGTGCCGTCGCTATGCTTGGCATCGTCAACACCGGCATCGGCTGCCTGCTCTACTTTAGCGCCGTCGCCAAGCTGCCTGTGCAGACCGTCGCGGTTGTCGGCTACCTCGAGCCGCTTTCGGCCGTTGTGTTCTCCGCCGTCCTTTTGGGCGAAGCCATAACGCCGGTCCGCCTGATGGGCGCCGCACTTATCATCGGCGGCGCGATTTTTTGCGAACTCGCCGGCAAGCGCGCAAGCGCCAAGGCCGGTATCGCCCAGGCAGCACGCGCTTAAGGGACATTTTCTCGGGGCGCATGCGGGATAAAGCCCAGGTCGCAGTGGCCCTGCACCTCACGTGAGATGCAGGGCCATTTTGCATTGCAGTAAAGCTATGGGCTACGAACGACGCGGCTCGGGAACCACGAGCCTATCGGGGCTCGCGCCCTCGGCATCCATCAGGCTCACGTAGCGAATCGATGGGTCATCGTAGGTCGCGTAGTAATAATTGCCCGTACGCGCGCTAAAGCATCCGGTGTAGATGGTCTTCTCGAACTTGCCGTCGCCCATCTTGGACGCTCCCTCGATCATCGCCACGCCCTCGAGCGAACGGAACATGCGGACGACGTTTTCGGCCTCGCTGCCCTTTTGCGGGTAATTGGCATTGAGGTAGGCCGCCTTTACAAAACGGCTCGGCGAATAGCAGTCGCCCGGAATACCGCGCATGCCGGCACCAGCGCCATAAGGCTTGAGCTCGGCGGCGCGCCATGTCGCCGTCTGCGGAAAATCGCTGGTGGCGGTGATATAGGTGCGCAGGTTTTCCATATGCCACGGGAAAGTCGGCTGGTTGGCAAGGGTATCGACCGGGTCGTCGTATACATGCAGGCCGTCGGCCATCATCTCGACCACGATACTGCGCTGGCTGTCGCCGATAATCCAATGGAGCAGCGACACGCCCAGGCCCTCGCCGGCAGATTTGGCGACAATCACCGTATCGCGCAGTGCAGCCTCGGCCTCGTCGACCGTCGAGAACGTCGCCGCCACCCACAGGGGAAACTCGTAGGCCGCGATATTGGTCTTGCCATCAACCGGCCCCTCGGCATACTCGGCATAGCCGGGAAAGTTGAGCCCCGCCACAGCCAGGCCCGCATCGTTGCCGCAATCGAAAAACATGGGATAGTTCTTGTAATCGATACACATACCGATTACCGCATGCGCCGCCGTCGCATCGTCGATAAACGAGTACGGGATGTGGAACCCGCGGGGCACCACGCGAACCTGCTCGCCGTATCCAAAGCTCCAGTCGAGGTTGCGGCCCAGATACATGTGGCCGGAATTATCGGTAAATCGAATGCTCGTGCACATAGCGCCTCCTAGCTCAATGTTCTTACTAAGGTCATTGTCACCAAACAAAGGAGCGCTAAACAAAAAAGTCCGGACATGACAACAATGTCATACCCGGACTAAAAACGACGAGGTGCGGTGCTTTGGTCCCCTTAGACCAACTTTCCAAGACAGTGATCAATCATGTGCTGGATCATTTGCGCCTCAAAGCCTGCGTAATCGCGGCGGCACTCCTTCATCTTGCCGTCGACGATCTGGTCAAAGGCAACCTTGCACTTGATATAGCGCGTGGACTTGGTGACCTCCTCGTGCGTCAGGCAGCTCTCCTCCATCTTGCTGGCACCCAGGCCAAACACCAGACGGGGGTTGTAGAGCACGTGGGGCTCGCCGGCGTCGTCCAGGTAGACGCAAACCTTCTTGGTAACGCCAATCTGGTTAGCGGCAAGGCAGCCGGCATCGTCGAGCGACTTGATGGTATCGATCAGGTCCTGAGCAACCGACTCGTCCTCGACGGTCGCAACCTCGCAACGCTGGGACAGGATAGCCTCGTCGTGGCAAAGCTCTTTAATCATACGTTCCTCCATAGGGGTCGTTGTAACCGCTTAAGTATACGGTACCTACACAATTTCATGCGAAAGATACCGCCCGTCCGTTACAAACCGCCGAACATCAACATGTGAGGAACACCAACTTCACAAAGGCGATATAGTGGGTGGGTTCGTGTCAATCGGCCTAAACTCGGGGCCGAACAAGGAAAGGGTATGCATGGACGAACTTTTTCACGTCAGTGAGCGCAAGTCCACAATCGGGACCGAACTTCGCGCTGGACTGACAACATTCCTGGCGATGGCCTACATCATCGCCGTCAACCCCGCAGTGCTCTCGGGCGCCGGCATCGATGCGGGAGCGCTCGCCTGCGCCACTTGCCTGGGCGCCGGCATCATGACCATCTGCATGGGCATCTTCGCCAACCGTCCGCTCGCATGCGCGTCGGGCCTGGGCATCAACGCCATGATTGCGGGCATCACCACCACCATGTGCGGCGGTGACTGGCACGTGGCCATGAGCGTCATCTTCCTCGAGGGTGTCGTCATCTTGCTGCTCGTCCTTTGCGGCCTGCGCGAGGCCATTATGGACGCCATCCCCGTGGTTCTGCGCCACGCTATCTCGGTGGGCCTGGGTCTGTTCATCGCCATGATCGGCCTGTGCGACGCCGGCATTATCACCGCTGGCGCCGGTACACTCGTCGGTCTGGGCGACATCACCTCCCCCACCTTTATCGTCGGCATCATCTCCATCGTCGTGACGGTTGCCCTGGCCTCCCGCAACGTGCCGGGCTCGCTGCTCATCGGTATCATCGTCGCCGTTATCGCCGGCATCCCGCTGGGCGTCACCCACGCCCCCGAGGGCCTCATCGCCCCGCTCGACTTCTCGACCTTTGGCGCTCCGTTTGCCAGCACCGCCGACGGCAACATGGCTATCGTGAAGGTCCTGACCGACCCGATGCTGCTCGTCGTGGCCTTCTCGCTGCTCATGAGCGACTTCTTTGACACCATGGGCACCGCCATGGCCGTCGCCAAGCAGGGCGAGTTCCTGACCGAGGACGGCAATGTCGAGGACATCCGCCCCATCTTGGTCGTTGACTCCGTGGCCGCCGCTGCCGGTGGCTTTATGGGCGTCTCCTCCATCACCACCTTCGTCGAGTCCACCTCTGGCGCTGCCGACGGTGGCCGCACGGGCCTCACCTCCGTCACCACCGGCGTGCTGTTCATTCTCGCCGCGTTCTTCTCCCCCATCGTCACCATCGTTTCCAGTGCCGCCACCTGCGGTGCCCTGGTCTACGTCGGCTACCTCATGATGAGCGAGGCCTCCGAGATCGACTGGTCCGACGTCTCGCAGGGCTTCCCGGCGTTCATGATTGTCGCCGGCGTGCCCTTCACCTACTCCATCTCTGCCGGCATTGGCCTGGGCTTTATCGCCTACGTGATCGTCGCGCTCTTTAAGGGCGAGGCCTCCAAGATCAAGCCGCTCATGTGGATTGCAGCCCTCGCCTTCCTCGTCTACTTCTTTGTAGCGTAAGGGCAAGATTCACAATACCAAACACCAAAGCGCGGAGTCGCATCGAGCGGCTCCGCGCTTTTCTTTTAAAGCCAGGCATCGCACGGACGCGCGATATATTGCTTCCCAAGTTTTGGACATTTTGCCCTCCAAACGGCACTACCGACGGCTACATCCTGCAGATATGCTGGATATAACCGCATAGGCCCTATGAGGATGGGAGTAACCATGGCCACCTTGTTCACGACCCCCAAGCGCAATGACAAAACCTCAGGAGCCCATTTTGTCGAGCCCGACGTGCACCGTCGCACGCTGCTCGCGCGCGGAAGCTGGCGCCGCGTGACACGCCGCATCGTTGTAGGTGCCGCATGCGCGCTTACGGTGAGCTCTCTGCTCATGCCGAGCATCTCGCTCGCGGCGGAGTGGGTCAACGTCGGCGGCACCCAGTACAATTACGGCACTGCGGCGGGCGACGCCGCCGGCACCTGGTCATGGGACGGTGCCGACGACATGAAGCTCAACAACTATAACGGCGGTGCAATCGAGGCCGCAGGCAAGCTCAACGTCAATTACTCGGGAAACAACACCGTCACCAACGGCGACGGCCACGGCATCTCGGTTGAGGATGGCAATGCTGAGAGCGCCGAGCTTAACATCCAGGGCGGTGCATCCGACACGCTCAGCGTGACGTCGTCTAGGGACACCATCACCTCCGACGGAGACATCAACATCGACGGAGCCGGCACCGTCAACGCCACGAGCACCAAGTCTGACGCCATTGACGCCGAGGGAGACATCACCATCAAGGGTTCGGGCACCGTCAACGCCACAGGCAAATCGGATGCCATCAGGGCGAGTGGCAATATCACGATCGACAACAGCGGAAACGTCACCGCCAAGGCCACCAGGGATGAGGGTATCCAAACTGGCGAGACCCTCACCATCAAGGGCGGCGGCAAGGTAGAGGCCAGCTCTATCGAAGACGTGGCGATTTGGTCTGGTGGCAACATCGATATCTCGGGCGGTAGCCAGGTCAAGGCAAACTCTAAGGAAGACTATGCCGTTAAGGCCATAGGCAGCCTCACGGTCTCGAACGCATCCCTTAACGCACATGGTGTTGGATACGGCATCTATACCTACAAGGGCATCACGATCGATGGCGCAACCGTGACGGTCCGTGCAAGTGCAGGGAGCGGTGAAGCCAGCGCCCTCTTCACCGACGAGGACGACATCGTCATCAAGAACGGCTCGACTGTGGATGCGTTCGCAGAAGACCAATTCTCGACCGCAATCTCCACCAGAAACTACAACCCCAACGAAGCGGGTGGTCACATCTACATTAGCGACTCCGTTGTCAAGGCTATAGCCCGCTATGTCGAGTCCGGTAGCGACGGCCCTGACCACTACAGCAACGACCAAAGCAGCGTGGTCATCCCTGAGCCTAGGGGTCTGAACATCGGTATCTTCGCCCAGACCAGCGAGGGCATCACGCCCGCGACTATTTCGATCGTCCGCAGCAAGGTCACTGCCGAAGGAGACACGGCGGCGATCTTCGCCCTTGCCATGAGCGCGGACGGCAAGGCAATCGGCACCATCGAAATCGAAGGCTCCACCATCCTGACGCCTGAAGGCGGCAAGGTCATTGACTATCGCAACAAAGAAGAGCTCAGCAACGGCGACATCTACGAAGCGGGTCAAACCATCGGCACGGGCGACGCCACGATCGACTCCCCCTATGACGCCGCTGTCGCCAAGAGCACGCTCACCGTACCTCCCGAGGAGATCAAACCCGAGGAAAAGTCCGGCGAGACCAAGCCCGAGGGTTCCAAGTCCGAGGGCACGAAGACGACCAAGACCGTTGCAGTTGCAGCCACGGGAGCCAAAACCACCGGCATCCTCGCCGCAACCGGCGACACCTCGAGCGCGGCCATCATAGCGACCGCCCTTGCAGGAACGGCCACCATCGTCACAGGCGCCCTGACGAGTCGCAAACGCTCGTAAACACTTTTTCGCACAGGACGGGTGGATCGCGGCCTTTGCCTTCCTCGTCTACTTCTTCGTAGCGTAAGGGCAAGGCTGCAAAAGCTGAACAATAAAGCGCGGAGTCGCCATGCGGCTCCGCGCTTTTCTTTTGGCTCTGTTAGACCAAGGTTGACATAAAAACGATGTCACCGCGAGGCGG
>CABJBO010000013.1 GCA_902363875.1 Coriobacteriaceae bacterium | reverse complement strand
TTCCCGGTTCGACGAACAGCCGATCGTGTCAAATGTGGTCTAACAGAGCCTTTCTTTTAGCGCCGGTCCCTGCGCCGGCGTGCGGCCTATTTCTCCCCCATTTTGGCCATTTTGCCCTCCAAACGGCACTACCGCCGGCAACATCCAGCAGATACGCTGAATCTAGCCGTATAGGCCCTATGAGAACGGGAGCAACCATGGCAGCCTTGTTCACGACCCCCAAACGCAATGACACTACCGCCGGAACCCATGTTGCCGAACCCGACGTTCGCCGTCGCATAGGACTCGCGCACGGCAGCTGGCGCCGCGTGACGCGCCGCATCGTCGTAGGCGCCGTGTGCGCGCTCACGGTGAGCTCGCTGCTCATGCCGAGCGTCTCGCTCGCGGCGGAATGGGTCAAGGTCGGCGAAACCAAATACAACGCCGGCACTGCGGCGGGCGACGAGACCGGCACCTGGTCGTGGGACGGCGCCGACGACTTGAAGCTCAACAACTATAACGGCGGCGAGATCCAGGCCGCAGGCAAGCTCAACGTGAATTACTCGGGGACCAACATCGTCACTGCCGAATGGATCGAAGGCATCAACGTTTCTCATGGCACTAACGAGAACGCCGAGCTCAATATCCAAGGCGACGCGGGCAGCACGCTCAGCGTGACATCTACTGAGGACGCTATCCTCTCCACGGGTAATATCAACATCGACGGAGCCGGATCCGTCAACGCCACGAGCACTGGGTTTGACGCCATAAATGCCGGGGGTGATCTCGCTATCAAAGGTTCGGGCAACGTCAACGCCACGGGTGCATCGGATGGCATCAGGGCAAACGGTAATATCACGATTGACGACAGCGGAGCCGTCACCGCCAGGACTACCGAGGACAAGGGTATTGGAACCGACAAGAACCTCACCATCAAGGGTGGCGGGACGGTCGAGGCAAGCTCAGCTGATGGTGAGGCCCTTTGGAGCGGCGGCAATATCAACATCTCGGACGGCAGCCAGGTCAAGGCAAGCTCCGAGAAAGACGCTGCCGTCGAGGCCAAGGGCAGCCTCGCAGCCACAAACGCCTCCCTCAACGTAAACGGTGTTGAATATGGCGTCTATGCCCACAAGGGCATCACCCTCGATCATGCAAACGTGACAGTCCGCGCAAGTAAAGGCAGATACGGTAGCGCCATTGCCCTCTTCACCTACCCAGACGATATCGTCGTCAAGAACGGCTCCACCGTGGACGCGTTTGCGGAAGGCGAGGTTTCGGCTGCATTCTCCACCAGAAGCGATCGACCCAACGAGGAGGGTGGCCACATCTACATCAGCGACTCCGTTGTCAAGGCCATAGCCCGCTATGTCGAGAACGGCGACGGCCCCATCCCCTACAGCGAAAACCAAGATGGCGAGACGAGCCCCGAGCCCCAAGGCGAGAACATCGGCATCATCGCCCAGACCAGCGAGGGCGTCACACCCGCAGTCATCTCGATCATCCGCAGCAAGGTAACGGCCGAAGGAGATACAGCGGCAATCTTTGCCCGTGCCATGAGCGCTGACGGCAAGGCAATCGGCACCATCAAGATTGAGAACGCCGCCATCCAGACGCCCGAAGGCGGCAAGGTCATTGACTATCGCAAGCTCCGTGACGGCATCTACGAGGCAGGCCAAGCCATCGGCACGGGCGACGCTGTGATCGACTCCCCCTATAACGAAGCTGTCGCCAAGAGCATGGTCATCGCATCTCCCGAGGCAGCCAAGCCGGAAGACCCCAAGCCCGACGAGACCAAGCCCGCAGAAAGCAAGCCCGCGGAGTCCAAGCAGAACCCCAAGCCTGAGGGCTCAAAGCCGACCAAGGCCGTTGCGGCTTCAATCACGAAAGCCAAGACTACCGGCGTGCTCGCGGCAACCGGCGACACCTCGGGTGCGGCCATCGTGGCAACCGTCCTTGCGGGAACAGCCGCTATCGCCGCAGGCACCATGGCGAGCCGCAAGCGCTCTTAGACGCCTCTGCGCACATGGCAGCTCCCGCGAAGGCTCCGAGTCCCAGCACCGTTTAACAACGCCACCGCCGAGCTCCCCTCCGGCGGTGGCGTTTTCCATATGCGTCCGCAGGGTATGCACGAGATTGTCTTTGGTCTAGCCCAACCTGCATGAGCCGGCGTGCGACAATGGGGGCCGTCGATATCACAACGCCGAGAGAAGCCCGTCATGGAAGCGCATCAAAAGCAGATAACCGTTCATGCACAGCATGCCGAAAGCGCACCAGTCATCTATCTTCCCGTGGTCATGGGCGACGGCACGGAGGTTTATGAACGCTGCCGAGAGCTCGGCTGTCCACCGTTCACCCTTGTCGCCATTGGCGGGCTCGATTGGAATCGCGAGCTGAGTCCCTGGGAATGCGACGGGACCGTGCGCGATGCCGAGCCTTTCGGCGGCCAAGCTGCCGGTTTTCTTGATGAGTTACTGAACCGGATAATCCCAAAGGTCGAATTATCGCTCCCACAGCCACCTGCTTGGCGTGGCATTGCCGGTTATTCGCTGGCGGGTCTCTTTTCGCTTTGGGCCCTCTGGCAAACCGATGCCTTTGACCGCGCCGCAAGCGCATCGGGGTCCCTGTGGTTTCCTGGCTTTATCGACTATGCTCACGAGCACGCGATGGCAGTTACGCCCGACGCCGTCTACCTGTCGCTCGGCAAAAAGGAAACCAAGACGCCCAACCGCATGATGCGGCACGTACTTGACGACACGCGCGCAATGGAAACGTTGCTCGTTGAGCGCGGCATCCTCACAACACTGGAACTCAACCCCGGCAACCACTTTGCCCAAACCGACCTGCGCATGGCGCGTGGCATCCACTGGGTTCTTGCGCACTAAAAAGCCGGCCATGCGCATCGGACGCTTGGCCGGCTTTTTTAACTGAGTTGGACACAGCTGCTATTCGGCAGACCCTTCGAGTTCCGAGACATCAAACTCAA
The DNA here is from genome assembly GCA_902363875.1 of Coriobacteriaceae bacterium. Lineage (GTDB taxonomy): Bacteria > Actinomycetota > Coriobacteriia > Coriobacteriales > Coriobacteriaceae > Collinsella. The sequence continues at coordinate 46,978 of CABJBO010000013.1, read as the reverse complement.
AGTCATTACCCGGCAGAATCGCATTGAGCACGATACCCACCAGCGAGCCCACTGCAAGGCCGGAAAGCGAAATCGTCACGCCGCCCAACTCCAGCGCGATGGCGCCGGCGGTGCTGTACGCGATGCCGAGCGAAAGCACGAGTACCAGTGCAGCCACCAGCACGTTGCGGTTGTTCTGGAAATCGACCTGGTTCTCGATGAGGTTGCGAACGCCCACGGCGCTGATCATGCCATAGAGCACGAGCGACACACCGCCGATTACACACGCCGGCATGGCCGCAATGACAGCCGCGAACTTGGGGCAGAACGAAAGCACGATGGCGCAGCACGCGGCAATGCGAATCACGCGCGGGTCAAACACACGCGTCAGGGCAAGCACGCCGGTGTTCTCACCATACGTGGTGTTGGCCGGAGCGCCAAAGAGCGAAGCCAGGATCGTGGCAAGGCCGTCGCCGAGCAGCGTGCGATGCAGGCCGGGATCGGCGATGTAGTTACGCTCGCAAGTGGAGCCGATAGCCGAGATATCACCGATATGCTCGATCATGGTCGCAAAGGCCAGCGGCATAATGGTGATGATGGCGGTCGTGGCAAGGCCGCTGTCGAACTGCGGCCCAAAGAGTGCAAACACGGTGTTGTCCCACACGATGGGAAGACCGACCCACGGCGCGGCGGCAACGCCCGAAAAATCGACCTCACCCAACGCGGCGGCAACGGTATAGCTCACCACGACGCCCAGCAGGATCGGCACGATCTTAACCATGCCGCGACCCCAAATGTTGCAGATCACGATAACGGCAACGGCAATAACAGCCACAAGCCAGTTGGTCTGGCAGTTGGCAATAGCGGAGCTCGCCAGAATCAAGCCGATGGAAATGACGATGGGGCCCGTCACTACCGGCGGAAAGAAGCGCATGACGCGCTTGGCGCCAAACGCGCGGAAGAGTGCCGCAAGTACCGGATAGAGTAGACCGGCGCAGGCAACGCCCAGGCAGGCGTAGGGCAAAAGCTCGGCCTCGCCGTTGGGCGCAATCGCGGCATAACCGGCAATAAAGGCAAACGATGAGCCCAAAAATGCCGGCACCTTACCACGCGACAGGAAGTGGAACAGCAGCGTGCCCAAGCCGGCAAACAAAAGCGTTGCCGACACCGAGAGGCCGGTGAGCACGGGCACCAGCACCGTGGCGCCAAACATGGCAAACAGATGCTGCAGGCCGAGCAAAAACATGCGCGGACGGCCGAGCGATGACGCATCGTAGATGGCATCGGCGACGGCGGGCGTCGAAGACTGGGACATGGATGTCCTTTCGAATGGAAGGGCGATCGGGCATATTGGATAACCTGCCCGAACGATACGATCCGAACCATTGTACGCGATACGCAGTGCCTCGCACGCGCCGCCACCTGCAAACGCTAGCGCTATTTCCAAACGCGTTCGACGATGCGCCTGACCAGCGCGATCTTCGCCCACTGCTCGTCCTCGGTCAGCTTGTTGCCAATCTCGCAGCTGGCAAAGCCACACTGCGGAGACAGATACAGGTTCTCGAGCGGAACATACTTTGCAGCCTCGTGAATACGCTCAACGATGGCATCCTCATCCTCAAGCTCAGCGGCTTTGGTGGTCACTAGGCCCAACACGACCTTCTTGCCGGGGGCAACGTACTTGAGCGGCTCAAAGCCACCGGCGCGCGGTGTATCGAACTCAAGGTAGAACGCATCGACGTTCTCGTGTGCGAACAGATACGGCGCGATGGGGTCGTAGCCGCCCTCGAAGGCATAGGTGGAGTGGTAATTACCACGGCACACATGCGTGTTGATGACCAGGTCGTCGGGCTTGCCCTCGATGGCGGCGTTGTTGAGCGCCACGCCCAGCTCGGACACCTTTTGCAGGTCGACCGGGCTCATACCAGTCTTTGCCACAAAGTCGGTATCGCAATAGATGCCCCAGGTGCAGTCATCAAATTGAATGTTGCGGCAGCCTGCGGCATACAGGTCGGCAATCACGGTGCGGTATGCCGCCGCGATGGCGTCGGCGAGCTCTTCGTCGGTCTTGTAGACGGCGCGCAGACTCTCCTGCTGGCCATCGCAACGGTCGAGCGTGACTTCGGAGAACGTCTGGATCGGTGCCGGAATGGTTTGCCGTGCGACCTGGCCCTCCCCCTCAAGCGCCTTGACGAACTTAAAATGCTCGACGAACGGATGATTCTTGCCGCCAATGGGACCGGTTACCACGGCGGTGTCGGCGGTAGTCTCCTCATCGTGGAACATATAGCCTGTACGCGAGGTGCGGCGCTCAATGCCGTTGAGGCCCCACATAAAATCGAGGTGCCAGTAGCTGCGGCGGAACTCGCCATCGGTGATAACTTGCAGGCCGGCGGCCTTCTGCTTTGCCACCAAATCGCGAATGGCCTCGTCCTCGACGGCCTTAAGCCCCTCGGCATCAAGCGTGCCTGCCGCATAGGCAGCGCGGGCATCCTTTACGGCCTGCGGACGAAGAAAGCTGCCGACGATATCAGCGCGAAACGGCGCGTTCGGTTGAATTGAAGTGCTCATAGATATCTCCCTTTGCATTGGTTGCTTTACTGGGACAGAGTATGAGCGCTCATATGGCCATCGTAAAATATACGTTTACAACAGTTTGATATAGATAGTTCCTATATCAGTCTGGACTGCCGTAAAGAAATTTGACCCGCGCGGAGCACAGCAGCCTAGATATGCTGACGGATCGCGTCGATATAGGCTTGGCCGTAGCGCGTGAGCGTCGTATTTTTGCGCGTGATGATGCCGATCTCCATGTACTCGTCTACATCGAGCGGAATCGAAATGATGCCGGGACCGTTAAGTTCGTGGCTGATCACGCCCGAACACACCGTGTAGCCGTTGAGTCCCATGGCCAGGTTGAACAGCGTCGCACGGTCGCGCACGCGGATATTCTTGCGGCGCTCAAAGGTCGAGGTCAGCTCCTCGGAATAGTAAAACGAGTTATAGCTGCCCTGCTCATAGGACAAGAATGGGTAGTCCTCGAGGTCTTCGAGCGTCACACTGGAGCGGTCAGCCAACGGGTGGTCGGCACACACAAAAACGTGCGGCGTGGCGCAGAAGAGCCCTTCGAACACGAGCTCGTTGGCCGCCAGCATGCGCTCGATAACCTCGCGGTTATGCTCCGACAGATACAGGATGCCCAGTTCGCTTTTCATATGCGCGACGTCCTCGATAATCTCGTGAGTCTGTTCCTCGCGCAGGGTAAAGTCATAGCGCGCGGCATCGAATTCACGGATCACGTCGACAAACGCATTAACGGCAAAGGAATAATGCTGGCAGCTCACACTAAAGTGCGGCACCTGCTCGGACGCGCCCTTGTACTTGCCCTCGAGCAGGTCGGCCTGGTCGAGCACCTGGCGCGCGTAGCCCAAGAAGGTCTCGCCTTCCTCGGACACAATGACGCCCTTGTTGGTGCGCTCAAAGATGTGCACACCCATCTCGTTTTCGAGATCGCGGATCGATGCGGTAATCGAAGGCTGCGACACAAAGAGCCGGCGCGAGGCCTCGGTGATGCTGCCGCATTCGGCAACTTTGACGACATATCTGAGCTGCTGGAGCTTCATGGCTGTCTCCTTAGCTGTTCGTGAGATTCGCGTCGGCAGTACCCGGCAGGCGCATAAACGACGGCATCTCCCCCGTCGCGGCGCAGGCGGCAATCTGATGCAGAGCCCCGGCAACCGCATCGTCTGCCGCAGCGCCGATATGCCAGCGCGCAGCAACCGTGACGGCCTCGTTGGCATTGGCGACCGCAACGGAGTTGGGGACGGCACCGATCATGGGCAGGTCGTTATCGGAATCGCCAAATACGGCCACCTCGTCGGACGTCAGGTCCAAAGCGCGCGCCAGCTCCAGCGCGGCGCAACCCTTGTCCCAACCTGCTGGAAGAATGTCGAACAGGCGCACACGATTGTTGGGAAACACGAGCGAGAGTTCCGGCACCTCGGCGGCAACGCACTCGCGTAGCTCCGCGAGCTCCTCACGCGAACGAGCACTCCAGATATTCGCCTTGAACACCGGTGCGTCATCGACGACAGGACGGCACGGGGCCTCTTCGCCCTTGAGCCATGCGTTGCCGCCCGACTCCATGGCGCGGCGCACGCGCTCGGGGTCGCTCGTCACACAATAGGCATCGTTGCCCCAAAAGTCATCACCCAGGCCGTAGACCTTCAGATACGTATCGTCGGTCTCTTGCTCCAAGTAGTCAGTCAAGCGCATAAGGGCGGCGTTGTCAGTCGCATGCGAGGCTACCACCTCGCCGTCCACAAACATGACCTGGCCGTTGCAGAACGCGCCGGTCGAGAAGCACTCGGCGCGATTGCGGAACATCCAGCCCATCGCGGACGGTTGACGGCCCGAAACCGGGCCAAAGTGCAGGCCCGCCGCCTGCATGGCATGAATGCCCTCGATGGCATAATCGCTGGCGCCGTCGCGCCCGGCCGGAATCAGCGTATCGTCCATATCGGTCAGCACAAGTTTAATCATAAGGCCCCCTCGGTCATTCTTAATCCCGTCTATTGTACCGACCTGCCAAAAAGAGACAGGTTTATATTGGCAGGTTTTATCTGGGAAAACGCAAAGCCCCAGTTGTTACCTGCCAAAATAAACCTGTCCCTTTTTGGCAGGTGCGCTAGTATAGGAAACAACAGATTCGATGCGGGAGTGCCGGCGGTGCAAACCACAAGGCTGAGAGGGCATGGGGCCCAATCCTTTGAACCTGTCAGTTAATGCTGGCGTAGGGAGCATGCCGCCTTTTTAGGGGCGCTGTCTATGCACAGCGCCCCTTTTCTATGCCAAGGAGGCATGTGCAGTGATCGATTCGAAACAGCTCAAGCAAAACGTGGTCAAGGCAGTGGAGAAGATTCGCGCCACCAATCCGATGGCGGGCTCCATCACCAACACGGTGACGATTGACTTTGTCGCCAACGCGCAGCTCGCCGTGGGCGGATCGGCCGCCATGGTCTATCTGCCCGACGAGGGCGAGGCGCTCGTTGCCGGCGGCGGCGCCATCTATCTGAACATGGGCACACTCTTCCCCATCTACGAGCAGACGATTCCCCGCGCGGCCAAGGCGGCACACGACGCCGGCAAGCCCTGGGTGCTCGATCCGGTGGGCCTGGGCATCGGCAGCCTGCGCACCCAACTGGTAGGCGAACTCAAGCAGTACAAACCCGCCATCGTGCGCGGCAATGCCTCCGAGATTATCGCGCTCGCCGGCCTGTGGGGCCTTGAGGGCGAAGCGGCCGATCTGAGTCGCGTGCGCGGTGTCGATACCACCGACACGGTAGACGCCGCCCGCGGCGCCGCCGTGGCGCTCGCCCGCTACACCGGCGGCGCCGTTGTGGTCTCGGGCGAAGTCGACCTGATTACCGACGGCACGACCGTGGCCAAGTCCCACGGCGGCAGCCCGCTCATGTCCAAAATCACCGGCTGCGGTTGCTCGCAGGGCGGCGTGCTGGCCGTGTATGCCTGCGCCGCCGACCCGTTTACGGCGGCCATCTGCGGCACGGGCGTCTACAACGTTGCCGGCACGCGTGCCGCCGCCGTCGCCGATGCCCCGGCAAGCTTTAAGGTCGCCTTTATCGACGAGCTCTACCGCGCGACCGCCCAGAACATTGCCGATAACCAACTCGAGCTCGAGGAGGCATAAGCCATGTCCGAGCCCGCAACCATTGCCGGCATGAACACACTCGTCGCCGTGGCCATCGCCCCGTGCGGCACCGGCGACGAGCTATCTGCCGAGGTCGCCGAGGTCGTGCGCGTCATTCGCGAGAGCGGCCTTCCCAACCGCACCACCTCGATGTTCACCGAGATCGAGGGCGACTGGGACGAGGTCATGCAGGTCGTACGCGACGCAACCTTTGTGTTGGCGAGCAAGGGCATCCGCACCGAAGTCGTGCTCAAAGCCGATATTCGACCCGGATTTACCGACACCATGACCGGCAAACTCGAACGCATGGAAGCGCAAATCAAAAAGCAGGAGGAAGCACGATGAGCATCCGCGACAACCTTGATATCTCTGCCTATCTGGTACTCGGCCCCGAAAACACCCTCGGGCGACCCGTGGGCGATGTGGTGGCTCAGGCGCTCGACGCCGGCTTTACCTGCATCCAGGTGCGCTCCAAGGTGGCAAGCGCCCGCGAGATCATCGCACTGACGGGCGATGCCGCGCAGGCCATCGCCCAGGCCGGCAAAACCGGGCAGGTCGCACTGCTGATCGACGACCGCCTTGACTGCGTACTTGCCGCACGCGAGCAGGGTATTGCCGTCGACGGCGTGCACGTGGGCCAGAGCGACATCCCCGTCGAGGTCTGCCGCAAACTTTTGGGCCCCGATGCCATCGTGGGTCTTTCGGCCCGCTGCGAGGAGATGCTCGAGTACGTCAAGACCGCCGACATGAGCCTGGTCGATTACCTGGGCGTAGGCCCGCTCCACGAGACCGAAACCAAGCGCGACTGCGGACGTGCGGCAGATGGCTCCATCATCACCAAGAGCTTTGAGGACCTGGCTGCCCTCCATGCAGCAAGCCCCGTGCCCATCGTGGTGGGCGGCGGCGTCAAGAAAGCCGACCTGCCGCAGCTCAAGGCAGCCGGCGTCGACGGCTTTTTCGTGGTGAGCGCCGTCTGCAGTGCCGACGACCCCCACGCCGCAGCTAAGGAGCTCGTCGACACCTGGCAGCAGGCATAAGCCTAGACCGAGCAGTTGCTCCGCAGTCCCATATCTTCAATAGCGGAAAGCGCATCCCAGTTTGGACGTCCATTCTGGGATGCGCTTTCCGCATAGAGGACCAGCGGGAAACTGCGTCCCAGTCTGAACGCTGATTACGGGATGCAGTTTCCGGCGTAGTCCCTACCCCGCCAGATACGCTTCCAGCGCGGGCAACGTCGCCTCCGCATCGCGACGGCCGATCTGGTAGATGCGCTCGAGTTCATCGGGCTCGCGGCACAGCGACGGCACCTTCACCGATTCGCTCGGCCGCACCACAAAGATCTCGCCAGCGGCTTCGCGACGCGCCAGGTCATCGAGCGTGGCATTGTAGACCTCGTGCCGACGCTCAAGCGCCGCAACAAACTCCGGATAGTGACGATACACGCGACGCAGCATAGGCATCACGCTATTGGGCTGCTTTACAAAGCCCGCCGGCTGCGTCAGCACCACCACGTTGCGGTCATAACCCTGCGCAAACAGCCAAGCGCTGGGAATGGAATCGGCAACACCGCCATCCAAGTACTTACGACCCTCGATGGCAACAGGACGCGTCGCCACGGGAATCGCCGACGACGCACGGATCCACTCGATATCGCGCTCGTCGCCATAGGGCAGGTCATGGTAGACGGCCTGCCCCGTCTTAAGATCGGTACATACGCACGTAAACCGCATGGGGCAGGCGCGATATGCCTCCAGATCGATGGGATCGCGCTCGATGGGTACCTCATGATAGGCAAACTCGGCATTGAACATATCGCCGGTTCGCAACCAACTCGTCACGCTCGCATAGCGCTTGTCGGCGCAATAGGCCTTGTTGTAGCGAATGGCGCGGCCAATCTGGCGCGATTTAAAGTTGTAGCCAAACGCCGCGCCCGCCGAGACACCCACCATATGGTCGCAGGTTAAGCCGTGCTCCATCCATACGTCGAGCACGCCCGCCGTATACATACCGCGGTAGCCGCCTCCCTCGAGCGCAAGCCCCACCGTGCGCGTCGTGTCTGGCTGTGCCATGCGACCATCTCCGTTCCCGTGTTTTAAAGCGGAACAAGTATACCCGCCAACATATATCGACTCAGTCGCATTTATATCGAGCATCGCATCGTCACGCTACCGATTGGCGAATAATAGCCGCCCGCGGCAGGGGCACCCATATACAATCCTCTATTGTTGTTTATACTACTCAATAGTTATCAGCAGCGAACACGGACCGACATATTAAACCAGCGACGCAGCAAGGCGGGGGCCTGGATACACGCAAAGCGTTGAGCAGCAACGCGTGTGTACAACGAGCTCGCCCGACGCAATACACCCCGACCTCAGGAAGCCGCTTACAGCATGGATATCGCCAGCAATTACACCGAGACGCTCGAAAAGACCATCCGTGACCTTCTCGAGCGTCAGGACGATCTGATCAGGACTGCCTTTACCGACGAGCTCACCGGTCTTGGCAACCGCGGCGGCTTTACCCGTTCCCTCGAGGAAATCTGGGAGCAGGAATTGCCCGTAACCATGGCGTTTATCGACATCGATAACCTTAAGCACTGCAACGACATCTTTGGACACGACGAGGGCAACCGCTATATCTTGCAGGTGAGCCTCTATCTCAAGCTGTATATGAAGGTGGACGAGGCGGCATTTCGCCTGGGAGGCGACGAGTTTGCCATCCTGTCCACAATCGCGACCGAGGATGACCTTGCCGAACGTCTGGAGCACTGTCGAGAGGTCCTGCTCAAAAATAACGATTCCGAGATGCCTCACTCGTTTAGCTACGGAGTGTCACACGCCGACCCCGCCCTGGGCGAAGCCTCCAATCGCATGACGCTCGATGCCGACCATCGCATGTACGACTACAAGCTGCGCCATGCCGTGCACCTTGATCGACGCAATATCACGCAAGTCCACGCCGACGATTTCGAAGTAAGCGATCGCATTTTCGACGCCCTTTCGATGCTCAACGAAGGCCGCTATTTCTTTATCGAGAACCTGGACAAACATCGCACCCTTTGGTCACAAGGCGCTATGCGCGACCTTGGCCTTCCTTCGGAGCATATAGACAACTGCCACGATTACTGGAAAACGCGCGTCCATCCCGATGACCTCGAGGCCTATAGCGACGATATCGACCAGATCTATAACGGCTCCAAGCACCGTCGCGTCATGCAATACCGCGTACGCAATGCCGCGGGCGACTACGTCCTTTGCCGCGCTCGCGGGTTTCGTATCGACGGCGACGGAAATACCCCCTCGCTCTATGTCGGCGAGCTCGTCAACCACTCGCTTGCCGAAACCGTCGACGCCGCTACGGGCCTCGGAACGCAGCGTATGCTGATCAACGCTATCGATGCCTGCCGTCGCGACCGTTGCGAGACGGGGCTTATAGCGGTCCGCGTTCGCGGCACGGCAAAGCTCAACGAGCTCTATGGGGCCGAGGCTGTCGACAACATGCTCGCCGAATACGCAGGCCGCATGTTGTCGATCACCCGCGGCAGGAGTCGCGTCTTCCGCTCACGAAACGCCCAGTTCGTCGTGCTTAGCAACGAGTTGGGCCACGAGGCATTCGAGCAACTGACCCATCATCTTAAAGAAGCCGTTTTCGCTCCTGTTCAAATCGCGGGCGATACCATTACCCCCGTCTGCCTCGTCGTTCCGGCCTTTTACGAGCGCTTAATCAATCAAGCGACCGCCGTTTTAGGCGAGCTCGACCGTCGTCTTCGTGCGGCCGGTGGGCTTGTTCCCAACGACAGCCTCCCCATACCTGAGATTGAGCGCAAAAGCGCCGTCGCCGAACGCATCGATACGCTCACGGGCCTCTATCGACCCAGCGAGTTTATGCGGCGTGCCAACGCATTTCTGAGGACAGGGCGCGACGGCGCTTGGTGTATCACTACCGTCGACATGGGACACATGCGGCTGTTCAACGAATGGCACGGACAGGCCGAGGGCGACCGCATGCTCGCCGATGTGGGCACGGTCCTCAAGGACATCGAGAATGCCGACATGGGCGTCGCAGGGTACTGGGGCCAAGATGACTTTTGCGTACTCATCCCCTTTGAGCACGACACCGTCCATAAAATCTATAACCGCGTTCGCGAGGCCGTGGCCAAGCATGATAACGGCGTAGGTTTCTGGCCGTCCATGGGTGTCTACCCCATCGACTCCAACGAGGAAATCACCATCGATGCACAGGCCAAGGCCATGTTTACCAATCGGCGCGCGAAAAACGACTTTAAGGATCGCATTGCCGTCTTTCGCCCCGAGGAATACAAGCGCGAGGTTGCGTTTCACCGCACCCTCACCGAGTTCCAGTATGCGCTCTCAAACGACCGCATCACCTACTACCTGCAGCCACTGGTTGATATGGAAACCGGCGAGATCATTGGCGCCGAGGCGCTCACACGCTGGATCGACAAAGATGGATCGTTAATTCCGCCCGCGTCCTTTATCCCGGCGCTCGAGGAAAGCGGCTTTGTGGTGACTCTCGACAAGTACATTTGGCAGGGTGTCGCCTCGTGGCTGCGCAAGCGCATCGATCGAGGACTTCGCGTGGTTCCGGTCTCGCTTAATGTGTCGCGCGTGGATATCCTTGCCTGCGACGTTGCCGAACATATGGGGGCGCTCGCCGCCCAATACAACCTACCGCCCGAGCTCATGCGTATCGAGATCACCGAGACGGCTTATACGGGGGAGTCCGAAGCCGTGGACAAACTGACAGCCGACCTGCACACCCGCGGCTTCTCGACCTATATGGACGATTTTGGCACCGGCCAGTCCACGCTCGCGATGCTCAAGAACGTCAACGTCGATGTTATCAAGCTCGACCGCACCTTTTTGCCTGATGGGAAAACCGACAACCGGAGCTCCCAGATCGTGTCGTCTATGCTCGAGATGGCGCAGTCGCTCCATCTGCCCGTCGTGGTCGAAGGCGTCGAGACAAATGAGCAGGCGAACATGCTACGACAGATGGGCGCCCGCTACGCTCAGGGCTTCCTCTACTACCGCCCCATGCCGGCGAAGGATTTTGAGGCATTGTTCGATGGTGGCAATAACAACTGATACGCTCGCGCGCAAAACACCACCGTCTAGGGGAGCATTTGTCCCCATTGGCTAACTCATATCCCCAATTCAAACCGAATTGGGGATATGATACGGAGCATCCTGTCACCCAAGGAGGTTATCCATCATGAACGAGTCGTATCGCATGGGCGAGCAGTCAATCATTGCCCATCTTCAGCGGCTTGCGAACGGGGCCTCAACCGCCGAGCTCGACGTTGACGCGCTGCCCACGGAGTTGCGCGCCGTCGGCGAGCAACTGCAGAAAACGCTCGCCGTCTTGCAACAAGAACGCCAGCTGCTCGAACGTAGCGCCTATATCGATTCGCTCACCAATCTTGGCAACCGCGGTGGACTCGACCGCCATGTCAATCAGCTCTGGCGCAAAGGCGCCCCCTTCACCTGCGCCTATATTGACATCGATCACCTCAAGCACTGCAACGATAAGTTTGGCCACGCCGAGGGCAACCGCTATATTCTGGGCATCTGTCGTGCGCTCACCGAGACCATGGAGCACGATGAAATGCTGTTCCGTATCGGTGGAGATGAATTTGTACTCGTGTCCCCCACGACAGGCGAAGCCGAGCTCGAGCAGCGCTTGGAGCGGACACGCACCGATCTTGTCGAGGCAACATCGGACGGCAAGGCGCCCATGATCGCCAGTTTTAGTTTTGGCTGCTCGCACGTCGACCCGCTTGCAGGCGATACGCGTCGCCAGATGACGATGGATGCCGATCGCAAAATGTATCGCTACAAGCTCATGCACCGCGTGCAGCAACCGAAAGAAGACAACGCGCCGATGCGGCCGATTGCCGATCAACTTCCTTGCAACGACCGCGTGTTCCAGGCGATCTCCATGAGCTCCGAGACACGCTATCCGTTTATCCTTAACCTCGATACCGGCGAATCGCAATGGTCGATTAATGCCGTGCGCGATTTCGACCTACCCTCCCAGCATCCCTACAACTCACTCGATATGTGGCTTGCCCGCGTTCACCCCGAAGACCGCGACAACGTGCGCAGCGAGCTCGATATGGTGGTAAACGGCGCGTGGCACTTCCATTACATGCAGTATCGCGTGATGGATGCTACCGGAGCGTACGCGCTTTGCGACTGCACGGGCTACCGCTTGGACGGCACCGATACCGAGCCTAACATGTACGTGGGCATTATCATCAACCGAAGCCTGGCAGATACGACCGATTCCGTGACCGGTCTGGGCGATATTCACGCCCTGGTCAACGCCATTGGCGAGATTCGTCGCGTGGCGCGCAAGGCGAGCATGGTCGCCATTAAAATCGACGATATCGCTCAGGTCAATGCCCGCTTTGGCTTTGATGCGGGCGATCGCGTTTTGGCGGAAAGCGCCGCCTGCCTCATGGATTGTTCGCGCGGCAAGGGTCGTCTGTTCCGTTCGACGGGACCGATGTTCGTGGCGCTTTTCGACGAATTCGATCCCGAAGAGATCGACGCGATCGCAGAGGAAATCGAGCGGTTCCTGGGCTCTCCCGTGCTCCTTGGCTCATTTGAATATCAGCCGCCCCTTCGCGTGGCGACGCTTCATCTGGACGCCGTCGACCGACAGCCCGTTTCCATTTTGAACGAACTCAATGCGCTGATTAAAGAGGCGCCGCAGGTACCGGGCACCAAGCTGGACTAGCGACGTAGGGCGCGATGTGAAACACAAGCCGTTTCGCATCGCGCCCCGCGCCATCTGCCCTCTCGTGCGATAATCCTCCGCAGAAGTCACCGACAGCAGAGGGAGTTTGTGATGAAGGTTCTTTTGGTCAATGGCAGCCCCAAGGCAAACGGCAACACCGCCCGCGCACTCGCCGAGGTCGCCGAGCAACTTAGGGCCGAGGGCATCGATACCGAGACGTTTCAACTGGACGCCAAGCCCATTCGCGATTGCATCGGTTGCGGCCAGTGCGGCAAGCTTGGCGGTCGCTGTACCTTTGACGACGACGTGGTCAACGAGCTGATCGCTGCCGCCGAACAGGCCGACGGCTTTGTCTTTGGCTCGCCCGTCTACTACGCACATCCCAGCGGACGCATCCTCTCGGCACTCGACCGCGCATTCTATGCAGGCAGCAAGGCCTTTGCGCACAAGCCGGGCGCCGCTGTCGCCGTTGCCCGTCGCGGTGGCACGTCGACCACCTTCGATGTGCTCAACAAGTACTTCACCATCAACCAGATGCCCGTGGTGGCATCCACCTACTGGAACAACGTCTTTGGCGCCATGCCGGGCGAGGCCGCCCAGGACGCCGAAGGCCTTGCCACCATGCGAAACATCGGCAAAAACATGGCCTGGCTGCTGCGTTGCATCGAGGCGGGAAAGTCCGCCGGCATCGAAGCGCCCCAGGCCGATCGCGCTAGGACCAACTTCATCAGGTAGAACGGCGGAACCAAACAATGAACGTGCAGATCTTCGGTACCAAAAAGTCCTTCGATACCAAGAAGGCGCAGCGCTATTTTAAGGAGCGCCGCATTAAGGTGCAGTTTATCGACCTTAAAGAAAAGGAGATGAGCAAGGGCGAGCTCACGAGCGTGATGCAGGCGGTCGGCGGTATCGACAAGTTGCTCAACCCCAAGGCTAAGGACGAGGAGACGCTCGCGCTCATCCAGCACCTCACCCCTAGCCAGCGCTTCGACAAGCTGCTCGAAAACCAGCAGGTCTTGGCCGAACCCATCGTGCGCAACGGCAAAAAGGCCACCGTCGGTTATTGCCCCGATGTATGGGGAGCCTGGGAGTAGCCTGTGTTATTTGCCGGCGCGTGGGTATAAGAGCAGGCGTTTGGCATATGATTCAACTGTAAGCCATGTCTAACAAAGGAGGGCACATGCCCAACAAACCCGTGAAGATCATCATGCTTACCGGATACCTCGGTGCCGGCAAGACCACGCTGCTCAACCACATCCTCGCCAACGACGGCGGCATCCGCGCCGCCGTGATCGTCAACGATATCGGCGAGATCAACGTCGACGCCAGCCTCATCGCCGACGGCGGCCTTTCCGAGACCGACGACCTTATCCCGCTCACCAACGGCTGCATCTGCTGCACGCTTTCGGACGACCTGGCCAACCAGCTGCAGGGCATCGCCGATTCGGGCAAGTTCGACTACATCATCATCGAGGCCTCGGGTATTTGCGAGCCTATCCCCATCGCCTACACCATCTCGAGCTTCTGCGACGAGGCCAAGGTGGGCGGCGAGCCCAAGCTCGCGCTCGACAACATCGTGGCCGTGGTCGACTGCGCCCGCATGTACGACGAGTTCAACGGCGGTCGCGACCTGCTGGCCGAGGACATTGACGAGGATGACATCGAGAGCCTGCTCATCCAGCAGATCGAATTTTGCTCCACGCTGATCCTCAACAAGACCGATACCGTCACGCCTGAGCAGATTGCCGAGCTCAAGGCCATTGTGCGCAGCCTACAGAAGGACGCCGTGATTGTCGAAGCCCAAAACGGCGAGGTCCCCATGGAGGAGCTGCTCGACACCGACCGCTTCGACTTTATGCGCGCCTACAACTCCGCCGCTTGGATCGAGGCCATGGAGCATCCCGAGGAGCACGACGACCCCGAGGTGCTCGAGTACGACATCGAGACCTTTGTGTACTCGCGCCGCAAGCCGTTTGACCTGCAGAAGTTCACCGATTTTGTTGAGCAGGAGTGGCCCGACGAGGTCATCCGCGTCAAGGGCCCGCTGTGGCAGACCGGCAATCCGGACATGTGCTACATGTTTGAGCAGGCCGGCCACCAGATGCGCCTGATGGAGAACGGTCTGTTTGTCGATTCTGCGCCCGAGGGCGAGAAGCAGAAGATTATCGACGAGAACCCCGAGATCATGCAGATTTGGGACGACGAGACGGGCGACCGCATGACGAGCCTGTGCATCATCGGCCGTCACATGGACAAGGATGCGCTCATCGCCTCCCTCGATGCCTGCCTGACCGACTGGCACCGCGCCTAGGTTATCGAAGCGGGCATTTTCCGCCCACGTAACCGCCAAACCACCACGAAGGTGCCTGTCCCCTTCGTGGTGGTTTTTCGTTCTATGCCAAGGAGATTCATGTTCAATATCGTGCTGTATGCACCCGAGATTCCGGCCAATACGGGTAATATCGGCCGCACCTGCGTGGTCACCGGTGCCCATTTGCACCTGGTAGAGCCGCTGGGCTTTTCGCTCGACGACAAGACGGTGCGTCGCGCCGGCCTGGGCTACTGGCAAAACTTGGACGTGACCACCTATGCCGGCTGGGAGGATTTCCTTGCGCGCAACGACCTCTCCCCCGCCGACGAGCGCCTGCACCTGCTGACCAAAAAGGCGCGCCGCACCTATGCGCAAAGCACCTACCGCGACGGTGACTATCTGGTCTTTGGCAGCGAGAGCTCGGGGATTCCCGAGCCGCTGCTTGCCGCGGCGCCCGCATGCTGCGAGCGCATTCCCATGCTGCGCGACTGTGATTCGCTCGATAACGCCGAAGTCTGGGAGGCCCACGAGGAGGCGCTCGGGCATACCAAGGACAGCCACGAAGCCATCCTTCGGCAGGATATCTGCGGCAACTTTATCGACCCGGCCGACTACCGCATTAGTGCACTCAACCTCTCCAACAGCGCCGCCATCGTCCTCTACGAAGCCCTGCGCCAGACAGGCTTTCCTGGCATGTGACAAAGGGACTGTCCCTTTGTCACATTGATGCACCAAATAACGAGCCGTCGCTTTTAACCAGAATTAACTAGAATAAAATGGAGTTAAACGGCGATGTGAAAGGAGAGCCTTGTGGAATATCTCGAGAACCCGTTTACCCCCAGTTTTGGTGAGGTTCCTGCCCATCTCGCCGGCAGACAACAGATTATTCGGGATTTGGACCGTGCCTTCTTGAGCCAGCGTAGACGCCCGGAATTGACCTCGATCTTCTCAGGTGCGCGTGGAACCGGTAAAACCGCTCTCATGTCGTCGCTCGCGACAAGGGCAGAATCCCACGGCTGGATAGCCGTAAAGACGACCGCGCTCTCGGGAATGCTTGAGGAAATCGAGTTCGGGGCGAAACGTGCTGCAGGCCATCTCATCGACCCGTCTAACAACTTCGAAGTCACCGGTCTCGGAATTGCACCATTCGGCAGTATCGAGGTCAATCGCGTTCACGATGCCTCGACTTGGCGTTATCGCATGAGCGACATCATCGACCAGCTCAACGAAACGGGCACCGGTCTGCTCGTCACGGTTGATGAGGTCGACCCGACGCTCGACGAGATGATCCAGCTCGCAGCCACGTATCAGCACTTTGTGACCGATGGGAAACGCGTCGCCCTACTCATGGCGGGACTTCCTAACAACGTCTCGACGTTGCTGAACCACAAGACGGTCTCGTTCCTTCGTCGCGCCCAGCAATATCATCTGGGGCGTATCGCCGACTACGATGTACGCGAGGCCTTGATCCGAACGATCCAGGAAAACGACCGTTTGGCGGATGCCGAGGGAATCGATAAGGCCGTTCGCTCGATTTCGGGCTTTCCCTTCCTTTTGCAGCTTGTGGGTTACCGCGCCTGGGATCTCACGAGCAACTCGAGAGAAATATCGTCTCGCGACTTTGACCAGGGAATCAAAATCGCACGCGACGAAATGGACGACCGGATCCTCGCGGCGACCTATCGGGAACTCACTGCAGAGGACAAGCGATTCCTCATCGCCATGCTCGATGACGAGGAAGAGTCCACCACCGCCGACCTTGTCGGGCGCCTTAAGCGTTCGCCGCAACAGGTCTCCCGCTACCGACGCCGCATGATAGACGCAGGCATTATTGGGGAACGCGGGCGCGGTATCGTCGCTTTTGAATTACCGTTCTTCCGCGACTATCTCGCCGCTCAATGCGTGAAATAGGCATCAATGTGACAAAGGGACAGTCCCTTTGTCACATTCGGTTAGAGGTAGCGGCCGGTGATGCTTGCGGAGCAGGCAGCGATGTCGCCCGGCGTGCCGACACAGACGATTTGTCCGCCTGCGTCGCCGCCGCCCGGGCCCATGTCGATCACGTAATCGGCGTTACGGATAAGGTCGAGGTCGTGCTCGATCACGATAACCGTGGCGCCCTTGGCAACAAGGCCATCAAACACACTCAGCAACACCTGAACATCGAGCGGATGCAGGCCAATCGTGGGCTCGTCGAATACGAATACGGCATCGTCCTGCACGCGGCCCATCTCGCTCGCAAGCTTAAGGCGCTGCGCCTCGCCGCCCGAAAGCGCCGGCGTGGGCTCACCAAGCGTGAGATAACCCAAGCCCAGGTCGTGCAAGGTCTGTAAACGCACCTGAACCTTCTTGAGTCCGACGGTCGCGTCGAGGGCCTCATCCACGCTCATATCCATGAGCTGCGGCAACGTAAGCAGGCTGCCGTCCTTGCCCTCGCGATGAATATGCGAGGCCGCGTCTGCATAACGCGAGCCGTGGCATGCAGGGCAGACGATCTCGACATCGGGCAAAAACTGCACGTCGAGCGATATCGAGCCCGTGCCATCGCACGTAGGGCAGCGCAAAGCGCCAGTGTTGTAGCTAAAGGCACCCGCTTTATATCCTGCCGCCTTGGCCTCGGGCGTACGGGCGAAGGCGCGGCGCAGCTCATCATGGATGTCGGCATAGGTCGCTACCGTCGAGCGTACGTTGGCGCCGATGGGCGTGGCGTCAATCAGGTTGGCGCGCGCGATGCCCTCGGCATCGACCCAACGCACGTGCCTTGGCAGGCGCTCACCGGCTGCCTGTGCCTTGAGCGCCGGGATGAGCGTCTCGAGCACCAACGTCGTCTTGCCCGAACCCGAAACGCCCGTCACCGCGACAAGGCGGCCGCGCGGGATATCGACTTCGAGCGGTTTGACGGTATGGATGGCATCGGTCGCCATGTGGATATGGCCTAGGTCGAACATTTCGTCGTCAGCCACCTGCGGGCGCAGACGCTTGGGGTCCGAGCGCAAGAACGGCGCGATGCGGCTGCCCTGCGATTGCTCGACCTCACATACCGTACCGGCGGCGATTACATGGCCGCCGCCTGCTCCCGCAACGGGGCCCATCTCGACCAGATAGTCGGCTTCTGCCAGCACGCGCGTGTCGTGGTCGACAACAACCACGGTATTGCCGTCGACCACCAGATCGCGCATCACGCCCACCAAGCCGTCGACATTGGCAGGATGCAAGCCGATCGAAGGCTCGTCCAGCACATACAGCACGCCCGTCGATCGGTTACGCACCACGCGGGCGAGCTGCACGCGCTGACGCTCGCCCGTGGAGAGCGTGGCACCGGCGCGGTCGAGTGAAAGGTAATCGAGGCCCAGATCGACCAGTCGACGGGCCGTGCTCAAAAACGAATCGCAGATATCCGTCGCCATGGGCTGCATCTCGGCCGGCAAGGATGCGGGCACCCCGCGCACCCACTCAATCGCCTCACCCAGCGTCATAGCCGCGGCCTGCGCCAGATTGATACCGCGCACCTGGGGATGGCGTGCGGCCTCGGAGAGACGCGTGCCGCCACAGTCACGGCATGGCCCCTCGCGCAAAAAGCGCGCCACGCGCTTGAGGCCCTTGTCGTCCTTAACCTTGGCGAGCGCATTCTCGACGGTATAGACAGCGTTGTAATAGGTAAAATCGAGCGGCGTGGCGCCCTCGCCGTTTTTGGGAACGTAGAGAATGTGCTTTTTAACCGCCGGACCGTGGAACACGATGTCGCGCTCTTGAGGCGTGAGCTGGTTAAACGGCACGTCGGTGCGCACGCCCATCTCGCCGGCTACCTGCTTCATCAGATCCCACATGAGCGTACCCCAGGGAAGCACCGCGCCTTCGTTGATGGTCTTTGACTCGTCGGGCACCAGGCTCGCTTCGTCCACCTCGCGCATGACACCAGTGCCGCCGCAGGTAGGGCACGCACCGCCGCTGTTAAAGGCAAGGTCCTCGGCACTCGGCGCGTAGAACTCGCGGCCGCATGCGGGGCACGTGAGCGACAGGCCCGCAGCCACGTTAAGGCTCGGCTCCACACGCGCCCCGCAATGTGGGCACACGTGATGGGCACAGCGGCTAAAGAGCAAACGCAGACTGTTGTTGAGCTCGGTCATGGTACCAAAGGTCGAGCGCACGCCTGGCACACTGGGACGCTGATGCAACGCGAGTGCCGCCGGTACGTGCAATACCTCGTCCACCTGGGCGTGCTCGGCCTGCGTCAGGCGACGTCGAGTATAGGTGCTGAGCGCCTCCAGGTAACGGCGCGAGCCCTCGGCATAAAGAACTCCCAGCGCCAGCGAGCTCTTGCCCGAGCCCGACACGCCGGCAATGCCCACGAGCCTCCCCAGCGGAATATCGATATCGATGTCCTTGAGATTGTGGACACGTGCACCGCGCACCTCGATAGCCTGCGGGCTCATCTTCTGTTCCGTCACCTTTATCACCCTACTCATGCCATAAAACGCGGTCGCGGATATACTCGCCCAGCATGGGCACGGTAAACCGCACAAGGCCGTATCCGGCGGCCTCGATGACGCGCTCGCGAATCAGGCTTGCGCGATATTTACTCGCCCAGCTCTGGGTACGGTCGCAGCGCTCAATGATATCCGCCGTGCGCGTCGGCTTGTCCTCGTCAACCGCCATAGCCTCGATAAAGAGGCGCTGAGGGCTGCGCAGACCGTAATACAGAGGTGCGTCAACCGCTTCGTAGAACTCGGAGACGGCATCCGCATGGCCATTCTCGACATCGCGCCTTTCGATGACTTGCGAGCCACGCCGGACAGCAGACCGCCACATGTAATAGCCCACCAGCTGAACCATATAGGGATGCCCCATGCTCTTGCGCGCCGCAAGGTCCGCCGTCTCCGCGTCAACGTAAAGACCAGCGTCTTTGACCGTCTGGATATACGAATCGCGCACTTTGGGCAAAGATATTGCCCCCAACGTACGCTGCTGGGCACGCCGCAAAAACGTCACGCTCGGCTCTTCGAGCAGATCGTCAACCATACTGGGCAAGCCGGCGAACGCCAGCGCAAGACCGCGCTGGTCGCTATCGGGCAAGCCCGTGGCATCCTGGTCTCCGAGCACCTGCTGATAGAGGACGGCAAGAGCCGCCAGTTCCTCGATAGACACCGATTGTGCCTCGTCAATCGCAAACAAGACGCCCTTGCCCGGACCGAGCTTCTTGAGACGCTCGTTGACCAGCCCTCGCAATGTCTCGCCTTTTGCCCGCGCCGCCTCGACCGACATCCGGCCAAACGACGGCCCAAACTCCATTGACGTCACAACGGGTTTATTCGAGCGAAGCGCGTCGGCCAAGCGGTCGCACAAACCAAGCGAAGCGGAATCGGAGACAACCGCCCATCCGCGCTCGCTGGCTAGACGTTGCAGCTCCCGCAGGAGAACCGTTTTGCCACAGCCGCGGTTTCCCGTAATGAGCATGAGCCTGCCCGGCGCTCCGGCGCCGTTGTCGAGCCCTTCCTCAAAATCTTCGATGACCGACTCGCGACCGATGAGTATCGGAGGCCGCTTACCAGCTGTGGGCTTAAAGGGGTTTGGATTCATATCGGCCTCCTCGGATTGGCAAACCCTGGTAACAGTTATACCAACTTATACTGAGTTATACCAATAGCATGTGACAAAGGGGCTGTCCCTTTGTCACATGTGGCCGAAAAACTCGGCGTCTGCTGCTCGCCAGGGACGGAAGGTGGCGGGATCGATCTTTACGTGCGCTGCGGCGGGCACGTCATACCATTTGACCGTGTAGCCGGCGCCATGAGAGCAAAAGACCGAGTCGGGCGTGTTGGGCAGATCGGCCTCGGGCTCATAGGCGGCCGTCTCGATTACGCGCTCGGCATCATGGCAAGCCGCATAACCGGCGAACTCCAGGTACAGATGACCGCGCCCGCTCGTGTAGGCAGCCACCTCCAGCGCGTAATCCTGCACCTCGGATGCCGGCACGCGACCCACAAGCTTCGCTCGGTCTCCCGCCATCGTCGGCGGCTCGTACTCGGCACCCATGCGTGTGACATCTGACAACGCCCGGCCCACGCACTCCCCCGGCACCTCGAGCTCAAAGTGGTACCACGGCTCCAGCAACACGTCTGCGCCGACCTCGCGCGCCTGCATCAAACCCTGGCGAATCGCGCGATACGTGGCCTGGCGAAAATCGCCGCCCTCGGTGTGTTTGGCATGCGCGCGGCCGCCCGTGAGCGTAATGCGCACATCGGTGATGGGCGAGCCCGTCAGCACGCCCAGGTGGTCGCGCTCCATAGCGTTGGTGAGTGCCAAACGCTGCCAGTTAGGATCGAGCTCGTCGGTCGAGGTCACGGTGCCAAACTGCACACCCGAACCCGCCGGCAACGGCTCCAGGCGCAGATGCACCTCGGCATAGTGGCGCAGCGGCTCAAAGTGGCCCACGCCCTCGACCGGCCGCGAAATAGTCTCCTTATAGAGAATGCCGCCGGGCTCAAACTCGACCGCAAGGCCAAAACGATCGGCCAACACCCGCTGCACGACCTCGAGTTGCACGGCGCCCATCAGCTGCAAATGAATCTGCTCTAGATGCGTATTCCAGCTTACGCCGAGCATGGGATCTTCATCCGCCAACTCACTCAGCGCTTTGAACACCGCATGGACGTCGTGTTCGCCCGGAAGCACCGTATAGGTAAGGACCGGCGCAATGACGGGCGCATCGCCCGCGGGCTCCGCGCCCAGGGCGTCCCCTGGGCGAACGTGCGCAAGACCCGTCACGGCACAAATACCGCCAGCAGCAACTTCTTGCGCAAGCTCATACTTCTCGCCGTTATAGATGCGTACTTGATCGACCTTCTGCTCCCATGCCCCGGCACCGGAACGTCCGTCAATCATCTGCTTGGCGCGCAGCGTGCCACCGGTCACTTTAACCCAAGCCAAACGCTCGCCGCGATCTCCGCGGCTGACACGATAGACGCGCGCGGCAAACTCCGGGAGCCACGCCTGTTCACGCATCAGCGCGCACATGCCATCCAACAGCTCGTCCACGCCTTGGTCCTTGAGCGCCGAGCCGGCAAAGCAGGGAAAGAGCTTGCGCTCGGCAACCATGCGCGACAGCGTTACGACAGAAAGCTCACCCGCTTCAAAAAACTCCTCGAGCGCCGCCTCGTCCAACGCAGCAGCGTCCTCCTGAACGGCACCGCCCGCCAACAGTTCGTTGGCATCCAGACGGCCTTCGGAAAGACGCTGCCCAAGTTGTGCCAGCAAAACATCGCGGCCGGGATTCTCCAAATCGATCTTGTTGATGAAGATGAACGTCGGGATGTCATAGCGTGCAAGCAGGCACCACAGGGTTTCGGTGTGCCCCTGCACGCCATCGTTGGCGCCCACCACCAGAATCGCGTAGTCCAGGGCACGCAGTGTGCGCTCCGCCTCGGCAGAAAAATCGACATGGCCGGGAGCATCCACGAGCATGACGTGGGTATCGCCGTGGTCGAGCACGGCCTGCGACGAGAAAATCGTGATGCCGCGCTCGCGCTCGATCGTGTTAGTGTCCAGATGCGAATCGCCATCGTCCACGCGGCCACGCTTGCGAATGCGGCCCGCGTTGAACAGCATGGCCTCGGCCAACGTGGTCTTGCCGGCATCGACATGCGCCAAGATTCCAACGACCGCTTGCTTCGACATGGCTCTCCTCTTATTGCAAGCCCATCGCACGCGGCAACGGGCGTTCACGCTCCACACTGGATGATACAATTTACGGGCCGGTGGGCGAAGCGGGCCCTATCCCCCGACCGAGCTCATCGCCCCGCGTTGCCGCGCGGCGATTTTCGTAGGTTCGCGCCTTGCGAAAGCCGGCACCTCCCCTTTTTGTCTGCCCGGGTTCATCTGGGGCGGTAACAATGCGAGTCCCACAACGACGCGTTTTACCAAAAATGGCCCCACTCGGGGCCATTTTTTATTTGAGCTGGGTGATGATACGTGCCTTGGCTCCTACGCCTCGCGCAGCCAATCAAACGCGACACGCGCCGTGCCGTCGGACACATAGACGATACCGACACGCTCGAACCCCGCCTTGGCGATGGCGCCCTGCATGGGCAAGTTGTCCTCGTGCGTGTCAATACGCAGATGGTCGGCGCATTCCTTGGCAAAGGCAAACATCGCCGCCGCGATACCGTGCACGGTGCCGTCGGATGCCACGCGATGCAGCACGGCATACGGAGTGTCGCTGCGCCATTGACCGTCCTCAATCACGTCATAGCACTCGTCCGGACCCGGTAAAAAGGCAAACGTCGCCACCACGCGGCCGTCGACTTCGCACACGTAACTGCCACCAGCGGCGATATCGGCAGCCAGCTGCTCGGCCGAAGGCGTGCCCTCGGGCCACTGCGTGGCGTTGCCATGCGCGCGCATAAAGGCGCGGGCCGCGTCATAGATAGCCATGACGGCGGGAATGTCGGTATCGAGGGTTTTTCTGATCATCACGCGGCGACCTCACGTTTATTGGTATCACTTTGATTGAGCAATGATACCAACGTTTGGAGAGGAGCGCGAAGCAGATGGGGAGCAAAAAGCGAGCCGCCTGGTCAAAAGCCAAAAGCGAGTTTTTGGGCGCTGCCACCGGCGGCGATATGAGCGACCTGTTTGCACGCGAGGACGAGCGCCGCGACGCCCTGGACGCCGAGCGCGACGAGGCTTGGCGCTATAAGTCGTGCGAGCGCAAAAACCGTTACGACACACGCGCCGAAGCCGAGGCCGTTATGGCCGACTGCGAAAACCGCGGACGGCGTGGTTTGGCCTGCTACAAATGCGAATACTGCGGCGGCTGGCACCTGACGTCGCACCCTTGGAAATAGACCCCCGCATCGGCACGGCGCTGGCGAAGCGCCAGCCATCGTGCACAAGCTACGGGCGCGGCGGCACCAAAACATCGTAACGAACGGCCTTGCCCGCAAGCTGATAGCTCGGCTTGACGCCGGCAAGCAGCGGCCCCTTCACCGGTCGCTTGATAACGACCTTGCGCGGGTGCACCGCAAGCGCAGCTTCGACCAGCGTCTCCTCGTCGGCGCACGGCTGCTCCAGATGGTGCAAGAGCTGAAACTTCTTTTTCACCGCCGCGCTCTTGGTGCGCTCGGGAAACATGGGGTCCAGATACACCACGTCGGGAGCGGTGAGCTCGCCCTGCCCGATCAGCTCGGCCGTATGGCGAAGGCCGGCAATGCTGTCCTCGCCCGCATGTAAGCGCATGCGCGCCACAGCAGCCGCAAGCGCCGGATCATCTGCCGCGCGATCCAGGGCATCCTGGAGCAGCGCCGCGATCACGCAATCCTGCTCATACAGATCGACGGTAAAGCCCGCTGCCGCCAGCAGCAGCGAATCCTCGCCAACGCCTGCCGTGGCGTCAATCGCCCATGGTTGTTCGATGCCTTTTGTGCGCGCAGCCTTTACCAACAGCTCTTGCTGCAGGCGGCCCTGCTTGAGTCGTGGCAGCATGCGGCCAAAATCGGCGCGCAGTTCCATCGTGCCGTCGGTGAGCGTGAGGCCCTCGGACTTCCCGGTCAGCTCAAGCCCCGCGGCCCGAGCAACAGAAAAGGGATCGACGACGCCCATGGACACTCCTTAGCAAACAAAACGAATACATGGGCGCCATTCATGTCGGCACCCAACCGTCCGTTATTGTCCCACATGCGACATGGTCCACAGCATCCCAATGCAAAGCACCGCCATCAATCCCGTGCACACGGCAGCGATCACAGAATCACCCATGCGCCTTCCCAACGACCGCGGTTCACGCACTTGCTCTGGTCCGTACATCATGGCTCCTCCTTAGACTCACTTCTTATCACGGCCTCATCATCGCAGCGCCGCACATGAGCTGCCATCGATTTGACTTACAGCTGGCTTTCCTTTTTGAAAGATTGCCCTGCACAGGCGAGAAGCGCTTTCTAACACACACGCCGTCACGTTGAACTACAATGTGCTTCACGATATGTGCAGCATATGGGACGCGCCAGACTGGCAGCGCCCGAATCGAAAGGACTACCTATGAGCGCCGCGCGCAAGACACTCAAAATCCTTGCCCTCATCTATTTTGTTTTGGGCATCGCCAGCCTCGTCATCGGTATCACCGGCATCGCAACCGGCAAATTTGAATCCGTCTACGGATCGAACGCCATGCTCGCCGCGGTCGTGCTTGTCGCCAAGGGCGTTATCGACCTTGGCGCAGGTGTTGCGGGCATCAAGGGCGCCAACAAGCCTTCGCAGGTGGATGGCGCGTTTAAGCTCGGCATCGTTGCCGCAATCGCCACGATTGCGCAGGCTGTGCTCACCCTTCCCGCGCTCGGCGGCAGCGCCGTCAATATTGGAGCCTTTGTCATCGTGGTCTACGACCTGTTCTTTGTTCAGCAGGCACACGCCGTCAAGGCCGAGAACAAGGACCGCCTGTAAGCGCTCACTTCTCATAGCCTCTGCAGCCAAGTAACTAAAAGGGCCGATCGCGCATATCCGCGGTCGGCCCTTTACGTTTGCCCAGATAACACCTGCCAAAATAAACCTGTCCCTTTTTGGCAGGTTGTTAGCTGTGACGGTACTCGGCGATGATGAAGTCGATGTCGGTTTGAAGGGTGTCCAGGTTTGCCAGGCGCTCTTTATCGGCAGGGCGCGTGCGGTAGTAGTACGGCGTCATTTGGAACACCGCCTCGATGTCAGCCTGGGTCTGGAGCGTAATGTTCGCAAACACCCGCTGCGTTCCGACCAACTCGAGTTCGGTGGTCTTCGGCAGCTTCTCGTCATTGAGATATGGCGTGTCGTAGAGCACCTCTTTGAGGCCAAACAGATGCCGAGCACCCGGCACCACGGTATAGAGCGAGCCCTCTGGCGCCAGCACGCGGGCAAATTCGCGCTCGTTAAAGGGGGCAAAGAGCTCGGTCACCATATCGAAGGCGCCATCGGCCACGGGGATAGCCTTCATGTTGGCCACGAAGTAGGTCGCATCGCCGCGCTTGGCGGCCAGGCGCACCATCTCTTTGCCCAGGTCGAAACCGTAAGCATCTACGCCCGGCACCGCACCCATGGCGCTGGTGTAGTAGCCCTCGCCACAGCAAATATCGAGCAACGTCATGGGGCAGTTCGTTGACGCGGCACGACCAGACACCCGCTCGCGCACCAGCTCGACCATCGCATCGCGCAACGGCGCATAGTAACCGCGGTTCAGAAAGTCGCGACGGCTGCGTGCCTGCGACTTGGGATCGCCCATGGAGTCACCGCTCTTGGACGAGCGCAGCAGATAGAGATAGCCCTCGCGCGCACGGTCAAATCGGTGTCCGCCCGCGCATGCAGCACCGCGCTCGTCGTCCACCAACGGTTCATGGCAAACGGGACACAACAACATGGCAACTCCTTAGCGCGAACAACACAACGCCCACCATTGTCGCACGCCTTCCCCACCTAGTCATAGAAGAGACAAGGAGTGTCCCCAGCTGCCGGCAGAAAAGGAACGTCCCTAAGTGCCGACTAGTCGATTAGGAGTATCATCGTCTGCGCAAATAAGCACGAATGAGCATGTTAGAGATTGAGAGCGTATGGCAGACACCGCATCTAAGCACATTGACATGACCACCGGCTCGCTGTGGCGCAATATTCCCCTGTTCGCCTT
This sequence comes from Coriobacteriaceae bacterium, assembly GCA_902363875.1. Lineage (GTDB taxonomy): Bacteria > Actinomycetota > Coriobacteriia > Coriobacteriales > Coriobacteriaceae > Collinsella. Next base: position 20,572 of record CABJBO010000013.1, on the reverse strand, counting down.
TCCCGTCGCCGCCACGAGCATCTTGGAGCAGCTGTCGAACCTCATCGCCACGGTCATCATCGGTAACTTCTCGGGCGACCAGGGAACCCTCGCCATGGCGGCGGTCGGCTCCAATGTTCCGCTTACCAGTCTTATGATCAACCTGTTTATTGGGCTGTCGCTTGGCTCCAACGTGGTCATCGCCAACGCCATCGGCCGCAACGATCAGAACATGGTCAAGCGCGCCGTCCATACCTCGATTCTGATGGCACTCGTGGGCTTTGTCGTCATCGCGCTGGGCGAGGTCTTTGCCGAGCCCATGCTCGCCGCGCTCAACGTCCCTGACGAAACCATGCCGCTCGCATCGCTCTACCTGCGCGTCTTTTTGCTCAGCATGCCCTCGATCTTGCTCTACAACTTTGAGGCCGCAATCTTCCGCTCTGTCGGCATCACCCGCATGCCGCTGCAGGCGCTTGCCGTGTCCACCATCCTCAACATTGGTCTGGACCTCATCTTTGTCCCCGTGCTCCACTGGGGCGTCGCGGGTGTCGCCATCGCCACCGCCATCGCCTACACCGTCAGCGCCGCCACACTCTTTGTCCACCTGCTCAAGACCGACTCCGTCGTCCGCGTCACCCCACGCGACTTAGGCTTAGACCCCGTCGCCCTCAAGCGCATCGTTAAGATCGGCCTGCCCGCCGGCATCCAAAGCGCCGTCTTTGCCGTCGCTAACATCATCATCCAGTCCGCCATCAACAGCCTGGGCACCGAGGTCATGGCGGCATCCAGCGCTGCCATGAGCCTGGAGTACGTGTGCTACAACCTGCTCAACAGCTTTAGCCAGGCCTGCACCACCTTTGTGGGACAAAACCACGGTGCCCGCCAGATCGACCGCTGCACCAAGACGCTCAAGGTCTGCCTGATCGAAGGCGGTATCGTTGCACTCACCACGATCATCGTTATTGTCGGCCTAGGGCGCGAGATCTTGTCGCTCTTTAACAGCGATCCCAACATCGTCTCGATCGGCTATATCCGCGTGTGCTCGATCTTCCCGGCATACGCCTTTAGCATGTTCTACGAAAACATGTCCGGTTACCTGCGCGGCTTTGGCATCTCGCTCATGCCTGCCCTCATCACCATGATCTGTGTCTGCGGCATCCGCTTCTATTGGGTATTCTGCGTGTTCCCGCACTTCCGCACCTTTCCGAACATCATGATGGTCTACCCCATCAGCCTGGGCACCACGGCGTTCTTTATGGTCGTGGCGGTATTGCTCTGTCACCCGGCACGCACCTACCGTCTGGCGCAAGCCAAGACCGGGACGCGCTAGGCATGCGCGGCAAGGCGGCATACGGCAACTAGCTGACGATATGCGAGCTCATATAATCGATAAAGCGCCTCGTGGCGATAGGCATGGTGTCCCAGCTGCGCCAAGCCGCCACCACATCGCGCGAGGGAGCGTGCACGATGGGACGCACGCGGATACCGGCCTTCATGCCCTCGACCGTACGACGGTAGAGCATGCTCACGCCTAGGCCCTCCTCCACCATCGCCATGATGGTGTAGTCGTCGGTCACCTCGCTCGTCACGTGCGGCGACAGCCCATGCGCCGCGAATGCATCGAGCACCAGGCTCTGTTCGCCCTCATCCAGCAGCACAAACGGCTCGGACGCCAGGTCGGCGAGCGTCACCTTTTCCTTTGCCGTCAGCGGATGCGCGGTCGGCAGCAGCGCCACCAACTCGTCGTGATAGACCACGCGCTTCTCGAGCCCAGCGGTAAATCCGCGCGCCGTAAAGCAAAAGTCAACCACGCCATCGTGCACCCACTGGGCGTTGCGCGTGTAATCGCCCTGCTTGAGGGTAAAGTGCACGCCCGGGTGCAGGGCCCCAAAGTCGCGAATCACGCGCGGCAACACGGTACGGCTCACGTTGGTAAACGTCGCAATGCGAATATCGGTCGAGGAGAGTCCCAGCAACTCCTGGCGTTTGCCCTCGAGCTCGGCCTCGGCAGTTACAATCTGGCGCAGATACGGCAGATACTGTTTGCCGTCGCGCGTAAGCGATACGCCCTGCTTACCGCGCTCGATAATCGTGGTGCCCAGCTCGCGCTCGAGCGCCTTGACGGCCTGGCTCACCGCGCTTTGCGTATAGCCCAGCTCGTCGGCCGCGCCCTTCAGACTGCCGCAATCGACCACCATACATACAATCTGATATCGCGATGCCATCGTGCCTCCACATCGATGTAGCCGTAAAACGTTTTGCCAGCGCTTTTTCTAGCAACATTAGTATTTCTTAATCATACTGAAGATACATTCGCTTTACTACATCCACATCTGGGAGCAGAATCCTTTTTGCGAAACCGTTCTGTAACAAAAGGAGTCCCATGGATCGCAAAAAAGCAATCGCGCTCTCATTTTCCGTTCCCGTCGCATGGGGCTTTTCGTACCCCCTCATGAAGATCGGCATGGACAGCATGAACGCCACGAGCATCGTTGCGCTGCGCTGCATCATCGCCTTTGTGGCCTGCCTGCTGCTCTTCCACAAGCACGCGCTGCGCATTAACCGCGACCTGATGGTTCGCGCCGCCATCATCGGCGCCATCATGGCAACCGAGCTCACCTGCATGTGCTTGGGCTCCAGCCTTACCTCCGCCTCCACCGCCGGCTTTTTGCAGAGCCTGACGGTCGTGATCGTGCCGTTTGCCAACGCCGCCCTGCTGCGTCGCGCCCCCGAGCGCAAGGTACTCATCGGCACCGCCATCGTCACCTGCGGTATGCTGCTGCTCTCGGGTGCCGACTTTACCAGCCTGAATCCCGGCGCGATCATCATGCTGCTCTCCGCTTTTGTCTATGCCGGCCATATCATTGTGGCGAAGCGCTTTGTCGAAGATGTCGACCCGCTGGCTCTGGGCGTTTGGCAGCTGGGCTTTGGCGGCCTGTTCTCGGGCATCGCCGCATTTGCCTTTGGCGGCTTTACGCTTCCCAGCACGCCGAGCGAGGTCGCGGTCGTCGTCGCACTCGCGCTCATCTGCTCTGCCTATGGCTTTATCACCCAAACGCTCGTGCAGCCCCACGTGCCCGCCGAGACCACCGGCTTCGCCTTCTCGCTCGAGCCGGTCTGCTCCGCTGTCTTCTCGTTCTTCCTGGTCGGCGAGGTCCTGAGCCCCATCGCCTTCTTTGGCGCCGCCCTCATCCTCACCGGCGTGATGGTGGCAACCGTCGAGCTCCCGTGCCTTCGCTCGCAAGGACACGCTCACATGGCAGGAGCGACCGAGCGCGTCTCGTAGACCCCACTCTTCATACAGCCGCGGCATAAAGGCAATCGGTGCGCCTTTACAATAGATACCAACAGAGTATCTGCCATAAAGGAGCCCCATGGACACCGCAACTCGCGACCGCAACATAGCAACCTGGTTGGGCGATGCGCCGCAGCCGGTACGTGACACTACGAACCAGCTGCTCGAGCGCATCGCCCTTTTGCGTGCCGAGCAGACCATCTACCCGGCACAAGACGACATCCTCAATGCCCTCGTCTACACGCCGGCAGACCAAGCCAAAGTTGTCATCTTGGGTCAAGACCCCTATCACGGACCCAACCAGGCCATGGGGCTTTCGTTCTCGGTCCCCGCGACGCAAACCAAGCTGCCGCCGAGCCTGCGCAACATCTATAAGGAACTCAACGCCGATCTGGGTTGCCCCATTCCCGCCACGGGAGACCTAACCCCATGGGCACAACAGGGCGTCCTGCTCCTCAACACCACACTCACCGTGCGCGAGCATGCCGCCAATTCGCACGCCAAGCTGGGCTGGAGCACCCTGACCGACTACGTCATCGAGCGCTGCTGCCAGCTGCCCCAGCCGGTAGTCTTTTTGGCATGGGGTCGCTTTGCCCAGCAGATGGTCGAGGGCAAGCTTGCCGCGACCGGCGCGGGAAAGGCAACCGGCAAGTTCTGTCTGGCCTCTACGCACCCCTCGCCGCTTTCGGCCAACCGTGCCACGGCAGAACTCCCCGCTTTTATGGGGTCGCGCCCCTTCTCGGCAGCCGATCGGCTACTCGAACAGCACGGCTCGACCCCCGTCAACTGGACTTGCCTCGGATAAAAACCGGTACATCAAAAACGCGCCCGACGGCTTTCCATCGGGCGCGTTTCCTATTCGGGCCAAATAAATTGTGTGCGGCCGGCCTCGCCGCCATCGATCAGCAGGCTCTGCCCGGTCATAAAACGGTTGGTCACGCCCACAAAGTAGATCCACTCAGCGATCTCCTGGGCGGTAGCCCAGCGCTTAAGCGGCGTGAGCTCCATAATCTGGTTCCACAGGCGCTCGTCTTCCATCACGCAACGGTTGAGCGGCGTGATAACGCCGCCCGGGTCCACACTGTTGGCGATGGCCTGCGGTGCTAGGCGGTTTGCAAGGTTCTTGGTGTAGGCGATAACGCCGCCCTTGCTGGCGGCATAGGCGGGAAACTCCGATCCCGTATGTCCGCTCGCCGACCCCACATTGACCACGGATTTGATAGCCGCTGTCGGCTTGGCGGCAAGCCCCTCCCCCACAAAGGCGTAGCGTTCGGTCACGTTGATGGTGCCACGCAGGTTGGCGGCAATGTCATCGGCCGAATCCTGTACACCGGCAACGTTCACGATTACCTGAGGCTCAAGGTCGCCTGGAAACGAGTTAGGCTCGCGTACATCAACGATCAGATGGCGGTAGCGCTCGTGCTCGACCGCCGCCGGCAGCAGGTCAAAGCCCACGACCTCGTGGCCCTCGTCCAAAAAGCGCTGCACGCACGCGGCTCCGATACCGCCCGAAGCGCCCGTGATCAAAACCCGCATACTTGCTCCTTAGGCGGTTGCGTGGCGCTCGAGGTACTCGGAGCCCACATTCTCGCGCTCCCAGCCGCGCACGACCTTATAGCCCACGGGGCTCAGAAAGACCTCGCACAGCAGCTCGGCAACAGCGCCGGTCAGCGAGCACATAAGGACCTGCACCCAGGTCCAACCAAAGAACGTGTGGCTCACCACAATGGCAAAGACCAGGTTATCGACAAACTGACCGATGCCCGTAGACACATAGGAGCGGAAGGCAAAGCTCGCAAAGTTATTCTTTTTGAGCATGCGGCCGAGCGACTGGTTGAGCGTGGAGTTAACCACGGCAGAAACGAGCATTGCCAGCGAAGAGCCCAGCACCACGTACCAGGTGCCGCCGATGGTGGCGTTAAGGGCGGTGTTGACCTCGATCATACCCGTGTCGTAGTAGGCGCCCCACATGCCGGGCGTGAGCGAGCATGCCCAAAAGCACAGGCTCACGGCCAGGTTGACCAGCAGCGCGAGGATAGAGATTTTGATGGATGCCTTGGCGCCAAAGCGCTTACAGATCATGTCCTGGCACAAAAACGAAACCCAGCTCACCACAAAGCCGCAATCGAGTGCCAGATACGGCAGGCTGATGAGCTCTTTGTTGGCCAGCAGGTTCATCATGATGACGCTCACGAAAAACAGCGAAACCGTTGCCGCGGGAATGCTCCGCAACAGGACCTTGTAGTCCTCCATGACCTTCTTGATCATTATGTACTCCTTTGGTTTTAGGTTTAACGAGCAGGATATCGGACCCGAACTGCTCGGACGTCACGGTCTTGAGACGACGGTGGGTATAATAGCCGCTCACGCGGCATCAGGCAAGCAAACGACGCGGCAGCCCCACAGGGCCACCGCGCCGGTGCGCTAAAACGTTACGTTGCCAAACTCCGACAGGATAAGATCGGGGTTGTGATCGGTTGCCCAGTCCACGTTCCACGGGCTCGTGAACAGCAGCAGCTTGCCGCCGCGCATGTCCTCGACGCGCAGCGTGTCGCGCGTGAGCGAAAGGCCCGGGATATCAATGGTATCGGGGTCGTTCTGAATCCAGCGGATGTCCGTATAGGGCAGCGGCTGGCGACGGACCTCAACACGATACTCGGCCTTGAGGCGGCGCTCGAGTACCTCAAACTGCAGCACACCGACCACGCCCACGATGACGCTCTCCATGCCGGCACCCAGCTCGCGGAAGATCTGGATGGCACCCTCCTGGGCAAGCTCCTCCATACCCTTGACGAACTGCTTGCGCTTGAGCGTGTCGACCTGCGTAATGCGAGCGAACATCTCGGGGGCAAACGTCGGGATCTGCGGATACTGCACGTGGCGCTTGCCGGAGCACACGGTGTCGCCGATGCTAAAGATACCCGGGTCGAACAGGCCCACGATATCGCCCGCGTACGCCTCGTCCACGATGGCGCGGTCATCGGCCATCATCGACGTGCCCGTGGCAAGCTTGAGCTTGCGGTTGCCCTGCACGTGGAAGGCGTCCATGCCACGCTCGAACTTGCCCGAGCAAATGCGCACAAAGGCGATGCGGTCGCGGTGGTTCTTGTCCATATTGGCCTGGATCTTAAACACAAAGCCGCTAAAGTCATCGCGGCAGGGATCGACCGGTTCGCTGGTGAGCGTATCGGTATAGGCGCGCGGCGTCGGGGCCAGACGCAGGAACTCCTTGAGGAAGGGCTCCACGCCAAAGTTGGTGAGCGCCGAGCCAAAGAACGCCGGGCTCAGCTTGCCGCAGGCCACGGCATCCAAGTCGAGCTCGTCGCCGGCGCCATCGAGCAGCTCGATGTCGTCCATCAGGTTCTTATGGTTCTCTTCGCCAATAAGCTCGTCCATGGAAGGATCGCCCAGCTCGGCCTCGACCTCGGCGACCTTCTTGGTGGCGTTGGCGTGGCCGTCGCCCTCAAAGGCAATGACGCGACGGGTCTGACGGTCGAACACGCCGCGGAAGTTGCGGCCGCTGCCGATCGGCCAGTTCATGGGATACGTATTGATACCCAGGACGTTCTCGATCTCTTCCATGAGCTCAAACGGATCGCGAGCCTCGTGGTCGAGCTTATTCACAAAGGTGAAGATGGGAATATGGCGCAGCGTACAGACCTTAAAGAGCTTTTTGGTCTGGGCCTCGACGCCCTTGGCGCCGTCGATGACCATGACTGCGGCGTCGGCGGCCATAAGGGTACGGTAGGTATCCTCCGAGAAGTCCTGGTGGCCGGGGGTATCGAGGATGTTGACGCAGGCGCCGTTATAGGTGAACTGCAGTACCGAGGAGGTAACGGAAATACCGCGCTCCTTCTCGATGTCCATCCAGTCCGAGACGGCATGCTTGGCCGAGCTCTTGCCCTTGACCGAGCCGGCAGTCTGGATGCTGCCGGTATAGAGCAGCAGCTTCTCGGTAAGCGTGGTCTTACCGGCGTCCGGGTGGCTGATAATCGCGAACGTGCGGCGCGACGAGATTTCATCCGACAGGCTTGCCATGCGGATCCTTTCTTGCATTGAGTGCATTACGTCGTTGTAACCGCACCATTGTAGCCGCGAAATCCCGCCATAGGGCACCTATCAGGACAAATTCATTAGCCAAGCTCGTTGTGCACCTGGCAGTCGCCTCAAGGACTGTCTCGATCTGTAACAGTAAGACGGGTTTTGAGCCTCTACCTGTTACAGATCAAGACAAACCGGCAGGCCCGCCGGCACAATCTCGATTTGTAACATCTGACCGCCCAAATTGGGTCTAGCTGTTACAAATCGAGATAAACGGGAAGGCGAGCCGCCAATGTCTCGTTCTGTAACATCTAGCCGCGCAAATCGACTCTTACTGTTACAGACTGAGACAAATAGGCAAGCGGGCAAATAAGATCTCGATCTGTAACAGCAGGCGACCCAAAACGGACCCAGGTGTTACAGATTGAGATTGTTTTGGAGCAAGCGCGGCGCCGATGGGCTATTCCACATTTAGCTCTTGCATAACTGTGCATAGTGTATATATACTGTGCTTACCGGTTATATACACGTGTAACCCAACAGCTAAGGAGCCGCTGTGGACATCATCCTATCCAATTCGAGCGATAAGCCTATCTACGAACAGATATCCTCACAGGTCAAAGCTCAGATCCTTTCGGGCACACTCACTGCGGGAGCCAAACTCCCCAGCATCCGCGCGCTCGCGAGCGATCTTGGCGTGAGCGTCATCACCACCAAGCGCGCCTACGCCGACCTGGAGCAGCTCGGGTTTATCTGCACCGTGCAGGGCAAGGGCTGTTTTGTCGCCGAGGGCAACCAGGAGCTCTTGCGCGAAAACCAGCTCTGCCATATCGAAGAACTGCTTGCGAAAGCGGCGAGCCAAGCCGAAGCCCTGGGCGTTACGCGCGACAAGCTGCACGAGATGCTCGACCTGATAGCCCCCGAAACCATGCAGTAGCCATCTGCAAGAAAGGCTATACCATGCAAAACCTTCTAGAACTCAAAGGCATCTCACGCCGTGTGAGCGACCGTTTTTCACTGCGAGACGTCACACTTGCCGTGGAGCCCGGCCAGATCGTTGGCTTTGTGGGCGCAAATGGCGCCGGCAAGACGACGACCATTCGCGCCGCGCTCGGGCTTATAAAGCTCGATGCCGGCGAGGCGCATCTGCTTGGACAGCGCTGCGACGCCAACGCGCCCGACGAGGCACAGCGCCACCTGCGCTCCCGCGTCGGCCTTGTCCTGGACACATGCCCCTTCCCCTCCACGCTCAAGGTGGGCCAGGTCGAGAGGCTCGTAGGCCCGGCGTACCCCACGTGGAGCTGCGAAACGTTCGCCGGATTCATCGACCGATTTGGCCTCGATCCCAAGACGAAGGTCAGGGACCTCTCCCGCGGCATGGGCATGAAGTTGCAGCTTGCCTGCGCACTCAGTCACAATGCCAAGCTGCTCGTTTTGGACGAAGCCACCGCAGGCCTTGATCCCATGGCGCGCGAGGAACTGCTCGACGAGCTGCTTGCCTTTGTCGCCGACGGCCAGCGCAGCGTGCTGCTCTCGAGCCACATTACGTCCGACCTCGATCACACCGCCGACCGCGTCATCTGCATCGATAACGGCTCGATTGTGTTTGACCTGCCGCGCGAGGACATTACCGACCGAGCCGGCATCGCTCACTGCACTCAGGCACAGGCCGCCGAGCTTATGGCTTGCGTCGAAGACGCCCGCGCCGCCCACCACGCCTACAGCGTGGACGTGCTCGTGCCCGACCGTCGCGAAACGCTCGAGGCCTTTCCAGAGATTCCCTGCGATCGGGCAACCATTGATGACTATCTTCGCCTCATGCTGAAAGGGGCTTCGAAATGAAACGCGCCTTTATGTCCGAGCTCGCCATCGTTCGCACGCTCGCCCCGAGCATCGCGGGCGTCGGCCTGTTCATCTTCGTCGTACTGACCCTCGCCAACGCATCGGATGGCGATTCCGGTATGAGCGCCGGCGCCTGCGCGGTCAGTGCCATGTCGCCCATCATGGTCATGAGTTCGCTGGCCGGCTTCGACAATCAAAACGGATGGGAGCGTTATCGGGCGACGCTGCCCATCTCGCGCAAAGACATCATCTGTGCACGCTACCTGAGCATCATTGCCTTCTCGGCCGTTATGACCTGCGCCGCCGCGCTTTTGAGCATCATCACCTTTCCGTTCTTCGATCACATGGGCATGCCCTCGACGGGACAGATCGTCTTTGAGACCACGATAGCCTCCGCCGCATCGATGCTCATCTCCCTCATGATGGTGTTTTTGGCACAGCCGCTGTTCTTCCGATTTGGACACATGGAGGCGCTGCGCTTTTCCGTCGGCCTGTTTGCCCTGCTCGGATGCCTTGCCATGGCCACGCTGAGCTCCTCCAACCCCATCAGCAACTGGCTCATGTCGATTACTGGGGCAAACCCCGATCCCGCCGTCCTCGGCTGCCTGTGCGCAGGAATTGCCGTACTGGCCCTCGTGCTCTTTGCACTGAGTTGCGCCATCAGTACCAAGGTCTATCGAGCACGCGACCTGTAGGCAAGCGCGGTATCATCGGGCATGCGCCGCAGATCTGGCGCGGTCTTTTATGAGGAGGCGCTCAACCCGTGTCGTGGGTTACAGCAGCATTTGCATCAGCTTTCTTTGCCGGCATCACATCCATTTTGGCCAAATGCGGCATCAGACACACCGACTCCGACGTTGCAACCGCCATCCGTACTTGCGTGGTGCTCGTATTTGCCTGGGCAATGGCGGGCATTTCTGGATCCATCGGAGCAATCGGCACCATTCCCGCCAAAGCCTGGCTATTCCTCACCCTCTCGGGACTCGCCACCGGCGCCTCGTGGATCTGTTACTTTAAGGCGCTCAGCATCGGAGACGTCAACAAGGTTGTACCCGTCGACAAGATGAGCACCGTGCTCGCCGTGCTGATCGCCATAGTGCTTTTTGGTGAGACAGGCAACCTGGCGGTCAAGCTCGTGGGAACCGCAGTTATCACGCTCGGCACGTTTTTGATGATCGAGAAAAAGCAGTCCGTCGGCGCAGGGCAAAAGCAAGACCGAGCCTGGCTCGCTTACGCCCTCGGCGCCGCCGTGTTCGCGGCACTCACCTCCGTCCTCGCCAAGATCGGCATCGAAGGTGTCGAGTCAAACCTGGCCACGGCAATCCGCACCTGTGTGGTACTTGTTATGGCATGGGCAATCGTGGCTGTCAAGGGAAAGCTGGAGCAGGTCGCGCGCATTGACCCGCGCGAACTCGCATTTCTTGCGGCATCGGGCATTGCGACCGGCGCGTCGTGGCTGCTGTACTACTACGCCATCGCTGCAGGCCAGGTGAGCGTCGTCGTGCAAATCGACAAACTATCGATTGTCGTATCGGTGCTGTTCGCACGACTGGCCTTCAACGAAAAGCTGTCGCATCGAAGCGCCATCGGCCTTTTCCTCATCGTGCTGGGCACCGCCCCGCTCGCGATTTGGAAGTAGCGTCGGTGCCAGGCGAGATTCAGTCCACCCGCAAATCCGTGACACAGCGCCCACACCGGGCTTGAGATGTTTGTATTGCCCGCGCGCTACCGTGCTACTTGCGCAGCGGCTTGGGCAGCGGAATGCCCACCGCGATGACGGCGGCGATGATCATGCAGACGATGCCCTTGAGTGGGAAGCACATGAGCAGCAAGCCCACAACCATGACCGGCTGACGCATAACGGCGCCCATCGTCGAGGCCGTGCAGACGGCGACGCAAAAGACCGGATCGGCGCCGGTGAGGATGGCAAGGCCATAGCCCAGGCTCACACCCGAGAAGATAACCGGGAAGAAGTGGCCGCCACGCCAACCAAGGTTGATGAGGGCGGGCGTCAGCATGGCCTTAACAAGACCGGTCGCGATAAGCACGCCGGCGGGAATGGTCAGATAGGTCTCCATGAGCACGTCGGCTTGGGTCTCGCCGGCAAACATGGTGTAGGGCAGGACCGTGCCACAGATGGCGAGCGCCAGACCGGCCAGCATGGCCTTGACGACAGGGCGCTCCCCTATGGCGTGGGCCAACGCCTCGCTCGCGTGCTCCGAGACAAAGTACAGCCGGCCGCAGGCCGTACCGATGAGTGCCAGGGGAATAAGCCAGGCAAGCTCAAGGTTGCCCACCCGGGCAGCCTCGAACCTCGGCATACCCATACCGCCGCCCATGAGTTGGCCGAGCAGTAGATAGGTGCCCAGGCCGCCGGCAATCGCGATGCCGTAGACCACGGTCTTTTGCGCCTTGGGCAGTTTGATGGTGATCTCGTCGGATTCGGAGTCTCCATCGTCGTCGGCGCCCTGGCCGTCAGCGCTACCGGCGAGCGGCGCCACAAAGCCAAAGACGGGCGCGGTGAAGAGCGCCGTCAGGGCGGCCTGGGTGCCCAGCAGCGTGAGCTGCCTAAACTCGACGCCAAAGCGACGCATGCGGTCGCCGACCCAGCTGCACAGGCCCGTGATAACGCCGGTCAGGCCGGCCTCCGGTCCAATGCTTCCGCCAAACAGCAGCGGCAGCAATGCCGCAAGCGAAAGCTTGCCCAGGTTGTCGTACGGGTAGCAACCGTCCTGTTTAACCTTGGCCATCACCTGGTTAAGGTCGTCGGTCTTGGTGCCCGTCATCTTTTCGTACAGACCGATCAGCAGGCCGCCCAGCAGGCAGACGAAAAACGGATACGGCAAAAACCCGAACGGGCCGCTCGCGAGCTCGGGCGAAGCGACGCCCAGCATGTGCGGGATCTCGGTCCATAGATAGTCGATACCGTGCTCCATCGCAAAGAAGAACAGCCAGACCGCAGCGCCTGCAAACGCACCGGTCACGGCCACGCTCACTAAGAACAGCGCACGGTTTTTGGGTTTTGCAAGGTTATCCATCGGGACCTCCCGTGGTCAGAATCGGCAAAGATACGTTTTATTGTAGGACGGGCACAGCGCGGACGGGCCAACCATCTACGCCGCGAACAGCGCCGTTGGGTGCCGCACACGCGACGGGCCCAAGGCTTAGCTGCCGATAATCGATGCGATTTGGTGCAGGTCGTCGGCAAAGTAGATGCCGGCCTGGCGCTGCGGGCTCGATAGGCCCTTGTCGATCATGTGCCCGAGCAGCGACCTAAGGTCGTTGTAGTAACCGTCCAAGTTGTACAGGATGCACGGCGCGCTCAGATGGCCCAGCGACACGGCCGACATGACCTCGGCAATCTCCTCGAGCGTGCCCGTACCGCCCGGAAAGGCGATGAACGCATCGCCGAGCTCGATCATCTTGGCCTTACGCTCGGCCATATCACTCGTCACGATCAGGTCGTCGATACCATCGTGCTGAAACTCGGCCTCGATAAAAAAGCTCGGCTCCACACCGGTCACGTGTCCGCCGGCATCGAGCACGCTATCGGCGAGCGCGCCCATCAGCCCCGACTTGGACCCGCCGTATACCAGCGCGTGGCCGTTGGAGCCAATCCATGTGCCGAGCTGCTGCACCGCAGGCAGAAACGCCGGGTCGTTACCGACGCTGGCGCCCAGGTATACCGTGATATTCATATTCAGCCCCCTTGTTGTGACGCGCGGCGCCCGCCCTAGCGTTGGCGTCGGCGATATTCGCGCACGCGGCGCGACAGGTCGGCGAGCTCATCGCGATCGAGCTCTTCCAGATGCTCAAGATCGTCCATAAAGCGCGCCATGGTGTCCTTTTGGCGCATCTTGATGAGCGTATTGTAGTAGTTCACCGCCACGCCCGTGAGCATGGCGATGTAGAAGATGCTGATGACGCTCAAAACGACGGTGATAGCGCGGGCAACCGGCGTTTCGGCCGGGATATCGCCAAAGCCGATCGTCGATACGGTCTCAAAGCTAAACCAGAGGCCATCGCCAAACGTAAGGGTCGCAGGGTCGGACAGCCAGACGGCCGTCGAGCACAGCAGGTAGAAGATAAGGAACAGGCCGGTGATGCGCGCAAAGCCAGCCTGGCGCAACACGTCGGCAAGCGTCCTCAACTTGTTCATCGCGACCCCTTTTCCCAAGCGTCCAATCATGTTCGTTCGGTATTGTCCCACACTCGGCACTCGAGGACGCTCCTTTTGTGCTGGCAGAAAGGGACTGTCCCCAACTGCCGGCACATAAGGAACGTCCCTAAGTGCCAACTCCGGCAAAGAGTGTCCCCGGCGACTAGTCGTTTAAGAACGTCCCCAATGACTACTACAACTGCCGGACAGATTGGGAACGTCCCTAAGTGCCGGATGTTAGGCAAGCTGAGCTGGTATCCTTATGCGGTATTATCTCGACTCGATAGGATTGCCTGTGAAACCTTCCGCCGTCCTTCGCTTAGCTCTATATCGCACCCTAGCCGTCGCGCTTGCTGCGCTCACACTACTGAGCGCCGTCATGCCCACCCCAGCCTTTGCCGCCGACTCCGACCAGCAGGTCAAGACGGTCCGCGTTGGCTGGCTCGTCAACAACAAAGGCTTCCAGGAAGGCACGCCGGGCGAGCGCCTCTCGGGATGGGGCTACGAGTACCTCCAGACCCTCTCGTATTACACAAAGGGCTGGCAATACGAATACGTTAGCGGCACCTTCTCCGAGCTTATGGACATGCTCGAGGCAGGCGAAATCGACCTCATGCCCAACATCTCGTATTCGGCAGAACGCGAGCAGAAGCTGCTCTTTTCCTCGAACCCCGAGGGCACCGAGCGCTACTACATCTACGCCAGGCCCGACCGCGACGACCTGGCCAAGGGTGACCCCCAGGCGCTCCAAGGCCTCACCATCGGCTGCAACTCTGGCGTTATGCAAACTATCGTCGGCCAGCAGTGGCTCGCCGACGAAGGCGTTACCTGCACCTATAAAGAAATCGACACCGGCAGTGCCCTCTTTGAGGCGCTTGCAGACGGCGAGGTCGACGCCGTCATCATGAACGACACCATTTCGTCGCCCGATGCGTCACCCATGTTCTACGTAGGCTCGAGCGACTACTATTTTGCCGTTCCCAAAAGCCGCCCTGATCTGATGAACGACATCAACGCCGCCATGACGACCATCGCCCGCGATAACCCGCGCTATAACGAGGAAGTCAAATCGAGTTACTCGACCCAAAACAGTGGCTCGTCATCGCTCACCGGCCCCGAGACCACCTGGCTCAAAGAAAACGGCAATACCATCACGATCGGCTATCTTAAAAACCAACTTCCCTACTGTACGCAAAATGACGACGGCGAGATGGAAGGGTCGCTCGCCTCGCTTGCAACGACGTTGCACGACAAGTTTGGCATTACGGTCAAAACAATCGCACTCTCGAGCAACAAACAAATGATCAAAGCCCTTTCCAACGGGACCATCGATGTCGCCCTGCCGTTGTTTCGCGACTACTGGCTCGCCGAGCAGACAGGGGTCATCCAGTCAAACTCGATGGGAACGGTTTCGCTGACCGCCATTCACAGTGGCAAAAACCTGAACAGCGACCTTAAGAACATCGCTTGTACAAAGAGCACAATCGTTAACCGTTTTGAGCTCGAAAGTCTCTTTCCGAACGCAACGGTAACCGAGTATTCGAATGACGGCGAGGTGCTCAAAGCCCTCGATGAGGGGAAGGCACGTTGCATCATTGTCCCCAGCACGCGCCTGGAAACTCTCCGCGACATCTACGACATCGAGGATTTCGAAACACAGGAACTCACCAACACGGCACAACTATCGTGTTTAATTTCGCGCGGCAAGCCCGAGCTGCTGGGAATCATAAATAAGGGCATCGTCAATGCAGGTGAATCGCTCTCTGCAAACAGCTATTTCCCCACATCGTACTCGGCGCAAGAATCGGATGCGTTCCGACTTCTCTACCGCAACCGCATCGTCATTGCGGCAGTCGTCATTTGCATTTTGCTCACCGGCATCGTCATCCTTGTCTGGTCGCTTTACCGCGCACAGGAGGAACGGCAGAAAGCCGATGCCGCCAACGCCGCCAAAACCGCTTTCCTCACGCGCATGAGCCACGACATCCGCACGCCGCTCAACGGCATCCTGGGCCTTATCGAAATTGAGGAATTGAGAGAAGGCGACATGCAGGTCGCCCGCGAAAGCCGCGCCAAGGCGCGCGTTGCCGCCAATCACCTGCTGTCACTGATTAACGACATCCTCGAGATGGGCAGGATCGAGGAGCGCAAAGTGACGCTCGAGCACGAATCATTCAACCTTAAAGAGCTGTGCGACAATGCGCTCGTACTGTGCAAGCTCCGCGCATCGGACCGCGGCATAACCATGCTCGACACCAGCGAGCCCTACGCTGTCGACCAATATATGATCGGCAGCCCCACCCATATTCGGCAGATCCTTGTCAACCTGCTCGACAACAGCATCAAGTACAACAAGCACGGAGGCACCGTCACGTTCTCATCGACCATCAAACCGGTCGACGACGAGCACGCCGTGTTTTGCTTTAGCGTCTCGGATACCGGCATTGGTATGACATCCGAGTTTTTGGCACACATTTACGAGCCGTTTGCCCAGGAAGGCGACGATGCGCGCAGCAAGTTCCAAGGAACCGGCATTGGCATGTCTATCGTCAAATCGCTCATCGATATGATGGGCGGCACGATTGAGATTTCGAGTGAGGTTGGCGTGGGGAGTACGTTTGACGTCCGGATTCCGCTCGATATCGACAAGAACCCTCAGATAAAAGAATGTGCAGACACGCAGGTAAGCAGCTGCTCACTCGCCGGCATGAACGTCCTTTTGGCAGAAGATAACGAACTCAATGCCGAGATTGCCCAAGCTCTGCTCGAAAGCGAAGGCATCGTCGTGACTCGCGCCGCCGACGGCAACGAAACGGTCGATCTATATGTTGGTCGTCCCGCCGGCAGCTTCGATGCAATCCTGATGGACATCATGATGCCGGGCATGGACGGCTACGAGGCAACCCGGGCGATCCGCCTGAGCGAAAAGGCCGATGCGGCCGACATCCCCATCATCGCGCTCACCGCCAACGCCTTTGCCGAAGACGCCAAGGCGGCACACGACGCCGGCATGAACGCCCATCTGCCCAAACCGCTCGACTTTAGCAAGCTCAAAAACATACTCGCCTGTATCAAGAAAAATGGGGCTGTTTCGCTATAGTTTGTGCTCAACCACCATGCGCAGTAGAAAGGAAGCCAACGATGTTTAGGCCCTTACGTCGAAAGAAACGCGCCATCACCGACGAGAAAGCGCGCGAACTGCTCGCTACCTGCAAGCGCGGCGTCTTTGCCGTCAACGGCGATGATGGCTACCCCTATGCCATTCCCGTCAACTACTTCTTTGACGCCGAGCACGACAAGATTTATTTCCATGGCGCCAAGGCTGGCCACAAGGTCGATTCACTCAGGCATGATGATAAAGTCTGCTTTACCGTTTACGGCAACGTGTGGTACAAGGACGGCGACTGGGCTCCCTACGTTATGAGTACCGTTGTCTTTGGTCGTTGTCGCCTGGTAGATGAAGCGCCCGCGTTTATCGAGGACAAAGTCCGTCAGCTCGCGCTTAAGTACTACCCTTCTGCCGAAGAAGTCGAGGAGGAGATCGCCAAAGACATAAAGGGCGTCCAGCTCTACGAGATTTCGATTGAACATCTTTGCGGCAAGCAGATTCATGAAAAGTAGCGAATGCGGAAAACGCGCTCGCTACCCTCTGCGCCCCATGTGCCCACACATTTTGACGGCGTGGGCACATGGGGCAGCACTCGAATCGAGCGCCCCCTATACCCCAAAAACGTAGCGGTCCAGGCGGGCGCACGCCTCCCTTACGCGCGAAAGCGGCAGCGCCAGATTCACGCGAATGTGGCAGGGCCCGTGGAACGGGCGGCCGTCCTGATACCCCACGCCCACGCGCGCCCCCTCGTCGAGCAGCCACTGAATATCGCGGCCATGCTCGCGGCACCATTCGGTGCAGTCCAGAAACACCATGTACGTGCCTTGCGGACGCGAATAGGACACGCCCGCAAAATGCTCGTCAACGTAATCGCAGAAGCACTCGATATTACCGGCAAGCACCTGGTTGAGCTCGTCCACCCACTCATAGCCCTGAGGCTGATAGGCACCGATAAGCGCATGCATGGAGAGGACGTTCATCTCGTTGTAGTGAGTCTTGTCGGACACGGCGCACACGCGGTCGCGCAGCGTCTCGTTATAGACGATGTGGTAGCTGCCGACCAGGCCCGCCAGGTTAAACGTCTTGCTGGGCGCATAAAGGGCAACCGTGCGCATGCGGGCATCCTCGCTCACCGACTGCGTCGGGATATGCTTGTGACCCGGCAGGATGATATCGGACCAAATCTCATCCGAGATCACCACGCAATCATGCTGGCGATAGATGTCCATGGCGCGCTCGATCTCGTCGCGCTCCCATACGCGCCCGCAGGGATTGTGCGGCGAGCAGAACACCGCGGCATGGATGTGGTTTTGGGCGAGCTTGCGCTCCATGTCCTCATAGTCCATACGCCACACGCCTTGGTCGTCGAGCTTAAGCGGGCTGTGGACAATGCGATAGCCCGCGGCTTCGATAGACTTGGTAAAGCCGATGTAGGTGGGGCTGTGGACCAGCACCGCATCGCCCGGCTGGACATACGCGCGCAGCGTCGACACAACACCGCCCAGCACGCCGTTTTCGTAACCGATATGTTCAGGGCGCAGACCCTCGACGCCATTGCGGCGGCTCTGCCATTCGATGATGCGGTCAGAGTACTCGGCACGCGGATCAAAGTAGCCAAACATGGGGTGCTGGGCACGCTGAATGATGTGTTCCTGGACCGTGGGCACCGTGGCGAAGTTCATGTCCGCCACCCACATGGGAATGCGATCGAAGCCCTCGTCGGGTGCGTTTGGAGCCATGCCGGGGATCTCACCCCAAGAATCAACGGCGATGGAGTCCATGCCGTGGCGGTCGATAAGCGAAGTAAAGTCGTATTTCATCCTGGGCTCCCATGCAAAGCGGATTGTTTTGGTAGGCGTTATTGTCCACCAGCATGGGCGGTTTTGGCATGGGGTTTGGCTCTTAATTTGACGGGTGCGGACGAATGGCTGATTAGTCTTGCGCGTCGTTGACGGCGACTACGGTTAGCCGGGTTTCATCGACCGTAAAAGATATGTCGAGCCCGGCGAAGGCCAAGTGATAAACACGGTTTGGCTCGTGCTTGCTGCCCGCGCGGCGCGGATCCTGGCGAAGAACCTCAACCAAGCCAGGAAGCTTTGTAGGCGGGACCATATCCTGCAGCGCTTGCGGAAACTCGACGTCGAGCTCTTGCCACGGCGCATCCTCAATCCAGCCGCCGGTCGCATCCGGGTGGCAATCCGCAAACGGAATGTAGGGCTTAATGTCGTAGATGGGCGTGCCGTCGCGCAGGTCGGCCCCCAACACATGGATGATGGGACCATCGTCGGTGAGCTCGACACGATCAAGCTTGACGCAGGTGAGACCGATGGGATTAGGGCGAAACGGACTGCGCGTGGCAAAGACGCCCACACGCTCGGCTCCGCCCAGACGCGGCGGACGCACGGTTTTCGACCACTTGGCATTAGTTCCGGACCTGTCCTGCTTTTTGGCATCGGCGGCTATGTCCTTAGCCGTGCCGCCGGGCGTGCCGTTTTCGAAGCGCCAGAGCAACCATAGGTGAGAGAAGGAATCCAGACCCTCAACTGCTGCGTTGGAGGCAAATTCCGGTTCAAAGACGATGCGTCCCTGCAAATGGGGCGCCAAAAAGCTGTTGCGCGGAATGCCGAACTTCTGCGGCAGATCGGTATGTATGTGTGCAATAGGTTCCATGCCGGTCATTGTACGGCATGGAGGCGTGGGACGTTGTACGCAATTCTTCGCCGCAGCCCCCGTCGCGCAACCAACGGTTGCTTGGAAGGGCACCTGCCGCCGCGTATGCTTAAAGCCAACAACCAGCAGAAAGGAGCCGTTATGGCCTTCGCAGAAAAGCTCATTGCTGTCCGTCGCGCCCATCATCTTACCCAAGAGCAACTCGCCGCCAAGCTCTTCGTCACACGTCAAGCCGTCAGCCGTTGGGAACGCGGCGAAGTCACACCGGGCATCGACATGATGAAGCTCATTGCCGCCATAACCGGAGAACCGCTGTCCCACCTGCTCGAAATGCCCGAGCACTATTGTCAGAGCTGCGGCATGATACTCACGCCCAACGACTGCGGCACCGACGCCACGGGCGCCACGACCGACCATTACTGCAAGTGGTGCTACGAGCACGGCAAGTACACCTACGACACCACGATGGAGGCAATGATCGAGGATTGTGCCCCGCGCCTGGCACAAAACACCGGCATGTCGCTCGACGAGGCCGTCTCACTCATGGGTGCCGTCTTGCCGCAGCTGGAGCGCTGGCGCGCCGTGCAGGAAAACGAGGAGCGCTTCGGCGCCGAGGCGCGGGCGCGCTATGGCGACGAGGCTGTCGATGCAGCAAACGAGGCACTGCTGGGCATGGACCCCGAGACATGGAACGACATGAAGGAACTTGAACGCGCTGTTCTGGGCCAGCTCTCGATTGCCATGGGCGATGGCGAACCGGAAGGCAGCGAGGCCCGCAAGCTTGTAGCAATGCACCGTCGATGGATTGGCCTTAACTGGGGACACGAGCCCCAAGACGAAGCATACCTGGGCCTCGCCCACGGCTATCTTGCCGATCAGCGCTTTATCGACTACTACGACAAGCCCTGCGGCACCGGAGCCACGGCGTTTCTGGTCCATGCCATCGAGTCATCAATGGATCGCGCATAGACTGCGGCGGCTTTGGGTATCTCAACCGAAACCTCAACCGATTGGAGACACCATGGCTACTGATCACGAACTCGTGCTCTACGTTATGACCGGCTGCCCGTATTGCATAAAGGTCAAGCGCTTTTTGGCCGATAACGGCGTGACCATCCCCGAGCGCAATATCTCGACCGACCCCGATGCCGAGCAGACACTCATCGCCGTCGGCGGAAAGCGCCAGGTTCCCTGCCTGTTCATCGACGGTAAACCGCTCTACGAGTCGAGCGACATCATCGCGTGGGTGCAGAAGAACCTGCTCTAGCACGCGCACTGCGGCCAGTTCGCGCCAACCGAGCCGAACCCATACGAACCAAACATGTACGCCAGCATCCAAAGTCGACATTTTCCGACATCTTTGGATGCTGACGTACAGCTTTTCAATCTAGTCATTGGGGACGTTCTTGAATGACTAGTCGTTAAAGAACGTCCATTACAGTCGAAATTGTCAGCCCGGGCCCGTCTCGAGCTACGA
>CABJBO010000012.1 GCA_902363875.1 Coriobacteriaceae bacterium | reverse complement strand
CGCCTCAATCGTAGCTCGAGACGGGCCCGGGCTGACAATTTCGACTGTAATGGGGACGTTCTTAAACGACTAGTCAAACAAGAACGTCCCCAACAACTAATGACTCGAGCGTGGAAAATCCCCCACTTTGAACTCGTATGGGCACCAAAAGCGGGAGATTATCCACGATCATTCTATTAGGAGTCGCAACCGCTACAACTCTACGACCTCAACGTTGCTGTAGATCTCGTCCCAGCGGTCCATGATCAGGTGGCCGGTCTTGGGATCCATGGCGTTGAGCTTACCGCAGGTATTGGCGGTCTTGAGCACCGTGACGTCGTCGGCACCAGCAGCAATGGCATGCGCAAAACCGGCGATGGTCGAGTCGCCGGAACCCGTTGCGTTCACAGCCGCAATCGCGGGCGTCTTGGCGCGGAACGCGCGACCCTCATGGAAGCCCACCGAACCGGCAGCGCCCATCGAAACGACAACCCAGGGAATACCGGCAAAGCGGCCATCGGCGGCAAGCGCCTCGCGCAGGGCATCGACATCATCGGTCGTAAAGGACGTACCCAGTAGGCCGTTAATCTCGGTCAGGTTGGGCTTTACGAGCTCGGGCTTAGCGTCGGACTCCAGCGCTGCCTCCAGCGATGCACCCGAGGTGTCGAGCAGCACCTTGGCGCCCGCCTCCTCGGCGATCTTGACGAGCTCGGCATAGTAGCCGGCATCGACGCCACGCGGCAGCGAGCCCGAAAGCGTCACAACGTCCGCCTTCGCCGCGAGCTCGGCGAACTTGGCCGTAAAGGCCTCGAGCTCGGCCGGGGCGATCTGCGGGCCGCTCTCCAGCAGCTCGGTCTGATTACCCTCGTGCAGAATATTCAGGCAAATGCGCGTCTCACCGGCGATGGGCACAAAGTCGTTCTTGACGCCGTCGGCATCCATAAGCTCGGCCATATAGGCACCCATGTGGCCGCCAAGCAGACCAGTCGCGAGCACGTCGTCTCCCAGTTGCAGCAGCACACGGCTCACGTTGAGGCCCTTGCCGCCAGCGGTCTTTTCGGGCGTGACGCGGTTAACGTCGTCAATGATCAGCTTGTCGAGCTGATAGCGCGTATCAATCGACGGGTTCATGGTGACGGTCAGAATCATATTGAACTCCTGTTCCGGGGCGGCATGACCCGCCCCAAACATACGATAACTCGTTAAAGGATCTCGATCTCAAAACCGCGAATGACGGTCTCCCCCGGCTTGGCAACCAGGCAGCCACGCTTGTGCTCCAGAATATCGTCCTCATCGGAGCAGGTAGACAGGCCGCCCCACGGTTCCACGGCCACAAAGTCACCCTCGGGCTTGCTCCACACAATCAGGTATGGCATATCGGGGAACGTCAGGCGCACGCCCTTGTCCTCGGTTTTCTTGGTCAGCGTAACCACGCGGCTCTCGAGCACGTCAAAGATGGTCTCCGCGAAGTCGAAGAGTTCGTGGGCAAGCGGCAGGTTCTGGTCGATCATGGGGTTCTTACTGCGATGCCCAACATCAATCAGGCCCGTCGAGGGAACGGCAGTACAGAGCTCGGCGGCCTCACGCTGATCAAAACGAAGCTCATAGTCGTCATAGGACTCGTCCTCGTCGAGCGGGCACTTAAAGCCGGGGTGGCCACCCACAAAGAACGGCATGTCCTCGGTGCCCTCATTGGTCACCTCGTACGACACGGCCACCTTTGCCGCATCGATCGTGTAACGAGCAACGATCTTAAACGGATACGGGTACTGCTCGAGCAGCTCGGCATGGTCGGCAGAGCTTAGGCTCAGTGCAACCATGTTGTCGCTCTGTTCCTCGAGCTTCCACTCCTGTTTGCGCGCAAAGCCGTGGCGGGCGAGCCTAACCTCGCGGCCGCCCATGGTCATTGCGTGACCGTCGCGAAGGCCGCCGCAGATCGGGAAACAAATGGGTGCCTGGCCCGACCAGACCGCCGGGTCACCCTGCCACAGGTACTCACGGCCGTTGGCCGCAATAGAAGTGAACGATCCGCCAGCCGTGCTCAGTGCTACGCGGATAGAACCGTTATCAAGAACAAACTCCATAGGAGCCTTCCCTTTCTTACGACAGCCCGCCAAGTCAGTGGGGCTGATAGAAAACCGGCCCGCGCCCCCTCACAGAAACGCGAGCCGTCAATTGAAAAGCTGCAGAATGCCGGGGGCCGCCAAAACGAAGCACTCAAGCCAAGCAAGCAAACGTGTTATCGGAGCAACTTGCCATACCAGAACGCTTCGCAACAACAGCGGTAACCCCACAGGTCACTCAGACATCAGCGAGAAGCCAGCTGGCGAGGCAAGGTGCCGTGAAGCGAGACGGCATTGACCTTCTGGTCATGCCGTCGAAGCTGAGCGGCAGATTGCCCGCCAGATGGCTTCGCAGCGTCGACCGGTCCGGCGTTTGTTAAAACGCCGGAACCCCCTTAGTCGTGATACTCGCCGCGGTCCCACTTCTCGAGGAACTCGTCAAAGAAGTGCGGGTCAGCCTGAGCCTCGGCGTCGGCCTTATTGCAGGCGTCGATCTTGGCAATCAGGGCGTCGTGCTCGGGAGTCTTCTCGTAGGGCTCCTCCAGGAAGGCAAGCATGATATCGGCCATCAGGAACTCGCCGGTGATCTTGCCGCCAAAGCCCACGATGTTGGCGTTGAGCTCGCGACGGGCATACAGGGCAGAGGTCATGTCGCGAACCAGGGCGCAGCGAGCGCCGGGAACCTTGTTGACGGCGTTGGTGATGCCGATGCCGGTGCCGCACAGGGCCACGCCAAAGTCGGCCTTGCCGCTGGCAACAGCCTCGCCCACGGCCTTACCGTAGATGGGATAGTGCGTACGGGTGTGGCTGTAGGTGCCGCAGTCGAGCACCTTGTAGCCAGCCTGCTCCAGGCGGTCGGCCAGATAGATCTTCTCGTCCGTAACGATATGGTCGCAACCGATTGCGATGGTCTTCTTCATCAGAACGTCCTTTCGTCTGAATTCACAAGTTGAGATAGAAGTTCGAGTTCTCGGTGGCTCTCGTTAGGCCATCTTGTTGAGCATGTCGACACGGATCTGGTGACGGCCGCCGGCGTACTGGGCGCGCAGGAACTCGCGGGCGATCTTCTTGGCGACCTCGGTGCCCACAACGCCCGGGCCCATGGTGACCATGCGCGAGCCGTTGTGCTCGCGGGTCATGTAGGCGGAACGCTCGTCGGAAATGTTGGCGACGACCATGCCCTTGATCTTGACGGCGGCCATATAGGAGCCGACGCCGTACTTATCGAATGCGAAGCCCTGGGAATCCTTGTGCTCCAGCAGGTCCTTGGCAACGGCGGTCGCGGAATCGACAAAGTCCGCAGCAGGGGTCTCGGAATAGTCGACGACCTCGTGACCGTCAGCGATGAGCATCTCCTTGATGGACTCCTTCATCGACATACCGTCGGCATCGGAAGCGATTACAACCCTCATGACATCCTCCTTGAGAGATACGCAGGTGCGTAGTTTCTGTTTGGAAGTGTTGAATCGCGCTCAGGTCCGGGCATCTGAATGTGCGGTTCTTCACTGTTCATGTTTATTTGAACACATTCGAACATAGGTTGCAACCATTATTTGTTTAACTTTGTTCTTTTTTGAACAAATACCGTTTACGGTTGATTGCCGACCGTTTGAGCCCGGCGCAGACGTAGCGACCATGTGTTCAACAAACAAAAGGGCGGCCGAGAACGTGTCTCGGCCGCCCTTCTTACGGTTGATCTTCCAAAGATCGCTTTGCCGCCTACTCAGACTGCCCGCTCTTCTTGGCATGTTTGGACGGAGCGCTCAGAAAACGTCCCGTTAAATAGTTCGCCGGGCCGGAAATATCGATCCCCAGCAGCGTGTGCCCCAGCCACAGAAACGCCGCGAGCACCAGCAATGGAATAACGCACGAAGTCACAATCATCACGATGACGCCTTCGATCAGATCGGTCACCTGTTGCACAATCTCATCGGTCATCTGTTTGGCGCCGTTGGTCACCGACGCGACAAGACCCGAGGCACCGTCGGCAAGCTGCTCAAGCACGTTCTTGGATTCTGTGGACTCGGACTTTTTCTTGCTCGTTTTGGAGCTATTGCCGTCTGCCGCACCCGCAGCGTCGGCCGCCTTTTGCTCGGCCGCTTCGATGCTCACCCGATACGTCTCGTCGACCTTTTGCGACACCCATACGCTTGCAGGCACCAAGGCCATGCCGATCACGGCAACCACCAGCACGCGGGTCGCCACGCGGCGCAGGACAGCGCTCGTGCTCCAGCGTCCGTGAATGCCAAGCGAGACCGCAAAGAGCACCAGCGCAAACGGGATTAAGATGCCCAAGCCAACCGACCACAAAATCGTGAGCAAATATTTCTCTAGGTAGAGCACGGCAAGCACGATGCCCAAGTTACCCGAAAGCTGCGCGAGCTGCTCGGCAACCGGCGTTCCCGTATCACCCGGCAGCGCGGTAATGCCCGCAGACAGCGCCACGCACGAGGTCGTGAGCGCCAAAACGTTGCCCTTCTTTTGGTCGATGACCTCGATGGTGGAGTCCCATGTTTTGGTATCGGCAAAATGCGGACGAGCCACAAAGCCCGACAGCAGCGCCAGTACCACGAGTGCAACGATAAAGCCAATCTGCAGCTTTTTGTTTGCGCACACGACATCGGACAGGCTGGGCTGCAGCTCGGTTACCGTCGTGTGCTCGGTTATCTGGACAGGACGCCCATGAGCCATCTCGTGCGCGTCTCTTTTTTGTATTGACCCGTTATCCGGCATTTGGATGCCTCCTCATTCCGGCCTGTATTGCGGTGGAAAGTATACCCACCCATCGAAAAACCGAACGGGAGGGCGTGCAGAAGCTCCATAACGCTGCTAGTCGAATAGTGCCATTTCAAAACTATGCCGGTTTACTACGATAAAACCGATAGGACCGACCACATTTGCTATTAGCAGAAAATGACAAGCTTTCTACCTGCGGCTTTGATAACGCTGTTCTTTCCATAGTTGAAAGAATGCGATTCATCGTAGTAAACCGGCATAGTTTTGTAACCGACAGACCGAGTCGGCACCGCAGCAAACCTAATGACCCGGTTTCTTCCATCCTCAAAGGATCGAATGCATGGCAGGAGTGTCCCAAACTGCCGGCAGATAAGGAACGTCCCCAAGTGCCGGGTAAACAGAAAAGCCCTGCCGCGGGTAGCGGCAGAGCTTTTGGAAGGGGACTTGGTTGTGAGAGCTCGTTAGGCGAGCTTAGCCTCGAGTGCGGCGATGCGCTTATAGGCATCGATGGTAAAGCGGGTCTGCTTCTCCAGGATCATGGTGGTCATGAGAGTGTCCTGAGCGTGAGCCATGATGAAGGTCATCTCCATCTCGCCGCCGCCGGCCTCCTGCGAAAGCAGCTTGGTCTGCGTGTCGTGGGCGCCGATAAGTGCATCGCTGGCATCCTTGTGCAGCTGCTCGGCCTTCTCAAAATCACCCTCGCGAGCAGCATCGAGCGCTGCAAGCAGATCGGTCTGGGCGTCGCCCGCGTATGCGACAATCTCAAATCCAACCATCGAGATTTCTTCTTTGGTTGCCATATTGCGTTCCTTTCACATATGAACCAACGGAGAGCATCGCGTCCGGGCATACGCGCTGCGCTGTGTATGGCAGGAACATTAACATTCAAACAAAAAAGAACAGCGCAAAACGTAATTTCGAGCTATGAACGGTTGCTTTTCACCCGTGAACGGTTTTTAAACCAATCTGAACATTCTCAAACACAATTAGCGGCAACCCAAACAGGTCCGCACCCTAGCGTATATCGCGCACCGTATCGCCCTCGACGAGCACACCCGGAAACAGCATGTGCTCCACACCGGGTGCAGCGCCCTCGGCGCCGGCAATCTTGTCGACCGCCCACATGCCGACGCGCTTGTTGTCAAAGCGCACCGTAGTCAGGCGACGATCGGGCACGATATCGCCCAAACTATCGTCAACACCCACCACGCTTACGTCCTGGGGCACGTGCTTCCCGCGCGACTCGAGCCCGCGAATGCAGCCGTAGGCCATGGCATCGTTGGAAGCATAAATGGCTGTGCAGTTCGAATCGTCCGCAAGCACCTGGCCGGCGGCATATCCGCTCTGTGCCGTCCAATCGCCACGGACGAGTCGCGGCGGCTCAATACCATGCGCGCGCAATGTCTCGCGCCAGCCCTCCTCGCGACGCATGCCCGAAAGCGAGCGCTCGGGGCACGAGATAAAGTGCACGGTCTTGTGCCCCTGCTCCAGCAGGTACTCGACCACCTGGCGCGAGCAATCGAACTGGTCGTTATCGACTGTTGAACAGAGCGGGTGCTCCAGCATGGTAACGAGCACCGTCTGCATACCGGGCAGCGGCTCGAAGGTGCCAAAGTCCGCCGGCATGCGATTCATGATCACAACCATGCCATCCACCGGCAGCGCGCTCATGCGCGACGATGCGCTCTCGAGGGTATACGGATGCCCGTCTACTTTAGTGAGGGTGATGGCATAGCCATGTTTGTCGGCCGCGGCGGCAAAGCCCTCCATACGGTCGAGGTTGCCGGTGCCGGTAATGTTGAACATGGCGACGCCGACGGTCTTAAACTTGCCGCGGCGCAGCGATCGACCGGCAAAATTGGGGCGATACCCCAGCTCGCGCATGGCGGCGCGCACGCGCTCCTTGGTCTCGAGGCGCACGCTGGGCGAATCGTGCACCGTACGCGAGACTGTCTGCTCCGAGACGCCCGCGAGACGCGCCACGTCCTTAACGGAAACCGATTTTTTAACAGCGGCCATAGGTCGATCTTTCTATGTCAACGATGCCATTGAAGACATCCTGCGCAGTCATTTTGAACACCTTTAAGTATATCCAACGCCTCCCCAACGATACGCTTACCACCCAAAACCTACCGTTCACCGACAACTCTGCTTCCCCGAGCGGCTTTTGTCGCCCAAATGTTAACGTTGCCATTGTGCAAACACAGAGCCACCGGGCGGCTCAAACGTTTACGCGCAAGGAATCGACGGTCCACAGGCACAAGGGCCACCGGTTCGCGTCTTTTTTTGTGCCGCAAAATGGCAACGTCAACATTTTGGCAACCGAACGTCAAAAGCTACCATCGTTGCTAACCCACCGACTCTTAGGAGCATTGCATGGAGCAACTCATCGCCATCATCGAAAAGGGCCAGCCCTTTTTCAACGCGATCGCCCGCAACAAGTACCTCAAGGCGATCCGCGACGGCTTTATCTCCGTCATCCCCATCATCATCTTCTCGTCCATCTTCTGCCTGGTAGCCTCGGTCCCCAACATCTGGGGTTTCTACTGGCCCGATGACATCAACAACGCCCTGTGGAAGTGCTACAACTACTCCATGGGCATTCTGGCCATCGCCTGCGCCGCCACCACGGCCAAGCACTTCGCCGACGCCCAGAACCGCGATCTACCCAAGAACAACCAGATCAACTTCATCTCGTGCATGTGCGCAGCCATCATCGGCTTCTTGCTCCTTTCGAGCGACACGATCGCCACGGATGCTGCCAGCGGCTTCAACACCACCTACCTTGGTTCCAAAGGCCTGTTGACCGCCTTTATCGCTGCGTTTGTGACCGGCATCATCTACAAGTTCTTCATTAAGCGCAACATCACCGTCAAGATGCCCGAGCAGGTTCCGCCCAACATCTCGCAGACCTTTAAGGACATCATCCCCTTCTCCGTCTGCATCACCGTCTTTTGGGTCTTTGACATCGTCTTCCGCGCTGCCTTTGGCTTCTGCTTTGCCCAGGGCGTCATCCAGGTGTTCCAGCCCCTGTTCACCGCCGCCGACGGCTATATCGGCCTCGCTGTGATCTACGGCGCTATGAGCCTCTTCTGGTTCGTCGGCGTCCACGGCCCCTCGATCGTCGAGCCCGCCATCGCCGCCGCTCTCGTTGCCAACATGACCGACAACCTGGCTGCATTCCAGGCCGGCGAGCACGCCACCGCCGTCCTGACGCAGGGAGCCCAGTACTTCGTCGTCTGCATGGGCGGCACCGGCGCCACGCTCGTCCTGGTCTTTATGTTCTGCTTCCTGGCCAAGTCCCAGGAGATGCGCGCCGTCGGCAAAGCAGCCATCGTCCCCGTGTGCTTTGCCGTCAACGAGCCGCTGCTGTTCGCCGCGCCTATCGTGCTCAACCCCGTCTTCTTTGTCCCGTTTGTCTTTGCCCCGATCGCCAACATCTGGATCCTCAAGGTCTTTATCGACTTCTTGGGCATGAACGGCTTTATGTACACCCTGCCCTGGACCGTCCCCGGCCCCATCGGCACCATCATGGGCCTGGGCTTCCAGCCGCTCGCCTTTGTGATGCTCGCCATCATCCTAGTCATCGACTTTGCCCTGTACTACCCGTTCTTCCGTGCCTATGACGCCCAGAAGTGCGCCGAGGAGGCCGAGATCTCCCAGGAGGAGCTCGCCGCCAAGAACGCCGAGAAGGCCGCCAAGCTCAACGACGCCTTCCAGGGTAAGGCCGACGCCAAGAGTGTTGCCGCCGGCGCCGCTGCCGAGGTCGTAAAGACCGACGCTGTCCCCGCTGCTGCCGCCACCGAAGCTACGGCCGCCAGCGACCTCAACGGCAAGCGCGTACTCGTGCTCTGCCAGGGCGGCGGCACTTCGGGCCTGCTCGCCAACGCACTGGCCAAGGCCGCCAAGGAGCGCGGCATCGATCTTGAGACCGCCGCCGATGCCTATGGCAACCACGTGGACATGCTTCCCGACTTTGACCTGGTCGTCCTGGCCCCGCAGGCCGCCAGCTACCTGGCCGACCTGCAGAAGGACTGCGAGCGCGTGGGCAACAAGTGCGTCGCCTGCCGCGGTAAGCAATACATCGAGCTCTCCCAGAACGGCGACAAGTCTCTCGCCTTTGTGAGCGAGCAGCTGTCGAAGTAAGTAACGCTTAGGGCCAGCCGACTATCCAAGACCGGCTGGCCCTTCGATTTAAACGATTGGATCATCATGTCCGTTAACCCTGCCAGCGTCACCAACCCGCCCGCGCAGTTTCCCGAGGACTTTGTCTTTGGCGGCGCCACCGCTGCCTACCAGGTAGAAGGCGAGACCCGCACCCACGGAAAGGGCAAGGTCGCCTGGGACGACTTCCTGGAGGCCCAGGGCCGTTTCTCCCCCGACCCCGCCTCCGACTTCTACAACCAGTACCCCGTCGATCTGGAGCTGTGCGAGGAGTTCGGCATCAACGGCATCCGCCTCTCCATCGCCTGGAGCCGTATCTTCCCCGAGGGTACTGGCAAGGTAAACCCCGAGGGCGTGCAGTTCTACCACGATCTCTTTGCCGAGTGCCACAAGCACCACGTTGAGCCGTTTGTCACGCTGCATCACTTTGACACGCCGCTGCCCCTCTTTGAGAAGGGCGACTTCCTCAATCGCGAGACCATCGACGCCTTTGTGGACTTTGCCACCTTCTGCTTTAAGGAATACGCTGACCAGGTGACCTATTGGTTCACCTTTAACGAGATCTGGGCTGACGCCTCCAACACCTACATCGAGGGCACCTTCCCCGGCGGCGTCAAAGCTCATCTGGCCGAGGCCTTCCAATGCGAGCACAACATGATGCTTGCCCACGCCAAGGCTGTGCTGGCCTTCCACAACGGCGGCTTTAAGGGCAAGATCGGCGTCATTCAGTCGTTGGAGTTCAAGTACCCGCTCAACGAGAACGACCCCGCCGACATCAAGGCCGCCAACAACGAGCACGTGCTGCAAAACCAGTTCCTGCTTGACGCCACCTTCCGCGGCGACTATGCCCCCGACACCCTCGAGTGCGCCAACCGCCTGGCTGCCGTCTCGGGCGGCACCATCGAGATCCTGGACAAGGACCTCGAGATTATGCGCGAGGCCGCGCTCTACAACGACTACCTGGGTGTCAACAACTACCAGTGCCGTTTCCTCAAGGCCTACGACGGCGAGAACGACCTGCACCACAACGGCACGGGCGAGAAGGGTACCGGCCGCTGGCGCGTCAAGGGCATTGGCGAGCATGTGAACAAGCCCGGCATCCCCACCACCGACTGGGACTGGATCATCTATCCCGAGGGTCTGTTCGATCTGCTCGTCTACATTAAACAGCGCTACCCCAACTACAAGCAGATTTTCATTACCGAAAACGGTATGGGCTACAAGGACCCCTACAAGGACGGCTTTGTGGACGACCAGCCGCGCATCGACTACATCGAGCAGCACCTGCGCTGGCTGCTTAAGGCCATGGAGGTGGGCGTCAACGTGGGCGGCTACTTCCTGTGGAGCCTGCAGGACCAGTTCTCCTGGACCAACGGCTACAACAAGCGCTACGGCTTCTTCTACGTAGACTTTGAGACCCAAAAGCGCACGCCCAAGGCGAGCGCCTACTGGTACAAGCACGTGGCGCAGACCCGTCGTCTGGACTAGTGGCTTGCGGCGAGCAAAATTGCTCCGCTCACATATCCTGTCCCCCATTTCTCAGCCGGGGGCGACACGTCACACGGCGCGCCGCCCCCGGTCTTTTTGTTTTTGGGCTGGTCAGGAGCCGTTTGTCTCGATCTGTAACATCTGACCCGCGGTTTCGGCCCCAACTGTTACAGATCGAGATGAACGGGGTGGGCCGGGCCGAATTGTCTCGATCTGTAACACTAAACCCGGTTTTGGGCGTCTACCTGTTACAGATTGAGACAAACGTACCGGCCAATCCTCTCAATCTCAATCTATAACAGTTAGCCGGTTATTTCGCCCCCACCTGTTACAGATCGAGATGAATAGATTAGACCTAGCCGAAAAATCTCAACCTGTAACACGTAGCCGAGTTTTTCAGTCCTAGCTGTTACAGATCGAGACAAACAGGCCGAGCAAGCTACACCCGTAGGTCTTTCACGCTGGAGCATTCGACCAGCACGCCCGAAACAAGCGTACGGCTTCTGGAGCTCGGGGCTTCTAGGCACGCAACGACCTCGTCGGGCGCACGGACACCCAGTCCGCGGTGACGGAACTTCACCGACATATCCCGAAAACTCGATCCCCGGCTTAGCTTGCGCGCATTATCACAATAAACCCCCAACGATACACGGTCCTGCGGTTCAATGAGCCACAGGACCGCATGCCGTCGATCAGATAAAGATCGTCATATACAGAGGTAGATATATCCTATGCCCTTCAGCCCTGAGCTGTTTTGGGTGAAGAACTATCTCTTCTCCGACTCGTCGTTCGAATCGTCTGCCGAAATCGTCAAGCGAGATTGTTGAATACGATTTGGAAGATTTAACTTCAACAGGAGTGACCCGCGGTTTTCCAGCCGCGTCTTCAAAGCCGCGCGAAACAAGAAAATCAATTTCACGCGTTCTGGGCCGACTCCCCTCTGTTTTGGAAGGCTCCTGCCAGCTGTAATAAAAAAGCGAATGCCCCAGACTCTTAAGCTGCTGCGCCACGATGTTCTCGGTTAGCATTCCTTTATTAATTGAAATTCTTCCAAATTGAATGTCTCTATGAACATCCATAAGGTCCGGACCATCATCAAACGCCAAGCTCACGAGCAATCCCGTGTCCGCCATATAGCATTTAAGCGAAGACGCGTCCTCGTGCAGGCGGTAACCCACGCTCGGATCACTGCATAAATAGCAACGGTTAATCAGTCGCGCATCCTCAAGCCAGATTAACGCCGACTCATATGTCTCAAAACGGGACCCCTTCTCCAAGCTGTCAAATTTGAACCGTTTATTTGCCGCAGATAATTGACCCGGAATATCGTCATAAACCGCCCGCGCACGTCTAGCGTCCGAACCTCCAAACTTGGCAATGTCCTCCCTGTACAGTGCGATAATCTGCCGTTTAACCCTGTCGCATCCTCTAAAATCATTCTCTGCCACAAAGGAGTCGACCGACTGAGGCATACCACCGACAAGCATATACTCATCAAATAATCTCATGCACGTCGCATGAACGCCGTCCGGAAGCGCGGTCCGAGATTCGCGCGCTTTACGGATCTCTTCTGCATAAAGATCTTTTCCGGTCGCCCAAAGATACTCCTCAAAATCGAGGGGCTCGAGAGGGATCCTTTCTTCCTCTGACGGTATGACAATGCTATCGACATTCTTTTTGATGGAGACAAGAGAGCCTGTCTCGATGTAATCAAATCTGCCGTCTTCTACAAGATGCTTTATGTATTCGCGCGCGATGGGAAACCGCTGCACTTCATCAAAAATGACCAGCGACTCTCTCGGTTCGAGGGCCTTACCATACTGCAGCTGAAGCATGCGTAAAAAAAGATCGACATCTTCACGATGGTTCAGAAATATATCGAGCGTGGCTTTGCTAGCAGCCGAAAAGTCAATGTACAGATAATCCTTGTATTCATTTTGCGCGAAGCACTTGACGAGCGTCGTTTTGCCAACGCGTCTTGCACCCTCAATAAGCACCGCAGTGCGCCCTTGCGAGCGTTCTTTCCACTCCTGCAGACGATCATATGCCTTCCGTTTAAACATAATCTCACCTCAGCATAATTTACGTGCTAGTTTACAAAAATACCGACCTTCAGATATATCTAATAATACAAAAATACCGAGCTTTAAACGAGCTTATAGCTACAAAAATACCGACCATTGCAATGGTTGAGACATACAGTAATACCGAGCTTTACGCATAACGGATGCTATGCCGAGCCGTCTCGATCTGTAACACTAAACCCGGTTTTGGGCGTCTATCTGTTACAGATCAAGACAATTCAACGATGCCGACTATTCGATACGGCGTGGTACAATTATGTCCCAATGCGAAGGAGATACCTATGCCCATCTGTGTGCCCGTCCGAGACATGAAGGACACTGCCACATTCACCGCACTTGTTGAGTCTGAGCGCGACGTCACCGTAACTAAGAACGGCTACGAGGCCATGCACTGCATCAGCAGCGACCAGTATCGCCTCATGCAAGACGAAATCGCCAAAGCCAAGCTGCTGTCTCGTATGATGCTGGCAGAAGACGAGATATCGCAAGGCGACTACAGCGACTACGACTCCTTCGCGACCGCGATGCGAGACAAATATGACCTATAACGTCGTAATACTCAAAAGCGCACGATATGAGTACGAGAGTATTGTCGGATACCTTGCTCAAATCCTCATGAATCCACGTGCAGCGGGCAATTTTGTTGCCGAGTTTGAATATCAGCTTGATCTGCTTCGCGAGCAGCCGCTCCTACGGCCCCTCTCCCACACACGGGAGCTGGCGACACGCAATTATCGATCGTTTCCCGTCAACAACTACGCGTGCCTTTACAAGTTTGAGCGCGATGCGATCTATATCGCCCATGTCTTTCACCAGTCACAGGACTACGCCCGCCTGGTCTAGCACGGCGGCACTCGCTAGCAAATGACCTGCGTGTGTTCCTCGATGGCGGCACGATCCTCGGCGGTAATACCCGGCTCGCACACCACGGCATCCAAATTGTCCAGGCGGCAGAAGGTGTAGAAGTCGCGCTTGCCGATCTTGCTGGAGTCGGCGATCAGATAGCGCGAGTCTGCCTTGCTAAAAGCGAGCTGCTGGATACGGCCCTCGTCCATGTTGGACGTAGACACGTCGCCATCCAGAATGCCGTTGGCGCCGATAAACGCCGCATCGATGCCCAGCGCGCGCAGGGTATCCTCGGCCGTTGGTCCCACAAAAGCGGCGGTGCGGCGACGGTACATACCGCCCACGAGGCACAGCTCGCAGTCTTCGCGCGCCTCGAGCAGGTTAAACACCGAAAGCGAATTGGTCACAATGCGCAGGCGAAACGTCGGCAGCATCGAGGCCATCTGCTCAACCGTGGTGCCCGTGCCCAAAAAGATGGTCGAGCCCTCCTCGATAAGCTCCACAGCACGGCGCGCAATCTGCAGCTTTTCCTCGGCATGCTTAGTGCGCTTTTCGCTGTGCGAATACTCATGGCGCAACATAGCGTGCGGACGGCCCTGTGCACTGCGGGCTCCGCCGTGCACGCGCTCAATCTCGCCTAGGCTCGCAAGTTCTTCGAGGTCGCGGCGAATCGTCATGTCCGAAACGCCCAACGCATCCGAAATCTCTTTGACCGAGACCGTGCCCTGCTCCTCGAGCAGCTGACGAACCTTATCCTGTCGCTCTGCCTTAATCACGATGAATCCTCGCCGTTCTTTGCGCGCATATCATTCAAACAGTAACGAACAAATTGTATCAGACTCGTACGCGTCAAAAATGAACGCCCGCACAGCTCCAATCATCACTTTTTTGAGAAAAATACCCCGTGCTTTAGTGGGGTGTAGTGATAATCTCGCCTGTTCGCGCTACAGTTTGTCGGAATACCTCGATGTTAGGAACCAAATGATCACTTCCGAGCTTTTCGGCACCGCGCCGTGCGGTACCCCCGTTCATCGCTACACCCTTAACGGGCCCGAGATCTGCGTTCGCATTATGGACTATGGCGCCACCGTGCTGGGCATCGATGTGCCCGACATTCCCGGCAACGTACGCGATGTGGTGCTGGGCTTTGATAAGCTCGAGGATTACTTTGACAACCCCGCCTGCTTTGGCGCGACCATCGGCCCCGTGGCCAACCGCACCGCGGGTGCCACGATCACCATCGCCGGCACGGACTGGCATATGCCGGCCAACGAAGGCGTCAACAACCTGCACAGCGATCTTGAGCATGGTCTGCACAAGCGCGTATGGGATGTTGAACTCGACGAGGTCCACAATGCCGTGCGCATGACCACCTCGCTTGAGGATGGCGAGCTGGGTCTCCCCGGTAACCGCACCTTTACGGCCGTGTTTACCGTGACGCGCACCGGCGCCTTTCGTATCGAGTATGGCTGCGAGAGCGACTGCGCCACGTACGTGTCCATGACCAACCACACGTACTTTAACCTTGCCGGCCATAACGCCGGAATGGACTGCGAGCACTTCTTTGTTGCTAATGCTGCTCACTACCTGCCCATTAACGAGCAGAACATCCCCACCGGCGAGATCGCTCCGGTCGAGGGCACGCCGTTTGACTTTCGCGAGCTGCGCCCCGTCGCGCCTGGCATGGAGGCCGACGATCCGCAGATTAAGCAGGCCCGTGGCTACGATCACTGTCTGTGCATCGATGGCTATCAGTACGGCCGTAATCTGCGCCGCGCGATGCACGTCGAGGAGATGTGGACCGGCCGTGAGCTGGACTACTACACCACCGCCCCGGGCGTGCAGCTCTACACCGGCAACTGGCTGGGCGACGAGCACGCCAAGGACGATGCCAACTATGGCTGGGGCGCCGGCTTTGCCCTCGAGGCCGAGATGTACCCCGACACGCCGCACCAGCCGCTATTCCCGCAGGGCATTGTGGGCCCGGGTCATCCCTATAGCAATGTGATCGAATATCACTTTATGAGGCACTAAGCCCGCAACGCGACATATCGCACAGCAGCGCCCGCCGGCACACCGCCGACGGGCGTTTTTCTACCTAGTCATTGGGGACGTTCTTGGATGACTAGTTGAATGGGGTCGGGGTTGGAGCTGGGGAGGTAGCGGATTTCTAGTTCTATGCCGAGCTTTTGTAACTCTTTGAAGGCGGCGATGTCCGTATCGTCTACGGCAATGGCAGGCGTTGCAGAGCGCTTGCCCTCCCTCGCCCGCATATGGCCGATGCTGATCTTGGTTATTGGCACACCGCCCTTAACCAGCGCGAGTGCATCCGTGGGCGACGCCACCATGATGAGAATCCATTGGCGCGGCGTTGCAGTATGAATGATGTCGATAGTCCTTTGTACCGAGAAAAACCGCGTCCACACGCCATCGGGCGCCGCGACCCTCATGGGTGCCCATTGGCGCGAATCTGCCGCGATCTCATCGTTGACGATTTAGATAAGATTGGAACCCACAGTCTCGTTCCACAGCTCAACGTCTTGCCCGTAAATGAAACGGTCGTCGATACGTGTAAGAAGGATCCTGGGTTGAGCCATGGCAGCCCCATTCTGTTTGAGACCCGTAAGAGCGAGACATCACGTCTCCAATATTAGTGCATTTAAAGTGAGAAAAGCCGTCAGAACACTTGCGCGGATGTGCGATGTCCCGTATCATAGACAGCCGTTGACGCCTCAGTTGCGTCATCATATGGCCGCCAGCGTAGCTCAGTTGGTAGAGCACCGCTCTCGTAAAGCGGGGGTCACCGGTTCGAGCCCGGTCGCTGGCTCCATTACACAAGATAGCCGCCTTCGGGCGGCTTTTTTGTTGCCGATTTTGAGTGCGTGCGCGCCAATCCAAACATCGCCACGTCAACGGCGGCCCACTCGGTGGACTTCGGGTTTAATGCTTAGGGGCGGGGATTTACCAAAGTGAAATCTTAATGAAAAGAAACCCAGCTGCAACAATTGCCATGGTGAGGGCTCAAATTGGCCATATAGATCTAAAATAGTCACAATATACAAATGTCGAGAGATATTGGCGATATAGATGAAAAGAACTAAGGGTTTTCTTTTGCTGGTATTGATGCTGCTCGGACTGTCCTGCCTGAGTGGCCCTTCTTGGGCCAAGGCTGCCTGTCCTGAAGGTGAGCCTTAGCAGTCTTATACGGGCAGCCTGCTGATAACTGCTAAGGAGGGCGATGCCGACTCTCAGTCTGGGGTAAATCCCCTTGCCACTTTTGAGGGGGACGGCGGAACGGTCAAGCTTGACCATATTGGTAGCGGGATTTTGAGGTGGCAAGTTCTTCCGGACAAAATTGCGAACGATCCCTTCTCTTTTGCTGGAACGATTTATCTATACAAGGTTGTGAGCGGAAAACAAAAATACGTCGATTGCTATCCGACAAACGGGTCTGGAATTGCATTCACCGGCATTTCGGGGCAGATTGATACACATGTACGAAAGGGAACCTAAGTGGTGCGTTGGGTTGGAGCTGCTGCAGGTCCGATATGGATTGCGGTCTTGCGCCCCGATGTCCAAATAGGTTTCTCTCTCTAGACGGGAAGTTGCTCATGGACGCCATATATGACGGAGATGACTGGGTCGATCATTATACTTGGCGCCTGGTCGGCTCGAACGACAATGGGGATGTGGTGTTTGATGGACTATGTCCAAAGCATCTCCATCCTTTTGTCTCGTCGTTAATTGAGAGTTCCGCTCGTGTTGCCCCCTACAGCTCGGCATCGCTTCATGATACGGACGTTTTGAAGACCATAAGGGAATCAATTGACGATGGCACGATGAGCGGCCCGCTGTTTTCTCGGCTTGTGGGGCTAGATGAGATTGGCTCGAAACGACTGCTTGCGGGCGAAAAAGTGGAACTCACTTATCGGTCGATGATTTCAATCCTGCGGCTAGCCGATGTTCTTCGCAAATAAATGAGGCTTCCCTATTCAAAAACAGAAAACCCCGCCAAACGTGATTTCCCTAGGGAAAACCCGTTTGGCGGGGTCCTAGCGTGATTTCCCTAGGGGAATCACGCCATCAGACGAACAGCTCAGCCGAGCAGCTCGCTACTCCTCCCAGTAGGCGTCGGCAAGCAACTTAAAGCAGATCTTCTTGACCGGCTGTGCGCCATCGCCCGGGAACTCGAGCGTGGGCATGTGAGGCTCGCCGGCAACGAACAACGCAAACTTGTCGTCGGCAAGATCGCCGGCGATCGAGGCGTCGGAATCGACCAAATCGTAGTCGTCCTTCTCGTCAAACTCTTGGACCAGCGTCAGGCTACCCGTAGCGACCTTAAAGGCCTCGCGACCCTCGACGTCAATCTGCAGGTCGTGATAGCGCTGATGCGTCTCATAGTGAGCCTTGTCCTCAGGACGCGTCGTGGGAGCCATGACGTTCGCAAAGACCTTGTCGCCCAGGATTGGATGGCTGCCGACCTCGAGCTCCGCCGGGTCGTTCTCCTCGAGCCAGTCAATCAGCACGTCGAGGCCCTTGAGCATTCCGCGGTATTCCTCGATATCGCCCAGTGCACCGTAAATCATCTAAATCCCCTCTCGGATCGTTTCTTTGGCGGCTACTCGGCAAACGCGTTACCGACGCTGTTGCCACCCACATACGTCTCGACCAGGCTAAGGTCGGGATTGAACACGACGAAGTCGGCGTCGCGCCCCGGCATAATGCTACCGCACTTGTCATCGGCTCTAACCACAAGCAAGCAACCGATGCCGGGGCCGACGCCCAAGCTCTTACAGCTCGGTCACGACAACGCCGTTGTAGACCTCGTCCCAACGGTCCATGACCAAGTGGCCAGTCATGGGATCCATGGCGTTGAGCTTGCCGCAGGTGTTGGCGGTACGCAGCACCGTCTCATCATCCGCGCCGGCTGCGATGGCGTGCGCGAAGCCGGCAATGGTCGAATCGCCAGAGCCCGTAGCGTTAACGGCAGGGATATCGGGAGTCTTGGCGCGGAACGCACGGCCGTTATGGAAACCCACGGAACCGGCAGCGCCCATGGACACGACGACCCAGGGGATATCGGAGAAGCGGGCATCAGAGGCGAGCGCGGCGCGGAGCTCGTCCACATCGTCGGTGGTAAAGCTCGTGCCCAGAAGGCCGTTGATCTCGGTCAGGTTAGGCTTAACCAGTTCGGGCTTAACTTCGGACTTAAGGGCGGCCTCAAGCGAAGCACCCGAGGTATCGAGCAGCACCTTGGCGCCGGCGTTCTCGGCAATGCCCGTGATCTTGGCGTAGTAGTCCGCCTCGACGCCGCGGGGCAGCGAACCCGAGATGGTGACGACGTCGGCCTTGCCCGCAAGCTCGGTAAACTTGGCGGTAAAGGCATCGAGCTCCTCGGGGGCAATCGTCGGGCCGCTCTCGAGCAGCTCGGTCTGGTTGCCGGCGTGAAGGATGTTGAGGCAAATACGAGTCTCGCCCTTGATGGGTACAAAATCATTCTTAATGCCGTTGGCATCCATGAGCTCGGCCATGTAGGCGCCCATGTGGCCGCCGAGCAGACCGGTTGCCACAACGTCGTCGCCCAGCTGATCCAGGACGCGGGCCACGTTAAGGCCCTTGCCGCCGGCGGTCTTTTCGGGCGTCACGCGGTTGACGTCGTCGATAATGAGCTCATCGAGCTGATAGCGCGTATCGACAGACGGGTTCATCGTAACGGTGAGGATCATTTTTAGCTCCTTATCTCGCAGGCTCCTTGTGCCTCGCGATACGAGTCGACAAAACGGAATTACAGAATCTCAATCGTGAACGAGCGAACGACGGTCTCCTTGGGCTTGGCGACAAGGCAGCCGCGCTTATGCTCAAGCACGTCGTCCTCATCGGAACAGGTCGAAAGGCCGCCCCAAGGCTCAACTGCCACAAAATCACCCTCGGGCTTGCTCCACACAATGAGATATGGGAAGCCCTCAAAGCTCAGGCGAACGCCCTTGTCCTCGCCCTTTTTGGAAAGCGTGACCTGGCGGCTCTCGAGCACGTCAAAGATGGTCTCCGCAAAATCGAAGAGCTCGTGCGACAGGGGCAGCGTCTTTCCCACCATGGGGTTCTTGGAGCGCTTGTCCACGTCAATCAAGCCAGTCGAAGGGACAGCGGTGCAAAGCTCTGCAGCCTCTTCTTTCTCAAAGCGCAACTCGTAGTCCGTATAGGCCTCGCCCTCATCGAGCGGGCACCTAAAGCCGGGATGCCCACCGATAAAGAACGGCATGTCCTCGGTGCCCTCGTTGGTAACCTCATAGGAGACACGCACGGCGGCGTCCTCGAGCGTATAGCGGGCGACGAGCCTAAACGGATACGGATAATCGCTCAGCAGCGCGGCGTTATCCTCCGAAGCCAGGCACATAGCCAACTCGTTCTCGCCTTGGCTCAGCAGCTTCCATTCCTGCTTGCGCGCAAAGCCGTGGCGAGCGAGCTTTACATGATGCCCGGCAAACGTCATGGCGCTGTTGTCGCGCAAGCCTCCGCAAATCGGGAAGCAAATCGGCGCCTGGCCGGACCACACGGTGGGATCACCCTGCCACAAGTACTCGCGACCTCCGGCCTCAATCGAGGTAAACGAGCCACCAGCCGTGGAAACCTTAATAGAAATCGAATCGTTGGAGAGAGCGTATTCCATTACCCATCCTTTCGAACAACTGCTTTATTTCACGCAAGCGCCCGTTTCAATCCTAACCATAGAACAAACCCGCACGCTCATCGATGCGTCCGGTATCCCGGCCATGTAACGGGGTACCATACAGACATTGATGCAATTACAGCTGAAAGGCCTTCTTATGCGAACCATCATTCTTTATGCCTCACGCCACCACGGCAATACGAAAAAGCTCGTGGACGCCATCGTCGAGGCGCACCCCGAAATCGATACCCTCGATGTGAAAACGCTCGGCAAAAACGAGTATCCCAACCTGCACGAATACCATCTGATTGGTGTCGCCACGGGCATCTATTACTCCGAGATCGACAAGGACATGGCACGCGTGCTCACTAACGTGTTGCAGCCGCAGGACAAGGTGTTTGGCCTTATGACCTACGGTGGCAAAAACAAGTGGTACGGCAAGGATATCGATGGCATCTGCCGCATGAGGCAGGCCATCTTTATGGGTGTCTACGGCTGCCCCGGCTTTGATACGTGGGGGCCGTTCAAACTCACCGGCGGTGTCCAAAAGGGGCACCCGACCGCTGAGGAAATTAAGGGTGCCGTCGACTTCTTCGACAAGATCGAAGACGAGTATGGAGACATCATCGTCGAAGAGTACGCCAAGCGCGAGAAGCGCCTAGCATACGAGAAGGAGCATCCTGCAGGAGGCCTGGTGGCCGGCGTTAAGCGTACGGCAAAGAAAATCGCTAGCAAGCTGTAACTGTAAAGGTGCTTTTGAGCGTTTAACCCGTACGGCGGGTCCGAGCAGATTCGGGCCCGCCGTCTTTTTCTTTCGTTACTCGGTAAAGGCGTTGCCGACGCTCTGGCCGCCAACATACGTCTCGACGAGGGTGAGCTCATGGTCGAACACGACAAAGTCGGCGTCGCGACCCGGCATGATGCTGCCGCACTTATCCTCGATGTGCGCGGAGCGTGCCGGCACCTCGGTTGCCATGCGAATGGCGATATCGGCGCTGGCGATGCCCCAGTCGACGATGTTCTTGACGCCCTGGGCAAGCGTGAGCACCGAACCGGCAATGCTCTTGCCATCGGCGAGCCAGCACAGGTTGTCCTTCATGATGACGTCCATGCCACCGCTGGTGTAGCTGCCCTCGGGCATGCCGCCGCAGCCCAGGCAGTCGGTGATGAGTACCGTGTGCTGCCAGCCCTTGGCCTGCAGCAGCGCCTTGATGGCGGCAGGGTTTACGTGCTTGCCGTCACAGATGATCTCGGCGTAGGTCTCGGACGTGGACATAGCAGCACCCACGACACCGGGCTCACGGTGATGCAGCCCGCGCTGGCCGTTATAGGTATGCGTAAAGCAGCTGGCACCGGCGTTGATGGCGGCGATGCACTCGTCATACGTGGCATCAGAGTGACCGATGCTGGTCACGACACCCTTCGCATTGAGGGCAGCAGCATAAGCAGCGGCGCCATCGCGCTCGGCAGCCATGGCGCTCTTAACGATACGTCCGCCGGCAGCCTCCTGCCACTCGTCAAAGACCTCCTCGGAGGGGTCAATCAGGTAAGCGGGGTTCTGTGCGCCCACATGCTTCATGGTAAAGAAGGGGCCCTCCAGGTAGATGCCCTGAATGCGAGCACCGCAGAAGTCAGGGCCGCGGCCCTCGTCAGCCTGAGCGATGACGGCGCAGGCATCCTTGATCTGCTCGACGCCATCGGTGAACGTCGTGGGCAACCAGCTGGTGGTACCGCGACGGGCGAGCTCGGTCGAGCTAATATCGATACCCTCGGGGTCGTTATCGGTAGTTGAGTGGTTGTAGAAGCCGTGGATGTGGGTGTCGACCATACCCGGTGCGATCCACGATCCCGTGTAGTCCTTGATCTCGCAAGAGGGCTCGTCGGCCTGCCAGGCGCCAAAGACGCCATCCTCGACCATAAGATAGCCGCCCAGTTGCGGGCCTGCCGGCAAGAAGAACTTGTCAGCCTTAATTGCGTACGTGCTCATATGCACTCCTTGCTTCTAAAGCAGTTGACTGTGGTGATGCTTATACCCAGCCCACGTAATAACAAAAAGCGCCCGCCCGCCGTTATGAGCGGACGGGCGCCCTTACAGGGGGACGCGATTAAGCGGTGAAGGGGTGAATCGTCACGCCCTTAACCACGCGGTTGACCGTACCGGTGGGGCTCGGCGTGTCGGGCGTGTTGCCCACGCGCACGGAGTTGAGCAGGCTGATAGCCTGAGCAAACATCACGAACGGCAGAGCAAGGTAGCCCTCGGGAAGCGCCTCGTAGCCCTTAAAGGTGAAGGACTCGCCCTCGTAGACGGTAGCGCCATCCTGCTGAACGGCAACGGTGTGCTGAGCGATCTTGTCGCCACCGATCTCGTTGAGGATGTCGATGTCGTACTGACGGGTGTAGGCGTCGTTGTTGACGAACACGAACACGAGGGTCTTGTCGTCGACGAAGGACTTGGGTCCGTGACGATAGCCCATGGAGGTGTCGTAGGAAGTAGCGACCAGACCGTGAGCAAGCTCGAGGATCTTGAGCTGGCTCTCCTGGGCAAGGCCACCGAAGGAGCCGGAACCCAAGTACGTCACGCGGTTGAAGTCGCCAGCGAGGTAGTCGGCAACCTCGGACTCGCGAGCGATGACCTCCTCGCCCATCTTGGCGATGGTCTCGACCCACTCGGCCTTCTGCTCGTCGGAAGCCTCGTCAAAGATGAGGGTAGAGAGCAGGGTC
The DNA here is from genome assembly GCA_902363875.1 of Coriobacteriaceae bacterium. Lineage (GTDB taxonomy): Bacteria > Actinomycetota > Coriobacteriia > Coriobacteriales > Coriobacteriaceae > Collinsella. The sequence goes on along the minus strand of CABJBO010000012.1, from coordinate 29,175 downwards.
ATGCAGGTGTAGGAGCCGGTCATGGCGAAGCCCTTGTCGTTGGCGCGCGGAATGAGCAGCGTCAGCGCATTGGGATCATCGGCAGACTCGACGGCGAGCTTGCCCTCGGGAGCGCAGGTGATGTTGAGGAACTTGACGTTGTGGACGAGCTCCTTGGCAACGGCAACGGCGGCAAGGCTCTCGGGGCTGTTGCCAGAGCGGGCAAAGGAAACCACGAGCGTGGGATCCTCAGCGCGCAGGAAGTCGCGCGGGGCGCTCACGATGTCGGTCGTGGCGATGGGCTTAAAGTCGTAGAGATCAGTGTTGCCGGCGTGACGCAGATACGGGGCGCAGGTATCGCCAACATAGTCGGACGTACCGGCACCGGTGAAGACAACGGACAGACGGCCCTCGCCCATAGCGCGAGCCTCGGCCAGGAAGGCCTCGATGGCCTCCTTGTTCTCGCGATAGATGTTGAGCGTATCACGCCAAAGCTCGGGCTGCTGAGCAATCTCGGCCGTGGTGATCTGGGCGCCGAGCTCGGTGAGCTCCTCGACACTCTTCTCGAACATTTCTAATACCTCTCTCTAGAAGTAATCCTCTGACGTGCAATTATACACTTCGGTTGGTTATCTGGTAGTAACCAGTTAAATGCAAAGAATCACCATATGGAAACGATGCGGACACTAGTTGCTACGCTGGTGGTAAACCTTGTATTTAAACTGATCGGCACGAGCAACCGAGAGTGTATACTCCACAACCTCGTTTGACTCGTTATACGTAGTCCTGACCAAATCGAGCACAGGCGAGCCCTCGACAATTCCCAAAAGGTGGGCGTCGGTGGGACGGGCTATGCTCGCATAGAACTCCTCTTCAGCCACGCGTATCTTTTGCTGAAAGTCTTGCTCAATCACATCGTAAAGCGGCTTGCGCTCCAGCAGCGGTCGCTTTAGGGACAGAAATTGACGAACCGGTAGATAGCTGCGTTCGACCATCATGGGCATGTTATCGGCAGAACGAAGGCGCTTGAGCTTAAAAATGCGATCACCGATACGTAATCCCATATGCTCGGCCAGATTCTTATCGGCCTCCATCTCGCAAAAATCGAGAATCGTGGTCTCGGGGTCGCGACCCATCGCGCGCATCTGCTCGGTAAAGCTGTAGGACTGCATAAGATTGGTTGCCTTTGCCGAACGGTCGGTCACAAAGGTACCGCGACCGTGCTGCCGAACCACCAGTCCTAAACGCTCCAGTTCCTGCAGAGCCAGGCGTACCGTAGTGCGCGAGAGACCATAGCGCTCCGAAAGTTCGCGCTCGGAAGGAATCATGTCACCGGCGCGATATTCATGGTCAATCTTTTCGGTCAGAATATCGACCAGCTGATCGTACAGCGGTTGCTTGCGCGCTCCGATCGCCATCCTATCCTCCCTTTTGCTCAAACTAGGCTACTACCTTGGGTGTTTAGCATTATCTGTCTGCCACACCCGAATCATCAAGAAAACAAAAGCCGCGCGCTCTTTCGAGCACGCGGCTTTTAACATACACATGGCTTAAGGGGTCGGGGTGTGAGCCGCGTAGGGACACACCCCTCAAGCTAGAGCCTTACCAGATGCTCGGCCAGAGACCAAGCGGGCCAGCGCCCAGGATGCCGAGGACGAAGAGCAGCAGAATGCCCTTGGTCGGGGTCCAGCTGTGCTTAGCGAACATGTAGTAAAGCAGCAGCGTAAGCATAAGCGGGACGAGCTTCGGGACGATGGTGTTGAGGGTGTCGGCAACAGAGAAGTTGACCGGATCCTCGGTGACGGTAGCGTAGGTCACGGACTCCATGCCGTTGCCCAGATCGGCGACGCCGCACTTGACCTCGTTGCCGTCGGCATCGACGGCGGTGAGGGCATTGCCGTCCTCATCGGTCATGGCGATGGTACCGGCCTCAGCGGTCTCGGTATCGATGCCCTCCATACCGGTGAAGTTCTCGGCCTCCTTCTCGGAGACGATCACGGTAGTAGGGGCAAGGCCACGGGTGGTGCCGTTGGGGATCTGGAGGTTGATCTGGGTGCCACCCATGGTGACGACCAGGCAACCGACGACGAAGACGCCCATGATGGAAGCGGCACGCGTGAAGGCCTGCATGTTGGCGGTCAGAGCGTCAATAGCGCTGGTGCCAAGCTTGTAGGACCAATTCATGAGCCAGAAGCGCAGAGCGAACTGGACGACGTTGAAGATCACCAGGAAGATGATCGGCGCAGCGGCGTTGCCGTTGATGGCCATGTTGGAGGTGATGCCGGCCGTGATAGGCACGAGCGTCAGCCAGAACAGGGCGTCACCGATACCACCGAGCGGGCCCATTGCGGCGACGCGGACGGCGCGGATCGTGGGGATGTCAACCTTGTTCTGCTCGAGCGAAAGCACGATACCCATAACAAAGGTGACGAGGAACGGGTGGGTGTTGAAGAACTCCAGGTTGTGGCTCATGGAAGCCGCGAGGTCGTTCTTGTTGGTGTGGATCTTCTCCAGACCGGGGATGATGGAGTAGAGCCAGCCAGCGGCCTGCATGCGCTCGTAGTTGAACGATGCCTGCAGGAAGCAGGAGCGCCAAGCCATCTTGTTGAGGGTCTTCTGGTCGAGCTGCGGAGCAGGAGTAAGATCCTCGTAGTGCTCCGGGATCACATACTCATTAGATGCCATCTTCGAAGTCACCTCCGTCAGAAACAGCTGCACCCTTCAGCTCGGTCTGCTGCTGGAAGTCCCAGAAAGCGATGCCGAAGCCGATGAGAGCGAGGATGAGCAGAGCAGGGGTTGCCAGAGAATCGTTGGCAACGGTGATGAGCGCGAGGCCAAAGCCCATGAGGAAGAAGCCCCACATATCGCGGTTCATCATAACCTTGAGCAGGACGGCGAAGCCGACGAAGCGCATCATGCCGCCTGCAGCGGAGAGACCGGTCTGCAGCCAAGTCGGGATGGCGGAAGCGATGGTCTGACCGATGGTAGCGCCAGCGATGAAGAACAGGGTGACGACGACAGCGAAGATCAGGCCGAGCAGAGCCATGGCGAAGTAGTTCAGACGCTCGATACCCTTGGTGTCGGCGTTGTGAGCCATGTTGTCCGCGGAGGACATGAGCGGCGACATAAGCGTGAAGACCAGGGTAACGCCGAGCTGACCAAGCAGAGCGAACGGAATGGCAAGGCCGACTGCCGCGTTGGGCTCGAGGCCCGTAGCGATAGCGAGAATGGCTGCCATGATGCCGCCGATGACGGCGTTAGGCGGCTGAGCACCTCCGATCGGCATGTTGCCGATCGTCATGAGCTGATAAGTACCACCCACGAGAAGACCGGTGTTGAGGTCGCCAAGGATAAGACCAATGACGGCGCCGGTGACGATGGGCTGATAGAGAGACTCGAGGAAGTTAAACTGGTCGATTGCCGCGACGAACGTGACGATGAAGACCAGAGCGACCTGGAAGATCGTGTATTCCATCTTGCTCCTCCTTTCAAAATGTATGTACGCACTTTGGATTTCACGTACAGAATGTCAGGGTTTCACTCCTGACAACGTGGATCACGAAGACTACGAGAAGAGCTTGCTCGTGTCCTCAACAGGCGTGCTCGGAACGCGCCTGATCTCCAACTCCACCCCCAATTCCTGCAGCTCTTTAAACGCAGCGACATCCTCGTCGTTAACTGCGACGGAGGTGGCGACTTGGCGCTTTCCTTCCGACATGTGCATGTTGCCGATGTTTACCTTCTTTATAGGCACACCGCCCTTGACGAGCGTAAGCACGTCTTCCGGTGTTTCGGCCACGATGAAGATCTTCTGGCGCGGGCTCGCCTTGCCAATGACGTCGATGGTCTTCTGCAGAGAGAAGAAACGCGTAGCGACGCCGGCGGGAGCGGCCATCTTCATGAGGTTCTGGCGCATGGTGTTGGTCGCCACGTCGTCGTTGGCGACGAGGATGAGGTTGGAGCCCAGGGTGGAGTTCCACTGGGTGGCAACCTGACCATGAACCAGTCGGTTATCGATGCGGGTAAGAAGAATGTTGGGTTCTGCCATGTTGATCAGCTTCCTTTCGTTATTTGCTGACGACAGTTACTTGATCTCCTGAATCGCGTAACGCGAAACATCTACGACGGCACCGGATCGGACTTTGATCTGGACCTTTTCGCCTTCGATGCCCTTGACGGTTCCGTAGATACCGCCGGCGAAAAGAACCTCCTGACCCGGCTTGAGCTCGGTGTGCAGCTCCTTGAAGTACTTCTGCTTCTTCTTCATGTTGATTTGCGACCAGATGGTGTAAATCAAGCCCATGACGACAAGCAGGCCTAAAAGAGCGACCGAGGAGCTCAGGACGCTGGCTCCGAAATCGGCCATTAGATGCCGTCCTCGTCACCGAAGATATCCTCTTCCTCGGCACCAGCGACGGAGGCAACCGTCTGGGCGGTGATGCCCGTCTGGCCAACGGTCACGGCCTGCTCGCCAAGCTCGGCGAGCGTAGCGTTGCCGCGGAGGAACAGAAGCTCAATAACCATGGGAAGGTTCGTGCCAGTCAGAATCTCGACGTTGTCGACATCCTGGGCAATCATCATTGCCTGGTTGAACGGGGTACCACCAAGCAGGTCGGTAAAGACGAGCACGCCATCGCACTCCTCGCGCATGGCGGTGATAGCGGCGCGGAGATCCTCACCGTAGGAAGCAGCCTGGTCGCCCTCGAAAGGAACGACGGTAAAAGCGGGCTGATCACCGGCGACCATAGCGATAGCGCTTGCGAGGCCGGGTGCGAACTGTCCATGACCGGTAAGAATAAAGCCAACCATTCAAATTTCCCTTCCGAAGGTGTGTACGATCTGAGTCCGATGTTTTCGGAAGCCAGCGGGCGGACGCCCTTAAAGCTTCTTGGAAAGCGTTCTTTGAAGACCAGTGGTCTCTCAACTGGTAGTAACCACATGACGTGTTGTTGTCACTATATCATCACAGAAGAGGTCGCTTTCGCTGATTCACGCAATAAAACGTTTTTGCACCGCTCACGGCGATAAATCGACCGTTTACCGCTCGTTAACACTTCTACCTGCGGTTTTGAAACCGTTTCGAAATACTTTGACGAAAGATCGGAACCTTTTCTGTGTCTAAACAACGCAGGGTGGCCAAAAAGGCATGTAGAAAAAATGCAGGTCATTGTGAAGATTTGTGAATTGGTCTTTTTGACTTAATACCAGTTAGAACCAGTTTAGAAATTATCGGTGAACGGTAGTTTTCGACCGCTCAGCGGTTATTTCCAATCGTTTGCAGCTCCTTTTCCATATGAATTAGGGAGACCCGATGAAGCACTTGCGTGGTTGCGGGAAATTTCGATACTCGTCCATCCCCCACGTGCCAAACTCTCACTCCCTAAATATGCCATAAGCTCTCGCTATTCGTCTTACAAACATAACTTACTCTAATCTGTAATTGTTTATCGTTTATCATTAAGTATGTTATAAGATTTAAATATCATCCTAGACATTGGTTGGAGGAGCTATGATCCGCTGGAACGTATCCAAATCGAATGAACCCATCAACCGCGAACAGGCAATAGCCGATCTGAGGAAGCTCGCTCACATCTGCAAATGGGCCACAATCTGCACCGCCGTAGCGCTCGCTCTGGGACTCCTCGCAGTCATTGCAATCGAGCTTCTACTCATATTGCCTAGCCTCTCCCAAGGGTTCTGCCTCCAATCCGTAGAGCTTAATGCCGGCGAAGGGCCATCTCTCGCTCTCGTCGGCGCCAATGAACAGACCCCTCTTATGCTTGTCGCGCACGACGGTCATACTGCCATAGGGAGCGCCATGATGACATGCCTTGCGCTTGCCATTGTGCTAAGCGCATACAGGTTTTTCTCCACCATTGAAAAGGCAGGCAGGCCCTTTGACCTCGAATGCATCCGCATACTACGTCAAGTAGGACATTTGTTCCTTATTGGCGGCGTTGCTGCGAAGCTTCTTGGTGCCATAGTCACGGGGCTGATACTCTCAGGATTTGGCGGCAACTTTACGGATGCGCTTGGCGGCCAGCATCTCGACCTCTCTATGCTCTTTGCAGGCCTGATTATTAGCCTGATTGCCAGCGTCTTCCAGTACGGGTGTATCCTGCAAATACAAGATGACGAGTTGCTCTAGGGGGAATCCATGATTATTCTGCGGCTCGACCGCATGCTTGCCGAACGCAAGATCTCATCCAAAGAGCTTGCGGAACGCGTGGGTATCTCCCAGGTCAATATGTCGCGTATCAAGACGGGCAAGGTTTCTGCCGTGCGCTTTTCAACTCTTGACGCGATATGCCGGGCACTCGACTGCCAACCGGGCGATGTGCTGGAATATATGCCTGACGATGAAGCCGATAACCTCTTTGGACTTAAAGATTAATAGCCATAATTAAGCCGCCAATCACGCCCTCAACGCAAAAAGCCCGCCAGAACGATGCGTTCTAGCGGGCTCAATCAGATATTTCGACTTCGTGCTCGAAAGCTCGGGCAACCTTTAAGCAAACAGGCCGTAGATGCTGATGTTGGCCTTGGCGTACAGGCCGTTGGCATACTCGGTCCACTTGGAGCTGGCGCTCGAGGCCTGCGAGGAGTACTGCTGATAGGCGGTGTAATAGGCGGTCATGGCCTGCTTATAGGTGGCACTATCGGCGGTAAAGGCATCGTTAGCGAAGGCCTTAGCGTAGGTGCTGCTCTCGTCCTTCCAGGTGCCCTTCGAGCTATCCCACTCGTCACCGGCAAGGTTGATGATGTAATCGGCGTAATCCTTGCTCGCGGTGTCCTCGTTGCCGTCAGAAGGCTCGGTCGGAGCGGTCGGCATGCTCGCGGAAGCATCGCCCACCTTCTTCTTGTAGAGCTTCTGCAGCGTCGCGGACTGGCGGACGATCTGCTTGGCCTGGTCCTTGGACACGCCATACTGCTTGGCCATGGTGTCGTAGTCCGAGGTGCCGATAGAATCCTCGGCGTACTTCTTCATCTCCTTAGAGGAGACGGTAATGCCCTCGTCCTCGGCAGCATCGAGCAGAATCTTGTTGCGCACGTAAGACAGGATGACGTCGGCAGAGGGGGCGGTGTAGTTGCCGTTACTATCCTTGACGGTATCGAGGCTGTACTGGCTCTCGATGGCCTCGCGCGCGGTGATGTCGCTCTTCTTGCCGCTATAACTATAGCTTGCCACGGTCGAATCGAGCTGGTCCTCGGTCAGGGTCGACGAACCGACGCCCTTGCCGTCAAAGCCGCCATTGCCCATAAAGAAGCCGACCACCGCAGCGATCACGACTGCAACCACAAAGGCGGCAATCATCGTCTTCTTGTGCTTGGATACGTGATCGTCCCCATCGGAACCTAGGGCGTCATCATCCTCATCCTGGGCCTCGGGCATCAGATTCTCGTCAGCGGCATCTGCGGCGATCTGAGCCTCCAGACGGGCGTCCTCCTCCTCGGCCGTCGTGCCAGCAGCAATGTGCTCGGCAGACGTACCGGCGACCAGATCGATCTTCTCGTCCTCGTCACCGTCGGGGCCTTCGCCGCGCTCGATGATCTGGATGCCGTCGATCTCGTCCTTCTCGTCCTTCTTTTGAATCAAACCCATATCGGTTACTCCTTGTTAGGAAACATAGTCCCCAATAGAATACGCCCGACGGAGCGCCGGGCGTATTGATTCTTAGGTTATACGCAAACACTTAAGTACTATTTAGGCGTTTGCAGCCTGCATGCCTTAGACCAGGTGCGCGATAACGGCATCGGCGAAGGCCTGCGTGCCCACGGCACCCTCAACGGAGCCGGTCTGGGCACGACGCACGTCGCCGGTAACCTGCTCGCCCTCGTCGAGCGTGGCAGAGACGGCGGCACGAATGCGATTGGCCGCGTCGTTCTCGCCTAGGTGATCGAGCATCATCGCGGCAGAGAGAATCTCGGCCGTGGGGTTGGCGATATCCTGGCCAGCGATATCGGGCGCGGAGCCGTGCGTGGCCTCAAAGATGGCACAGTCGGCACCGATGTTGGAGCCGGGGGCCATCCCTAAGCCGCCCACCAGGCCGGCGCACAGGTCGCTCACAATGTCGCCGTACAGGTTTGGCAGCACCAGGACATCGAAGTCGTTGGGGTTCTGGACCAGGCCCATGCAGGTGGCGTCGACGATCTTGTCGTTGAACTCAATGTCGGGATAGTTGGCGGCCACCTCGCGCGCAACGCGCAGGAACAGGCCGTCGGTCGCCTTCATGATATTGGCCTTGTGCACGGCCGTCACCTTTTTGCGGCCGCAGCGGCGGGCATACTCAAAGGCGTACTCCACAATACGGCGGCTCTTGGCGATGGAGATGGGTTTGATCGAGATGGCGGAATCCGCGGCGAAGGTCTTCTGGCCCGAGCGCTCGACGAGCTGCGAAAGCTCCTCGACCTCGGCAGCGCCCTCATCGAACTCGATACCGGCGTAGAGGTCCTCGGTGTTCTCGCGCACGATGACCAGGTCGACGTCACGGAAGCGCGAGCCGTCGCCCGGCTGCGACAGGCAGGGGCGCACGCAGGCGTACAGATCGAAGTGCTTACGCAGAGCAACATTGACGCTGCGGAAACCCGTGCCGACCGGCGTGGTGATGGGCCCCTTGATGGCGACCTTAGTCTCGGCAACCGCATCGAGCACATGTTGGGGCAGCGGCGTGCCAAACTCGTCCATGACGCCGGCGCCGGCCTCCTGGACGTTCCAATTGATCTGGACACCGGTGGCCTCGACCACGCGGCGCATGGCCTGCGTAATCTCGGGACCGATACCGTCACCGGGAATCAGGACTACATCGTGCGCCATAATCTGTTACTCCTCGTCTTCGGCGTCGTCAGATTTTTTAACGCTAGCACGCTTCTTCTTTTTGGAGAGATCCAGGCCGAAACGTTTAACAAGCATTTCGCAAATCTCGCTCGAACGGGCCTTGAGATAGCTGCCCTTACCGTTCTCGGCATCGAACTTAAGGCGCAGCGCGAGCTTCTCGGCGACCTCGGCGTCGATCTCGCCCTGGCCAAACTCGTACAGGCAACCGAGCATGTCGCGATACTCAAGGTCGCCGTGGTAGCACTGGATGGCCTCGTCCAGGATGGGCCAAGCCTCGCGCGAACGCTCGATGCTCGTGGCACCCCACACGCACAGCAGGCGGAAGGCGGCATAGCGCAGCGTGGAGGAAATCTCGTCGAACAGCGCGGTCTCGGCGCCCTCAAAGGCATCGCCCAGCTGCTCGGGGCAGGTGGTGGCGAGCGCCGCCAAGGCATCGAGGGCCTCCCAGCGGGTCTGCGCCTCGGGGCGATCGAGCGCCTCGATCAGCGCGGGCACGCAGGGCACGACGCGCTGCGGATCGCGCTCGGCAAGCAGATGCAGCACGCGGGCGGCAAACTGGCGGATGCGGCGCGTGGGGCAGCCGAGCTCCTGGACCAGGCGGTCGACGGCGTTCTCGTTCTCCTCTGCCAGCTGAAGCTGTGCCAGCTCCTCGTCGGTGAGCTGTTCGTCTTTGTTTTCTGCCATAGTTACCTCTTCTTACTATTTCTTAGCGTGCTTGTCGGCACCCTTGCTGTCATCGGTGACCGAGATGAGCTGTCGGTCGGCCGCGCCATTGCGACGCGCACGGCGGCGCTCCTCGGCATCGCCCGCGTCGGCGGCGGCACGATGGGCTTTGTTGACGTTAAAGACCTCGTCGTGCTTGCGCCACGGGCCGACGGACTCGCCAAAGCTCATCTTAAGACCGGCGATAAAACCGCCGAGCCAGCCGATCGGCGCAAACTGCACCAGCGGGAACAGCGAAAACACCCAAGTCAGCAGGACGACTGCCGCCGCTCCTGCAAAGTTGGCGATCCAGTAGTCGCGCTTGGTGATCACGCGCTTTTCGCACGCCCACTGGCCGCACAAAAAGCCAATGTAGATCGCAAAGAGAAAGAGCACCAGCGCAAGCACCACGAACGTCCAGCTCATGGGCGCTACTCCTCGTGATGATGGCCGCAGCAGCACTCGTGGCCGTCATCATGGCCGTGGCCGCCGCAGCACTCGTGGTCCTCGCCGTGATGGTGGCCGCAACCGCACTCATGCTCGTCGCCGTGCTCGCCGCAACCGCAGCCGTCCTCGTGGGCACCGTGCTCCTCGGGACGATACTGCGACCAGTCCAGACCGGCGGCGATGGCGTCGGCCTCCTCCTTATAGAGGACCGTGATGGCCTGGGTGCCCAGCTTGGCACCACCGATGGCATCGAGCATGTCGTAGAGCGTAAAGGCCACGTCGGCGCCGGGCAGCGCAAGCTCGCGATCGTCGGCATAGGCGAGCGCCAGGCGCAGGTCCTTAATGAAGTGCTCGACCATAAAGCCGGGCTTGTAATCGCCGTCGAGCGCCTTGGGGGCCAGGCTCTCCATGGCGCCGGACTTGCCGGTGCCGCCCAGGATCATCTGACAGGTCTTCTCCAGATCAAGGCCGCTCAGCTCGGCAAACGCCAGCGCATCGGCCATGCCGACCATGCAGGCGCCCAGCGACACCTGGTTGGCGAGCTTGGCAGCCTGGCCCTTGCCGGCGCCATCGAAGCAGCAGATGTTGGCCGCAAAGGTGGCAAGGATATCGCGGACCGGCGCGATGTCGTTCTCGGTGGCGCCCACGATAGCCGTGAGCGTGCCGGCGATGGCGCCCGACTCGCCGCCGGTGACGGGGCAGTCAAACGCCATGCGACCGGAGACTTGAGCGGCCTCGGCAATATCGCGCGCAAGCTCGGGCGAGCTCGTGGTGAGGTCGATCAGGACCGCGCCGGGCTTAGTGCAGGCCAGCAGGCCGTCGCCCGCCAGGTAGAGCTCCTCGACCTCGGAGGGATAACCCACCATGGTAAAGACGACGTCGGCGTTCGCCACGGCATCTGCCGGCGTATCGGCCCAGGCGGCACCGTGCTCGATAAGCACCGCCGCCTTGGACTTAGTGCGGTTGTTGACCGTGACGAGATAGCCGGCGTCCAGAATGTGGCCGGCAATGGGGGCACCCATGATTCCGGTGCCGATAAATGCGACAGAGAGCTTGTTTGCCATGAAACCTTTCCTTTTGGGTTGGGTGTTATTACCAGGTTGAATACTCGGTGCCAGCGTTTGGGCTGTGAGTTGGGATCGATTACGGCCGCGTTACTTGCCTACTGACCGCGCACGCGGCGGGCGATGCGGTCGGAAAGCGACGCCTTGTCGGCGCGGTTCTTGCCCCAAAACGCGCAGGCCACCATGCCGGGGCCCACGTGCGAGCCGATGGTAGGACCCACGGAGCTGCGAATGATCGTGACGTCGGCGCAGCCCTCCTCCTTGCGGATGGCGGCTTCGAGCCAGTCGCCGTCCTTTTCGGCATCGGCCGTCATAATGGCGATGGGCATGGTGCGATCGGGCACATAGTTCTCGCGGAACGACTTGAGAATGGACTTGAGCGCCTTCTTGCGACCGCGGTTGACGCCGATCAGCGACAGCGAGCCGGCCAGGTCGTAGGACAGCTCGGGTTTGACGTCGAGCTTTGCCGTGAGCTGTGCCGCCGCGGGCGGAATGCGGCCGCCGGCAGCCAGCGCGTCAAAGCTCTCGAGCGTAAAGTAACCGTGGACATAGGTCTTGGCCTCGTTTGCCCAGTCGACCAGCTGCTTGGCGGTCAGTCCCGCCGAACGCTGGCGCACGGCCTCAAGCGCCAAGAGCTCGCCGGTCGCACAGGGCAGAGCGTTGTCGACCACGTACAGCTCAAAGTTGGGATACTCGGCGCGCACGGCGTCCGCCGCCTGGCACGCGGAGTTGTAGCTCGACGACAGCGCCGAGGTAAAGCACAGGTAGACCGTGGGCGTACCCTCTTTGGCGCACTCGGTAAAGAACTCGATATAGCGACCGAGCGACACGGCCGAGGTGGACACGCGGGCACCGGCGCGCATGCGGTCGTAGAACTCCTTGGGTGTGATGCTCGACCAGATGTCATCCGTGCGCTCCTCGCCATCGATGATAAAGGGGAAACCCAGGATATCGACATCGAGGTTCGCGGCGACCTCGGGGCTAAAGTCGCAGCAGGTATCGACGACGATGCGGCAACGGTCCGAATGACCGGCGGATGCGGCCTTGTCCATCAAAGCGACTCCTTACGTAAAAAGGCGGCCACCCGCATGGGATGGCCGCCAACCGTTAACTCATGCAAGTTAACGTATTTTACTCGTCAAGTGTTTCAATGCGGGGCTTGATGATGCCATATCCACCATTCTTACGGTGATACACCACATTGATAAGGCCGGTCGTCGCGTTCTCGAACACGTAGAAGTCGTGGCCGAGCAGATCGGTCTGCACCAGCGCCTGCTCCTCAGTCATCGGGGTGACGTCGATAACCTTCTCGCGGACGAGCAGGTCGTCCTCTTCCTCGGGCAGCAGCAGGTCGGCCAGATCCTCGACGCGCTCGACCGGCGCGACATCCGCGGCGCTGGCACCGCCCTGGCGGTTGTCCACGACCTTGGTCTTGAACTTGCGCAGCTGGCGGGTGACCTTATCGGCGGAGAGGTCGATGGCGGCGTACATATCTGCACCGTGCTCAGCAACGCGAATCACCGAACCGCGGGCACGAACCGTAACCTCGACGATTGCCGGGTTGGGGTTCGAGGGGTTCTTCTCATAGCGAAGTACAACGTCGACCGTCATGGGCTCGATATCGAAAACCTTGAGCGCCTCGCCGATCTTCTCATCCACATGCGCACGCAGAGCATCGGTTACCGTCGTCTTGCGTCCAGAAACCTTGATATCCATACGTGGCTCCAATCTGCCTCGGGGACTTACTGTACTGGCTATGTACCCATTGCCATGCATTTATTCACGCGGATTCCTAAAGACCCGAATAACGATTGCTTGATACCGCATACCGAAGTCTCGCACTTTTCCGTGGCAAAGTGCGCTATGGGAGGGCGTCGGCGACTTTGTATTTGGTCCCGAAAATTGGCTTTGACCTGCTGGTTTTATAGGGATAAAAAAGCCGGGCTCCCCTATTGGGGAAGCCCGGCAGTGCGTGTTGAAACCGTGAAGAGGTGTCCTTTCCAACGTATAGGAGACACCACCCCTAGCAATAACTAGCTATTGAGTTTGTTAATGTCGTCGTCGGTGATGGTGCCTTCCTGGCTGGACGATTTGTCCTCGGAGGATGCGGTCTCATTGTTGGAATCGGAGGACTCGCTGCCGGAGGACGTGGTCTCACTGGACTCAGAGTCGCCCGGCTGCACGTTAGCGCCCGAAACCGTCTTAGTGGTGAGGTCGTAGGGAATCTGGCCGTACCAGACGCAGTGAACCGCCTCGAGCGTGCCGTCGACCGTGATGTCGTCGAGGGCATCACTCACGGCACGGCACAGTTCGTCATTGGACGAGAGGCCCGCAACACCAAGCGTCGAGGGCGCCTCGAGCGCACCGACATAGGAGACCTCGCTCATCAGGCGTGCAAGATAGCCGCCGGCTGTGGAGTCGCAGATCACATAGTCGACCTCGCCGGACTCGAGCGCCTCAAAGCACTCGTTGATGTTGGAGTAGGTCTTTTGGTTGGCGGTGATGCTCTGCTTAGCAAGCGCCTCCTGCGAGGCCGAGGACATCTGGACACCCAGAGTAGACGTGTTAAGGGTATCGGTGGAAACGCTTAGCGACCCACCATCGCTGGTTTTACCGAACACGGAAGCGGCATCGTACAGGCAGGTGCCGAGCGAGCTAACGTCCCCGTCCGTGGAGTTGATCTCGCCGATAAAGATATCGGCCTTTTTGTCGCCGAGCGCGGAACCTGCCGAGGACGCATCGACAAAGGCGACCTTAAGGCCCATGCGGCTTGCGAGGGCGCGGGCAGCGTCGACTGCATACCCCGTAAGCTCGCCGTCGGCGCCCTGCATTGCCTGCGGCGCATCGGAAGTATCGAGGGCGACCGTCAGGGTTCCGGGAGTAACCAGGGCATCGTCCGACACCGCCGGCGTGACGGTCTCGTACTCGATCTGGTCGATCGTGGGAGTCGTGAACGTAGACAGCGGGTTGAACGCGCATCCGCTCAGGCCCAAAACGGCAATGACCGCTGCGGTCCCAGCACCTAACCGAGCCGCGTGCATCAAGCTGCCCCTCACCATGTCCACTACCCTGCCTTCTGTGTCGTATACGATCCGTGCGTTGCGCGGAATATCGGGTTGTTCCCACCAGCTGACCTGGTATTTGACCCCACACTTGCGCACCGGGGTGTTTGCTCGGGAGGCCGCAGCCACCTTCACGACTGGCCCGCTCGCCCGCGAGGCGGTATTGCCCCAAAGAAAGTAGAACGGACGGTGCGGCTTACATCTAGGACGCGCCATGATCGCGCCGCGCGCACGCGGTCGCTTACGTGGATCCCTTTGACCGCGTCTGTCTTGGACTAGGACGGGCATTTCGTCCGTCCGCAACCACAGCCTGGTAGGAACGTAGCGCATTATAGCTAAGTTCAAGCTAAAGTTTAAGGTTAGGGGCGTCATTCGCATCGCGAGTACAGATTTCGCAGGTCGGAGTGGGCTATTCGTGCCTCTGTGAAGCCCGGAGCTCCCCTATGGGGAGCTCCGGGGCACCCTTCCTAGGGTGCCGTGGCCAAAAAATGGCAAATATGAGTACTGTCACCAATTTAGTAACAGGCAATTTTGGCCTCTCGGACAGATTTTGCGCTCAGTGTCGCCAACCTGATGCTTAGTTATTCTACATTTGTTTATTATCTTCTTACTTTACGCCGCCTCCGAGTCCTAAATTCCTTGATTTTGCTGTTACTGATTTAGTGACAGTACTCATATTTGCCATATTATGGCCAGGGCATATGATTAACCTTCTATTTTCGACGCGTATTAGACCGGCTTAAGCCCAAAACACGCCCGCAGCGTGTTAAGCAACGCCTCTTGCTTCTTCCTGCGGGCATCGACACGATTCCGGTACCGCTTTCGCATACGCTGGTGCATGCGCCATGCGAGCGCTTCCATCGCTTCCATGTCACAGAGCATTTCGTTGTTGACCGTCGCGACCTCGATTCCCATAGTAATCAAGCCCGTGTTGCGTTTTTCGTCATGGATACGTCCCCTCCGGGAGGAATGGCCCAGCTCACCGTTGTATTCCAGGTCAAACCGGGCTGCCTCCTGATATGCATCGCAAACTGCATGGGGCATCCCCGAGATTGCCTGCGCGCGGTCATCGAACTCGATCTTGTAGTCGGTCTTAAAGGGACCGCAGGCAAATCCGCCATAGGGAAACGGAAGCGAAAACAGGGCGAGCATGATGCACTCCATGGGCGAGAGCAGGTTTTCTGACAAGTAGGGACACAGACGCTGCAATTGTTTGGCCGTGCTTCCCTTGCATGTCGCAAGGTAATCTGCCAGGCGATCGGGCGTCAGCACCGGTTCGACTTCAAAGTAGCCCACGTCTGCTGGCTGGTCCTTGTCCTTTGCAAGTTTATTCGTAACAGGCGAGGTGTAGGGAGGCAGATACTTCCCGCGGTCGCTCAGTGAAATCTTAGAGCACAGCTCCTGGGCCAGGGCAAACGCCTGGATGCAGCCGACCTCGCGCGCAACGGCAACACAAAGGGCCTCGGGAGATAGGCTGTACACCCCCGGTTCCACCTCTAGAATCGAGCCGGCGGGCAACCCGGAACACACGGACCAGCCTACGCCAGGCATGCGGCGGCGCTGCGCCGCAGATCCCACCAGCAAGCACAGATCTTCTTGCACCTCGCCACTTTTGGCTCCAATTCGCACCAAGTCAGGAAGATAGATATCCTCGGTCGAGGGCGACGACGTGCGCAGCACACGGCGCTCTTCATCGGGATTAAGGTCCTTCCAGCTGATATAGCCCATCTGCCGGCGCTCGGCGCGCATCATGCGCAGCGCTGAAACGCCTGTTAGGATTACGGAAGCCGCTAGCTGTTCGCCTGTCGGCTCGTTGCGCCGCTCAATCTTCACTGCCACAAAACCACCCCTACCAAACACGTGCGATAGCAATGCCATCGACTGCCGCAGCGCCGGCGCGCTTGAGTTCCGCCGAAGCCGTGGCCATCGTCGCGCCCGTGGTGATAACGTCATCGATCAGCAGCAGGCGGCGGCCGTGCACGTCCTCAACCGTCTCGTACATGCCTTGGGCACGCTCGCGGCGCTCCTCACGACCGAGTTCGCGCTGGTCGCCATGCCCGTACTTGACGAGAGCATCGAGCAGGGGAACACCCGACAGCTCGCAAAATGGGCGCGCAATAGCCTCCATATGATCAAAACCACGCCGCCGAAACGCTGCCGCCGTCGCAGGCACAAACACCACCGCATCCGCACCGGACAGCACACCTCCTAAGCGTTCGGGCGCTACGACCTGGGCATGCAGGGCGGTGTCGTAAAGCAGCTCCGCCAGATACGGAGCCAGACGTCGCTCGCCCGCATCCTTGTACGCTTTAATGATGCGCGGCAGCGGATGCGCGTAGACGGCGCACGCCAGGCAGCGGTCGAGCGCCTCCGACATTGCCGAGGACGTGCCCTCGACCGAACATTCAGTGCACAGCAAATCCCCAAACGGGGCGCCGCATCGGGTGCAGCTATGACGTGGGTCGATGAGCGTGAGCGCAGCCAGGCAGTCTTGGCAAATAAGCGCACCGGCGCGCTCGCAGCCGGCACATCGTGTTGGCGACAATGCCTCGAGCGCCTCGCGTGCCACCCGCTCGGCAAACGGTAGCAATTCGTCTGCAAACGGTAGGGCGCCGGCACCCTGCAGACGGCTCAATATGTTCAGATGGCTCTTCAAGACACAACCCTCCCTACGTTCGGTCGCAGGGAGGGTTGTTGATTCAGCGCTATGATACCCCGATGCGCTCGGGGCAAGGCGAGCTAAATCCGCTCGCGGGCGTTATTCGCCGGCGGGCGGTTGTGGTGCAGACGAAGACGGGGTCGGGCCCTCGCCACCATCCTGGCGCGGCTTGCGGGAACGGCGACGGCGACGGCGCTTTTGACCCTGGTCGGCCGAGCCCTCGCCACCGCGATCCTCGCGCGGCTCGCGCTCGTCGCGAGCGGCGCCACGCGAAGCCTTGGCAGCAGCTCCCCCGCCATCTCCGGGACGACGGCGCGTGACCTTGACCTCGCCATCCGAGACCTGATCGGCCACGGAGGGCACTGAAGGCTTCTGCTGTGCGCCCGAGGAATGGCGACGGCGCGGGCGCGGCGCGCGCTCCTCCTCGCCACGTGACTTGCCGCCCTTGTCGACAGGCGCATCGGAGGCCGAGGGACCCTTGGAAGCGGCACCAGCCTCGCGAGCAGCTGCGGCACGGAAGGCGTCCTCGCGCTCCTCGCTCGACAGATGACGGCGACGACGGCGCGTGGGATTCATGCCACCGCCGCGATTCTGCTGCTGGGGCTGTTGAACCTCGCGCTCGCGGGAGGAGTTCTTGCCTGCAGCTGCGGCCTCGCCGGCATCGGCAGAGCCCGCACGCTTGCGGCGGCGACGGCCGCCAGCGGCCTCCTCGGCCTCAGGCGTTGCGGCATTGCCACGGCCCTTTCCGCGGCCACGACCCTCGCCCTGCCCCTGACCGACACGGGCATCGGATTCAGCATCGCGACGACGGCGCTTGGGCATCGACGTACCGGCCAGACGGTCGGCACTCGACAGGCCATCGCCCACGTCGACGCCGTTCTCGCGATCGAGTTCCATGAGCGCCAGGCGCATCTCGGGCGACTCGATGCGCTCGAGCACATCGCGCGTCACGCAGTCGGGGCGGCAATTGCAGCCCTGCTCGGCAGCCTTCTTCTTGCAGCCCTCCGAGCAGGTCATATCGGCCAGGTTGACCTTAAAGACCTTGCCGTTCTCCAGGCGCAGCACCAGCTGCTCGCGCGGCGTGTCATATTCCTGAATACGCGCCTTGCCGAGCGGCGTATCGATGAGCGTCTTCTTTTTGGGCGCGCGGCTCTTAAAGTCCTTGTAGGCCTCGAACTCGTAGCGCAGGCAGCACATCAGGCGGCCACACACGCCGCTGATCTTGGAGGAATTGAGCGGCAGGTCCTGCTCTTTTGCCATGCGGATCGAGACGGGCTCAAACTGTCCGCCAAAGCGCGTGCAGCAGAGCTCCTGTCCGCACTGGGCATAGCCGCCCACCAGGCGGGTCTCGTCGCGCACGCCGATCTGGCGCATGTCGACGCGAATGTGCAGCGTCGAGGACAGGTCCTTGACGAGCTGGCGAAAATCGACGCGCTCCTCGGCCGCAAAGTAGAACACGGCCTTCTCGCCGCCAAACAGGTACTCGACGCCCACCGGCTTCATCTCGAGGTCGAGCTCTTTGACCAGACGGCGGAAATCGACCATCGCCTCGTCGCCCTGGATGGCCAAATCGTCGGCAAGCTGCAGGTCGATGTCGCTCGCCACGCGCAGCACGGGCTTGAGCGGCTGACCGATCTCGTCTTGCGGCACCTCGAAGGGATCGGCCGTGACCAAGCCGATCTCGGTTCCGCGCTCGGTGGAGCAAATGGCATAATCGGCCTCGAGGATATCCAGGTCCTGCGGGTCAAACCACAGGTCGCGCGAGGCGTAGGTAAACTTAACGGGTACGACTAACGGCATTTCAGTGCCTTCCTGATATCGAACAGCATGACCTCGATGGCCAGCTGGGGAGTAACGTTTCTGGCGATGTTGCGCTCGGCGGTCGCGACCGCCTCGAGCGCCTGGGTGGCACCCGCAACATTCGTCGCAGCGGCAAGCCGACCGATCGTGTCACGCACGTCTTCGTTCACCACGTCGGCCGCCTCGTCCTGAAGTGTCAGCAGCACGTCGCGCATGAGCGTCCGCGCGCTCGCCAGCGCTTCCATGATACCCGAACGCTCGCGCGCGTTGAGTTCGCGCTTGTTGCGGTCCTCAAGCTGCTTCAATGCTCCACGCGACAGGTAGTCGGCATTTTGCTCGAGTACCTTTTCCTGCGTGGACTTGACCTCGGCGAGCGGCGCCTTGACGGCGACGATGAGCGACTTGGCGCGACTGAGCACGTCGGCCTCGTCGGCGGCGATGAGCGAATCGATGGCACGGACCATCTGGCGGCGAGCATCCTGGTGCTCGGCGCTCTTGAGGAACTCGATGCCGCGCGTTGGGCTCCCCGCTACGGCAACCGCCATGCGGCAACGCGCAGGGTCCTGACCGGTGGCGCGACTCACGGCACGCGCGGCCACGGCGGGCGACACCAGCCGAAACGGCACGCACTGGCAGCGGCTCACGATAGTGGGCAGCATCACGTCTGCCGAGGTGCCCAGCAAGATGAACATAACGCCCTCGGGCGGCTCCTCGAGTGTCTTGAGCAGTGCGTTGGCGGTGTTGGCGCGCAGTTGCTCGGCACGGTCGATGATGTAGACCTTGGCCTTGGCGCGAATGGGTGCCAGCGGCACGTCATCGAGCAGCTCGCGGGTCTGGGCAATAAGGTAGCCCGTGGCGCTCTCGGGCGTGTAATAGTGCACGTCGGGATGCGTATGGCGCGCGACGCGCACGCAGCTGTCGCACGATCCGCAGCCGTCCTGCTCGCACAGGAATGCCTGGGCGAGCGCCCATGCGGCATCGAGCTTGCCGGCGCCGGGCGCTCCCAAGAACAGATAGGCGTGCGATGCGCGACCGCTGGCGACGGCGTTGGTCAAAAAGTCGCGCACGCGTTCTTGGGTATCGAGTTTGGCGAGCAAGCTTGTCTGCGCAGGGGCCATGCTACTCGGCCTCCTGGGCAAGCGCGGCGACGACGGCATCCTGCGGGATATCGAGGCCGTACGCGCGAACCTGCTCGACCGTCTGCGCGAAGACATCCTCGATCGGCGCAGTGGCGTCGATGAGCTTTACGCGGTCTGGCTCCTCGGCGGCAATGGCACAAAAACCCTGATAGACGCGCTCCTGGAAGGCTATGCCCTTTGCCTCCATGCGGTCAGCCGCGCCACGGGCAGCCATGCGCAGCGCCGCCTGCTCGGGCGTGATGTGGTAAACGAGCGTGAGCACCGGGTGTGTTCCCGCGACGGCCAGGTTGTTGGCGTCGCGTACCATCTGGCGATCGAGGCCGTCGGCAAACGCCTGGTAGCAGGTCGTGGAATCGTAGAAGCGATCGCACAGGACCACCTTGCCGGCCGCGAGGGCAGGCGCGATAACCTCGTGCACTAGCTGGGCGCGCGCGGCCTCGTAGAGCAACAGCTCGCAAGTATCGCCCATTGCCGTGTTGGCGGAATCGAGCAGCAGGGCACGAATCTTCTCGCTGATGGCGGTGCCACCCGGCTCGCGCAGGGCCACGACCTGGTAACCGGCAAGGTCAAGCGCGCGGGCCAGCAGGCGCGCCTGCGTGGACTTGCCAGCGCCATCGACGCCCTCGAGCGTGATAAAGCTATGTTGAGCGGGCTCAAAAGCCATGGGCGCAGCCCCTTCCTACAAGGCGCGTAAATGCAGATATATCAACCAAGCCATGATACCCCAGTGCTCGGCACGTCCCAAATCCCACCTAGCCAATGGCTACTCAGGCGGCAGTTAGGGACGTTCCTAAACTGCCGGCCGAAAAGGAACGTCCTCAACTGCCGGCTTTTTGGGGTACTGGGTATAATCGTCGTATTGCATTGAAATGTGGCGAAAGGAGTGGCAATGTCTCGGTATTGCGCCTCGTGCGGCAAGCTTCTTGCAGATGATGCCAAGTTCTGCACCTCGTGCGGTGCACCCGTTGAGCAAACAGCCGCGAGCGATAGCCAGCCCGCTTTTGAGCAGACCGGCTCCCTTGATACGCCGCAAGCCAAGGCGGACGACCCCCTCGCCTATAGCCCCGACCCCGCCGCAGGGACCGAGGCCGTCGAGACCACGCAGCGCATACCCGTCGCGAGCGGCTCGCCCCAACAGCAGCCGGCTCCCGCATACGCGCCCGCTTCGCCACAGACCCCCGCTCCCAAAAAGAGCGGCACCGGGCCGCTTATCGCCGTTATTGTTGTGCTGGTGGCGATCATCATCGCCCTGGTCGTTTTCTTTGTGATCAAGCCTTTCGACAACGCCGCCACGCAGACGACTGCCGCGGTAGCTAAGCTGCACCATGACGTCGACGACGATGACCTAAAGCCTCTCGGCGATCCCAACAGCCTGTACGACGATGATGACGATGACGACGAGGATGGCGGCGAAGCAACGCTCTCCGAGCAGAACCTCTACCGTCGCCTGAGCGAATACTACGACCTGCTCGAAGATCTCGACAGCCAGGTCCGTGGCTGCGCGCAGAACTTCAACGGCAACTATCTGGAAGAGGATCGAACCACCCGTCAAAATCTCGCCGACGTCGCCGAGCGCACGGAGGACACCATCGAGCAGTATTACGACATCGTCGAGGACCTGGACGTCCCGACGAGCTCCAAGAACTACAGCTCCTGGAAGGACATCATCGCCCTGTACGACGACCTGGATCACCGCATTGACGCAATCTGTGATGCCTGGGAGATCAGCCTGAAATACGCCAAGCCTGCGGACCACAAGAATGAGATCGTGGCGCCGCTGTCGCGCGACAACGTGGCGGGTACCAATGACAATAAGTACCGCCTAGACTTTGAGGAGCGCTATCCCGGCGCCAAACCCGTCGAGGTGAACTAGCGCTTTGTCGTTCCCGAGCCGGCAGTTAGAGACGTTCCTAAACTGCCGGCAGAAAAGGAACGTCCCTAACTGCCGGTCAAAAAAAACGAGCGAGGATCATGGGACCCTCGCTCGTTTTTGGGCACTGTTTCGACTGCGCCGTTACTTGTCGGAGGCTGCTTTCTTGGCAGTCGACTTCTTCGCGGTCGTCTTCTTGGCGGCAGTGGCTTTCTTAGCCGTCGTCTTCTTGGCCGCCGTCGTCTTCTTTGCCGTGCTCGCCTTGGTTGTGGTCTTGCGGCCGCGGGCGGGCTTCTTCTCCTTGGTCGGGCAGTCCATGTTGACGCAGATACGCCACGGACCGCGCGCCGTGTTGACCACCACGATGGGGGCGCCGCACTCGGGACAGGTCTCGCCCGTCGCCTCGAGCTTGCCACGCGCCGGTAGCGGATAGCTCACGCCGCAGTCATCGTAGTTGGTGCAGCGGATAAAGCGCTTGCCGCTCTTCTCGCTCTTGTGCGCGATCAGGTCGCCATGGCGTCCGGCCTCGGCGCACACCTTGCACTCGCCCACCTTAAGGTCAGGCTCGTAGTTGGTGGGGCACGTGGGGTTCACGCAGATCTCGAAGGCCTTCTGGCGGAACGGCTGGCACTTGATGCGCGGCGCGCCGCACTCGGGGCACACGGCGGCCTCGCCCTCGAGCGGGCTCACCTTGACGCCGCTCGGCACCGGATAGGTCACGTCGCAGTCGGGCCAGCCCATGCAGCCAATGAAGCTGCCGCGGGTCTTGGCGCTCGTCTTCATAACCAGGTCCTTGCCGCACTTGGGGCAGGCGCCCACGCGCGCATCGGCCGTGACGGCGTCGCTGATGGCGTCGCCGAGCTCCTGCGTATGCTTGAGCAGCTCGTCGAGCACGCCGGCCAGCAGCGCACGCGAGTGCGTCACGACATGCTCTTCGGTGTCCTCGCCGCGCTCCACACGGGTCATGTCGCCGTCGAGCTCGCTGGTCATATCGGGGCTCGTGATGCGCGGGGCAAACTGCGTCAGCGCGTCAATGATGGCGATGCCCAGCTGGCTCG
The DNA here is from genome assembly GCA_902363875.1 of Coriobacteriaceae bacterium. Taxonomy (GTDB): domain Bacteria; phylum Actinomycetota; class Coriobacteriia; order Coriobacteriales; family Coriobacteriaceae; genus Collinsella. The sequence goes on along the minus strand of CABJBO010000012.1, from coordinate 6,559 downwards.
GCTCCACGGGATCGTTTTTGAGGTAGCGCACGGCGTACAGGCGCTCGATGATGCTCGCGCGCGTGGACTTGGTGCCCAGGCCGCGCTTCTCCATCTCCTGCACGAGCTTGCCCTGGCTGTAGCGCGCGGGCGGCTCGGTCTGCTTGGCCTCGAGCTTAATGTCGAACACGTCGACCGTATCACCCTGTTCCAGCGGCGGCATCTGCTCGTCGCGCTTAAGGCCGTACGGGTACGCCTCGCGGAAGCCCGGGGTCACGAGCACGTCGCCCGAGGCCACGAACGGCTCGCCGTTGACGTCGAGCTCGAGCTTGGTGTTCTCGATGGTCGCAGGACCCATAAGCGTCGCCAGGAAGCGGCGGGCGATGAGATCGTAGAGCTTGCGCTGGCCGCCATCGAGCGTGGACGGATCGCCCTCGCCCGTGGGATAGATAGGCGGGTGGTCGGTGGTCTCGACCTTGCCGCGCGTGGGCTTCATGGGACCGGCGAGCACCTTTTTACACACGGGCGCCAGCGCCGGGTTAATCTTTGCCAGGTCGCTCACCACGGCGCCCAGATCGAGCGTCGCAGGGTACACGGTATTGTCGACACGCGGGTAGCTGATGAGGCCCGCCATGTAGAGGGACTCGGCGATGCGCATGGTACGTGCAGGTGAGATGCCCTCGGCCGCGGCGGCAGCCTGCAGCGAGGTCGTCGCAAACGGCGTGGGCGGCTGCTGCTTGCGGGAGCGCTTGGTCACCGCGGCGACGGTTGCCGTCGTAGCGCCGTCGACGTGGCCGTACGCCGTCTCGGCAGCATCCTTGTCGGTAAAACGTGCCGTCTTGTGCGCAATCTTAAAGCGCTCATCCTCGGCAGCGCCCTGCGCGGCGCCCATGCCGCGAATCTGCCAATAGTCCTCGGGCACAAACGCCATGCGCTCGCGCTCGCGCTCGACCACCAGGGCAAGCGTCGGCGTCTGCACGCGGCCGGCGGAACGCACGTTGCCAAAGCCGCCAAACTTGGCGAGCGTCAGGTAGCGCGTGAGCACTGCACCCCAAATGAGGTCGATGTGCTGACGGCTCTCGCCGGCGTCGGCCAGGTTCTGGTCGAGCGAGACAAGGTTATCGAAGGCCTGCGTGATCTCGGCCTTGGTAAACGAAGAATACTGGGCGCGGGCGACCGGCAAGTCGGGCGCCACCTCGCGCACCTTGTTGAGGGCGTCCGAACCGATCAGCTCGCCCTCGCGATCGAAGTCCGTGGCGATGATGACGCTGTCGGACTTTTTGGCGAGGTTCTTAAGCGAGCGGATGAGCTCTTTCTCGGCCGGAAGCTTAATGACGGGCGCCCAGGTGAGATAGGGCAGGCTCTCGAGCTTCCAGCCCTTGATGGAAATGCCATCGGCAAGGAACGGCTTGCGCTTGGTGTCGTACGGCGGGCGGGCCAGGCCATCGGGCATATCGGCCGGCAGCATTTCGCCGTCCTCCGTGACCGAATACCAGCCCAACTTTTTATCGAACAGCACACTGTCGCAAAAATCGGGTGCCAGGATGTGACCGGCAAGGCCGATCGTCACGCACTCCTCGCCCTTCCACTCAAAACGGTAGATGGCGGTGTTGTACACCTTGTCCTTTTTGGGCTTGCCCGTGGACAGACGCTCGGCGATCTGACGCGCGGCGTCGTTTTTCTCAGCGATGATGAGCTTCAAAAGAGGCTCCTATCTCGTGTGTCTGCGGCTGCGCCCGCCCTCTTGGCGGCCGACTTACGCCCTTGCTTGCTCAATCTGCCCGATGAGCCAATCGCACCAGGCATCCATGCCCTCGCCCTTGCGCGCGCTCACGGCAAACCGCGGCGCCTGCGGATTGAGGTCATCGAGTGTCTTAGTATACCTATCCATGTCAAAATCGAAAGCCGGAGCCACGTCGACCTTATTGAGCAGCTGCGCGCCGGCGTGCTGGAAGATGCCCGGGTACTTGATGGGCTTGTCGTCGCCCTCGGGCACCGAGAGGATCATGATGGACAGGTTCTCGCCCAGGTCAAAGTCGACCGGGCAGACCAGGTTACCCACATTTTCGATAAAGATGACGTCGATGTTCTCCAGACCGACGGCCTGGTCGAAGGCGTCGACGGCCTCCATGATCATGTTGCCCTCGAGGTGGCACAGGCCGCCCGTGTTGATCTGGATGGCGGGCATGCCGGCTTCCTTCATGGTGATGGCGTCGACGTCCGAGGCGATATCGCCCTCGATAACGGCACAGCGCAGGCTGGCTTTGTCACGCAGGCGCTCGTTGGTGCCCAGAATCGTGGTGGTCTTACCCGAGCCAGGGCTCGACAGCACATTGATCACGTAGGTGTTCGTCTGCTCAAACCGCTGACGCAGCTGATCTGCCAGGCGCTCGTTGCGCGACAGAATCGGCGACGCGATATCAATCGTTTTCTCGGCCATACTTAGCGCTCCTTACTTTGGCCCTTTTATACCCCATCGCTAGATGGCGAGCGTGCTAATCGTCGGGGGTCTCGATCTCGATACTTGCGATGTCGAGTTCGCGGCCATGCAGCAGACGCACGTTGGCACCGCCACATTGGGGACAACGGCAATGGAAACGGTCGTGCTCAAAGACCTCACCGCAGTCCAGACACTCGCTTTGTGGATGGACTTCCTCCACGGCAAGCTCGCAGCCGCGCGTGAGCGAGTCCTCGTCGCGAAACGTCTCCCACGCAAAGTCAAGCGCCTCGCGCACGACCTCGGTCATATCCCCGATACGCAGCGTTACCAAAACGGCGCGCGAGGCCCCCGCCCCACGCGCCGCGCGAATCACTGTATCGAGTATGCCGTTGACAATGCCAACCTCGTGCATACCGATTTACTCCTCGTCGTCCTCGTCGTCCGAGAACAGGTCCAGACGGCTCACGAACAGGCCCTCCTTGCCCTCGCGCGCGGTAATGACCACGCGAGCAATGGCGAGCGAAATCTCGTAGAGCGAGAGCAGGGCGCCATACATGAGACCCAGCGTAACGGGCGAGCCGTCGGGCGTAATCACAGCCGAGCCCACAAGCAGGCCTACGTACACGTAGCGCCAGGCGCTGCGGAAGGCCGCATAGGACACGATGTGAAAGACGGACAGATAGAAGATGATGAGCGGCAGCTCAAACGCCACACCAAAGCCGATCATAAAGAGCAGCTCCATGTTGACGTAGTTCTCCAGGTCGGGCAGCGCCGTAGCGACGGCCGAGGTCTCGCCGATGAGCCACTCAAAGCCCGCCGGGATGATGATGAAATAGCAGAAGATGGCACCCAGGAAGAACAGCACCGTCGAGGCGAGCACCGTGGGCACGACCCACTTGCGCTCGTTGGGGCGCAGCGCCGGCAGGAAAAATGCCAGGATCTGCCAGATGATCATGGGCGTGCACATGACCACGGCCATCTTGATGGCCAGCGAGAAGCGCAGGCCAAAGCCGCCGAGTGTGGTGGTGATGTAGAACTTACCGTCCGGCACAAACGAGCGGATGGGGTCTTCCAGGATATCGAGCACCACGGGCGTGGCAAAGTACAGCACGATGGCGGCGGCAAACACCGACACGATCACGATGGTCAGGCGGCGACGGAGCTCTCCCAGGTGATCGAAGAGCGGCATACGAGCAGGTCCGATAGGCATTACTCATCGCCTCCCTTCGGGGCGTCGGCGGCAGCAGTCTCGGCAGCGTCCTCGGCCTCGAGCTCGCGAGCGAGCTGGTCGACGACGGCCTTGCGCTTGCGGGGACGACGGGCGTAGAGGCCAGCCGTCGTGGGCTCTGCCGGCTCGGGCTCGGGCTCTGCAGCAGGCTCGGGCTCGACGGCAGGCTCGGCGGCAGCGGCAGGCTCGGCCTCGGCGGCAGCGGCCTCGGACTCCTCAGCAGCACCCTCGCCCTCGGCGGCAGCCTCGCTCGCGGCCTTCTCGGCAGCAAGGCGGGCACGACGCTCGGCAAAGGTCTCCTTCTTGGCGGGCGCTACCGTCTCGGCGGCATCCTCGTCCGCATCGGAATCGTCATCGACGGCAGCCTTCTTGGGCTTGACCGGAGCCGAAGCGGCCTCGCTCACCGGATCGATGATCTCGGACTGGACAACCGCCGTCATCTTTTCCTGCGTCTCGCGGAACTGACGGATGGCACGGCCGATCGTACGGCCCATCTGCGGGAGCTTATCCGGGCCAAACAGCAAAAAGCCGAAGACCACGATGATTGCCAGCTCACCTTCTCCAATACCAAACACACATACCTCCAAGGCTCGATGTGATTCGAGCCCGCACCGCGCCATTCGGCCGGAACTCGTCTATTCATTCGGTCAAGTATAGCGCCCGGACGCCAAAACGTCCGAGCGCATCACAAACATATGCCAAACGGCACGCCCTTTTGGGGGCAAAGATTATGCAGCGGTGATCGAAATCTCCTGGTCGACGCCCAACAGCTGAACCACGCGCATCACCGGGGGCTGCACGTTGACGCAGCTAAAACGCTTACCATGATCAGCTGCGTGGTGTGCGGCGCCCACAAGCACGCCAATGCCCGTCGAATCGATGTAGCTCACCTGGGCAAAATCGAGCTCAACGGCCTCAGTGGGCTGCTCGAGCGCCAGGTCGATGGCATTGCGCAGGCTATCGGCGTTAGAGATATCGATCTCACCGGTCACCTTAATGGTGTAGAGCTCTGGCGTGGGGTTTGTGGAAATACCCAAATCCATGTATACGCTCCTTTACGTATCGAAAGTGCGGATAGTACTAGGCGCGGACTTGCGGGGCCCTACGCGTTAGGCGCGCTCGGCACGCGCAAGCTCGGCAGCGACAAGCTTAACGGCCAGCACCAGCACATCGAGCGCGGCCTCCAGGTCCTCGACCGTGGGATAGCTCGGCGCGATGCGGATGTTGGTGTCGCGCGGGTCCTTGCCATAGGGCCAAGTGGCACCGGCCGGCGTGAGCTTGACGCCCAGGTCGGCGCAAAGCGCGGCGACCTTTTGGGCCGAGCCCTCGGGACCATCGAAGCTTACAAAGTAGCCGCCGCGGGGGTGCGTCCAGGTGGCGCAGCCCGTGTCGCCCAGGCCCTCGGTGAGCTTGCGCTCGACGGCCTCAAAGCGCGGGCGCAGGAACTCGGCATGCTTTTTCATGTGCTCCTTGACCGCCTCGATGGTGGGAAGGAAACGCACGTGACGCAGCTGGTTGAGCTTATCGGCGCTAATAAGACCGGCCTTCAGGCGCTTGGAGAACTCGGCGATGACCGCGGGGCTCGCACCGATAAAGCCGATGCCGGCGCCCGGGAAGGTGATCTTGGACGTCGAGGCAAAGGCCACCACGCGATCCTCGGTGCCCGCCGCGCGAGCGAGGTCAAAGATATTTGCGAGCTCGTCGGTCTCGTCGTACAGGTCGTGCACGCAGTAAGCGTTGTCCCAGAAGATGCGGAAATCGGGCGCGGCCGTGGGCATCTCGACCAAGCGGCGCACAGTGTCCTCGCTAAAGGTGATGCCCGTGGGGTTGGAATACTTGGGCACGCACCAGATACCCTTGATGGAATCGTCGGCGGCAACCAGGCGCTCGATCTCGTCCATGTCGGGGCCGTTGTCGGTCATCGCGACGGGGACGTTCTCGATGCCCAGATCGGCGGTGATGCCAAAGTGGCGATCGTAGCCGGGAACAGGGCACAGGAACTTGACCTTCTTGCCGTCGTGCGCTGCCTCGTAAGCCTCCCAAGGGTCGCTGCCGCACGAGCCGCAACGCCAGAACATACCGGCGATATCGTGCTCGATCAGCAGGCTCGATGAGCCCAGTACGAGCGTCTGCTCGGCAGGACAACCCAGGAACTCCCCCGCCAGCTTGCGTGCCGAGGGAACGCCCTCAAAGCAGCCGTAGTTGGAGCAGTCGACGTTGCCGTCATGCAGATCGGCATCGGCATTGAGGATATCGAGCATGGGTCGAGAGATGTCCACCTGGGAGGGCGACGGCTTGCCGCGGGCCATGTCGAGCGCCAGGCCCTTGGCCTTGACCTTGGCGACCTCGGCTTTGAGCGCCTCGATGGCGGCATCGAGTTCGGTGGTTTCCATCTTCTGGTAGATCGTCTGCATGGGGTGCGACCTTTCGCGAAGCGGTACGTTGCAGTTCGTCTAAGTATAGACCGCCATCGTCGCAACGTTATGAAGCCGTGATAGATTAAGTTCATCGCAATCAATTACGAATCGCCGCGCATGCCGGCGTGGGGCGCCCAAGGAGGCACTATGGAGTACGGATCGTTTCAGGCCGAGGAATTCGGCGACTTGCAGCGCCTGGTCGACGGACTGTTTTACGACCGCCACGCCATCGACCGCCTGGATCTGATCGTACAGGCCGAAATCTTGGACCTGGCGCCCGACCTCATGGAGATCGTGAATCTTTTGCCGCCCGGCTACTACGACCGCCAGTCACTTTGCGACCAGCTCAACTCCGCCTTGGCCGCCCACGGCTGGGGCGCCGTCTACGGAACGGTGGAATAAGCCTCGAGGCCGGCGATTTGGCCCGCTTCCCGACCTTGGCGGGTGGCGCGCGCAGACGTGGTGTAAGAGCGTCCCGAGGTCCGTCGCTGCAAG